>CAZVSC010000050.1:0-6204 GCA_964629325.1 uncultured Enterobacteriaceae bacterium
TACGGCGTAAGTCTTGACCTCGATGCCCTTGGCCTGGATACCGGCCTGCTGCCGATTCTGCCCGAGCAATAACCTTACTTTCCGCCAACAGCACGCGTCATCCAATCGCGAGATAAGGGGAAAACCATGATCAAGCCCATCTGCTCAACGGCCTTGCTGGCCATCACCCTTTACACGACAGGCACCGGTTCGGTCATGGCGCAGTCCCTGGAAGACGGCCATGAACTCTTCGACCTCAACTGTGCGCGCTGTCATGGCGGCGATGGCACAGGTGGTGAATACGGCCCCTCGATCGTGGCGGCCTACTCGGCCCTGACCGATGACGACCTGGCAGCCTACCTGCGCGTGGGCAACCCGGACAAAGGCATGCCGCCTGTCAACATCGATGAGGATCAACTGTACGTGCTGATCGGCTATATGCGTTCGGTGGCCCCCTTCGGGGCCTTCAACCCGGAAGCCGCGGCTGATCGCCGCATCCTGACCCTGGACAATGGCGCCACCCTGGAAGGCACTGTCACCGGCGAGGGCTACAACGACCTGCAACTGCGTGATGACAACGGCCGTATACACCTGTTGCGCCGCATACCCGAAGGACGTTACCGGGAAGTGACCAGCACCTTCGACTGGCCCAGCTACCATGGTGACACGCGCGGTTACCGGCACACACCGCTGGATGAAATCGCGCCAGACAATGTCCACCAGTTGGGGACGGCCTGGACATTCAACCTGGATGCCCCGGGCATGGTGCAGACTACACCGGTGGTGGTGGACGGCGTCATGTATGTGTCCTATCGCAATTCTGTGTGGGCCCTGGATGCCGGCAGCGGGCGCCAGATCTGGCAATGGGAACGCGCCTTCACCGCGGGCCTGTCCGGCAATGCCACCTTTGGCGCCAATCGCGGCGTAGCTGTGGCGGGCGATCGCGTTTTCTTCCTCACTGACAATGCCCATATGGTCGCCCTCAGCAAGGCTGACGGCGCCCTGCTGTGGGAGACGACCATGGCGGACTGGAACGACAACTACAACAGCACCAACGCACCACTGGTGTTCAATGACCTGGTCATCGGCGGCCATGCCGGCGGTGATGAAGGCGTGCGGGGCTTCATATCGGCCTACCGGCAGGATACCGGCGAGGAAGCCTGGCGCTTCTGGACGATACCCGCCTGGGGCGAACCCGGTTCCGAAACCTGGCCCAATGCCGAGGCCATCGAGCACGGGGCGGGCGCCACGTGGATGACCGGTTCATTCGATCCTGAGCTGAATGTGCTGTACTGGCCGGTCGGCAATCCCGGGCCGGACATGTATGGCGCCAAGCGCGAAGGCGACAACCTGTATACCGACAGCGTGGTGGCACTGGATGCCGACACCGGTGAATTGCTGTGGCACTACCAGTTCACTCCGCATGACACCCATGACTGGGATGCCCAGGAGCCCATCGCCCTGATCGATGCCGACTGGGAAGGTCGGCCGCGCAAGCTTCTTGTGCAGGCCAACCGCAACGGCTTTTTTTATGTGCTGGACAGGGTCAGCGGTGAACTGCTGCTGGCCAGACCCTTCATTGCAGGGCTGAACTGGGCCGAAGGCATCGGTGATGACGGCCGCCCCATCCTGAAAGAACTACCCGTCACCCCTACCGGGGAAACACTGGTATGTCCCGGCCTGATCGGCGCCACCAACTGGTACTCTACCGGCTACATTGCCGAGACCGGCCTGTATTACGTCCAGGCGCTGGAAGCCTGCAACCTGTTTTCGGAGCGCGACCAGGAATGGCGTCCCCACCAGAGTTACATGGGGGGTGTGGCCCGGGATGTTCCCGGCGGTGAAAACAACCGGTTCCTGCGGGCCATCGATATTCACACGGGCGAGATTGTCATCGACATTCCCCATGGACCGACAGCCGGCCGGCATTTCCCCGGCGTGCTGACCACCGACAGCGGCCTGGTGTTCTTTGATGAGGAAAGCGGCTCCTTCATGGCCGCCGAAGCCGCCACCGGCGAGGTCCTGTGGCAGTTCCAGGCCAATGTGGACAGCTGGCGCGGCTCCCCCATGGCCTACGAATTCGACGGCCGCCAGTATATTGCCGTGGCTATCGGCGACACCATCACCGCCTTTGCCCTGCCAGCCGGGCAATAGTGACTTTTATAGATAGCGACTTTCCCATAAGCGGCACTTTCCCGTTTCCACACCTGCCGCACGTTACTGTCCGCCGCCTTGGGCATTCCCTGGCCGAAAGGCTATAATGCGCGGCTTTCCACGACAGGTATCACGGCAGTCACGCAGTAATGGATAAAACATACCAGCCCTTTGAGATCGAAAAATCCTGGTACGAAAAATGGGAGGCCAGCGGCTACTTCGCCCCTTCCGGCACCGGCACACCCTACAGCATCGCCATCCCGCCACCCAACGTGACCGGCAGCCTGCACATGGGCCATGGTTTCAACAACGCCATCATGGATGCGCTGATCCGCTATCACCGCATGAAGGGGTGCAACACACTCTGGCAGGTGGGCACCGATCATGCCGGCATCGCGACACAGATGGTGGTCGAGCGCCAGCTCGCGGCCAAAGGGCAGACCCGGCACGATCTCGGCCGGGAAAAATTCGTCGAAAAAGTATGGGACTGGAAAGCGGAATCCGGCGGCAACATCACCCGCCAGTTGCGCCGCCTCGGCTCCAGCATCGACTGGTCGCGCGAACGTTTCACCATGGACGCAGGACTGTCCCGTGCAGTCGAGGAAGTGTTCATCCGCCTCTATGACGAGGACATTATCTACCGCGGCAACCGCCTGGTGAACTGGGACCCGAAACTGCACACTGCCATCTCCGACCTGGAAGTCGTGTCCGAGGAAGAGAACGGCAACTTCTGGTATTTCCGCTATCCCCTCGCCAATGGCGCCAAAACTGCCGACGGCAAGGATCACATTGTCATCGCCACCACGCGTCCGGAGACCATGCTGGGCGATACCGCGGTGGCCGTGCATCCGGACGACGAGCGCTACAAGGCGCTGATCGGCAAGACCATCATGCTGCCGCTGTGCGATCGCGAGATTCCCGTCATTGCCGACGATTATGTGGATCCCGAGTTCGGCACCGGCTGCGTGAAGATCACGCCTGCCCACGATTTCAACGACTACGAGATCGGCAAGCGCCACAACCTGCCGATGATCAACATCCTGACCGTGGATGCCGCCATCAACGACAATGCGCCGGATGCCTATGCCGGTCTCGACCGCTTCATCGCCCGCAAGCAGATCGTGCTCGACATGCAGAAGGCCGGCCTGCTGGAGAAGATCGAGGATCACAAGCTGAAGGTGCCGCGCGGCGACCGTTCCGGCGTCGTCATCGAACCTTACCTGACCAACCAGTGGTACGTGGCGGTGGCAAGCCTGGCAAAGCCCGCCATTGCCGCCGTGGAAAACGGTGACATCGAATTCGTGCCGAAGAACTGGGAGAACACCTACTTTGCCTGGATGCGCGACCTGCAGGACTGGTGCATCAGCCGCCAGCTCTGGTGGGGACACCGCATTCCGGCCTGGTACGACGAGGCGGGCAATATCTATGTTGGCCGCAGCGAGGAGCATGTTCGCGAAAAATACGCCCTCGCCGCCGACCTGCCGCTGACCCAGGACGAGGATGTCCTGGATACCTGGTTCTCGTCCGCCCTGTGGACCTTCTCGACGCTGGGCTGGCCCGAGGATACCGAGGAACTGCGCACTTTCCATCCCACCAACGTACTGGTCACTGCATTCGACATCATCTTCTTCTGGGTCGCGCGCATGATCATGATGACCCTGAAGTTCACCGGACAGATCCCCTTTAAAAAGGTCTACATCCACGGCCTCATCCGTGATGGCGAAGGCCAGAAGATGTCGAAATCCAAGGGCAACGTGCTCGACCCCATTGACCTCATCGACGGCATCGATCTGGATAAGCTGGTCTCCCAGCGCACCAGCAATATGATGCAGCCGGAACTGGCCGCGAAGATCGAGAAGAAAACGCGCAAGGAATTCCCCGACGGCATCCCGGCCTTCGGCACCGATGCCCTGCGCTATACGTTCTATTCACTCGCATCCACCGGACGCGACATCAACTTCGACATGGGCCGCATCGAGGGCTACCGCAACTTCTGCAACAAGATCTGGAACGCCGCGCGCTACGTGTTCATGCAGGTGGAGGAGCAAAACGTCTCCGCGCCCGCCAGCAGCTCGGATTACTCGCAGGTAGACATCTGGATACGGTCGAAGCTGCAGGACACGTTGAGGAAGGTGGAAGATGCCGTCGCCGTGTTCCGTTTCGACCTCGTCGCACAGGCCATCTACGATTTCTTCTGGAACGAATACTGCGACTGGTACCTGGAACTGTCGAAGCCGGTGCTCTGGGACGACAACGCCACCGCCGCGCAGAAGAACGCCACACGCCACACCCTGCTGGACATACTCGAGCAGAGTCTGCGCCTGCTGCACCCCTTCATGCCCTATATCACCGAGGAAATCTGGCAGAAGGCCGCACCCCTGCTCGGCATAGCAGGCGACACCATCATGCTCCAGCCCTACCCCGTGCAGGATGCCCGCAGCAGCGACCCCGAAGTCGACAATGAAGTGGAATGGCTGAAGGGTGTCATCATCGCCGTACGCAACATTCGCGGAGAAATGAATATATCGCCCGCTCGCGATATCCCGGTGCTTCTGACCAAGGGTGCAGACCGCGACAGGCAATACCTGGCCAACAATGCACAGTTCCTGGTCAAGCTGGCCAAGCTCGAATCCGTGTCCTGGCTAGATGATCCGGCCGCCGCACCGCCGGCCTCCATGCAGGTGGTCGGTGATATGGAAGTTCTCGTGCCCCTGGCCGGTCTTATCGATGTGGCCGCTGAACTCGGTCGCCTGGCCAAGGAACGGGACAAGCTGGAAAAGGAAATCGCCCGTCTGTCCGGCAAGCTTGGCAACGCCAGGTTTGTCGATAATGCCCCGGCCGACGTGGTTGCGAAGGAAAAGGAAAAACTGTCTAATGCCCAGGCAACCCTGAACCAGCTCCAGGAGCAGGTCGGCAAGCTTGAGCAGTTGTGACAATAAGCCATAACCTGCTGTTTTAAATAGATTTTCTTCGCCCGTTTCGAAACATAGTTCAACCCCTGCATCATATCAGGAGAGCGCCATGGCGAACCTGAAACAGATCATCCCCCTGGCCATAGCCAGCCTGGTTAGCGCCAGCGCCGGCGCCCATTTTGACAAGGGCGTTGACCGCAACGGCGGTCACTGGGACCCCTTCGGCTTTTACCATTGCCACCAGGGTAATTGCCGCCAGGCACCGAACCGCAACGATTTCATGCCCGCCAGCCGCTCGCGGCTGACCAACCGGGAACAGGACCTGTTTTACCTCGAGGAAGACTGGCCGCACTGGATCGTCACCGGTGACTGTCAGACCGTTCGCACCCAGATACTCGTTGCCACCAGCGAAGTACCCGTCACGTATTCCAACCCGCGCCAATGCGAGGTCCGGATGGGCAAATGGACCGACCCCTATACCGGCGACGTGTTTGACCGCGCCGCTCGCCTCGAGATCGACCATATCATTTCGCCGGTCTACGCCAACGCCTCCAACGGCTACCAGTGGGACGACAACAAGCGCATGCAGTTTGCCAACGACCCGCTTAACCTGATCGCCGTCGGTCGTGACATCCACGAGAAGAAACGCGATCGCGGCATAGGCAGCTGGCGTCCGCCGCAAGAAAGTTACCACTGCGATTACGCCATCGCCTGGCGTGACGTCTCGCTCAAGTATGATCTTGACCTCTTTGCCAGGGACAAGAGCCGGATGAATACCATCCTCGAGGAATGCGATGCACCACCGAGCGAAATCGAAGGCAGCGACAAGGATACCGACGTCGAAATTCGCGCCGGCGGCATTCCGATCCCCCTGTAGGCCCCTGCCTTGAATTCCTGCCGGGGCACACCGTCCCGGTAATCGCCGCCCAGTCTTTAAATCCCGCTTTCGATAGTGTTACCATCGTGCGCATGCTGCGGTGAGATATTTTTTTATTCCTCACCACTGCAGTAATAACAAGAAAATAAGAACAAGAAAAATTACCAATACCAAAGAGCCAGCCATGAACACCAAAATCATTATTGCTTCATTAATAGTGGCGATCGTGCTTTGCGCACTCGCATTTTTTATCGACTTCTACACACTTTTTCCCCAACCGCT
>CAZVSC010000050.1:6304-11580 GCA_964629325.1 uncultured Enterobacteriaceae bacterium
TTCCCCAACCGCTCGCCGTTTTCGCCAGCGCATTTCTCGGCGGCTGTTTCAGCTGCTATTGGGTCTGTTCCGCTGAAGGCGCGGCACACGCCCCGGCCAGGCAGAAAAAGACACGCAGCAAACCCGCCAGTAGCGGCAACAAGGAAACCGGCAGCGTGAAGTGGTTCAGTGCCAGCAAGGGGTTCGGTTTTATAACCCGCGACAATGGCGAAGACATCTTCGTTCATTTCCGCTCTATCATGGGCAATGGCCACCGCATCCTGCGTGAGGGGCAGCGCGTGGAATTTGCCGTATCAGAGGGAACGAAGGGCCCGCAGGCCGAGGAAGTGACAGCCATAAAGGGATGATTCTTCGACGCTTGCAGGTCGGCATAGGCCGCAAGGCCGTTTGCCGACACCACTCAGGAATCAAGATTTTCGACAAAGGGATAAAAGGATAAAGGGATACAGGGCCGACTATTTAACCCCTTGCTCCTTGCGGCTGACTCAATAGTGCGGTGGTTTTTCGTCCTGTGGGGCGGTATCGACCGACTCTTCCAACGTTTTCAGCTTGTCACTGAAAATTCGCAGTTCCTCACGCAGCCTGTCGATCTGTTGCTGCTGGTCGGTGACCACGTCGTTTAGCTCGTTGATGGTTTCATCCTGGAATGCCAGACGTGTCTGCAGATCAGTCAATAAATCTTCCAGATCGGTATTTAAACGTTTGGATTCAGTCATGGTTGCGGATCGATAAAGGGATAAACCGATAAAAGGATAAAGCGTAAATATCCGCCTGCAGTTCCTTGCCTCTTGCCTCTTGTCTCTTTCCTCTGTTCTTCACGTATCCGCCCATTCCCGCAACAGATTGTGATAGACGCCTGCCAGGTTGGTGAGCGCCGGCTGGTCGGGTGATGCTGACGCGACCTCCTGGATGGCGTTGTCCAGTTCATAGAGAATGGTGCGGTGCTGGTCGCTGCGCACCATGCTCTGGATCCAGAAGAAGGCGGCCAGCCGGCGGCCGGATGTGACCGGCCTGACGCCGTGAACACTCGTGCCCGGGTACAGGATCATATCGCCGGCGGCAAGCTTGACCTCGGCCGGACCCGGGTTGCCCTCGATGACCAGCTCCCCGCCTTCGTATGAATCGGGGTCGGACAGGAACAGGGTGGCAGAGAGATCCGTGCGCACCCGGTACGGAGTGCCTGTCACTGGACGAATGGCGCCATCGACATGGCGGCCATATTCACCACCGCTTTCATAGCAGTTGAACAACGGCGGTACCAGCTTCTGCGGAAGCGCAGCAGCCGTAAAGCGCTCATTGCGGTCCAGCGCCCTGACGACCAGTTCTCCCAGTTCGCGGGCCACGGGATGGTTGTCAGGCAGCTGGCGGTTGTTTTTAACGGCCCGGGACAGGTAGCCGGCACTGCCCCGGCCATCGGCCCACTCCACGTTTGCCAGGGCGGAACGGCACTGCGCCAGTTCTTCCTTGTTCAGTACCTGGGTAAGGTGTATCAGCATCGACAGTTCCGGGATGACGGGTCAGTAGTCGAAATTTACAGCAAAAACGGCGCCAAGGCCCGGTCCGGGGATGACATGCCAGGGATGCAACTGGTCGAAATAGTACTCGTCGGCAAGATTGGTGAGATTGAGCTTGTAGGTGAAGGTGGCTGAATACTGGTATTTCATCATCGCATCGAGAGCCCAGTAATCGTCGGCGAGCTTGGCGCCGAAGACCCTGTCATCCATGTAGCGTGTACCAATGCCGAAATCGAAGCGCTCGCCCGTCGCCCAGTTCAGCCAGAAGGAGAAACTGTTCTGTGCCACGTTGTTTATGCGGCCTGTAGTACCGTTGATAGTGTTACGCTGTTCATCATCAAGCCGGGTATAGCCGGCCGTGAAATGCAGGATGTCACCGAAACCGCCGCTCATGTTCAGTGACAATCCCTTTATCTCCTGCCTGCCGGCCAGGGTATTGAATCCAGGATTGAGCGGGTCGGCCACGCGCGCGTTGTCCTTGGTGATGCGAAACACGGCTCCGTCCACGAGCAGCCTGTCGTTGAGCAGGCTCCACTTGATGCCGAACTCGAGGCTCTCGTTTTCTTCGGGGTCCAGCGCCACATCACCAACGGTCAACCCTCTGCCACTGTTGATAAAGGAAACGGATTCAGCGGACGGGTTGAACGAAGTGCCCCAACCAATATACAGCGTGCCATTCTCCACCGGTTTGTATACCAGGGCCGTGCGGTAGCTTAATTCACTATCGCTGGTGTCAAAACGGTTGCTCGAGGTTTGCAGTCCGTCCACATCAAGGCGACGCTCGGCATAGCCTGTCTCGAAACGGTCCCAGCGCACACCCAGGCTGAGTTGCCAGCCATCACCGAACTTGAGGGTATCGAGCAAATAGGCGGCCACGGTGTCACTGTCTGCGTCCGAGGTCAGCCGTGTCGCCGTGATGCCGGTATAGGAACCGGCGACCGGGTTTGCAAGATTGGTCGCCGGCACCGGTATGCCGTAATCGAAATACGGGGTTTGCGAGGCGAAACCGAATGAAGGGTCGGATGCCTCACTGGCAATCTCGATGCCGGTGATAAGGGCATGCTCCACGTTGCCTGTCGTGAAATCGCCACGCAGATTCAGTTGCCCCTGGAGCATGCTTTCATCGCTCTGTCCGGTGAAAATCATGCGCTCGACCGTCACGCTGTCCGGCGCGTCGGCCTGGGTGAATGACGGCCCCACCTGGGGTTCTGTGATGAAGCTGCGCCGCCCGTAATTGGCATAGCGCAACTGGGCGTTCAGCGACCAGGCGCGGCTGAATTCGTGCTCGAGAATACCTGAAAATACATCAGCCTCGGTTTCCAGGTAATCGGAGTCGAAGCCATAGAAATTTTCCCTGTCCACTCGCGGGGGACGATTGCTGATCCAGGGCATGCCATAATCCGGAATGCTGTCACTTGCCAGATGCATGTAGCTCAGCGTAAGCCGGGTGGCACTGCCGAGTTCCGTGCTCAGGCTGGGCGCAATGCCAAAGCGCTCGGTTTCCACGGTGTCACGGCCCGGAACATCGCTGCTGTGGGCAAGCAGGTTGAGGCGCAGGGCCGTACCGCTGCCGATACCCAGTGGCTGGTTGAGATCGACCGTGGCCCTGGCCGTAGACGCATTGCCCAGATTCACGTGCAGGCTGCGCAGTTCCTGGTCAATGGGTTTCTTCGTGCTCTGGTTGATTACCCCCCCGGTGGAGCCGCGGCCAAAGACCATCGAGGACGGGCCCAGCAAAACTTCCACGGATTCCAGGTTGAAGGGGTCGCGGGCGTAACTGCCCAGATCACGCATACCGTCGAGGAACATGTCATTGCGCGAGGAAAAACCGCGAATAAACGGGTTGTTGCCCTGCCAGCTGAACTCCCCGGCGCCCAGGGTGATTCCCGGCACGTTGCGCAAGGCATCGTCGAGACTCATGACATTGCGGTCTTCCATAAGCTGCGAGGAAATCGTGGTAACCGACTGCGGGGTATCCAGCAGGGGTTCGGTGAACTTGCCGATGGAGCTCTGGTCGATGCGGTATGCGCCACCCACCGTGTCCTCGACGATAATTTCCTCAACGGCCCCATCCTGGCCATGCGCCATACCTACGGCCAGCAGGTTGACTCCCATGCCGATCAGCACACGGGTCATCAGCTGGCGCAGGGGATCAGGTTTTTTTCTGAACGGAATATCGAGGGTTTTAATTGGGTAACTGCCTGATGACATGAAGCTTCTTTCTAGCAGGAAATGGGCGATAGCGGATTATAGCGAATCCATCCTGCCTGTTCGAACCCCGGCAACCGTTTTCCTCGGTTTTTGCCGGTTTACCTGTCCGCTTTATCCGTGCTAGTTTTCTCCTGGGACCTCATCAAAACAGACCAAGGCCAACAAATCCAGATCATGTCTTCCGACACGCCCAAGCCCCCCATCCGCTGGTTGAATCTCGCCGTTCTTGGCATCCCCCCGCTTGTCGCGCTGACCATCGTGCCCTGGTACGGCATCCGGTATGGCTATGATGCCTACGAGTGGGCCTGGTTCCTGGTCCTCATGGTGTTCTGTGAAATGTCCATCACGGCGGGCTACCACCGCCTATGGTCGCACAAATCCTACAAGGCACACCCGATCCTCAAGTTCATCTTTGCCCTTGGCGGCGCATGCGCCCTGCAGAACGACTGCATCACCTGGGCCTCCGACCACCGCCGCCACCACCTGCACGTGGACGATGACGAAAAGGACCCCTATTCCGCCGGCAAGGGCTTCTGGTATTCCCATTTCGAATGGATGATCCGTGACTGGGATGCCACCCGTGAGGATGTCAGCAATGTACAGGACCTGTTCAAGGACCCTATCCTGGTCTGGCAGCGCAAGCATTACCTTGCCCTGCTGCTGCTCATGAACGTGGGCGTGCCAGTCTTGCTTGGCGTGCTTCACGGCGATATCTGGGGCAGCTTCCTGCTCGCCGGATTCCTGCGCCTGACGCTGAGCCAGCATTTCACCTACCTGATCAATTCCGCCGCTCACATGTGGGGTACCCGTGATTACGATCCCCTGCAGACCGCCCGTGACAACTGGTTCATCTCCCTGTTCACTTTCGGTGAGGGCTATCACAACTACCACCACACGTTTGCCTGGGATTACCGCAATGGCATCAGGTGGTACCACTGGGATCCGACCAAGTGGCTGATACGCTCGTGTTCCTGGATTGGCCTGGCCAGGGAGCTGCGCATGTGCTCACCTTACCGGCAGGAACTGACCCGCCTGGAAGTGCAGTACCAGGCGGCGCTGAGCAAATGCGAGCAGGTATTCGATTCCCGCACCTGGCGCAAGAAACTCGAGCACGAGTACCGCCAGCTGGTCGACACGCTCAATCACTGGGCGGAATTCAGACAGCAGTGGTACCAGGCGAAGTCCGACAAGCTGTCAAAGCAGTTATCCGAGGAGCTGCATTCCAAGTTCCCCGAGCTTGAACTGGAAAACATGCGCCAGCGCTACCGGCTGCTGAAGGTGGAATTGCAGGGCAAGCGCAGGAACTGGCAGGCCTTGCTCAACACCTTTACCTCGCTGCCCTACCAGGCCGCCTGATCCATACCCTTCTGCTGACACCCGTAGCCAGGGTGCGTAACCCCTATATTTCCACAATTGCGGCGGGTTTGCCGTTGTCATGGCCCGGTGTTACGGGTAAGATGCACGCCAAATAATGACTCGTGAGTCACTTTTTTAAAAACTAATCCGAATCAGCCGGTTGGCCGTAATGATAGCCAGGTTCCGACAGCCCGG
>CAZVSC010000050.1:11680-20439 GCA_964629325.1 uncultured Enterobacteriaceae bacterium
CCCGGAAGAACAAGTCGGACAGTCCCGGTCCACGGTGCGTAAATTTGCCATAACCCGGTCCCGTAATGCACAGGGCACCAACCCCAGGCGTGACGGGCACGGTTACCGGTTTTTTGATTATTGAAAGGATCTTCTGATGCTGAAAAAGCTGCTTCCTGCCGTCATCATTATTGCAGCGCTCGTCATTGCCGTCATGCTGCGGCAGCTCCGCCCGGAAGCGGAACAGAACGAACCGCAGCAACTTGCCGTTGTCGTTGATGCCGTCACCGTGGTGGTGCAGGACGCCGCCATCGTTGTCGCCTCCCAGGGCACCGTGGAACCGCGCACACGCACCAACCTGGTCTCTGAAGTTTCCGGCCAGGTCGTCTCCGTGTCCCCTGCCTTTGTCGCCGGCGGTTTCTTCCGCAAGGGCGATGTACTGCTGCAGCTTGACGACCTCGATTACCGTGCCGCCGTCAGTCGCGCGGAAGCCGCTGTCGCCGCCGCCCGCAGCCAGCTCGAACTGGAGCGTGGCCAGGGCGATGTCGCCCAGCGGGAATGGGACAGGATGAGCGAGAGCGAACGTGCACGCATACGAGCCAGGGAGCTGTACCTGCGCAAACCGCAAATGGCCGAAGCCGTAGCCAGGCTGGAATCGGCCGAAGCCGATCTCGAACAGGCCAGGACCGACCTGTCCAAAACCACGATCATCGCACCCTACGACGGACTGGTCAGTGCCAAGAACACCGATATCGGCCAGTACGTGACAACCGGTGCTGCCATTGCCGAAACCTTTGCCGTGGATTATGCCGAAGTCAGGCTGCCGATTCCCGAAGGCAAGATCGCTTTCCTCGACCTGCCTGCCGCCACCAGTAATTTTGCCGGCAATGGCGACCTGGCAAATGCGCCGGAAGTCGACCTGGTCAGCCGCATTGGCAGCCGCGACTACCACTGGACTGGCAACCTCACCCGTACCGAAGGTGTGCTGGATACCCGCACCCGCGTCCTGTTCAGCGTGGTGCAGGTAGAAGATCCGTACAACCTTTACGACAACGGCGACGGCTGGTCCCGCGAGCCCCTGCGTATCGGGACTTACGTCACCGCCAGCATAAAAGGAAAAGTGCTTGAAGATGTGGTGGTACTGCCCCGCTACACCCTCCAGGCCAACAATGTTATCTGGACTGCGGATACCGAAGGCCGCCTGCGGCCAAAGGACGTGGACGTACTCACTATCAATGGTGACGATGTCTATATCTCGGGAGGCCTGGAAAACGGTGACCGTGTCATCCTGACTCGCCTGGAAAACCCGCTGAACGGCGCGCTCGTTCAGGTCAACACGATGGAAAGCAGCGGCCTGTCGCTGCAGGCGCTCCAGTAACCCGCCCCCGGACCCAGAGAGACACCATGGCCAGCAAACCCAAAGTAGAACAAGGTCTGATCAACTGGTTCGCCAACAATCATGTTGCGGCCAACCTGATGATGATCATCATCATCCTGTCAGGACTTTATTCCGTCGCCACCATCACCAAGAAGTCGATGCCGGATTTCGACCTGCCGATCATCCAGATCAGCATGGCCTACCCTGGCGCCACCCCGGCCGACGTGGAAAAAGGTATTATCATTCTTATCGAAGAAGCCGTGGAAGATGTGGACGGCATCACCACCGTGCGCTCGGTCGCCCGTGAAGGCAGCGGCAGCGTCACACTGGAAGTGGCCGAGTCCTATGACATCAACGAAGTACTCAATGATGTCAAAACGCGCGTGGACGGTATCATCAATTTCCCTATCGATGCCGAGCCGGCTTCTGTCTCACGTACCCTCATCCGCAATGATGCCCTGCGCATAGAGGTTTACGGCGACATCAACCCCGTCAGCCAGAAAGAACTGGCCCAGCAGATCCGCGATGAGCTTCTGGAGCTGGACAACGTCACTTCCGTGCGCCTGGCCGGCGACCGCCCTTATGAAATCGGCATCGAGGTGTCCGAAAACACCCTGCTCAAATACGGCCTGAGCCTGGACCAGATCGCACAGCGCATCCGCATGTCCTCCCTGGACCTGCCGGCCGGCTCCATCGACACCGAGGGTGGAGAGATTCTCGTGCGTACACAGGCCATGGCCTACAACTACCAGGATTTCGACAAGATCGTCCTGATGACCACGACTGACGGCACCATCCTGACGCTCGGCGACATCGCCACCATCGTCGACGGTTTCGAGGATACCGAGACCTACGCCCGCTTCGACGGCCACCCCTCCATCAGCCTGACGGTACAGACAACCAGCAACCAGAACATGCTCCAGGTCACCGAAAGCGTGCGCAATTTCGTTGCCGAGCGCAGCCAGGCACTGCCCGAAGGCATCCAAATGAATGTCTGGGCCGACACGTCCTACTACCTGCAGGATCGCCTCGACCTGATGACAACCAATTTGCTGATGGGCGCCCTGCTCGTACTGATCATCCTAAGCCTCTTCCTGGAACTGAAACTGGCTTTCTGGGTCATCGTCGGCATACCCATTTCCTTCCTCGGCGCCTTTGCCCTGATGCCTGCCGTGGGACTGGACCTGAACATGCTCAGCCTGTTCGGATTCATCATGGTGCTCGGAATCGTGGTGGATGATGCCATCATCATTGGTGAAAGCGCCCATCACAGCATGTCCAAGTATGGCCACAGCGTAGACAGCATCGTACATGGCGCCAACCGGGTCGCCCTGCCAGCCACGTTTGGCGTGCTCACCACCATCGTCGCTTTCATGCCCCTGCTGATGATCAGCGGCTTCGCCGCTGCCTTCACCGAGTCCATCGGCTGGGTGGTAATCCTTTGCCTGGTGTTCTCGCTGGTCGAGTCGAAGCTGATCCTGCCGTCACACCTGGTGCACTTTGGCCGTCCGAACGCGAACAGCTGGTTCAGCAGGATTCCCGTGTGGTGCAACGACAAGCTCAGCACCTACGTGCACAACACTTACGTACCCTGGCTGCGCCGCTGCATCAAGTACCGCTGGATAACACTGTCTTCATTCGTTGGCGTTCTCATCGTTTCGGCCGGCCTGATGGCAGGCGGTATCGTCCGCGTCGTCTTCCTGCCGGAAATTCCCAGTGACTTCATCCAGGCTTCCGTGACCATGGTCGAGGGCAGTCCGGAGCTACAGACCCGCGCGATCATGAACAAGCTCGAGCAGGCCGCCCTGTCCCTTAACGGCAAGTTTGAATTCGAGGATACCGAAACCGGTGAAACCTCAACAGACATCGTTGACCATTTCATCATTGTCGGCAGCGGCGTCTCGTCCGGTACGGCCGCTATCGAGATGGACAAGGATGTCGCCAACCAGATCGACTCGGACCTCATCACCCAATACCTGCTGGACTACATCGGTGAGATGCCCGGCCTCAAGTCACTGACCTTCTCTGCAGGGCAGGTATTCGGCGGCAACCCGATCTCTTACCAGCTGGTGAGCAGCAACCCGGCGGAGCTGACCGCTGCCGCCGCGGAACTGGAAGCGAAACTGCGCACCTACAACGGCCTCATCAATATCAAGAACGAAGCCGTGAACAGCAAGGACGAACTGCGCCTGCAATTGCTGCCCCGTGCCGAAGTGATGGGCTTTACCCTGAACGACCTGTCCACCCAGGTGCGCAATGCCTTTTATGGCTCGCAGGCGCAGCGGCTGCAGCGCGGCGACGACGAGGTGCGCGTCATGGTGCGCTATCCCGAGGGTGAGCGCGTCTCCATCGGCGACCTGGAGGACATGTATATTCGCACCAGCAACGGCGAAGCCGTGCCTTTCTCGTCCATCGCCGACTTCGACATGCAGCCAGGCTACGCACAGATCAACCGCGTGGAAGGCGAACGTTCTGTAGCGGTAAACGCCGACATCATCGAATCGATGGTGGAGCCGAACGTGGTAAACACGGACATCAAGAACAATTTCTTCCCGGAACTGAAATCACGCTACCCGAGCGTCGACTATCGTGAAGACGGCGGCACCGCCGAACAGGCCAGCATTATTCAGGACATGGCCCGCGGCATGCTGTTCGCCATTTTCGGCATCTATGCCCTGCTGGCCATTCCACTGCGCTCCTACACGCAGCCGCTGATGATCATGGGCGTGATTCCCTTTGGCATCGTCGGCGCCATCGTCGGCCATCTGGTAGTCGGGATACCGGTGAACTTCATGTCCTTCCTCGGCATCATCGCGCTGTCTGGCGTGGTCGTGAACGACAGCATCATCCTGGTGAATTTCGTCAACAAGGCCAAGCGCAAGGGCACCCCCATCATCGATGCAGTGGTCAACGGCGGCATCCGCCGCTTCAGGGCCATCCTGCTGACCTCGCTGACGACATTCTTCGGCCTGTTGCCGATTCTCCTGGAAACCAGCATGCAGGCGCAGTTCCTGATTCCGATGGCGACCTCCCTGGCCTTTGGCATTGTCTTCGCCACGGTCATCACGCTGCTGCTGATTCCCTGCCTGTACGTGATCCTCGAGGACATGCACGGCAAGAAGGTCACGCCGCGCACCATCAGCGACGAAGCCACACTGACTCCGGCCTGAGCCTGCCAGGCCGCCCTGTCTCCCCCTGGCACAACCCTCGGAATATTCCCCAGGTCTGCGACCAGTGCGGCTGAATTGGGGTGAAAGCACCATGTCATGCTGATATGCTCCGGAAACCCTCCTGCAAACAGATAGTTAGCTAACAGGGTCGTGACGGAGTACAGGACGTGCCGCAAATCGCGCAGTTCAAGAAAAGCTATCCCTACCTGGCCGGCATACTCCTGGGTCTCCTGTCCGCCGCCATCCTGTTGGGCGCCTTCATCACCTACATTCGCGGCAACCAGCAGGAACAGGCTGACTGGCTCTTCAACCAGTTCAACACCGTCGTCGAGGATTTCTACGGCGCCTTGATCCCCCTGAACGCACTCGGCCTGACAGCCTGTGACGCAGAAAACCTGCACGCCATGGAAATCGCCCAGTTCAATGCCGTCTACCCGCGGCAGATCATGTTTTACATCGAGGGCGACGGTGCCTGTTCCACGGGCAGCGGCATGCTTGATGAGCCTGTGCGACGCCCGCCGCCGCATATCATATCGCCAGCTACCGGCGCCCAGATCTGGGTCAACCGCAAAATCATCCTGGACCTGACCGGCCAGCCCTTCACGGCCATCATTCTCAAACTCGGCAATTACAGCGCCATGGTCGATCCCGGCACTATCGCCCTGCCAGACGGTTCGCCGTTCGACTGGCAGATCCTGTACCGTGAACCAGGGAGCCCCGGGCAGACCATCCATGTGCACGGCACGCAGGGGCTGTACCTCCAGGACAAGGCCAGTGCGGATTTCTCCTACGACAGTTTTTTCTATCACGAGAGCTGCGATACCGAGCGCACGTACGTCTGCCTGGTACAGACCACCTCCACTGCCAACATCGCCCGTGAATATGCCAACGTCTTCGCCCTGTTCTCACTGCTGAGCCTGGCACTTGGCAGTATGAGTGGGCGGTTCGTGTATACCTGGCAGCGCCGCCAGCTTCACATGGCCGCCAGGGTACTCAATGGTTTTCGCAATGACGCCTACTACTGGCTGTTCCAGCCCATATTCGACATGGAAAAAAACCGTATCATCGGTTGCGAGGTGTTGTCGCGCTTTTCAGATGATTACGGCGATGCCATGCCGGATGACTATCTACCCGCCATTCGGGATGCAGGTCTCACCGCTGATTTCACCCGGCTGATGTTCAGGAAAATCCTGCCGGACCTGGACAGCCAGCAGGACCTGCCCGACGGCTTCAGGGTCAGTATCAATATCTTTCCTGCTGACATTATTTCGGGCGCCATCAATGACATCATCAGGATGGATGCCGTTCGCCAGTCCCGATTTGCGCTGACCCTGGAGATCACCGAAGAGGAATACCTGGATGAAATCGGCGGCCAGGACAGCCTGGACAAGATCCGGGAAGCCGGGCTTTCCATTTCCATCGATGACTTCGGCACGGGCTATTCCAACCTGAGTCAGCTGAAGAAACTCAATTGCTCCTATCTCAAGATTGATCGCAGCTATATTGCAGAACTGGAACATGAACCCATCAAGTCCTCGCTGATCCCCCATATCGTCAGGATGGCGGAACAGCTCAAGCTGTGGGCGATCGCCGAGGGCGTCGAGACATTCGAACAGATGGTCATTCTGGTGGGCCTTGGCATCCGCTATGGCCAGGGCAACCTGTTCGGCAATCCCATGACGGCGGCAGCACTGTCCGACCACATCGAGGCCCTGGTGATCGGCAACAGTAACAACGCCGTGCTTCCGGAAAACTGAGTAATAGCCGCCTTCTCTTGAATATTTGCCGTGGCAATAAGAGAATCATGGCCTCCAGTATAAAAACAAAAGGGAAATCCCATGCGCCACTCCATCACCCTGTCCATGCTTGCCATGCTCGCCTGCCTGTCCCTGCCCGCGCAGGCCCAGGACTGCGACCGCAGCTGCCTGGCCGTCTTCCTTGATGCCTACCTCGAGGCCCTGGTCGCCAACGATGCCTCGCAGGCGCCCCTGAGCTATGGTTTTCGCCAGACCGAAAATTCGATTGTGACCCCCAATGATGAGGGCCTGTGGTCGACCGTCACCGGCCTGGGTGTCCTTCAGCGGCGTTATTACGATCCCGCCGGCAAGACTGCCGGCTTCTTCGGCCTGCTCGATGAAAGCGGCGAACCCGCCGTGGTAGCCCTGCGCCTGAAAGTAGAGAACCAGAAGATTACCGAGGCAGAATGGCACATCGGCCGGGAAAATGACGTCGGCATCAGCGGTGAACCCGGCGGCGTCGTATTCGATGTGGAGAACCTGATTGCCAACCCGCCCAATGAGGGCTACGTGCCGCTGGACCGCCGTTACAGCCGTGACGACCTGATCGCCGTCGCCAACTCCTATTTCGACGGCATCATGGCCAAGAACAGCAAGGTGGTGAAAGGCCACCCTGGCTGCTCCAGGCGCGAGAACGGCTTCCCCACGTACGGCAGGGACCTGGAACCCGGCGCTGTCGGTTTCGAAGGTAAAGGCGACTGCCGCACCGTGGGTGACTTCGGTCTTGCACAGATTACCGCCAGGCGTGTGCAGGTGGTGGATGTCGAACAGCAGATCGTCATGATGTCGGTGGTGTTCCTGCGCCAACCCGGCAACGAGCGCTGGCGCAATCATTTCACCCACACGATCAGCATCGAGGACGGCCTCATCCGTCACGTCCATGGCGCCATGTTCTATGCGCCGCCTACCCAGCCGGTGCCGAACTGGCCGCCCTACGACGGCAACTTCCCGCTGTAGCCGGGACAACAGCACTTTCACGATCCGGCGGGTTCCCGATTCGGGAATCCGCCCGGTATTTCCCGTCCTGGCTGGACTGTCCCGAAAGCCTTGTACTATCCTTGCAGCTCTATGGAAATTCCGGAGCTTCCCGATGAAATCTCTCGCCGTCCTGCGCATCACCTGCACACTCGTCCTGGCCATCGGCTGGAACAGCGCCCTGTTTGCTGCCGACACCCCCCCCACCGTGGACGAGGCCCGCGCCTTCCTCGCGGATGCCGAAACCCGCCTTGCCGTCGCCGGCGAGGAACTGGCCCATGCGTCCTGGCTGGCGGCCACCTACATCAATGTCGATAGCCAGGCGGTAGAGGCCCTGGCCTACCAGCGCTTCACCGACCTGTCGGTGGGCTTCGCCAACGCCGCGGCCCGCTACAACGACCTGGACCTGGAATTCGCCGACCGGCGCAAAATGGAACTGCTGAAGCAGGTACTGGTGATTCCGGCGCCGGCCGACAGCGAACTCAGCCGGGAGCTGGCGGAGATCGGCTCGGAAATGTCGGCCCTGTACGGTGCCGGTGAATACTGCCGCAATGAAGGCATCACCGGTGAGGAGGTGTGTTATTCCGGCGACCGCATCGAAAACCTGATGCGTGAATTGCGCGATCCCGATGAACTGCTGGAATTCTGGACCGGCTGGCGCGAGATTTCCAAACCCATGAGGCCCTTGTACGAGCGCCAGGTGGAAATCGGCAATCAGGGCGCACGGGAACTGGGCTATGACAACATGAGCACCTTCTGGCGCTCGAAATACGACATGTCACCCGATGCCTTTGCGGCCGATGCCGACGCGCAGTGGGAAAAGGTGAAGCCCTTCTATGACGCCCTGCACTGCCACGTGCGAGCCGAGCTTTCAGACTATTACGGTCCGGAGGTGGTGCCGCCCACCGGCCCCATCCCGGCCCATGTGCTGGGCAACCAGTGGGCCCAGGACTGGAGCTACCTGTACGACATCGTGAAACCGGAATCCTCGGATCTCGGTTATGACCTTGATGCCCTGGTCAGGGAGAAGACCGGCGGCCCCGAGGATATCGTGCGCATCGCGGAGAACTTCTTCATTTCCCTCGGGTTCGATCCCCTGCCCGATACGTTCTGGGAACGCTCCCTGTTTACCGAACCCGTGGACCACAAGGCCGTATGTCACGCCAGCGCCTGGGACCTGGACGGCCAGGACGACCTGCGCATCAAGATGTGCATCGACCAGACTGCCGAAGAGTTCCGCGTCGTACACCATGAACTTGGCCACAATTTCTACCAGCGCGCCTACAAGGGCCAGCCGCCGCTGTTCCGGGAAAGCGCCAACGATGGCTTCCATGAGGCCACCGGCGACACCATCGCCTTGTCTGTTACCCCCAAATACCTGGTGGACATCGGCTGGCTGGAGGAGGAACCGCCGGTCGAAGGCGACCTGGGTTACCTGATGAGCATGGCGCTCGACAAGAT
>CAZVSC010000051.1:0-4026 GCA_964629325.1 uncultured Enterobacteriaceae bacterium
TCTATGGTCGGAGCGGGCAGCGGCTCGTTGCCGATCTGGATCGAGCCTTCCACCGAATCGCAGTGCATGCCTGCAGCCGGCGGAGTCCTTTCCGGACACTTGAACATGCCACCTTCACGTGAGCCGGCATTCTCGCCGTTGCGCAGCGGGTGCATGGCCACGCTGAACACCGTTCCCTGCGGGAAGGCATTCACGGAAACACCCTGGCGCGCCATCTGTGCCGAGCCACCCATTTCCACGGACCAGATAATCGGTTCGCCGTTTTCATCACGAAGCACGTTTTTGCGTTCCTCGTTCATGGGGGCGAAGAAAATCGCGAGGTGGTTAGGGGCAGGGTCGACACGGGTGACCACACCGGTGAATACACGGACGTTCTGCATGTCGTACATGGCGAAGGAATGGTGGGCCTGCGCAGGAGCGCCAACCAATCCAGCGACAGCCAGGGCAGCGACGACTGGTTTTTGTAACTTATTGATAAATCTCATTGTTAACTCCTTACTCCCCCAAGATTGTCTTTATAATACCTGATTAATCTTACTCGAAGCTGAATATATCCTCTTCTTCGGGCTTTTCCATATCCTGTTCAAAATATTCTTCCCAGTAATGGGCCCAGGGCCGGCCGTACATATCGGGAATTTCGTATTCTATCACCTGTCCATGGGAAACGGGCGTGGCCCGTCCATCGATCGGGAAGATGGACTGGATGCATTCGATGAATACGTAGGGTGTGGCATCCGGGTCATCGAATTCATTCTGCTTCTGCAGGTTCCTGACAATGCGCACCGGTTCCACCCAGACTTGCGGATCGTAGAAAACCGTTTCGTGATTCAGACCGGTGAAGTTGCCGTCAGCATCATGATTCGGCGTGTAGATTTCTATGGTCTGCATCATGCTGGAATGTTCCGGTGCGGCATGGTTCTTCCAGCCCTGGATGTTGGATGTCCAGGTAATGAGTGCATCGCCGTCCCAGAAGCCGATGGTTTCGCCGTACCAGCGCGGCACATCGGCACCAAGCCTGGGAACGACGCCTTCCATGTTGAATTCCCTGCCAATGTGGATATCGGTGATGAAGTTGCGTGCCACGCCGGCGACGATCTGCACCATGTTCGGCGTTACCGTGATGTAGTGCTCCCACACGGCGAATTCATGGAACCGACGGGTAAAGCCTTCCGGCCAGCAATACTGGGACTGCCACTGCGGTGCGTTGGTGTTGCCGTGGTGATAGGCTTCCTGCACATAGTAGGTCTGGTATTCCTCGGTCAGCAGGGACAGGATGGTCGGTATCTGGTTGTAACGCATTTTGTACCAGTACTGGTTGGTCCTGCCGGGGTGGGCGTATATTCCGCTCCATTCTCCCGGTACGGTTGCGTAGGTGTGCCTGGTAGGACCACCCCGTTTCTTCGTTTCCGCCATCAGTGCTTCGTAATGTTCCTGCGCCGTCCTGAACGGGTACGGGCTGACGATGGCTTCGCGCGGGTAATCGTTCTCGCATTTGCCCCAGGGAGCGGTCGCCGGCGGATTCGGGCCCATAATCTGGTTGCCGGTGGCATTGGCGCCCCACAAATCCTCGATAGCCGCGGATGAATTGCAGCGGAAGTAACGCGGGTCCGTCCACAGATCGCGGTCCGCATAGAAATCGTCCGAGGTGAACAGGTCCCGCGCCAGCGGCTCTATCCCTTCCGGCACTTCCCCGCCCATGGCGCCGCCCAGGAAAGTGCGCGGCACACCCGGCTGGAAGAAGCCGCCGCGGAAGGTGGCACCGGTAACCTCGTGTTCGGCCGCATCGGCTGCCAGCGGCCATCCCCTGCCGACACTTTCAAAATCCATCTGGGCTGTCTGCTGGGCCTGGATACCTGCCGAAAGCATGAAGGTGGCTGCCAGCATGAGCCGGCGGTTGGAAATTGCTCGCATGTAGTACCCCTTTGAACTGCCGGCACTGGGCGTACCCGGCAAATGAAGGCTGAAGTATAAATATCCTCTTTATAAAAGGCCACCAGGGCCAATGGCCGGCGAATGCCTAGTTTTTCAACCGGTAACCGGTCCTGAATATCCAATGCAGAACACTGATGCACCCCAGCAGGAAGACCAGCGTCATCACCATGCTGACCAGTACATTGACGTCGGAGATCTCGTAGAAACTCCAGCGGAAACCGCTTACCAGGTACACAACCGGATTGAACAGGGAAACTTTCTGCCAGAAATCCGGCAGCATACTGATGGAATAAAAGCTGCCGCCCAGAAAAGTCAGCGGCATCACCACCAGCAACGGAATAATCTGCAGCTTTTCGAAATTGTCCGCCCAGATGCCGATGATGAAGCCGAACATACTGAAGGTCATCGCGGTAAGCACGAGGAAGACGAACATGGTCAGCGGATGCAATATCTGCAGGTCCACAAACAAGGCGGAAGTCGTCAGAATGATGAGACCGATCATGACCGCCTTCGTGGCCGCTGCTCCAACGTAGCCCATGACAATTTCCGCCGGGGATACCGGGGCGGAAAGCACCTCGTATATGGTGCCTGTGAATCGGGGGAAGTAAATGCCGAAGGAAGCGTTGGAGATACTTTGCGTCAGCAGGGTCATCATGATGAGGCCCGGCACCAGGAAGGCCCCGTAACTGACGCCGCCGATATCATTCATACGCGAACCGATGGCGCTGCCGAATACCACGAAGTACAGGGAGGTTGAAACCACGGGTGACACGATGCTCTGCGCGATGGTGCGCCAGGTGCGCGCCATTTCGAATTTGTAGATAGCCTTGACTGCATAAAAATTCATTTCTTCACCAGGTTCACGAAAATCTCTTCAAGTGAATTTTGTCTAGTTTCCAGATCCTTGAACTGGATCGACGCCGCCTCGATGTCATCCAGCAGCGAGGTGATGTCGGAACTTTCCTGCTGCGCATCGTATGTATAGACCAGGCTCATGCCGTCGTTTTTCATTTCCAGCTTGTATGAGGCGAGACTGTCGGGAATCGCGGCTAGCGGCTCACTCAGGTGCAGCGTCAGGCGCTTCTCACCCAGCTTCTGCATGAGGTCATGCTTTTCTTCAACCAGGATGATTTCCCCTTTGTTTATCACACCGATGCGATCAGCCATCTCCTCGGCTTCCTCGATGTAATGGGTAGTGAGGATAATGGTCACCCCGGATGCGCGCAGTTCCCTGACCACCTGCCACATGTCCTTGCGCAGTTCCACATCGACACCGGCGGTAGGCTCGTCCAGGAACAGGATCTTCGGCTCGTGCGACAAGGCCTTGCCGATCATCACGCGGCGCTTCATGCCGCCGGACAGCGTCATGATGCGGTTGTCCTTCTTTTCCCAGAGCGACAGCGACTTCAGGATTTTTTCAATGTGCGCAGGATTCGGCGCCTTGCCGAACAGGCCGCGTGAAAACGACAGTGTATTCCACACCGATTCGAACGAGTCGGTGGTCAGCTCCTGCGGCACCAGGCCGATTTCCGCGCGGGCGGCACGGTAATTCCTGATGATGTCATGGCCATTGACGGTAATCTGTCCTTCACTGGGATTGACGATCCCGCAGATGATGCTGATCAAAGTGGTCTTGCCGGCACCGTTGGGCCCGAGCAGGGCGATGATCTCCCCTTCCCGGATATCAAGACTGACATTCTTCAGGGCCCGGAAACCCGTGGCGTAAGTCTTGGAAAGATTCTGGACTGATATAACCGGTTTCATGATTGTCCTGGTGCATGGGCGGTTGCATGAATACGAACGGCCCGTCAAAACCCCGTCCAAAGACCTGCGGACAAGGCAGTTAATTCATGTTTTCAGATTACTGGAACTGGCAGCTGATATCGCCGGGATTGGCCGCGCAGAATTGCCGCACAAAATCATCGATCACCGAGCAGGTGCCAAAAGTCATGATGGTATCGGCAGACTGCGTCACCAGTTCGCTGGAAGTGGCCAGCGTCACCGCATCAGCGCCCACAGGTGAAAAGACCGGCTCGGGCGCCGTTACCGGCGTGCCGGTAATTGCGGTTTCTGCACTTTCTGCACCTTCTGCAC
>CAZVSC010000051.1:4126-20246 GCA_964629325.1 uncultured Enterobacteriaceae bacterium
TTCTGCACCTTCTGCACTTGCACTTTCCGGGCTGTCGCTTTCAGCCTCCTGGGCGAACACCGGTGCATTGCCGGTGGCCAGGAGAGCCAGCAGAATCAGCCAGGTCGAGTGTTTGCGGGTCATACCCATGGCGTTCAACTATCCGTGATGATGCGCGCCATTGTAAAAGACTGCCTCTGTCGTGTCTAAAGCAAAAAAGGGCAAAAAAAATCGGGGCCAGGCCCCGATTTTTCTGAAGTCCAGTTTGGCTGGTCAGGATGCCGGTACTCCCAGGCCTTCGCCCTGCGGCTCGGTCTGGGCAACGGTAGCCTTGATGGGCCCGTCGGAATCCAGCTTCAGGAAGATCAGCACGATGGCGGCCAGCAGCGATCCGGCGGCCAGGACCAGGGCCACCGTCGGCAGTCCCTTCTGTGCATCGAACAGGAAACCTGCAAGGATCGGGGCCAGTACGGCGCCGGCACGTCCCACGCCAATCACGAAACCGGTACCGGTTGCACGGACGTGGGTCGGGAACGCGTAGGCGACGATGGAGTACAGTCCGGAAACACCGGCGTTGCCGAAGAAGCCGGCTATCGCTGCCAGCAGCGCCATCCTGTCGAGATCTGCCGGGGTGCGACCGAAAACGGTAACACCGACGAAGGTCAGCACGAGGATGGCGATAGTCAGCGGCTTGAGGCCAAACCGGGCTGTCAGGATGCCAAAAGTCATGCCGCCCAGCGCGCCGCCAATGTTGGCCCATTTCAGGACGCCGCCGGCAGCAGCCGCAGCGAAGCCCATGTCGGCAACGATCTTCGGGGTCCACTTCAGGATGAAGTAGAAGGTGGTGATATGCAGGAAGTACGCCGCGGTGACCAGCAGGGTAGTCACGATGAGGGTCTTGGAGAAAATATCGCCGACCGATTTCTTCTGTTCCTCGGCATTGATTTCAGGCAGCGCAGCAACTGTCGGCTTGCCCAGCTTGGTCATGGACTGGTTGATGCGGTTCAGGGCATTTTCCGGCTGTTTGCGGGTCAGCCAGTGCACCGATTCCGGCACCAGGTAATAGACGAAGGGAATCATGGCGGCACAGACGATGGCGCCAAAATAGAAGACTGAGCGCCAGTCGAAATTCACCAGCAGCCAGCGCTGGGCAATATCACCCCCGAATACACCGCCCAGCGGATAACCGATCACCATGAAAGAGATACACAGGCTGCGCCACCTGTTGTTGGAAAATTCCGCTACCGTCGCATTGGTCACTGACAGCATGCCGCCGATGCCAAGGCCTGTCAGTACGCGCCAGATGCACAGCACGATGGGAGAACCTGCGGTGGTAGCCATGAACATGCCTAATGACATGACGGCCAGGCAGCCCAGTACTGTCGGTCGCCTGCCGACCTTGTCACCCACCCCGCCAAGGAAAATTGAGCCGATGGCCATACCCACCAGTTCGGCAGACAGGACGAAACCCAGTGCCGCATTGGAGATACCCCACTCAGCAGCGATGCCCGGAGCGGCAAAACTGATGGCCAGGACATCGAATCCGTCCATGGCATTGAGGAAAACGGTAATGATCACCACGATGATCATTGCTCTGCTCATCTCGGATTGATCGAGAATCTGACGTGGATCGTTTGCGTTGTTCATGGTTGCAGGTGTCCCCTTTCAAGGCCTTTTACACGGATGGCGGTTACGCAATGGCGTAGGTTTTTCCACTGTTATTGTTATCGGAGCGGAAAATACCCCGGAAGGATAATCCACACCAGTGAACATGACAAGGAACCCTTGGCAACCACCGGATTGCCGGCGTGTTGTGGCATGTTGCCCGGGGCTACTTTATACTGCCTTTCCCGAATTTCTGGCGCTTCGAAAACCGGTACCAACCCATGATGCTTTTCCGCAAAATCCGCTTCCTGGCAAACCTCGGCAAAACCACCCTCCTCCTGCTTGGCATGTTGATGCCAATGCTGCAGGTGCAGGCCCAGGACATGTCAACCCGTGATCTCGGCAACGGCCTGACCCTGGTAAGCGGCAGCGGCAGCAATATCCTCGTATTCCAGGCAGATACTGGCGAGGTGCTTGTCGTTGATGGCGGGCTTCAGCAGTACGCACAGCAGACCCTGGACACCATCAATGGCGTCACCGGCAACGGTGACGTCTCCCTGCTCATCAACACCCACTGGCATCCGGAGCAGACCGGGCTGAACACCCTCCTCGGCAACCGGGGCGTGCCGATCTTCGCCCATGAGAACACCCGGCAGTGGCTCGGCACGTCCATAACGCGCCCCTGGGATAACAGCACGTTTGCACCACTCGCTGTGTCGGCACAACCCTCTGAAACCTTTTATCACTATGGCGACCTGGAGATGGGCGATACCGAAATCCGCTACGGCTACCTGCGCCAGGCCCATACCGACGGCGACATGTATGTCTACTTTCCCGACGCCAACGTCCTGCATGGCGGCGGCGTTGTTGCCAACGACGGCTGGCCGCTGATGGACTGGTGGACCGGGGGCTGGATCGGCGGTTTGGCCAACGGCCTCGAGGTGCTGCTGGAAATCGCCGACGATGACACAATAATCGTTCCGGCCAACGGCCCGCTGATGAAAAAGGCCGACCTGCAGGCCATGCGCGATATGTATGCCACCATCTTCCAGCGCATCAGCGGCGGCTTCAGGGCGGCCAACAGTGTCGAGGACACGCTTGGACAGCATCCCACCGCTGAATTCAATGCACAGTTCGGCGACCCGGAAGATTTCGTGCGCCGGTCGCACGAAAGCCTGATTCCGCATTACACGCCTGATGCCTGAGTCGACCCGGGAAACCCGTTTACCAGGTTTTATATCTGACTGATATTTATAGTTTTTCCCGGAAATGGCCGTACTGGCGTCTGCGCCGGCGGCAATGCCCTGAATGCCACACGGGTGAATCTGGAAAGAACTTGGAAATATTGCGCATTTTGCCCCCGGCGGATGAAAAAAGGGCGCAATTTCAGTAGTATTCGCTTTAAGTAATACGGCCTCAGCAAGTGATGCCGAAATTTCCGGGAGAACTGACATGTTCATCAGCAAAAAGCATCTTTCACGTCGTTCGGTATTGCGCGGACTGGGTACCAGTGTCGGCCTGCCGCTGCTGGATGCCATGGTCCCGGCCGCCACGGCGCTGGCCCAGACTGCCGCCACCATCCAGCCTCGCCTGGGCTTCGTGTACTTCCCGCATGGCGCCGTCATGGAGCACTGGGTACCCGCCGCTACCGGCACCGGCTTTGAAGTTTCTGAAATCCTGGCGCCGGCTGCCGCGCACAAGAACAAGATGACCATTGTGTCCGGCCTGCGCAACAAGCCGGCCGAAAGCAATGACCCGCATGGCATCGTTGTTGGCACCTGGCTGCGTTGCGTCGCCCCGAATGACCCGAGCGGCCGCGGTGTGACCGCCGACCAGATCGCCGCCCAGCAAATCGGCCAGGGCACCACCTTCCCGTCAATTGAAGTGGGCACACCGTCCGGCGGGCCCTGCGCCCCCGGCTTCAGCTGCTCTTTCGGCAGCTCCATTGCCTTCCCGACACCGGATGTGGGCCTGCCCATCGAGAACAACCCGCGCAAACTGTTTTTCCAGCTCTTCGGCCAGGGCGACGACGCCGCCGAGCGTGCTGCCATCGTCGATGAAACCGGCAGCATCCTCGATTCCATCATGAGCGATGCGAACACCCTCCAGCGCAAGCTCGGCGCCGAGGATATCGCCAGGGTGGACAACTACCTCGAATCCGTTCGTGAAGTCGAACGCCGCGTGCAGATGATGAAGAGCCAGGACCTGAGCGGTGTGGAAATTCCTGCCGCACCGGTGGGCATTCCGTCCAACTTCGAGGAGCACCTGACGATCCTGTTCGACCTGATTGCGCTCGCTTACCAGATCAACCTGACCAACGTGGCCACGTTCCTCATGGAAAAGGAAGTGAGCATGCGCACGTATGCCAACCTTGGCGTGACCGAAGCTTTCCACCCGCTTTCACACCACGGCGATGACCCGGCCAAGAAGGAAAGGCTGACTCGCGTCCAGGCCTTCCACACCCAGGTGTTCACCAAGTTCCTGGACAGGCTGGACAGCATGCAGGAAGGCAACGGCACCGTACTGGACAACTCCATCATCCTGTTCGGCTCCAACATGAGCAACAGCGATAAACACAACCAGGACCCCCTGCCCAGCGCCATCTTCGGCCTTGGCGGCGGCAATATCCGTGGCGGTCAGCACCTGGCCTACGCCCAGGATACGCCGCACGCGAATCTGCTGCTGACCCTGCTGAACCGCGCCGGCGTCCAGGCCGAGAGCTTCGGCGACGCCACCGGCGAACTGTCCGAAGTTTAAGCGCAGAGACAAGAGGAAAGAGACAAGAGACAAGAAGTAACCATGAAGCTCTTGCAGAAATTCCTGACGATCTCCTTCCTGCTGGTTCTCAGCAATGCCATCTATGCCCATGGCAACCTCGCCGACGTCGTGGCATCGGGCAACCGCGGCCATGCCCTGGACATGATTCGTGAGGGCACGGACGTCAACGCCGTGCAATCCGACGGCACCTCTGCCCTGCTTTATGCCGTGTACCAGGGTGATGCCGAACTGGTCGGCGCCCTGCTGGAAGCCGGCGCCGAAGTTAATCTGCGCAATGAATACGGTGCCAGCACCCTAAGCGAAGCCGCCATGCAGGGCAGCGCTGAAATCCTGGGTCTTCTGCTGGAGCACGGCGGCGATCCCGAACTGGGCAACCTGGAAGGTGAGACCCCGCTGATGGTGGTCGCCCGGGCCGGCAACCTCGAAGCCGCCACACTGCTGCTGGATCACGGCGCCGATATCGACGCCCGTGAACACTGGGGCGGCCAGACCGCCGCCATGTGGGCAGCCGCCCACCACCAGCACGAGATGCTGCAGCTGCTGATCGATCGCGGCGCCGATGTCGACATGAAAAGCACGGCCCGCATCTGGGACCGCACCATCATGAACGAGCCGCGGCCAAAGGACATGAACAACGGCGGTTTCTCCGCCCTGCACTACGCCGCCCGCGAAGGCTGTACGCAATGCGTTGCCGTGCTGGCCCGTGGTGGCGCCGACATGAATGCCGTCGACCCGGATCGCGTTTCCGGACTTAATCTTGCCCTGATTAACCTGCATTTCGACACGGCCCTGGCTTTCATTGAAGGCGGCGCCGACGTCAATCAATGGGACATTTTTGGCCGTGCACCGCTGTACAACGCCATCGACCTGAACACGATGCCCGTCGGCGGCCGCCCTGACATTCCTTCAGAGGACGTGACCACCGGTTACGACGTGGCAAAGGTATTGCTCGAGAAAGGCGCCAATCCCAACATGCAGCTCAAAGTCAGGCCGCCCTACCGCAACGCCGTGTTCGATCGCGGGGCGGACAACCCGCTGTCCAATGGCGCCACACCGCTGATCCGTGCCGCCCGTTCCGCCGACACCGATTCCGTCAGGTTGCTGCTCGAACATGGTGCACTGGTCGACCTGCCCAATGCCCAGGGCCACACGCCGCTGCTCATTGTTTCCGGCATCCAGTGGCCGGCAGACCCGACCCGCGGCCGCTACAAGACCGAGGAGGAAAGTATCGAAACATTGCGCGTCTTGCTCGAAGCCGGTGCCGATATCAACGCCCTGACCGGGGATCCTGCCATCAGGCCGACAGCACAATCGCCGCAGGAAGACCGTGACGCCGGCTATGAACGCGGCAATGGCCGCAGTTCCGTATTTGCCGACGGCCAGACAGCCCTGCATGCCGCCGCCAAGGTCGGTTGGAACAAGATAGCCAAGTTCCTGATCGACAACGGTATCGCCCAACAGGTCAAGGATGACAACGGCCTCACTCCCTTCGATCTTGCCATGGGCCGTTATTCTTCAGGCTTCCTGCAGCCGCCGCCCGAGCCCATCTTCGAAACGGCGCGCCTGCTGCAGGAGGAATGCATGAAAAGCGACAACTGCGTTATCGACGAACCGCTGGATATCAGCAGTCCCATCACAATCCGCTGATTTTGCATGCCGATTGTTCAAGTCACAGGCCTGGCCAAGAAATACCCGAAGCCTGACAAGAAGAACGATTTCTTTTTTGCCGTGAACGGGATCTCCCTGGCAATAGAAAAGGGACAGATCTACGGCATCCTCGGCCCCAACGGCGCCGGCAAAACCACCACCCTGGAAATGATCGAGGGCCTTACCGACATCGATGGCGGCGAGGCGCTCGTCGACGGCATCAATGTCAGCACGCACCCCTACGATGTGAAGAAGATCATCGGCGTGCAACTGCAGGCCAATGAATATTTCGACCGCCTGTCGCTGGTGGAACTGCTCACGCTTTTCAGCAATCTGTATGGCCGCAACGACGACCCGATTGAAGTACTGAAAAAAGTGAACCTGGCGGAAAAGGCCAATGCCAGGCCTTCCAATCTCTCAGGCGGTCAAAAGCAGCGTTTTTCCATCGCCTGCGCCCTGGTCAACGACCCCAAGGTGCTGTTTCTCGATGAACCGACAACGGGGCTCGATCCGCAAGCCAAGCGCAACCTGTGGGACCTGGTGAAAAAACTGAATGCCGCCGGCATGACCATCGTACTCACCACGCACAACATGGAAGAAGCGGAATACCTGTGCCACCGGCTGGCCATCATGGACCACGGCAAGATCATTGCCGAGGGCAACCCGCAGGAGCTCATCCTGGAACATGCGCCGGAACCGCCTGAAGCACCGATGCACGGCAACCTGGAAGACGTGTTCCTGACCCTGACCGGCCACGAACTGAGGGAATAGTCATGGAAAAGACCATCCGCTTCGCCAGGGTCATGCTGAAGATTCACATTCGGGACCGCCAGGCCATTTTCTTCTCCCTGTTCTTCCCGCTGGTGTTCATGTTCATCATCAGCTTCGCCAGCGGCGGCGACCCTGAACCCATCGAACTCGGCATCGTCAATCGCGCAGACAACGAAATGGCGACCAATTTCATCGCCACCCTGGAAAGCACCCTGCTGTTCAACATCACTGTGGGCGAAGAATCCAGCCTGCGTGAGGAACTGAAAGCCGGCGACAAGACTGTCGTGCTGATTTTGCCCGAAAACTTCGTGGACAACGGCATCCCGGCAGACATCACCGTGCTGATCGATGCCTCCCAGGTGCGCCAGGCGGCCATCGTTATGCCTGTCTTGCGCTCGGCGCTGGTAGACGTGGAAAGAACCCTGCGCGACACTGAACCGCTGTTCGACATTCATATCGAAGATGTGCAGTCCAGGACGCAGAGCTACCTCGACTTCGTCGTCCCCGGCCTGCTGGCGTTCAGCATCATGAACATCGCCATCGCCGGCAGCGGCTACAACATCGTCGAATATCGCCGCAAGGGCATACTGAAACGCCTGTTCGTCACCCCCATCCTGCCGAGAGACTTCATCGGCGGCCTGGTGCTGTCCCGACTGCTGATCTGCCTGGTCCAGCTCACCGGCCTCATCCTCGCGGCCATCTTCCTCTTCCATGTCATTTTCGTCGGCAACATGCTGGCGTTGTACCTGTTCATCCTGCTCGGTACGGTGGTGTTTCTTTGCATCGGGTTCTGCCTTGGCAGCATCGCCAAATCGCAGCAGGCGATCATCGCCATTGGCAACCTGGTGACATTTCCGCAGATGATCCTGTCCGGCATTTTCTTTCCGATCGAGGCCCTCCCCGACCTGGTGCAGCCGTTGGCTAAACTGCTGCCCCTCAGCTACATCTCCACCGGCATCCGTGAGATCGCGATCAACGGTGCAAGTCTGCTGGAGCTATTGCCCCAGCTGGTCGGTGTCAGCATATGGGCCGTGATCGTGCTGGTGCTGTCAATCAGGATGTTTGTCTGGAAGGAAGTGGCGGCCTAGCGGCAGACCAGCGTACCGAGTGGCAACACTGTTGCATTGGTGCGGGGATTATCGAAGGCAACCGAACAGGCCGTACTCCCCTTCAGCACCTTCAGCACTGACGTATCATGGTCGATCTCGGCCTGGAAGATACCGTTGTCATCCGTCATGGCAATACCCTCCACGTTCTGGATCACGGCACTGGCCAGCGGCTCGCCATCTTCCGACACGAGTCTGCCGATGGCGATATTGATAATCCTGGGAGCCCAGCTCAGGTTGACCACATTGCCCGGGTACATGGTTTCCCGGTAAATTCGGTTGTCCAGGTTCACGAGCGTATCCCCGATTGCCCGCAGTTCAACATTGTAGGTCCGGTAAGGCGTTACTGGCACCAGCAGGGTTTCATTGGCCGCGAGCTGGCCGCGTACCGAGCCATTGACCAGGACATTGAAACGGGCATTAGCATCGAAGTCGCCCTCAACCCGGATCAGAAAGGCGCTCTCTGAACGGCGCTTGCCGCCGATGGCGGTGGCCTTGCCGGAGCTGGCGAAGCTGGTGCTCAGACGCCCGTTCAACTCCGCGCGCTGGTTGACCTCGTTGTAGCGGGCGGTGATATCCGCGTTGCCAGAACGCGTAATGGCTTCCATGCGCGCTTCCAGTGAACTCTGGTAGTCGTAATCCCCGCGCAGGGAATAGATGTACTCATTGCCGCCCTGCTGACCCCGGTACCAGTTGCTTTCGTAACTGCCGTACAGGCCGCTGTCGCGCGCAGAAGCGTCATTGGCATAGACCAGGCTTGGCGTAATGTGGCCGCAAAACAGTCATTTTGTAGGGGTGAGGGGGACTGTCAGTACAGCGGCGGCCACGAAGGGGTGAATCGTTACGGTTCCAGCTTCACATCAAGGAAGGCGAACCGGGTCAGGTCGGCAAGATTGATGGCGTCCTGTGCCAGGGTGAAGGCATCGCTATTGTTTCGGGTGGCGGTGGTTTCAAGCTTTATCAGTACATCCGCCAGCCTGCAGGCTCCGGAAATCTGGGCACTGCTCTTGAGGGCGTGAGCTTCGGCGGCCAGGATGGCGAAAGAGCCTTCGTCCCTGCCCTTGCCGATATTGGTGATGCGTTTCTGGAACTCGCTGTCCAGGGCGTCCATGAACTTGCGTGTATTCGGCAAGCCGATGTCCTTGACCAGTTGCAGCAGTACCTTTTCGTCCAGCAATGCGTTTTCGTCACTCATGGCATTCTCCTTGGCAATTCCAGCCAACAAGCCCAGCCACTTTTCGGGGTGCCTGGGCCTGAAGGTTGATACGGGCCCTGTCTGCATCAGGATCAGCATGGTGTTTTTTAGATAGGGCTGACCAGCAGGATCAGGGTGTCTGAGTAAGTGTCGGTAGAAGCTGCCCTCAGCTCGCTTTCAGGAATGCTCACGTCCACTGAAGCGTTGTCTGTAGTACCGCAGTCCCTGGCTGCACTGCCGGAGAAAGTGGCTGAAGCAGTATTGTACGCTACTGCGCTGGCTGAAGCCGCACCGGTGGCCGCGCCGGCCAGTTTCACGGTGTAGTCGATCTCGTCGCCCAGAACACCCACCAGCGAGAACTTGCCGTTGCTGGAAGTCGGGGTAATGGTGTAGCCGTCACCGCCGTTGCGGTAGACGCAGTAGGCGTCGCCGGCATTCAGGGCGCCGGTGTCAGTGCCGCCGTACTGGCCGAAGTCGATGTCGTTCAGCGCAGTGATCTCGGCGCTGTCCAGGATTTCCAGGTCGATGCCGATCTGGCCTGAAGAGGTGGCGCCCATGGTGCCGTCAACGGCAGCGAAGGCTGCAGAGCTGAACAGGCCGGCGATAACAGTAGCGATCAGTTTGTTGCGAGTTTTCATGATGTTTCTCCTGAGTAAGCAATTCGGTTGTTAAAAAAGTCTTACCAGGAGTATTACAAGGGCCGTGCCAGAGCCGCCGAAATCGGGGTTTTGCGGCAGAAAAAATGCCTATCTTATTGATTCATATTGATTATTTTAGGAAGGGATGGCCCGGAAACCGGCACTCACACGGGGCCGGGGCAGGCCAGGATTTGCAGGGTGGTTTGCATTTTGCAAAGCAAAGTGGGAATTTTCTGGCGGTTTTCGCAATTTGCGAAAGAAAACCGGGAGGTTGGGAAGTACCGGCCAACCGCAAGGGTCAGCCCTCCCAGCTTTTCATCTTGCGGTACAGGGTGGACGGACTGACATCGAGATGAGCGGCGGCCTTGGGCACATTACCCTCGCATACGCGTATGGCCTCCTCGATCACCTTGCGTTCGGTACTGGCCAAAGGCTCGATTTCCGCCTCTGATGCCAGGTGCAGTGGTGCACCGGATGTGGAATGGCCGTGCTTCTGGCGTTCAGGCGCATTCAGGTTGTTCTTGCGCCGCTCCACCCAAACCCCGGAAGTGTCGTGCTGGGGCGCTGCATGGCGCACAGTGTCTGGCAGCATTTCAGGCAGTATTTCAGCGCCCGTATTCATGATCACCATGTTCTCGATGACATTCTGCAGTTCCCGCACGTTGCCCGGCCACTGGTAGGCCAGCATGAGGTCCCTGGCGGCGTCAGAAAAACCGGTGAACGATTTGCCGATATCCCTGGTGTATTTTTCCAGCAACTGACTGGCGATGGCGATGACATCGCTGCCGCGATCCCTGAGTGGAGGCAACTCGATGGGCACCACGTTTAACCGGTAATAGAGGTCCTCGCGGAACCTGCCCTCCTTTACTTCCACACGCGGGTTGCGGTTGGTGGCGCATACATAACGGACATCGACGCTCTGTTGTTCCTCACTGCCCACCTTCTGGAAAGTGCCGCTCTGGATCAGGCGCAACAGCTTGGCCTGCAGGTTCAGGTCCATCTCGCACAATTCATCCAGGAACAGGGTGCCGCCGCTGGCCATCTCCGCCGCCCCTGTCCTGTCTTTCACGGCGCCGCTGAACGCCCCTTTCACATGACCGAATATCTCGGACTCAAACAAGTCCTTGGGAATAGCGGCGCAGTTGATTGCGATGAAAGGCCCGTTGGCTCGACGGCTGGCCTGGTGAATCGCCGATGCACACAGCTCCTTGCCTGTACCGCTTTCTCCGGTAATGAAGACGTTGGCGTTGCTCGGTGCAACGTTGTTGATGATCTGGTAGACCAGTTTCATGGCTGGCGAGGTACCGATGAAGTCACCCAAGCCCTCGGTCTCGATGGCATCGCTGTAGGCGCGCAGTGTGCTGGCCAGGTCAAATTCACGCAGGGCATTGGTGACCGTGATCAGCAGGCGGTCGCGGGAGAAGGGTTTCTCGATAAAGTCGAAGGCGCCATGCTTGGTGGCGTCCACGGCATGATCGATTTCGGTGTCAGAAGTGATCATGATGGTCTTGGTGGGCAGGCCGGCCTCGTTGACCTCCCTCAGGATGTCCATGCCGCTGATGTCAGGCAATTTTACATCCTGGATGAGGACATGGGGCACCTGGTCGTTCAGCGCCGCCAATGCATCGAGTCCGGTGTGGAACACACGTACCTTGTAACCCAGGCTGTCCAGGTAGCTCTGGTACAACAGCGCACTGGGAACACTGTCTTCCACGATATAAATGAGAACAGATTCTTTCATGGTGCCGGGTCAGCCTCTGGGTGCGGCCATACCGCAGTGCATGTGACTGGTGTCCTGTCCCATAAATAATTTATGTTTCAGCGGCCACAGAAAAGCGCGCCCTGTCAGGGTTCCGTTATTTTTGGGACAGGACACTCGGATAACGCTCAGATCTCGACTTTTTCCACGACCGGGAACACCACCACCTGGCCGATCTGGATGCGGCCGGCATCGATGTCCGGGTTGTACTGGCGAAAAAGCCACATCGGCACTGAGCGCTCCCGCGCCAGATTGACGAGGAATTCGCCCCGACTGATGCTGTGCTGCTCGGTTTCGCGGATGCGCCAGCTCTGGAAGAAATCGCTTTGCAGGTTGCGATGGTATTCGCGCCGCATCTGTTCGAACTGGATGGAACTGACCCTGGTGAAATCGAGTTTCAGGCGCTTGCCGATAATGACGGGATCGTTGTACTCGAGCCCGTTCAGGCGGCGGATATCCCAGGAGCGCAGTCCCAGCCAGTCGGCATAGTGGCCCAGGGTTTCGGCAGCCTGGATCTCGATGGTGTTGTCGACCCTGACGGAATAGTCGGCCGGATCGGACTGCAGGTCTGCCAGCAGCTGCTCCTCGGCTTCCCGCGCATCCGGCTCCAAAGCCGCAGCGGTTGAATCGACGAGCATGGCCACCTGCTGCCCGGCGCCACTGTCGCCGGTGTTGATGGCGACATCGTCATCTTCCTCCCTGATGACACTTTCGGCCACCATTGGGGCCGCTGAAGGAGCAACCTCGCCTTTCAAGCGCAGGGTCTGCCCCGGGAAGATCACGCCATTGCTGTCGAGATTGTTCAGGGCCAGGACGGTTTGCAGCGGCACACGGTGACGCTCCGCAATCAGGGACAGGGTGTCGCCCCTTCTGACTTCATATTCGCCATCGGGCGGCACCGGCACTGGCTCGCTGTTGTTGACCAGCAGGGTCGGCACAGTTCCGTCCTGCTGCGGGAGAAGCAGGGTCTGCCCGACGCGAATCGTGTTGCGATCACGCAGCTGGTTGATCGCGACCAGTTCTGAAACCGATGTCTTGTAGCGTTCCGCGATGACGGACAGGCTGTCGCCATTGCGCACGACATAACTGAGGTCGGGTACCTGCTCACTGAACAACTCGGTCAGTGGTATGTTGTTGATGCCCGCCACCAGGTCGCCGGTAAAGGAATGACGGTCTATCTTCAGGACATAACCCCGGGGGATTCGCTTCGTGCCCGACCAAACGGCCGGCTGCAGGGCCGGGTTGTCACGTTCGAGATCATCGAGGCTCACACCAAGGGTTTTGGCGACAACCCGGGCATCGACGAAGGAACTCATCGTAAAGTTGGCGAATTCGGGTGCCCGGTCGCGGGAGATGACACCGAAATACTTGTTCGCGTTGCTATCGACTTCCAGGGCGGCCAGGAACTGCGGGTAGAAATTGCGCGAAGCAAACCCGAATCGCGGCCCCTTGTACTCGTCAATGATGCGGCCGATGTCGGCGCTGCCCACATCCCGCAATGCCCGTGCCATGCCATTGGCACCGTGATTATAGGCAGTCAGCGCCAGGGGCCATGAGCCCAGGGCATTGTGGTTGTACTCGAGCAGCTCCATGGCCCCGTAGGTGGCGGTGAAAGGGTCGAGGCGCTCGTCCACCACGTAATCGGCGCGCATGAAGCGCTGGGCGGTGGCACGGGTGAACTGCCACATGCCCGTCGCGGCGACACGTGAATAGGCTCCCGGGTGAAAGGACGATTCCACGTGGGGCAGAATCGCCAGTTCGGGCGGCAGGTTCTTCTCTTTAATGACCGCATCAATGTGGCTGCGGTAGGCTCCGGAGCGCCGTATGCCTTCTATGAATCGATCGGACTGGCCGAGTTGCCAGCGCACGCTGTTGGCGGCCTGCTCAAACCGGGCGTTTGCCGTAGTGCTGCCCCAGAGTTCGAGCAACTCCTGCTGCGAAGGCGTCAGGCCCGACCTTTTGCCACCCGCGAGTACACGCAGGTCGTCGCGGATCTTTTCACGCACATTGTTGATTGTGTCCCGGTCACGCTCGAGTTTGCGGTATATGATCCTCAGGTCCTGGGCGTCGTGCAGGAATCCGCTCTGGGTATCGGCCTCGGTGTAGACCTTTATCCAGAAGTTGATGGCTGGACGGATTGTGTCGGGGACGGGGAAATCAGAGACGGCCGCGAACAGGGTATGCGGCAATAAAGTCATTAAAATCAATAAAATAGGCAGAAATACCTGCTTTATTGCGTGACGCATAGAATGCTCGTGTGCGACGGGTTTCACGCGCGTAGGTTAAATGACTGTTTGCCGCTTTACAAGCAGGGTCACAGCGCCCGGTGTGGCTTACAGCAAGGCTCTCAGGGCATCCTCGATGTCACTGAACGTGTAACTGATCGTGACCTCGGCATCGTGCGGATGATAGATATTTCCCTGGAACGGGGCATGGATGACACGACCTGAATTGTCGAGCAGCCAGAATCCCGGTACTCCGTAGAACTGGGTCTCGCGCGGGTTGCGGAAGACCCCCTGCCAATCGTGTACCTGGCCGTATTCATCGCTGGGTGCCAGGTCCTCGCGGCGATTGAACATCAGACGAAAGCGCGTATCCAGGTAAGGCTGCACCGGCAGGATACCGCTCTCGAAAGCTGCGCGTGTGCTGTCGCGGAATGCGTTGCTGGCCGCTGTAAAATCGGCTGAGCCATCGCTGTCCGTCAGGAATACGCCGGCTTTCTGCCCAAGCACCTGCGAGTGATACACCGGTGCCTCGGCCACGGCAATGAAGTTCACTCCCTTGGCTGCATACCTGCCATGCAGGGTACGCAGTATATGGGTGTCTTCAAAGGAATCCGGGCACCACAGGTGACCCGGCATGCCGCTGCCGAGATCACCGCCACCGAAAATGAACAGGACATTGATGCCCGATTCTGCCTGCAGCAGTGACGCCAACTGCACATGGCTCCCATCCATGTTCTCCACAAAGATCGCCGGGCTGATCACATCGCCCTGGACATACTCTGATTGAAATTCGGCAGCTGAAACCGAACCGCAAACTAGCAGAACCCAAACCCAGGCCCGAACGAAGGCGCCGCAGGCGGCATGCCGCCGACGCGGCATGCCACGGGACTGAGCCTGGTGCTGTTGTGGTACGCCGTTCATGGAAACCTCTTGTAGTCACCAATGCCAGGATTGGCAGTTGAATATTTAGCTCTGTCCCTGTCTGCTCGCCGCCTTTGCACCAGATCAAAGCCCCTAGTGCGTCATCGCGTAAATCACATAATTCAGTCCGAAGCGATAGGCCAGCGCCGTCATGGGCTCAGGATAGCAGGGATCGTCGGCATGCTCCCAGGCATCCCCCATGTCCATATTGAAATTGATGGCCACGATCAACCTCCCCTCCTCGTCATAGATGCCCGCCCATTTTTGCGGGCCTTCGAGTCTCGCCTCGGTGGCACCGCAATAATACAGGTGCCTTTCACCGGGAATCTGGGTCACCTGGTCGAGGTCATAGAGTGCATGGAAGATGGCATCGTCAGGATTCAGGTCGACGATGGGATAACCCGGCAGGACCTTCTGCAGTGCCGACACCACGATCGACCACTGATAGGTGCCGTGAAAATCATCGATGACCAGGAAACCGCCGCGCATCAGATATTCACGCAGCCGCGCCGCCTCCTCGGTCGTGGGGGACCAGACTCCCTGCCCTACCTGTTGCGCGAACAGCCAGGGGTAGTCGAACAGGTCATCATCCATGATCTGGACATGCTGGCTGTCCTCTGCAACATTGAGGTTTGACAGGCGCCTGACGCCGCGGGTGAAATGGTACTCGGCAGCCGGGTAATCGATGGCCCACCAGCCGCGCCTGAAACCCCAGCGGCCCCTGCCGCCGGCGCCACCATCCGCATACACCATGCGCGCCATGTGAAATTCAGCTTCCACCTTCCTGTCAGCTGTACTGTCATTGCCTGACTGTTGTGCACCCACGACAGGCGACAGGCTGCAGGCAACAGCAATCAGGATTGAACAGGGGAGCCGGAAATTCATGCAGCGGTATACACGGGTGATGACATCATGATGAAAAAAGCATAACCAGTTTGCCCGGCATAGTCACGATATGCTTGCGGACTAGAACGACTCCAGCCTGATCACATCATAGGCCGGCTCTTCATACGGATGCGCGGCCTTCAGTGCCGCGACCACATCACGGATGCAGTCATCCGCAACCACGAGCTCCACCTTGTACTCGGGAAACTGCTCGATGCCGCCCTCGTTACCTGGCGAGTTGCCGATAAAGGGATTACTGCCCTCCAGGCCACGGAACTGCCCGATTCCCAGGGTCTGCCAGCAGCAGCTGTCATAGTCGCCGATATGGCCGGCACCGGCATCGAAGAGCGCCCGCTTGACGCTGTCCAGGTGGCTTTCGGGAACGAAAAAATTCAATTTATACACGGGGTTAGATTATCAGCAATACCCGCCAAAAAAAATGGAATACCGGCTTCTCCCTTTCTGTAAAGGAGTATTATCGTACTTATACACCAGATACAGGAGCGAAACGTTGTACAACCTTAAGGCCGAATCCGGCATTCCGATCTACCGGCAGGGTGGTACTGCTGACCAGTAGCGATGGCATGATCGGCCTGTTGTTCGGTTACGGC
>CAZVSC010000052.1:0-19616 GCA_964629325.1 uncultured Enterobacteriaceae bacterium
TCGAATTCATTTATCTACGTTTGAACTCTTCCATAGATGTCATCAAATCGCACAATATCATCCTCCCCCAGATAGCTGCCGCACTGCACTTCGATAAGGATCAGCTCATCCGGCCCCGGGTTCTCCAGGCGGTGTTTCGTTTCCACCGGGATGAACGTGGATTCGTTGGCCTTGAGGTGGACCTCCTCCTCGCCCACGGTGACCAGGGCACTGCCCTGCACCACGATCCAGTGCTCTGCACGCTTATGATGCATCTGCAGCGACAACGACGCACCCGGTTTCACCCGGATGCGCTTCACCTGGAAGCGGTCGCCCATCGCCAGGCTTTCGTATGAACCCCAGGGCCTGAAAACCCTGACGTGGGTGTCGGCCTCGGGCCGGCCAGCGGCCTTGATGGCGTCAACAATGTGCTTCACATCCTGCACACGATTCTTGGCCGAGACCAGAACGACATCCGGCGTCTCCACCACCACAGCATCATCCATGCCAATCATGGAGACGAGCCGGGATTCGGCATGAATGTATGACCGCTTCACGTCATTGAGAATGACATCGCCGCGACTGACGTTGCCATGCTCGTCACCATCCAGGTGATCCCACAGCGCCGACCAGGCGCCAAGATCGTTCCAGCCGGCATCGAGCGCAACAACCACGCCATCCTGCGTGTGCTCCATGACCGCGTAGTCGATGGAATTTGCCGGGCACGTGCAGAAAATGTCACGGGGTATGCGCTTGAAGTCGAGGTCGTCCTTGCAGGCATTCCAGGCCTTGCTGCACACATCCAGCATGGCCGGGGCATGAGCGCCAAGTTCGCGCAGGTAAGTGGCGGCGGAAAACATGAACATGCCGCTGTTCCAGAAATAGTCGCCGGAATCGAGATAGGACTGGGCAGTGGCAAGGTCCGGTTTTTCGACGAAGCTGTCGATGACGAAACCGGTGCCTGCCTCTCCACCCCTGCGTATATAGCCATAGCCGGTCTCGGCATGACCGGGCACAATGCCAAACGTTACCAGCTTGCCGGCCGCGGCGTGAGCAGCGCCGGCCGCGATGGCCTCATGGAACGCAGGCACGTCGCTGATGATGTGGTCGGCTGCCAGCACCAGCAGCGTGGCGTCCTTATCCTGCCCCGTGGCGGCCAGTGCGGCCAGGGCGACAGCGGGCGCTGTGTTGCGGCCTTCGGGTTCGAGGATGATGGTGGCGTCCTCAATCCCGAGTTCGCGCAACTGCTCCGCCACCAGGAAGCGGTGCTCCTCGTTGCAGACGACGATGGCGGGGCCGATGTCGTCGAGGCTGCCCAGGCGATCGAGGCTTTGCTGGAACAGCGACAATTCGCCGGGTTGAAACGAGACAAACTGTTTCGGGTAGAGTTTGCGTGATACCGGCCACAAGCGTGAACCGACGCCGCCAGCCATGATGACCGGTGTGATCATGAAGACTCCTTACTGCGTTCCCTGTTACCGGCCCGATGCCGGCTTTTCGTGACCGGAATCAGCACCTTGCGTGAAATGGCGGGCATTCCGGGGAACGGCGATTATATAGACTTTACATGTGAATCATTAGGGTTTTCCTGAAGTTATCACTATAATAGCCGCCTTTTGCTAGGGAACCTCTGATCAAGCCTGGCATGCCTCTGGCTTTCAGGCAGAGCGCGGGACAAGACGCCCTTTTGAAGGCATGTCGAGAACCTGTCGAAAAAGGACAACGCCGCCACGTGTGCTGCCTGAAAGCCCCAAAGGGCGGGGCCTGAAACGCACCGCTGCTGCGTTGCACCCCTTGCGAATAGTGTCGCTATACGCAGCGGACTGCGCCTTGCATCGACGCGTTTCAGATCCCCGCAGAGACTCGCCAGGCTTGACCATAGGTTCCCTGAATACGGACAGTTAGCGCCCACTAAAGATGCCATCAACTTTTTTTACACCCAAGAACAGTTACGACAAGGACGAGCTCATTGCCTGCGGTCATGGTGACATGTTCGGACCGGGCAACGCCAAGCTGCCCACCGACAACATGCTGATGTTCGACCGCATCCTGGAGATCTCCGCCGACGGCGGCGCCGACGGCAAGGGCCATATCCTGGCCGAACTCGACATCAACCCGGACCTGTGGTTTTTCGATTGCCATTTCAAGGGCGACCCGGTGATGCCCGGCTGCCTGGGCCTGGATGCCATGTGGCAGCTGGTGGGTTTTTACCTCGGCTGGCGCGGCAACCCCGGCAAGGGTCGTGCACTGGGCTGCGGGGAAGTGAAATTTACCGGCGAAATCCTGCCCCAGAGCAAGAAGGTCGTATACGAACTCGACATCAAGCGTTTGATCGAGCGCAAGCTCATCATGGGCATCGCCGACGGCAAGGTTTCAGTCGATGGCAAGGTCATTTATACTGCGAAAAGCCTGAAAGTCGGCCTGTTCAAGCCGGATGAGAAGCTTGGCGAATAAGTCTTAACGGACCGGTAATACTGCAATAAAAAGACGGCAGGAACATGCATCTGCTTCCGGCGCCAGCCGGGGTCCGGAATCCAACCAAGCCAACGTTCAGGAATCAACAGAGGGGCACACAGATATGCGGCGAGCCGTCGTAACCGGCATGGGGATCGTTTCCTGCCTGGGACTGGATAAAGAAAGCGTTCTGGAATCACTGCGCGAGGCCCGCAGCGGCATCGTCCATCGTCCTGTTTACGAAGAAATGGGCATGCGCAGCCATGTCGCCGGCGCCGTCGATATCAATTTCGAAGAACTCATTGACCGCAAGACCCTGCGCTTCATGGGCGATGCAGCCGCCTATGGCTACCTGGCCATGCAGCAAGCCATTATCGATGCCGGCCTGGAAGCCGGCGATGTGTCCAACATACGTTCCGGCATCATCATGGGCGCCGGCGGCTCCTCCACCGAGGACATGGTGGAAACCGCAGACATCCTGCGCGAGAAAGGCCTGAAACGGGTCGGTCCCTACCGCGTGACCCGCACCATGGGCAGTACGGTCTCTGCCTGCCTGGCGACCCCCTTCCAGATCAAGGGCGTCAACTATTCCATCTCGTCCGCCTGTTCCACCAGTGCCCACTGTATCGGCAACGCCCTGGAACTGATCCAGCTCGGCAAGCAGGACATCCTCTTTGCCGGCGGCGGTGAAGCCGAACACTGGTCATTGAGCTGCATGTTCGACGCCATGGGTGCGCTGTCCACCAAGTACAACGACAATCCCGGCAAGGCCTCGCGCGCCTACGATGCCGACCGCGACGGTTTCGTGATCGCCGGCGGCGGCGGTGTGCTGGTGGTGGAAGAACTCGAACATGCTAAAGCGCGCGGCGCAAAGATCTATGCCGAGATTACCGGCTACGGCGCCACATCCGACGGCTACGACATGGTGGCGCCTTCCGGTGAAGGTGCGGTGCGCTGTATGCAGATGGCCATGGCCACCGCCAAGCGCAAGACCATCGACTACATCAACGCCCACGGTACCAGCACACCGGTGGGCGACGTCACGGAGATCAAGGCGGTTAAGGAAATGTTCGGCGACAGCATACCGGCCATCAATTCCACCAAGTCCCTGTCCGGGCACTCACTCGGCGCGGCCGGCGTGCAGGAAGCCATCTATACCCTGCTCATGATGGAGAACGGTTTCATCTGCGAGTCCGCCAACATCGACAACCTCGACCCCGCACTGGAAGGTGTGCCCGTGGTCAGGGCGCGTCAGGACAACGTCACCCTCAATGCGGTCATGTCCAACAGCTTCGGCTTTGGCGGCACCAACGCCACCCTGGTGTTCGAACGCTACGAGGACTAAGTCTCTCTCCCGATGAACAAACTGCCGACATGCCTTCTCACCTTCTGCCTGATGCAGGCGGGTGGCCAGGCACTGGCGCAGGATTCCTTCGGCCTCAACAGCGGCAACCGCCTGCCGCTGGTAAATTCCAGCGTGCTGCCAGCCGATGAAGCCTTTGCCTTTACCGCGCTTATCGAGGCACCGGGCACCGTGGTGCTGTTATGGGACATCCGTGAAGGCTATTACCTGTACCGCAAAAGCATATCAGTCATGGATGCCGATGACCGGGTCATCGACATTGGCGAGTTGCCGGCAGGGGAAATGCTGGAAGACGAATTCTTCGGTGAAGTGGCTGTGTATTTTGAAAGGCTTCTTCACCGGTTTCCGTTAACGGCCCTGGTAGCACAGGATCATACGTACGCTTTTGTCATCCATTACCAGGGCTGCGCGGAAGACCTGTATTGCTACCCCATGCAACGGCAAAATGTTGTGCTGACGTTGCCGGAATGATTCACGATGCCGGATGGCGGGCTGCGCCCTTATCCGACCTGCATCTTCTTTTTTTTACCTCTTACCTCTTACCTCTTACCCCTTATTTCTACTTCTCCACCGTGTACGTCAGGTCCACGCTCTGGCTGACCCCGGTTTCCACTTCCAGCCTCAAGCGTTCCGTCAGGATGTAATCCAGCGTCAGCACGTTCTCGCGATCAAACAGCCCGATGTCATAGCGCATGAACAGGTTCGGGCGGATGTACTTGCCGAGGCCGATGGCGCTGTCGCGGTAGTCGTCGCTGTCGTTGGTGATGGCCACCGAGTCGATGCCCAGCTTGCTTGTCACCGAGCTGGTCAGGCCCTGCCCTTTCTCCAGGCCCAGCAGGGCGATGGCGCCGAGCATGTTTTGCCCGCTCTGGGCATCGCCCCCGTTGCTGAAGGAGTTGCCCGTGATGAGCAATGACAGGACTTCGCTTTCCGGCAGGGAAGGTGTCGAAAACAACTGGGCATTGATTCGCCGCGCTGTGCCGTTCATCAGGATGCCCACTTCCGCCACGCGGGTTTGCCTGACCGCCCGGATATCCAGGGCAGGATTCAGCGGGTTGCCGAGGAACAGCAGTTTGCCGTTATCGATGGTCAGGCGCTGGCCGTACAGCTCGTAGCTGCCGGTGGGAATTGACAGCTCGCCATGGGCAAGCATGGGCCGATCGATGGATTGTTCGAGTTCGAGGTTGCCGGTCAGGCGCAGGTTCAGCCCATACCCCTGGAAGGAAACATCATCACCCATGCCCAGGCGCACCTCACCAGTGACCGGGATCAGACCGAGCAGTTCGGCGGATTCCGCGGCACGCTGACTGCCGTCTTCCGCGATGATCACGACATCGCGCGAGACATCGATCGTATCGGTGCCCGCACTGATCGCGCGATCGGAGTAATCGATATGCATGGTCGGTACGTCGATGCTGCCGCTGACGTTGAGCACACCTTCGCGATAGTCCAGCGCCAGGTCCGGCGCGATCGCCATGGTCGTTTCCGGCGTGTTGAGCAGTTCGAACATGTCGCCGCGCACGCTGATTTCCAGCGTGCGCGAATCCAGCAGCGGCATGGTCAGCAGGCTGTCGAGCGTAATACTGCCCTGCCCTGAAAGCGCACTGCCGGTGATGGTGATTTCATTGCTGTTGACGCTGTGAAATTCCAGGCCGACTTCCTGCACGAGCAAACCAAACTCGGGCAACCGGAAGCTGCCGTTGTCCAGACGCGCATCCATGTTGAGCAACGGCTGCTGGAGCGTGCCGCTGATATTGCCGCTGGCGCCAAGCTCCCCGCTTACCTGGCTGAGATTGGGCGCCAGCGCCTCCACCCAGGCGATGTCGTTGAAGACCAGGGAGAATTCGCCACCCAGGGTGTTGTCGTCAGCAAGACTGAAGTCGCCGGAGAAGTCTCCCTGGAAATCGAGACCACCCGACTCGCCCAGGTAGATCTCGAAACTGTTCTGCAGTTGCCAGCGCCCGGCATTGCGCTGCACGTTGAGCGCAATATCGTCGATACCGTAGCGCTCGATGGCGATCGCATCGGGGTCGTCGGCGGACGGGCGCAGGATGCCCAGGCTGACATCGCGGGGGACCAGTTCTGCTGTCATGGTGGTCTGGTTCCAGGCCAGGCCGATGCCGTCGAATTCCACTGTCATGTCGAGCATGCCTTCCACCAGGCCGTTGCCCGGCATAGCCACGCGATAGGCATCCATCAGGTCGACGATGCCCTGCGGCCGTTCCGCCAGGGCTGCCTGGATTTCAGCGGTACCGGGAATCTGTGGATCGAGGTTGTCGTTCAACCAGGCCAGGTCGACATTATCGACGACCAGGTTGCCGCCGAGCCCGCCATCGCGTGTCCAGGCCGCCTCGCCGCAAACCATGATGCCGCGCATGAGCCAGCAATGGCTGCCGATATCGGCATGGTCCTGCGCCAGAGCCAGCGCCAGCGGATTCTGTAAACGCCAGTCACCGAAAGGCGAACGCAAATCCAGATTTGCCAGCGTGCCCTCCCAGGCCGGGCTGGACCAGCCACCCTCGCCTTCCAGCACCAGGGAAATCTCGGGGCCGTCGGTGGTCAGGCTGAAAGCATGGTCAGCCGGTGACCCGGTCAATTCCAGGATGCCCGCATCCTGGACCAGGTCGCGTTCGCCAAAGCGGCCGCTGACATTCGCATAGGTCAGTTTGACGGCATTGCTGGTACCGCTGTAACTGGCCTCGGCATTGAGGACCCCCGCCTGGAATGCAATCTCATTGTCCTGGTAGGCAAGCCCGGCGGCATCAAGGGTGCCGGACACCTGCGGCGCCCCGGTGGTACCGGTCAGTGTGCCGCTGCCGGTGATCTCGCCGGTGAGTCCGTCGAGCAGCTGCGTCAAGGCCGGCGCCTGCAGTTCCCAGAGCAGGTCCAGCCGGGGCGTGATGCCGCCTTCCAGGCGCAGGGAATTCACATCCGAAACCAGGGTCAGCGCCACGTTGTTGATGGCGCTGCCGTTGATGAGGATCTCACCGTTGCCGGACAGCGGATACCCGTTGAGGCTGCCTGTCAGTGAGGCCAGGCTCAGTTCCGTCAGCGTCTCGTCGCCAGTACTGCTCACCCTGACCCGGCCGTTGCCGTTTACGCCTGCCAGTTCGACCTGCGGCAGCAGATCACCGTCAGTGAAGTCCGCCAGGTCCCAGTCAAGGTCCAGCACCAGGCCGTCGCTGAAACCCACCGAACCGGCGGCACCGAAGGTGAAGCGGTCGTTGACCAGCGACAACGCCTCGACAGCCAGTTGCGCTGCCGCGTAATCGGCAGCAAAGCGTACCGTGGTACTGCCCAGTCCATTGACCCTTGCATCGGCATCCGCATTGAGGCGAATGCTTGCCGGCGTACCCGTGGTGGTGACAGTGCCGCTCACATTTTCCAATGCCGGTACACCGAAGGCATCGCCCCCGACGCTGGTTGCCTGGTGCGCGAAATCAAACCCGAGCACATCACCCGCACGCAGCCCGGTATCGAGATTGCCGTCGGTCGTGACCGCCACGGGCGCAGTCAATTCGTGACGGATATCCATTGTGTAGAGCGTGCCTGATACCTGGAGTGAGCCGGCGAGATTCTGTTCGCCAATGACGGTTTGCCACATCATGCCGCCGGTGAGGCGGTAGCCCTCTGCTGCCAGCTCCAGCTCCGGTGCGGCCCACGTGCGCGCATCCTGCATGACCCGGGCGGTGACGAGCATGCGAGTGTTATCCCATGCCAGCGCAGCACTGATGGATTGCAGTGCCAAAGGCTGCTCGCCGGTCACTGTGACCCCCTCCACCTCGAGGCTGTCGACCGCGATGCCTACCGGCAGGGAAAAGAGCGTGCTCAGGGTTGTCTCGGGATCGGATGGCTCTTCACTGCCGGAGGTTGGCAGGGTGACGACAAGCCCGCGTGCCTCGAGCCGCTGCAGGTGCACGCGGGAATCCGCCAGCGCCAGGATATCGAGCGTGGTGCCCAGGAATTCCGCATTGATGCGCAGGCCGGTCTGCGTGTCGTGAACATTGAGCTGGCGCAAGGACAGATCGGAAATCAGCGTGCCCTCGATGCCACCGACAGTAAATTGCATGGAGGTCACGTCCTCCACCTTGTCCAGCGCAGTGCGCACCAGGAATGCGGTGCCGCCTTCGGTGCCGGTCAGCACCAGCGCGGCAAACAGGAGCAGGCCCGCCAGGAACAGCAGGCTGTAAACAGCCGTGCGCAGCGACTTGAGCAACCAGGCAGGCATCACAGGTCAGGGCCCATGGTGATATGCAGGCGGAAACCGCCCTCGTCGGACAATGCGTGCGCCAGGTCGGCGCGTATGGGACCGATGGGCGACAGCCAGCGAATGCCGACGCCGACGCTGTGTTTCCAGTCGAACTGCTGCGAGGAAAAGGCGTTGCCGCCGTCGTAGAACAGCGCCGCACGCCAGTTGTTCTTCACCGGAAAATCGTACTCGACAGCGCCGATGAGCAGATGCTTGCCGCCAATAACCTCATCGAGGTCGTTGGCCGGACCCAGGGACTGGTACTTGTAACCGCGTATGCTCTGGTCGCCGCCGGCAAAGAAGCGCACGGATGCGGGCAGTTCCTCGGCATTATCGATCAGCGTGGTGCCTGCCTCGAAACGGGTGATAAGGCGGCCCGGGCCCATGGCGATGACCCCCTTGCCGCTGGCGTAAAACTGCATGAAGGTGGTGTCGGAAATGATCGAGTCGGTGGCGCCGCGCAGCTGGCCGAACAAGCGCCAGCCCCGGGTCGGGAAGATGAAATCGTTGGCGACGGATTTGGTCAGGCTGTAGCCCAGCATGGTCAGCGTGGAAATATCGTCCTGCAGGTTGATGGTGTAATTGTCCCGCTGGTAATCGACAAAATAGGTTTCGAGCCAGCCAGTGGAGGATTCCCGGCGGTATGCGGTCTCCAGCTTGAAGCGATCGCTGTCATAGGTGTCATTGCTTTCGGTGATCAGGCCCGTATTGAAATTGAGACTGGTGGTCAGCGGATCGTCCATGGGAATGGTGTAGCCCATGTTGGCCTGGGAACGCACCGTGGACAGTGCCGCATCGCTGTCGAAGCGATGACCCCGGGTGTTGATGTAGCGGTTTTCGTAAGCGGCCCTGACCCGGGGCCCTGTGTCGGTGGTAAAGCCGATACCTGTTCGCCAGGCGTGACGAAGCCGCGGCACCAGCTCGATCAGGATAGGCACTGACAGGTTGCTGGCCTGGGTCAGTTGGGGGGAAATCGTGATCTGGCGGAAGTACTGGGTATCGTCGAGCTGGGTGCGCTGCTCCAGCAGTGCATTGCTCGAATAGGGCTGGCCCGGCTGCAACAGGATCATGCTCTCGATGAAGCGGCTGGAAAAACCGGGCACCGGCTGTACGCGGATCACGCCAAAGCGATAGCGGGGGCCGGGTTCGAAGGCGATGTCGATATCGGCCGAATAGGTGGCCATGTCGACGCGGATTTCCGCGCGGGTAAAAGCGGCGGCGAAAAAGCCGTTTTCGACGGCGACGGCGCTCAAGCCATTTTTCACGGCCTCGTATTCACCGTGGTGCAGGGGCTTCCCGGTCATTGCGGGTATGTCTGCCAGTGCTTCACTGAAAATGTCTTGAATCTGAGGGTTATCAGGTAAGTGTACACTTACTTCATTTACCAGGATGGGCTCCCCCGGCACCAGGCTGACCAGCAGCTGCCAGCAGGTTTCGCTGCGACTGAACTGCAGGCTGGCCGCGTACCGGTAGTAACCCAGGGCATGGGCCCCGCGCTGGATGTTGCCCAGTACCTGGTTGCGCAGCCGCTCCAGGCGCACCAGGGGCGTGTCGCAGGCTTCCCGGCCGATCCGCAGGTGATTGCGGATGTTGGCGGCCAGCTGCTCGTCTGCGCCCTCGATGGTGATGACCGGGCTCTCCGGCTGGGCGCCGATGGCAACGGCGGCCAACAGCGGCAGCACCAGGAGGGCAAGGCAGCGCTTAATTCGTAAAAAATTCACTAAAATCCACTAAAATGCTGTCAAAATCACTGAAAGTTATTAACATTGCTTACTTCTTGGCATTTTTGCTGCAACCGGCGCGGCGTTGCACCGGGAAAATGCGGGAAAAAAGACCTGAACGTGAGGGTATCGTCTTCGAACTGACAGGCTACAGCCGCTTCAAGGGAGAAATAAGGCAGAATCGCTCCCACTGGCTGAACCTTTTCGGCTACAATACGACCTCCTACTCATGCGGTGACACAATGGCATCAATCCTTGTTATCAATGGCCCCAACCTGAACCTGCTGGGCAGCAGGGAACCCGAAATATACGGCTCCCTCACCCTGGAAGATGTCAACGCACGGCTGGCGCAGCAGTGCGAGGCAGCCGGCCACGAAATACAGTTCCTGCAGAGCAATTCGGAAGCCGCCATTATCGACTGTATTCATGGCGCAAAAAAGGAAGGAGTCAGTTTCATGATTCTGAACCCGGCTGCGCTGACCCATACCAGCGTCGCCCTGAGGGATGCCCTGCTGGGAGTGACTATACCCTTCATCGAAGTCCACGTGTCGAATGTACATGCCAGGGAGGAGTTCCGAAAGCACTCCTTTCTCAGCGATATCGCCGTCGGCACGATCGTCGGGCTTGGAACGCAGGGATACGATCTGGCGCTCGCAGCGGCCATCGCCCGTATTGAATAATGACCGCAGGAAACCGGTATGGCTGCATCAATGACAGCATTATCCGGTCCTGCATATGAATGCACCATTAACGTCCGACCACAAGAACCCAGGCAAGTAAGCGAATCATGGATATCAGAAAAGTAAAAAAACTCATCGAGCTGCTCGAGGAATCGGGTGTATCGGAAATCGAAATCAAGGAAGGCGAGGAAGCCGTAAGGATCAGTCGCGCCCCGACCGGCGCCTATGCGCCCACCCAGTATGTCGCCGCACCGCCGCCCGCCCCGGCTGCGCCCGCCGCACCCGCGCCTGCTGCCGGTGAAGCACAGGCAAAGGCAAGTGAAGGTGACGGCTGGCAGGGCGACCCCGTGAAGTCGCCGATGGTAGGCACCTTCTACCGCTCGCCCTCCCCGAACTCGTCGCCCTTCATCGAAGTGGGCAAGCAGGTCAAGGCGACCGATGTCATCTGCATCATCGAGGCCATGAAGATGATGAACCAGATCGAGGCCGGCAAGGCGGGCACCATCGAGGCCATCCTGGTCGAGGATGGCGAGCCCGTTGAATTCGACCAGCCGCTCGTGATCATCAGCTGACCGCCCTTTCACTGCCCGACAGACAACGAATAAAGAACTTCATGCTGGAAAAAGTATTAATAGCAAATCGCGGTGAGATCGCCCTGCGTGTGCTCCGTGCCTGCCGGGAGATGGGCATCAAGACCGTCGCCGTCCACTCCACCGCCGACCGCGACCTCATGCACGTACGCCTGTCCGACGAATCCGTGTGCATAGGTCCGCCAAAATCCACGGACAGTTACCTGAATGTCCCGGCGCTGATCAGTGCCATGGAGCTGACCAACGCCGATGCCGTACATCCCGGATACGGCTTCCTGTCGGAAAACGCCGACTTCGCCGAACAGGTGGAGCAGTGCGGTTTCATATTTATCGGCCCGACCCCGGAAACCATCCGTGCCATGGGCGACAAGGTGTCCGCCATCGAGGTCATGCGCAAGGCAGGCGTACCGACTGTGCCGGGCTCGGACGGGCCCCTGGGTGACAACGACAAGGAAAACCTGGCCCTGGCAGAGAAGATCGGTTACCCCGTCATGATCAAGGCCGCCGCCGGTGGTGGCGGCCGCGGCATGCGCGTGGTGCCCAACGCCCAGGAACTGCTCAAGTCCATTCAGATCACGCGTACGGAAGCCAAGTCCTACTTCGGCAGCGACGTGGTCTACCTGGAAAAATTTCTCGGTAACCCGCGCCATGTGGAAATCCAGGTCATTGGCGACGGCCGCGGCAACGCCATCTGCCTGGGCGACCGCGACTGCTCCATGCAGCGCCGCCACCAGAAAGTGGTGGAGGAAGCCCCGGCTCCCGGCATCGACCCTGAGTCACGCAAAAAGGTGCAGGCGGCCTCTATCAAGGCGTGCCAGGATCTGAAGTACCGCGGCGCTGGTACGCTGGAATTTCTGTATGAAGACGGCGAATTTTTCTTCATCGAGATGAACACCCGCCTGCAGGTGGAGCACCCGGTGACCGAACGCGTGACCGGCATCGACATTGTGCGGGAGCAGCTGCGCATCGCCGCCGGCATGGATCTGTCAGTGAAACAGGAAGAGATCGAGATCATTGGCCACGCCATCGAGTGCCGCATCAATGCCGAGCACCCTGAAACCTTCATGCCGAGCCCCGGCAAGGTGAAGCTGTTCCATTCACCCGGCGGCAACGGCATTCGCGTGGATTCCCACATATATAGTGGCTACACCGTACCACCCTATTACGATTCCCTGATCGCCAAGCTGATCAGCTTCGGCCCGAACCGGGACGTGGCCATCGGCCGCATGCAGAACGCCCTGGAGGAAATGCTGGTGGACGGCATCCTCACCAATATCCCGTTGCAGAGCAGGATCATGCGCGACCCCGGCTTCCGCAAAGGCGGCGCCAACATCCATTACCTGGAAAAAATGCTCAAGCAGCATTGACCGGGTTGCCCTGGTAAAAGGAGCCGCCGTCATCGCCTGGCTGCAAGCACAGATTCCCGTCAACGCCGACCAGGCCGGAGCCGTCGAACAGCTCCTGCTGGATGCCGGCGCCCTGTCGGTCACGCTGACCGATTCGCAGGACCAGCCCATCTTCGAACCCGGCCCCGGGGAAACACCCATCTGGGATCTCGTGACTGTCGTCGGCCTGTTTCCTGCCGAGCTGCCTGAACAGGAACTGGCATCGCGACTGAACCATGAACTCACTTCCTTGTCCCTTGCCCTTTGTTCCTTGTCCCTGGTCGAAGACCAGGACTGGGAACGCGCCTGGATGGACGACTACAAGCCCATGTGTTTCGCAGGCCGCTTATGGGTATGCCCGACGGGCATGGCGGCGGCAGCCGGCGATGCCATCATCATGGAGCTCGATCCCGGGCTTGCCTTCGGCACCGGGACCCATCCCACCACGGCGCTTTGCCTTGAGTGGCTGGCGCAACACGACCTGTCCGGCAAGACGCTGATCGATTACGGGTGCGGCTCGGGCATCCTCGGCATCGCCGCACTCCTGCTCGGCGCCGAACGCGTCCTGGGCGTGGACAACGATCCGCAGGCCCTGACCGCCACACGCGACAACTGCCATAAAAACAACATTGATGAAGCGCGTTTCCCGGTGTACCTGCCCGGCGATTTCGCCCACGCCCTGGCGGGCGGCGACATCGGCGCCGTCGATATCGTGCTGGCCAATATCCTGGCCGGTCCGCTGGTGTCGTTGGCCGAATACCTGGCGGCCATGACGCGCCCCGATGGCATGATCCTGTTATCCGGGATACTTCGGGAACAGGCCGGTGACGTCATGGCCGCTTATGCGAACTGGTTCAGCATGCAAGAGCCGGTTTACCAGGATGACTGGGTGCGGCTGGAGGGCAGGCGCGAAAGCTGACCCTGACGGGTTAGAATAGCGATCACACCAGCCGCCTGATTACCCATGTCACAACTCCTCACTCAATGCCCCTTCTGCCAGACCACCTTCAAGGTCAGCGATGCCCAGATGCAGGCGGCCAGCGGCGTGGTCAGGTGCGGCGCCTGCATGGAAGTGTTCCTGGCCAGCCAGCACCGGGTCATTCTCAAGGAAAGACCTGCGCCGGTGATCGTGGAAGAGGACGAAATCGGGGACGAGATATTCGAGGAGGAAGTATTCGATGACGCTGCTGGCGACATCGAGGACACCGCTTATGAAGATGATGCGTTACTGGATGAAGACGCCACTGACAATCTGCTTGATGACGAGGAAGAGGACGATGGCGATCTGCAGCGGGATGTCACTGCGGAGGACGAGGCGATAGCTGAAGCCGCCTCGGACGATACCGACACGTTCACCTCGTGGGAAGAAGAGGAAGATTACAGCCGTACCGAAACGCTGGCCTGGTTCCCCGGTGCCGAAGAAGTGGACGATGACCACGAGGCTGCATGGGAAGCCGAGGATGAGACACAAGCAACGCCTGCCGGGGAGGCCCTCAGCGAGGACCATGACGAAGAGCCTGAACAGGAGCATGAAGAGGCGCAACCCGCGAACGGTGAAGACAGGCCAGCCTACAGCGGCCAGCTGAATCCAGCCGGTTACTCCATGACCCAGTTTACCGTGGAGAGCCTGCTTTCCGGCATCTCGGGATTGTTCGCAACGGGGAGCTCCAGCGCAAAGGAGACGGAGGAAGCATCGGGACCGCTCCCTGACGAAGAAGCAGCGGCGGAAGAATTGGCACAACCCGACCACGACAGCGAGCAATTGCCGAAAGTGCCAGCCCCGGCCAGGACCGCCATCATCGTCCCGGACAGGAGCGCGCGTATACCCACCCTGGAACCCGACGTCGTGGCCAGGGAGGATGTACCGGCGGCCACTGCCGGCCCACAGAACCTGACCTGGTTCCAGTCGCTGCGCAAATCCCTGCGCGACAGCCGCACCAGGAAGACCGGGGATACCGATTCCGATGAAAAGGCCGAGATTCGCCGACGCCTGGAAGGACTGCGGGCCGATGACTCGCTGGACCCGGTGGACAGCGCCCACTTCGACACCCTGGCGGCGGAGCCCGTGGAACTGCAGGGCCGGGGACCGCAGTGGTCGCGGCTGCAGCACAACGCCCTGATCACCGCCAGCGCAGTGCTGCTGCTCACCCTGGCTGGCCAGTATTTCTGGTTCAACCTGGACAGCCTGGTACTGTCACGCCGCATGCCCGCGGTAACCGGATACCTCTGCCAGTTGCGCACCTGTCCGGACCGCAACGCTATCGACCTGTCCACGCTGGTTACCGAGGAACTGGTCGTGCGCAGTCATCCCGAACGCCAGGATGCCCTGCAGGTTGATTTCATTTTCCGCAACGACAACAACCGCGAGCAGCGCTTTCCGCTGGTGGAGCTGAACTTCACCAACATCGACGGCGACGTGATCGCCAACCGCATCTTTTCATCAATGGAATACCTGCCCCCCGAGATGCAGTTGTTCACGCACATGCCGGCGCACTCTTCCATCCAGGTCAGCCTGGAACTGGTCGATCCGGGCGCCGAGGCCACCGGCTACTTCCTGATTTTCCGCAATCCCTGAATAGCGTCGTCGTAATCCGGAATATTGCTGCTTGTCTCCAACAGGTTTTGGGCCGATTTCCAAATCTTGGCAATTTCCTGGCGTCTTACCCTTAGAATCCCGGTTTAAAATCGAGTAACATTACGGGCTTTCCCAAGTCAGCAGAGCCAGGTCAGTGATAAAAATCGGAGGCTATACACTGGAATCGCGATTGGCGCTTGCCCCAATGGCAGGTGTCACCGACCAGCCCTTCCGCAAACTCTGCAAACATTTCGGTGCGGCACTCACACCGTCTGAAATGATCACATCCAATGTCAGGTTGTGGGAGCGCGAGAAGTGTCGCCTGCGTCGCTGCCACGACGGCGAATCCGAACCGCGTGTGGTGCAGATCGCCGGCGCTGAACCTGCCATGATGGCCGAAGCCGCACAACTCAATGTTGCCGAGGGCGCCCAGGTAATCGACATCAACATGGGCTGCCCCGCAAAAAAAGTCCTGAAACGTTCCGCCGGCTCCGCCCTGCTGCAATATCCCGGACTTGTGCGTGACATCCTGACGACCGTGGTCTCCGCCGTCGACGTGCCCGTCACCCTGAAGATCCGCACCGGCTGGGATCCCGACAACCGCAACGGCGTCGACATCGCCCGCCTCGCCGAGGATTGCGGCATCGCGTCCCTGGCGGTTCATGGCAGGACCCGCGCCTGCGCTTTCAGGGGCGAGGTGGAATACGACACCATTGCCGCCATCAAGCAAGCCATCAGCATTCCCGTATTCGCCAACGGCGACATTACGTCGCCGCGCCAGGCCGCGGAAATACTGGCCTACACCGGTGCCGACGGCATCATGATCGGCCGCGGAGCCCAGGGCAGCCCCTGGCTCTTCCGCGAGATCAACCACTACCTGGAACACGGCACCGAGATCCCCGCGCTGTCCCTCGGGCAGATTCATCGCAGCGTGCACGGGCACCTGTCCGACATCCATGGATTTTACGGCCCCGTAAAAGGCGTGTTCTTCGCCCGCAAGCATACTGCCTGGTACCTGGCGAAACTGGCGATCCGCCAGGGAGAAAACACTCGGGCTGCACTGGCTCTTGCCGACTGGCGCAGCCGTTTCAACAAGCTGGAAGACTGCAGCGCGCAGCTCGACATGCTGGACAAGATTTTCAAACACCTGGCTGAACAACAACAAGAACAAACCATCAAGGGACTGGCAGCATGAGCAATTTCCTGAACGATACGGCTACCTTTCAACCCGGCAACGCCGACAACGCGGACATCAAGGAGCCGCCGGCAAGCGAGCAGCAGCGTCAGCAGACACTGCGGGAGTGCGTCTCATCGTCCCTCGCTGAATATTTCGACAAGGTAGACCACGAGAACATCAGCAACCTGTACGATCTCGTTCTTTCTGAAGTCGAGGCGCCCCTGCTGCAAACTGTCATGCAGCGCACCCGCAGCAACCAGAGCAAGGCGTCTGCCATGCTGGGCCTGAACCGTGGCACGTTGCGGAAAAAACTGAAGAAGTACGGCATGCTCAACTAGCCGCCGGCGCGACACGACAGTACAGGCATGCCATGCACATGCCAGGCAGACAAGAAGTACCACCAACACCTCAATCGGAAGCAGCACTGCAATGACTACGCAGAAACCAACTCCTGTCAGAAGGGCGCTGATCAGCGTTTCTGACAAAACCGGCATCACCGACTTCGCCCGGAAACTCAATGCACTGGGCGTCGAATTGCTTTCCACCGGCGGCACTTTCCGCCAGCTCAGCGAGGCCGGCATACCCGTCACCGAAATCTCCGCCTATACCGGTTTCCCGGAAATGATGGACGGCCGGGTGAAGACCCTTCACCCGAAAGTGCACGGCGGCATTCTCGCCCGACGCGGCCAGGACGATGCTGTAATGGCGGAACATGATATCCCGCCCATCGACATGGTCGTGGTGAACCTCTATCCCTTCCAGGCCACGGTGGCCAAACCCGATTGCGACCTGCCCACGGCCATCGAGAATATCGACATCGGCGGCCCCACCATGCTGCGGGCGGCAGCGAAGAACCATGCCTGGGTCACGGTGGTGGTCAACCCCGCCGACTACGCCCGCGTACTCGATGAAATGGAATCCGGTGACGGCTGTATTTCCGGTGCCACCCGCTTCGACCTGGCAGTGGCCACTTTCGAACACACCGCCCAGTATGACGGCGCCATCGCCAACTACCTCGGAGCGCGGACAGGTGAAGGCGGGACCAGCGAATTCCCCCGTACCTTCAATGCACAGTACGTCTTGAAGCAGGGAATGCGCTACGGCGAGAACCCGCACCAGAACGCCGCCTTCTATGTCGAGGCCGGGCACAAGGAAAACTCCATCGCCACCGCCAGGCAGATCCAGGGCAAGGAGCTGTCCTTCAACAACATCAACGACACCGACGCCGCCCTCGAATGCGTGAAAAGCTTCAGTGAGCCTGCCTGCGTCATCGTCAAGCACGCCAATCCCTGCGGCGTTGCCAGCGGCGCCACGATCCTCGAAGCCTATGAAAAGGCTTACCAGACCGATCCGACCTCAGCCTTCGGCGGCATCATCGCCTTCAACCGCGACCTGGACGCCGCGACGGCGAAAGCCATTGTCGAACGCCAGTTTGCCGAAGTGGTTATCGCACCGGATGCCGGAAAGGACGCCGCCAGCGCACTGGCCGTGAAGGAAAACCTGCGTTTGCTGGTGTGCGGCCAGTGGCCGGCCCAACCCGCGCCGTCCTTCGACATGAAGCGGGTCAACGGCGGTTTGCTGGTGCAGAATACCGACCAGGGTGTCATCACGGAATCCGACCTGAAGATCGTCAGCAAGCGCCAGCCCACCGCAGAGGAGATCCGCGACCTGCTGTTCGCCTGGAAGGTGGTCAAGTATGTGAAATCCAACGCCATCGTCTACGTAAAGAACAACCAGACTATCGGCATCGGCGCCGGCCAGATGAGCCGCGTTTACAGCGCCAGGATCGCCAACATCAAGGCCGCCGATGAAGGCCTGGAAGTGAAAGGATCCGTCATGGCATCCGATGCCTTCTTCCCCTTCCCGGACGGCATCGAAGCAGCGGCCGCTGTCGGCATCACCGCCGTCATCCAGCCGGGCGGCGCCATGCGCGATAGCGATGTGATCGCGGCGGCAGATGCTGCGGGCATGGCGATGGTCTTCACAGGAATGAGGCACTTCAGGCATTAAACGGATACAGGATACAAGAGACAGGATACAGGGCGGCTCCGATCTCCCCTGTATCCTGCATCCTGTATCCTGTATCTCGATCAAATCGAGATATTGAAAATGAATGTAATGATTATCGGCTCCGGCGGCAGGGAACACGCCCTGGCATGGAAATGCGCCCAGTCGCCGCTGGTAGACCAGGTCCTCGTGGTTCCCGGCAACGCCGGCACCGCAGGGGAACCCGGCATCAGGAATATCAGCCTGGATATCAGCGATTTCGCCGCGCTGACCAGCTACGCGAAGTCCAATGACGTTGGCTTGACCATCATCGGCCCGGAAGCACCGCTGGTCGACGGCATCGTCGATCATTTCCAGGCCGAGGGCCTGGCCTGTTTCGGACCCAGCAAGGGCGCGGCCCAACTGGAAGGCTCCAAGGCCTTCACCAAGGACTTTCTCGCCCGCCACAACATTCCCACTGCCGCCTACGAGAACTTCACGGATGCCGATGCCGCCGTTGCCTATGTCAGGCAACAGGGTGCGCCCATCGTCATCAAGGCCGACGGTCTTGCGGCCGGCAAGGGCGTCATCATCGCCCAGACCATCGAGGAAGCGGAAGCCACCATCCGCGACATGCTGTCCGGCAACAGCTTCGGTGAAGCCGGTCACCGCGTGGTGATCGAGGAATTCATGCAGGGCGAGGAAGCCAGCTTCATCGCCCTGGTCGATGGCACCCATGCCCTGCCCTTTGCCACATCACAGGACCACAAGGCCCGTGATGACGGCGACCGGGGGCCCAATACCGGCGGCATGGGCGCCTATTCACCGGCGCCGGTGGTGACCCCGGAGATTCATGACCGGGTGATGCGCGAAGTGATCATGCCCACCGTCCGGGGCATGGCGGAAGAAGGCAACACGTACGTCGGGTTCCTTTATGCAGGGCTGATGATCGACAAGGACGGCGCCCCCCGCGTGGTCGAATACAACTGCCGCTTTGGCGACCCGGAGGCGCAGCCCATCATGCTGCGCCTGGCATCAGACCTGGTCACCTTATGCCAGTCTGCCCTGGCCGGCACGCTGGACAGCACCACCATCGAATTCGACCCGCGCGCCTCACTGGGCGTGGTTCTCGCCGCGGGCGGCTACCCGGGCTCCTATGCCAAGGGCAAGGTGATCAGCGGCCTGGATGCCGATGAGCGCGTACCCGGCAGCAAGATCTTCCATGCCGGCACCAGGACCAGCGGGAACGACGTCGTCACCAACGGCGGCCGCGTGCTGTGTGCGACGGCGCTCGGCAGTACGGTTTCCGAAGCCCAGGCGAAAGCCTACGAACTGGTCGAACAAATCGACTGGGAAGATGTCTACTACAGGACAGATATTGGGTACCGCGCTGTGGCGCGGGAGAAGGATAAAGGGATAAAGGGATAAAGGGATAAAGGGATAAAGGGATAAAGGGA
>CAZVSC010000053.1:0-4913 GCA_964629325.1 uncultured Enterobacteriaceae bacterium
ATGCCGTTGACGATGACGTTGCGGAAGGCCGGCTTGTCGAACAGTGCGGTGCTGAGTACCAGGAGGGTGTAGAACCAGCCGCGGGTCTGGTCCAGGCCCTCGGCAATGTATTCCGCCGGGAAACCGGCTTCGAACAGTTCCCGGTTTTCGAACGGGTAGTGCAACTGGGCATAGGGCATGGAGCCGGATTCGAACCAGCAGTCCAGCACTTCGCTGATGCGTCTGTAAGTGCCTTCCTCGCCATCGATGGTGAAGGTCAGTTCGTCGACATACTCACGGTGCAGGTCGGTGACGCGTACGCCGGTGTATTTTTCCAGCTCGTCGATGGAGCCGATGCACACCATGGCGTCGGTGGTGTCGTTGATCCAGATCGGCAGCGGGGTGCCCCAGTAGCGGTTGCGGGAAATACACCAGTCGATGGCGTTCTCCAGCCAGTTGCCCATGCGGCCGTCGCGAATGTGGTCGGGCACCCAGTTGATCTGCCGGTTGGCGGCGCTGATGCGCGCCTTGATCTGCTCCACCTTCACGTACCAGGACGGGATGGTGCGGTAGATGATGGGCGTGTCGGAACGCGGACAGAAGGGGTAGCTGTGCTGGTACACCTCCTGGATATAGAGTTTGCCCTCATCCTTCAGGCGGCGAATGATGTCCTTGTCGGCGTCCTTGACGTACACGCCGGCAAAGTCGACGACTTCAGTGGTGAACTTGCCTTCCAGGTCCACCGGGCACACCAGCGCGGTGATGCCGTTGGTCTTCATGACGCGGAAGTCGTCCTCGCCGAAGGCGGGCGCCTGGTGCACGATGCCGGTACCTGCTTCGGTACTGACGTAGTCGTCGGCGACCACCTGGAAGGCGCCTTCCGCTTTCAGGTCGGCGAAGTAGGGGAACAGCGGCTCGTAGGTCTTGCCCACCAGTTCGCTACCGGGATGTTCGCTGATCACTTCCAGATGCTTGCCCTTGCCGACGGCCTCGAGGCGGTCCTTTGCCAGGTAGATGACCTTGTCCAGGTCGGTGTCGCGCACTTTCACGTAGGTGATGTTGAGGTTCACACACAACCCGAGGTTGGACGGCAGCGTCCAGGGCGTGGTGGTCCAGGCGCTCATGTAGGCGTCTTCGTTATTCAGCCTGAACAGGACCGTGATGGCGGGGTCCTGCACGTCCTGGTAGTTGGAGCCGGCCTCGAAGTTGGACAGCACCGTGCCGAGGGCGGTCGAGAAGGGCACGACCTTTACGCCGCGGTAAACGAGATCCTTGTCCCACAGTTGCTTCATGACCCACCAGACGGATTCCATGAAGGAGGGATCCATGGTCTTGTAGTCGTTGTCGAAGTCCACCCAGCGGCCGATGCGGGTGATGGTTTTGCGCCACTCGGCAGTGTAACGCTGGACGATCTTCCGGCATTCGTCGTTGTACCCCTTCACGCCCATCTTCTCGACGGCCTCGATGGCGGACATGCCGAGCGCCTTGTCGATTTCGTGCTCGATAGGCAGGCCGTGGCAGTCCCAGCCGAAGCGGCGCTGCACGTAGTAGCCCTTCATGGTGTAGTAGCGGGGAATGATGTCCTTCAGTGTGGAGCCCACCAGGTGGCCGTGGTGGGGCAGGCCGGTGGCGAACGGCGGGCCGTCATAAAAGATGTAGGGCGGCTTGCTGGCGCTGGCTTCCAGGGATTGCTCGAAAACCTTGTCCTTTTCCCAGTATGCCAGTACGTCATGCTCTGCCTGGACGAAGGAAAAGCCCTCGCTGGATTGTTCGTTCTGTTCTGTCACGCGATTGCCTTGTCGTTGTTGCTACACACTGAAAAGATCATGCCGTACCGGAAAGATCATGCCGTTAATAAACAGCACCGGAAATAAAAAACCCGCCTGGTGGCGGGTTTTTCAAACTTTACTCAAAGCTCTACTCTTCATCCGCCCGGTCAGCGTCGAATAATGTAAATAAAGAAAGAATAGATTGCCCTGCTGTTCATGGCCGTGAAGGATAGACTTTTATTGTTGTTTGTCAAGTACTTGGGCGTTTTGGCCAGGTTATTGTGCAAATAATGGGGAATATTGGGCGCAAGTGTGGATAGCGGGTGATTGTGCCTCGGGGGACAGGTTTTTTTTTGCGTAAAGTAGGCTATATTTTCACCGAATCCGCCAGGCATCGCGACAGACGATGCCGGTGTCACGAGGGGAAGTCTCTGCAATGAAATTCATGTCCTGCAGCGCTGTGCTGCTCATCCTGTTGTCCCTGGCCGCTTCGGCCCAGGAAGGTTATCCGCTGGACGGCACCTGGCGCGGCGAATGGGGCCAGCCCGGTGGTGAAATGACCATGGCCGTCGTCGTCATGAACTGGGACGGAGAAGCCATCAGCGGCCGCATCAATCCCGGTCGCAACATGACCTTCTTCGAACAGGCCAGTCTCGATCCCGACACCTGGACCGTGCGCTTCACCTCCACTTCCAAAGCCGGCGAACCGATCGTATTCGAAGGTGTGCTGGAAAATATCGGCTCCTACAACAGGACTATCTCGGGCACATGGACCATCGCGGGTGTCGACAACGCACTGACGCTGACCCGTGAATGAACCCGGAGAGACAAGAAGTATGAACTTGAAAATGCATTACATAGCGATACTCGCCATGGCTTCGATCCTGTCAGCCTGCAGTGATTCCGGCGACCAGCCAGCCGATGCGGCGCAATCATCATCCGCGATGCCGCCCCAGGAGATGGCGCGGGAAACGCCGCGCTACCCGGACGGCACCGTACGCTTCGATCGCGTGCCCGGCGAACTGGGCTTCTGGAACAACCCCAGCAAGCACTCCCTGGTGGAAGACGGTGTGGATGTCGCCATGGACGAACGCGGCAAGCTGGCCAATATCGGGGACGCCGACAGGGTGGCGCCGTTCATGCCCTGGGCGCTGGCCCTGTACAAGTACCGCCAGGCCAATGATTTCGCCGACGATCCCGTTAACGCCTGTATTTCACCGGCCGGTCCCAGGCACCTGCACTACACCGGCGGTTTCCGCATCATCCAGGATCGCAACTACGATCGCATCTATATCCTGTTCGGCGGCGGCAATCGCGGCTGGCGCCTGATTCACATGGACGGCAGGGAAGCACCGAATCCGGATGAAGTGGTCGGCACCTATTACGGACACTCGGCCGGGCACTGGGACGGCGATACCCTGGTCGTACAGTCCAGCGGTTTCAACGATCGTTTCTGGTTCTCAAACGGCGGACTGCCGCACACGCCGGCGCTGTCCCTGGTGGAGCGCTTCAGCCGGCCGGACTACGATACCCTGGAATACTCGGTGGAAATCACCGATCCACGGACTTACACACGCCCATGGACAGCATCGTGGACCATGGACTGGATCGAGGGTGGCGAGATCAAGGAAACGTTCTGCGAAGAAATCGAAGCGATCGATCAATACACCGGGGCGGAATAGCACTAGCCGCTAGCTACAAGCGGCTCAAACGACAGTTAAAAATTGATTTTTACCTGAAACTCTTGAGAGGAGAAAGGTTATGAAAAAAGCGACTAACTTGATGGCATTTCTTGCGGCTTGCGGCTTGTGGCTTGTGGCTATGCACGCCAGCGCGCACCATTCTTTCGCGGCACAGTACGATTCAAACAAACCGGTGACGCTGCAAGGCTATGTCACCAAGGTGGAGTGGTACAACCCGCATGTGTATTTTTACGTTGACGTGGAAAACAAGGATACCGGCGAATGGGAAAACTGGGCTATCGAAATGGGCCCGCCCCACATGCTGCAAAACGCCGGCTGGAAGCGCAACGACATGCAGATCGGCGACGAGATGCTGGTCGAAGCCACCCGTGCCCGTGACGGCAGCACGACTGCCAATGCCCGTTCCGTGAAGATGGTCGCCACCGGCAAGGTGCTCGGCGCGGCGTCGAGCGAGTCGCAGACGCTCACTGGACGGGACAACAATTAAGCCGCTAGCTGCCAGCCACAGCCAATATCAAATACCGGGAATCGAATCGGAAATATCCAATGAAACCAAGAATCACGAAATTCAAGGCATGCATCAAGGCTTCACTTCTAGTGGCTAGCAGCTTGTGGCTAGAGGCTGGGCTTGCCCAATTCCCCGAACCAGAGATCGACCCGATGCCCGTGCCGCGCAACGAGTTCGGCCACCCGAGCTTTGCCGGTACGACTGCACGGATAGGCAACTGGCAGGGGCTGCTCGGCAGCCTGGCCAACCGTGGCCCACAGCGTAGCGCCTTCAATATCCCGGAATCGCTGATGTACGACGAAGTGCCGTTCCAGCCATGGGCGGCGGAACTGCATGCCGAGCGCATCGCCAAGGGCGGCGCCTACGACCCGCACACCCGCTGCAAACCGTCCGGCGGTGCACGCATGTTCCACACCCCGTACGGCATGGAATTTCTCGACCTGGGCTCGGAAATGATCCTGATCAACGTCGGTGCTCCCCATTCCTGGCGCCGCATCTGGGTGGATGGCCGTGAATTCCCGGAAAACATCGAGCCGGGCTGGTACGGTTATTCCATCGGCCGCTGGGAGGATGACACCCTGGTCGTCACCACCAAGGGCTTCAATACCGGTTTCTGGATCAGTCGCGGCGGATATCCGCATACCGAGCAGCTGACCACAATCGAGAAATTCTCACGTCCGGATTGGGGCAGGTTGAAGTACGAGATCACGATCGACGATCCCGGTGCCTACACCAAACCCTGGACTGGCGGCTGGTACATGACCTGGGGCGACGGCGTCGAGCCGTTTGACTACCTGTGTCAGGAGAACAACCTCGATCCGGACAGGATGTTAGGGATAGACCAGTAATTACCACTGACTTCAGGTAATTCACTTACGTAGCAGTTGCTACGCTCGCCAACTCTTCGTTAAAAATTTTTTCGGAACCGGTTACATACTGCCTGTATGCGCCCGG
>CAZVSC010000053.1:5013-16895 GCA_964629325.1 uncultured Enterobacteriaceae bacterium
GACATGATACTGGCAGCCGCCCATCGAACGGTTGTTGACCGTGTCCACCACGTCGATGACCAGTGGCGTGTGCACCTTGATGGTCGGGTGCAGCGCAGAGTAGGGGTCCCAGGCCTTGTAGCGGATCCCGGCGACGTATTCACCTTCCTGCCCTGTGGCCTGTAGCGGCAGTTTGCGCCCGTTGCAGCATATGGCCAGGCGGTTGCCGGTCATTCCCTGTACCTGCACCTGCAATCTTTCCACCGACGAGTCCACGTAGCGGGCCGTGCCGCCACCGCTCATTTCCTCGCCCAGCACATGCCAGGGTTCAATGGCGCCATGGATGTCCAGTTGCAGGCCGGCGATGTGGAAGCGGCCGTAATGGGGGAAGCGGAATTCCTGGAAAGGCGCGAACCAGTCGAGGTCTATGGCGTAGCCGTTATCATTGAGATCTTTCACCACCCAGCTGAGGTCTTGCCAGATGTAGTGCGGCAGCATGAAGCGGTCATGCAGCTGGCTGCCCCAGCGGATGAAATTGCCGGTATAGGGTTTTTTCCAGAACCAGGATACCAGGCACCTGATCAGCAGCATCTGCACCGCGCTCATCTGCCAGTGCGGCGGCATTTCGAAGTTGCGGAATTCCACCAGGCCCAGGCGACCGGAAGCAGAGTCGGGTGAATACAGCTTGTCGATACAGAACTCGGAGCGGTGTGTATTGCCGGTCAGGTCGATGAGGAAATTACGCAGGATCCGGTCGATCAGCCACGGCTTGTCGCCTCCTGCCTTGGGCAGCTGCTGCATGGCGATTTCCAGTTCATAGAGGTTGTCGTCCCTGGCCTCATCGATGCGCGGTGCCTGGCTGGTTGGCCCGATGAACTGGCCGGAGAACAGGTAGGAAAGGCTCGGGTGGTTCTGCCAGTAGCGCAGCATGCTGGCCAGCAGGTCGGGCCGGCGCAGAAAGGGTGAATCCTCTGCCTTTGCTGCCCCCAGGGTGACATGGTTGCCGCCGCCGGTTCCTGTGTGCTTGCCGTCGAGCATGAATTTTTCGGTGCCCAGGCGGCACTCGCGAGCCTGTTCGTAGAGCGTGGAGGTGGTCTTGATCAGTTCATTCCAGCTGCTGGCCGGGTGAATATTCACCTCGATAACGCCTGGATCCGGGGTGATCATGAGTTTGCGGACACGCGGATCCTTCGGTGGCTCGTAACCTTCGAAGATCACCGGCAGCTTTTCTTTTGTCGCCACGGTTTCGATGTGATCGAGCAGGGCCAGGTAGGATTCCAGTCGCGGTAAAGGCGGCATGAAGATATACAGCTTGTCGTCACGCACCTGTACGCACAGGGCCGTATGGATGATCTTCTGTTTAACTTTCTGTTTCCCGGCCGGCATTTTTTTCTTTTTGCCTTTCGGGTTGATCGGGTATTCCAGGGCCTCCCAGTCGTCGAAGGGATCCTTGGCGAAATCCACTTCACGCTCGATGGTCCATGGCAGGCTGTCCAGAGGCAAGCGCAATCCCATGGGTGAATCACCCGGTACCAGGAACATTTTTCCACGCCTGAATTTCCAGGGGCTGGACTGCCAGCGATTATCGCTGGCGGTGATCGGGAGGGCGAAACCTACCTGTGTATTCAGGCCCTGGTCGAAAACCTTGCGCACACGTGCACGTTCCTGCGGATCCTTCAACTTGCTGTCCGCAACACTGACGTTCTTCGGCAAGCTGCCTTCCTTCGTCAGGTAAAATTCACGGTCCTCAAAACCGGGAACCATGCAGGTGTCGGGTATGCCGAGCTCAGTGCAGAGGTTTTTCAGGAATTTGCGGGCTGCTGCTTGCGGGACCTTGCTGTCGTCCGCGGGCGTAGCCAGAAGTTCTGGATGGTGCCAGATCGGCTTGTGGTCGGTACGCCAGAATATGCCGAGGGCCCAGCGTGGCAGCTGTTCGCCTGGGTACCACTTGCCCTGGCCGTGGTGATAGAAACCCTTGGGTGCGTAGTGTGCTTTCAGGGACTGGAGCAACTTGCCTGACAGTTCCAGTTTCTTCTTGCCCAGCGCCGCCGTGTTCCATTCCGGACCATCCATATCGTCGATGGAGACGAAAGTGGGTTCGCCGCCCATGGTGAGCTGCACCTTGTCCGTATGCAGTTCCATGTCCACTTCCTTTCCCAGGGCATTGATCTCTCGCCACTGTCTCTGGGTATAGGGTTTGGTGACGCGCGGATCCTCATGGATGCGGGTAACCCTGTTGTAGAATTTGAACTCGACTTCACAGGTGCTGGTGGCACCGGTGATCGGCGCGGCGCTGAACGGGTCGGGTGTGCATGCCAGGGGGATGTGGCCTTCGCCCGCAAAGAGACCGGAGGTTGCATCCAGGCCCAGCCACCCGGCGCCCGGAATATAGACTTCGGTCCATGCATGCAGGTCGGTGAAGTCGGCTTCCGGACCGGAAGGGCCGTCCAGTGCCTTGACGTCGGCAGTCAGCTGGACCAGGTATCCGGATACGAAACGGGCGGCCAGACCGAGGTGGCGCATGATCTGCACCATCAGCCAGGCATAGTCGCGGCAGGAGCCCTGTTTCAGGGTCAGGGTTTCCTCGCAGGTCTGCACGCCGGGATCCATGCGGATCAGGTAGCTCAGCTCCTGCTGCAGGCGTATGTTCAGGTCCACCAGGAAATTGATGGTAGGAGTCTTCACGTGGCTGACTTTTTCCAGCCACTTCATCAGCAGCGGACCCTTCTCGGTGATTTGCAGGTAAGGTGCCAGGTCCTTCTTTAGTTGCTTGTCGTAACTGAAAGGAAACTTTTCGAACTGTTCGTCAAGAAAGAAATCGAAGGGATTGATCACCGTCATGTCGGCGATCACTTCTACGTCAAAAACCAGCTTGCGGCTGCGCTCGGGAAATACCAGGCGGGCAAGGTGGTTGGAAAAGGGATCCTGCTGCCAGTTGATGAAGTGGTTGTCCGGTGTCACTTTAAGTGAATAGGATTCTATCGGGGTTCGGCAATGCGGTGCTGGTCTTAACCTGACGACGTGGGGATGTATTTCGGTCAGGCGGTCGAAGCGGTATTCGGTGTGATGCTTGATAGCAATTTTGATTGCCATGAGTGTATAATTCCAGGCACAGTGAATTTATGAAAATAGACTGGAAATCATACCACCCGGGTAACTTTTTTGACGAATTAATCAGTGCTCCGGGTAAACCACGGCCGGCTGCCAGGGCCCTTTGCCGTTATCTTGCCTCTCTCTCCCCCGAAGAACTTGACCTGCGCAAGGCTTCCGTCATCGATGCCATCAAAACGATGGGCATTTCATTTACCGTATACAGCGATGCCGGCAACATTGACCGCGAATGGCCGTTCGACATCATTCCCCGCATCATCACTGCCAGCGAATGGTCAGTGACGAGCAGGGGGCTCGAACAGCGCCTGCGTGCCTTGAACTGTTTCATCAACGACGTCTATAACGAGGGCAAGATCCTCAAGGACAAGGTCGTTCCCCGCGAGCTGATCACCGAGTCAGTCAATTTCCGCAAGGAGTGCAAGGGTATCAAGCCGCTGCACGGTGTCTGGGCCCATGTGTGCGGCACCGACCTGATCCGTGGCGGCGATGGCTTGTTCTACGTGCTCGAAGACAACCTGCGCGTACCCTCCGGTGTGTCCTACATGCTGGAGAACCGTACGGTGACCAAGCGTGTTTTCCCCGAGCTGTTTGAAAACTACGACATACACCCGATCACCGAATATCCCGGGCAGCTCTTCGATACGCTGGCCGACATTTCACCGGTGCCGAAAGATTATCCTGAAGTGGTGGTGCTGACGCCGGGCATTTACAACTCAGCGTATTTCGAACATTCCTTCCTGGCACAGCGCATGGGGGCGGAACTGGTGCAGGGCAGCGACCTGGTGGTGGAAAACGACCATGTCTTCATGAAAACCATCAACGGCCTGTCGCCGGTTGACGTTATCTACCGCCGCATTGATGACCTGTTCCTGGATCCTGCCGTTTTCAATCCGGAATCGACTCTGGGCGTGAAAGGCCTGATGAAGGCATGGCTGAAGGGTAATGTCGGCCTGGCCAACGCACCGGGCGCCGGTGTCGCCGATGACAAGGTCATCTATACCTATGTGCCGGCCATTATCAAGTACTACCTGGATGAAGATCCGATCATTCCGAACGTGCCGAGTTATATCTGCAGTGACAAGACGCAGATGCAGCACGTGCTGGCCAACCTGGACAAGCTGGTGGTCAAGCCGGCAAACGAATCGGGCGGCTACGGCATGCTGATGGGACCCCAGGCGAGCAAGAAGGAGCGCGAGGCCTTTGCCCGCAAGATCCGCGCAAACCCGCGCAACTACATGGCGCAGCCGCTGATTTCCCTGTCCACGGCGCCGATTCTCGGTGACCGCAACGCGGAACCGCGGCATATCGACCTGCGCCCTTTCATCCTGCAGGGCTCGAAAACCTATATCACCGCCGGCGGCCTGACACGTGTCGCCATGGTGAAAGGCTCCTATGTGGTGAATTCGTCCCAGGGCGGGGGAAGCAAGGATACCTGGATCGTTGAAGACTGAATAAAGTGGATAACTGGTAACTGCAAGAATAGAACATGCTGTCGAGTGTTGCTGAAAGAGTATATTGGCTAGGCCGCTACATGGAGCGCGTGGAGAATTCCGCGCGCCTTATGGATGTCTATTCCTCCATGCTTTTCGACATGCCTCGTGGTTCCCGTTTTGGATGGGATATCCTGCTCGATATCACGGGCCTGCGTGAGTCATACGAAGAAAAGAACAATACCTTGACGGAAACAGCCGTAATACGCTTCCTCCTGGCTGATGCCAACAACTCGTCCTCAATTTACAGCAGCCTCAAGATGCTGAGGGAAAATGCCCGAACAACCCGCGAAGTCATCCCTTCGGAGGCCTGGGAGCAGATAAACGAGCTTTACCTGCTGGCAAAAGATTCGATCGCCTCTGGTATTGGCCGCAAATCCCGCCGTGAGCTGTTCATGGAAATCATCTCGGATTGCCAGCGCCTTGGCGGCCTTTTGTCAGGCTGCATGTCGCATAACACGGCTTATACCTTTATCCAGCTTGGCCGCATGCTGGAGCGTGCCGACATGACTACCCGTATCGTGGATGTGGGCTCCATTTCCCTGCTGCCGGCATTTGCCAAATACAGGAAGCAGGTTGGCGAACCGTTCGAAAACGTGGTGTGGATGAATATCCTGCGCAGCCTCAGCGGCTACCAGGCCTATCGCCAGAATGTGGCTAACCGTATCAATGGCGAAGGTGTGGTCCGTTTCATGCTGCAGGATGATGAATTTCCGCGTGCGGTGACTTACTGCCTGGATGCCATTAACTATAATCTTGAGCATCTGCCCAATCATGACGATGTGCAGATGGCCGTGGTGCGGGTAAAACGCATCACATCGGAAGCCAATGTTTTCCACCTGTTGGAAAAGGGGTTGCTGGAATTCATCGATGAATTGCAGATTTCCATCGGAGATATCCACGAGGAGCTGAGCCGAACCTGGTTCGGGCCGGTCGTGAAAGCCCCGGCACCGCCCGAGGTTTCCATAGTGGTCGAAAAGGCAATTGCAAAATCGGAGCAGCTGGAAGCGCCCGCCAGGAAGAAAGCTCCCGCGAAAAAAGCCGCTACGGAGAAAGCGCCCGCCAGAAAGCGAAAAGCATAACGCGCTTACAAGGCATTGATTTCAGAAATTGTGGAAAATTGTGGATTGGTGACGGTCCAGGTTTCGACTGTCGGCTAGTAAATGCCAGAATTGCCTTCAGCAATTTTTTTCCAGTTTGCGGCCCAGGCCAGTGGCGGCAACTGGTGGAAAGCTGATTTCAGGTAGCTGTCCCAGCTCTTTTTCAATTCGCGCAGGTATTCATCATCCTCTTCGAAGCGGTGATAGTTCTGCAGGCTGTAGCTGTCCGTATGGTAAACCAGCATCTCGATTGGCGGGCCCACCGTCAGGTTGCTGCGCATGGTTGAATCCATCGAAACCAGTGCACATAAAGCTGCTGTTTCCAGCGGCGTATCGAGTTTGATTATCCTGTCGAGGATCGGTTTGCCGTACTTGCTTTCGCCGATCTGTAGATAGGGAGTATCTGCAGAACTGGTTATGTGGTTGCCCTCAGGATAGATCATGACGACCCGGTGGTGCGAGCCCACAATCTGTCCGCCCAGCAGGAAGCTGGCTTCATAACCATGGCCTGTTTTGCCATGTTTCTCCTGCATCATTCTGCTAACTTCACCCACATAGTCGGCGGCATCACCGATCGAGCTGACTGTGTTCAGGCTGGTCTCGGCATTCTGGCGCACATCCTTTTTCAGGTGGGCGAGGGTAGCCTGGGTGGTGGCGAGATTGCCGGCGGCCAGAATGACAAACTGACGGTCAACGCCCTTGTCGAAGGTAAACATCTTGCTGTAGGTGCTGACCTGGTCGACCCCGGCATTGGTTCGGGAGTCTGAACAAAATACAATCCCGGCATCTACAGAAATAGCGCAACAGTATGTCATATCTTGCTGATCTTAGTGGATTTTAATAATAATTCAGACGGAGAACTCAAGGCAGAATGATCGCCGCAGGACAAAGTATTCTACTAGAAAAGCCGGATTACACCAGTGCTATTTTGTGCGTTGCGGAAGGGCTTAACGGTTGTTCGCCAGCCGTCTTTGCAGGAACAGCAAGCGCTCTTTCAGATGGTCCGGCAGCGGCTTGTTTTCTATGATTTCCCGGTCCGTAAGCCCGGCCAGTTCGTGCGGAAACACCAGCCACTTATCCGTCTCATAAAGGTAGAAGTCGGGTACGCGGTCGGTCTCGTTGTTGGCTGGTTTGAAATAGGGAGTGGCTACCTTGCACTCGGGCGGGCTGTCTTTGTAGAACTGGTTGAGTTCGCGCATCACGCTGTCGATGCTCAGGCCGGTGTCGAACACGTCATCGACCAGGAGAAGCTTGTCGTTGGATGTCAGGTGGCGTTCCAGGTATTCCAGTCCGTGCACCTTGACCGTGGTGCGCTGGCCGATGCTGGTATATGACGAGGTGCGGATAGAAAAGTGGTCACTGTTGATGCCTACGTAATCCATCACTTCCTGTACGGCGATGCCGACCGGCGTGCCTCCCCGCCAGATTCCAACGATTAGGTCGGGTCGAAATCCGCTGTCGATGATCCTGAACGCAAGCTCGATGGAATTCTCGAGAAGACGGTTGGCTGTGATGTATTGCTTGTCCATGGTGAATTCTGGCCAGGTAAATCTTTTCCTGTATGATTGGCCCATTGTCGTAAAAAAAGAGTTGTGAGGATAGGGCGTGGACAGTTTCAATGCATTTTTACTGACACTGGATGGCTACCTGGGATCGTCGGCGTGGTTTCCGTTCGTGCTGCTGGGCGTGGGACTGTTCTTCACCATCTACCTGCGCTTTCCCCAGTTCCGCTATTTCGGCCATGCCTGGACGGTCCTGCGCGGTAAATATGAAAAACCGGACGATCCCGGCGATACCAGCCACTTCCAGGCTCTAAGCACGGCACTTTCCGGCACCGTCGGAACCGGTAACATCGGCGGTGTGGGCCTGGCCATCTATATCGGTGGGCCCGCTGCCTTGTTCTGGATGTGGATGACCGCCTTCCTGGGCATGGCCACCAAGTTCGTGGAAGTCACCCTCTCGCATGAATACCGCGTAAAGGCGGACAACGGCACCATGGCGGGCGGCCCCATGTACTACATGGAGCACGGCCTGAAAATGCACTGGCTGGCGATCTTCTTCGCCGTGGCGACCGTGATCTGCTCCTTCGGCACCGGCAACCTGCCGCAGATCAACAACATCGCCATCAGCGTGGAATCGAGTTTCGGCATCCGGCCAGTCATCACGGGCGCCGTGCTGGCCACGTTGCTGTTCCTGGTCATCGTGGGGGGCATCAAGCGCATCGCCCGAGTTGCCGCCGCCATCGTGCCGACCATGGGCACCCTGTACGTCATCGGCGCCCTGTCTGTCATCCTGATGAATTACCAGAACATCATTCCGTCCTTCATCAGCATCTTCAGCGATGTATTCACCGGTTCATCAGCAACCGGCGGCTTCCTGGGCGCCAGTTTTGCCTATGCCTTTAACAGGGGTGTGAACCGCGGCCTGTTTTCCAACGAGGCCGGGCAGGGGTCAGCACCGATCGCTCATGCTTCCGCCAGGGCCGATGAGCATGTGTCCGAAGGCATGGTGTCTCTGCTTGAGCCTTTCATTGACACCATCATTATCTGCACCATCACCGGGCTGGTTATCCTGTCGTCCGGTGTGTGGACGCAGAAGTTCGACAATGAATTCCAGACTGCCGACCTGGTCATCCTGGAAGGAAACTACAGCGAACAGGTCGAGGCGGATCGGGGGGTCCTGTTCGATTACCTGGTGAACGGCAATGACAATGCGGTAACGCGCTTCACCGGAGCGGTCGATGTCGTCAGTGGTTTGCCGAATCGTGCCGATTTCACGGTGCTGCATGCGCGCTCCATCGCGGAGGGAGTAGCCTATTTCCAGAACGGCGAGCTCTACACCGGACCTGTCAGCATCACCAACGGCCTGCCTGATGATTCAACCATCACCCTGCGCGGCAAATCGCGAATCCATTCGGCAGCCCTGACCACCATGGCCTTCACCTATGGCATCGCAGGACAGTATGGCCAGTACATCGTGTCCCTGTCGCTGGTCCTGTTTGCCTTCTCGACAGCGATCGCCTGGTCGTACTACGGTGACCGCGCGATTATTTATCTCGTTGGGTTCAAGTACGTACAGGCATACCGGATTGTTTACTGTATCGCTTTTTTCATCGCCGCATTTACCGACACGACGATCGTCTGGAATTTCTCGGCCGTCGCCATTGTGGTTATGACATTACCCAACCTGTTCGGCATCATGATGATGCGAAAGAACATGAAGGAGCATGTGGACAATTACTGGAAGGACTACGACTAGCTTGTAGGCTGGTTTAGTTTTCTTCTTCTTCCTGGCCTTCAGTGCCAGGATCGCCTAAAAGGCCAAGGGTAAGTACGTTCAGGAAGGAGCGGGGCCTTTCCAGTTCAGGCATGCTGAAGCCTTCCTGACCGGTAGTCCTGACCGGACGTCGGGTCGGAGCGAGGGGGGTGTCCTTCTTGTTGGATCCCAGCAGCCCGAAGGTGACGGAATAGAGGAAGGACGGGTCGGTGATCTGGGTATTGACGATGAAGTCGCCTTCCGGGGTCAGCTGCGGGCTGTCCGGGTAGTTCAGGGTGAGAATCTCCAGCGAGGCATCGGCTAGGTCGTTCAGGCCCATGCGCAGGTACATTTCCACCATGATCTCCAGCGCCCGCGGTACAGCCGGGGTGCCCTGGAAATTCTCCATGACAAAGCGGGCCCGGCTCAGGGCCGACAGGTAGGCCTGGCGTTCAATGTAGAACTCGGCCACATGCACCTCGTAATCCGCCAGCAAATTCTTCAGGTAGATCATGCGCGCCCGCGCATCGGGAGCGTACTGGCTGTTGGGGAAGATATTGAGCAACTGGGCGAAGTCGGCGAATGATTCACGTGCCTTGCCGGGATCGCGCTTGCTGGGATCGGTGGGCAGGTAGCGACCGAGGATGCGGGCGTCTTCGCTGTAATAGGCCATGCCCTTCATGTAGTAGGCGTAGTCGAGGCTCTCGCTGTCCGGGTAGAGGCGGATGAAACGGTCCGCTGCGGCACGCGCGGCTTCCGGTTCGCTGTTGCGGTAGTAGGCATAGATCAATTCGAGCTGTGACTGTTCGGCATACTGGCCGAAGGGAAACTGGGCTTCCAACTGCTGCCAGATCTGGATCGCACGCGGCCAGTTGCTCACATCCATGGACCGCTCACCCTCGCGGTAGAGGAAATCCTCGCCGGAGTTGGCGAAATCCTCGTCATCGGAGGAGCATCCGCTGACCAATGCGGCAACAAGGATGATGAGCGTTAGGAGAGGCTTTTTCACAACGAATCGCGGGTAAATTTCGGGGCACTGACTAAACAAGGCACGCAGTGTACTATGTTCTGTTTCGTGAACAAAGGCGCGCGTTGCGCCTGTCGCCAACTACCTCTTATAGACCCTTGCATGAGCGAAAAGTTTGCCAACCCTGAAGAAACCGGGGAAGAATCCACCCTGGATGCCGAAGTCACTGCGGATATGCGGGGGCAGCGCCTTGACCAGGCCGCGGCCCTGCTGTTTCCGGACTTTTCCCGGGCCCGCCTGCAGGGCTGGATCCGGGACGGCAACCTGCTGCTGAACGGCAAGCCGGCCAAGGGCAAGGACAAGGTGCTGGGCGGGGAAACCCTGACCCTGGTGGCCGAGGTGGAAGACCAGGTGCAGTGGGAAGCCGAGCCACTGCCGCTGGAAATCGTCCATGAAGACGAGGCCATCCTGGTCATCAACAAGCCGGCGGGCCTGGTCGTGCACCCGGCAGCCGGTAATCGGTCCGGAACCCTGCTCAATGGCCTGCTGTACCACTGCCAGGCCCTGGGCCAGGTGCCGCGCGCCGGTATCGTTCACCGTCTAGACAAGGAGACCAGCGGACTGATGGTGGTGGCCAAGACCCTGGCAAGCCACCTGGATCTCGTTGAGCAGCTGCGGCAAAAAACCGTCAGCCGCATCTACCAGGCGGTGGTCTGCGGAGTTCTGACCGCAGGCGGCACCGTCAATGAACCCCTGGGCCGGCACCCGGTGCATCGCACCCGCCGCGCCGTCTCACACAATGCCGATGCCCGCGAGGCGGTCACCCATTACCGTATCCTGAAAAAATTCCGCAGCCATACCCTGGTGCAGTGCGAACTGGAAACCGGGCGGACACACCAGATCCGTGTGCACATGGCCTACATCGGTTACCCGCTGGTCGGTGACCCGCTTTACAGCGGACGTCCGCGCATTCCCAAGGGGGCGGCCCCGGCGCTGATCAGTTGTATCGAACATTTCAAACGACAGGCGCTGCATGCCTGGCAGCTCGGCCTTGTGCACCCGGTTACCGGTGAAGCCATGGCCTGGCAGGCGGATCTGCCCGACGACATGCAGGCCTTGCTGGCATTGATGGAGCAGGACAATGCAATCTGATTCTTTTTTTATTCCCGACTGGCCGGCGCCGGCCAACATCCGCACTACCGTCACGACCCGTATCGGCGGCATCAGCGAGCCGCCCTATGACCGCTTCAACCTGGGCGGGCATGTCGGCGACGAGGACTATGCCGTGCATCACAACCGCAAGCTGCTGGCCGACGACATCGGCGGCTCGACGCAATTCCAGTGGATCCGGCAGGTGCATGGCACCGACGTGCTGGTGCTGGACAACGGCCTGGTCGATGAAGACCGGGAGGCGGATGCCATCTACACGCAGGCAACCGACATCGCCTGCGGTGTGCTCACGGCAGATTGCCTGTCGGTGTTCTTCTGCGACGCCGAGGGTCAGGAGATCGCCGTGGCCCACGCCGGCTGGCGCGGCCTGGCCGGCGGCGTGCTGCAGAACACCCTGAAACAGTTCGATGCCGATCCGGCGCACATCCTGGCCTGGATCGGTCCCGGGATCGGGCCCTGTCATTTCGAGGTGGGTGAGGATGTGCGCGACGCCTTCCTGGACATGGATATCGCGGAGATCGATAACGAGGAAGGCATCCTGTTCCAGGAAAGTGAAGAACCGGGTAAATGGATGTGCGATTTGTATGGGCTGGCGAAGATCATCCTCGCCGCCCAGGGCGTGAAGCAGGTATACGGCGAGCCCATCTGCACCTGGTGCGAATTCGACCGCTTTTACTCCTATCGCCGGGATGGCGAAACCGGGCGCTTTGCCAGCATCATCTGGAGGGAATAATGGGGTCAGATTCCTGTTTTTACATTAAGACGATCTGACCCTCTTTATATAGAAATAGGAATCTGCCCCCCTTTTTA
>CAZVSC010000053.1:16995-19381 GCA_964629325.1 uncultured Enterobacteriaceae bacterium
CATTAAGACGATCTGACCCTCTTTATATAGAAATAGGAATCTGCCCCCCTTTTTAACCCCCTTTTTACGGGTTTGATATTTATCAATCGAAGCAAGTCTGCAGGGCGGTTTGACTTGAATCATCCCCTTTAATCCCCACATTGGCAGTATTGTTTTTAATTACCTCGTGGGAATTCACGCATGCGCATGGATAAACTGACCAGCAAGCTGCAGATGGCCTTATCGGACGCCCAGTCGCTTGCCGTTGGCAAGGATCACAACTACATCGAGCCGGCACACCTTGTCAGCGTGCTGGTGGACCAGAAGGGCGGCTCCATCCGCCCGCTGCTGATGCAGACCGGGTTCGACATCCCGGCGCTGCGCAACGGCCTGAAGAAAATCATCGAGGACCTGCCCGTGGTCAAGGACCACGGCGGTGAAGTGCTCATGGGTCCCGACCTGGGCAAGCTGCTCAACATGGCCGACAAGATCAGCCAGAAGGGCGGCGATCAGTACATCTCCAGTGAAAACGTGTTCCTTGCCGCCATGGATGACAAGGGCGCCCTGGGCAAGCTGTTGAATTCGTTCAACGTGTCCAGACAGGCCCTGGAAAACGCCATCAAGAACCTGCGCGGCGGTGCCAGCGTCGACAACCCCGAGGCCGAGGAAAACTACCAGGCCCTGGAAAAATTCACCGTCGACGTCACCCAGAAGGCGGAACAGGGCGAGCTCGATCCGGTCATCGGCCGTGACGACGAGATCCGTCGCACCATCCAGGTTTTGCAGCGCCGCACCAAGAACAATCCCGTGTTAATAGGCGAACCCGGTGTCGGCAAGACTGCCATCGTGGACGGTCTTGCCCAGCGCATCGTCAACGGCGAAGTACCCGAAGGCCTGAAAGACAAGCGCATCCTGTCGCTCGACATGGGCGCCCTGATTGCCGGCGCGAAGTTCCGCGGCGAATTCGAGGAGCGCCTGAAAAGCGTCCTCAATGAATTGTCCAAGCAGGAAGGGCAGGTCATCCTGTTCATCGACGAAATTCACACCATGGTCGGCGCCGGCAAGGCCGAGGGCGCCATGGATGCGGGCAACATGCTCAAGCCGGCACTCGCCCGCGGCGAACTGCATTGCGTGGGCGCCACCACCCTGGATGAATACCGCAAGTACATCGAAAAGGACGCCGCGCTCGAGCGCCGCTTCCAGAAAGTGCTGGTCGACGAACCCAACGAGGAAGACACCGTCGCCATCCTGCGCGGGCTGAAGGAGCGCTACGAAGTGCACCACGGCGTCACCATCACCGACGCTGCCATCATCGCCGCGGCCAAGCTGTCTCAGCGTTACATCACCGACCGCCAGCTGCCGGACAAGGCCATCGACCTCATCGACGAGGCCGCCTCGCTCATCCGCATGGAAATCGATTCCAAGCCGGAGGAAATGGACCGCCTGGAACGCCGCATCATCCAGCTCAAGATGGAGCGCGAGGCGGTGAAGAAGGAAACCGACGAGGCGTCGAAAAAACGCCTGGAAAAGATCGAGGAAGAGATCAAGGGGCTCGAGCGCGAGTTTTCCGACCTGGAGGAAATCCTGAAATCGGAAAAGGCCGTCGTGCAGGGCGCCACCAGGATCAAGAGCGATCTCGAGCAGGCCCGCATCGACATGGAGGCCGCCCGCCGCGCTTCCGACCTGACCCGAATGAGCGAACTCCAGTACGGCATCATTCCCGACCTGGAAAAGAAACTGGCCCAGGCCGAGGAAGCCGACACCACCGAAATGAAATTGCTGCGTGACAAGGTCACCGAGGAAGAGATCGCCGAAGTGGTCTCCCGTGCCACCGGCATCCCGGTCGCCAAGATGCTGGAAGGCGAAAAGCAGAAACTGCTGCGCATGGAAGACGAACTGCACAAACGCGTCATCGGCCAGGCCGAAGCCGTGGATGCCGTCGCCAATGCCGTGCGCCGTTCACGGTCAGGCCTGTCCGATCCGCGCCGGCCCAACGGCTCGTTCCTGTTCCTGGGCCCGACCGGTGTCGGCAAGACCGAACTCTGCAAGGCCCTGGCCCAGTTCCTGTTCGATACCGAGGACGCCATGGTGCGCATCGACATGAGTGAATTCATGGAGCAGCACAGCGTAGCCCGCCTGATCGGCGCGCCGCCCGGCTATGTCGGTTACGAAGAAGGCGGTTACCTCACCGAAGCCGTACGCCGCCGGCCCTATGCCGTGCTGCTGCTGGACGAGGTGGAAAAGGCACACCCGGATGTGTTCAACATCCTGTTGCAGGTATTGGACGACGGCCGTCTCACAGACGGTCATGGCCGCACTGTCGACTTCCGCAACACCGTCGTGGTCATGACCTCGAACCTCGGTTCCGACCGCATCCAGGAAATGATGACCGGTGATGCGAGCGCCT
>CAZVSC010000054.1:0-16470 GCA_964629325.1 uncultured Enterobacteriaceae bacterium
CGACATAGTAGCCGCTGCCCAGTGTGGAAAATGTACCGAAGCGCCGGTTGGGAATACCCGAGCGGTATATGGTCTTCTGGGTGGCGAAAACGGGCTCACCGCAGGCGGCGAGCACTTCGCCCTGATTGTCGCCACGCGAGACCAGGTCGCGCTCGCAGCGCAGGGTATTGGCATGGGCTTGCCCGCACAGCAGGACCAGAAGCAGGGTCGAACCGGGCAGGATGAGGATTTTTCGCATGACTTTTCGCATGAATGGGCCCTCCATGGACTCCATCATACGGGTTTGAACGTGAATTTGAACTGAATAGCGCTTATCCGAGGTAGCTGATCATCACGCCGGCGGCTACCGCGGAGCCGATCACTCCTGCCACGTTCGGACCCATGGCGTGCATCAGCAGGAAATTCTGCGAATTGGCTTCGAGTCCTACCTTGTTCGCTACACGTGCAGCCATCGGCACTGCCGACACGCCGGCGGCGCCGATCAGCGGATTGATCTGCATGCTGCTGAAACGGTTCATGAGTTTTGCCATCAGCACGCCCGACGCAGTACCGATGCCGAAGGCAACAATACCGAGTACCAGGATGCCCAGCGTTTCCACGTTGAGGAAGGCATCGGAACTGAGCTTTGAACCCACGCCCAGGCCAAGGAAGATGGTCGTAATATTGATCAGGGCATTCTGCGCGGTGTCGCTGAGGCGCTCCACCACCCCGCTTTCCTTCATCAGGTTGCCGAAACAGAACATCCCGAGCAGTGGTGCCGCAGTGGGCAGGAACAGGGCCACCAGCACCAGCAGGCTGAGCGGAAAGATGATCTTTTCGCGCTGCGATACGGGACGCAACTGCTCCATTCGTATCTTGCGCTCTTCGACAGTGGTGAGCGCTTTCATGATCGGCGGCTGGATCAGCGGCACCAGGGCCATGTAGGAATAAGCCGCCACGGCGATGGCACCGAGGAGGTCGGGCGCCAGACGCGAGGACACGAAGATGGCAGTGGGACCGTCGGCCCCGCCGATGATGCCGATAGCCGCGGCATCTGCCAGGGTAAAATCCATCAGCCCCATCTGGGTCAGGAGTATGGCGCCGATCACGGTGGTGAATATGCCAAACTGCGCAGCGGCACCCAGGAAAAGTGTCCGGGGGTTGGCAAGCAAGGGCCCGAAATCCGTCAGGGCGCCCACGCCCATGAAGATCACCAGCGGGAACATGCCGGTGGCGATGCCAGCTTCATATATATAGTAGAGAATACCGCCCGGACTCTCGATATGGCCGGCGGCATCATAGACCGGCTCCGCGAGAAAACCGGCTCCCGGAATATTGACCAGGATTGCACCCATGCCGATAGGCAGGAGCAGCAAGGGCTCGAATTTCTTGCGTATGGCCAGGAAGACAAGCAACAGGCCAACAAGGATCATGACAAACTGGCCGGCTTCGAGCTGGTAGAGGCCCGAATCACGAAACAGCTGCAGGAGACTTTCCATCAGTCGACTATTGAGTGATTGCAGTGGACAGATGCTTAACCGATGGTCAGCAGTTCGTCACCGACCGCCACCGCGTTGCCTTCTGCCACCTTGATGCTGCGAACGGTGCCTGCACGGGGTGCTTTCACCTCGGTTTCCATCTTCATCGCTTCGAGAATGATGAGGACCTCCCCTTCCGCCACTTTCTGGCCAACGGTAACGTCCACCTTGAAGATATTGCCTGCCAGCGGCGCAAGCAAGGGTTCGCCCTTGTTGACGGGTGTGGAGGATTCGCTGGTTTTGGGTGGTGCGTCGCTTGCCGGGCCTGAGGGCTGAATCTGGCTGATATCACCACCTTCAGACACCTGGACCACGTAGGTCTGACCGTTGACGTTGACCGAATAGACGCTGGGTTCGCCGGGTTTGGTCCTGGCCGGTGCCGACGCCGGTTTGGCTTCCTCGCCGGTGGGTGCCGGCTCGAAGGCATCCGGGTTGCCGCGGTTCTTGAGGAACTTCAGGCCAATTTGCGGGAACAGGGCGTAGGTCAGGACATCATCGATCTCGCGCTCGCCGGTTTCAATCTTGAAACCCTCGTCTTTCGCCTTCTTGCGCAACTCGCTGGTCAGGGACTCGAGTTCAGGCTTTAACAGGTCTGCCGGCCGGCAGGTGATAGGTTCTGCACCATCGAGCACTTTGGCCTGCAACTCCTTGTTCACTGGCGTAGCGGTGGCCCCGTATTCTCCCTTGAGGATGCCAGCGGATTCCTTGGTGATGGTCTTGTAGCGCTCACCGGAAAGCACATTGATGACCGCCTGGGTACCCACGATCTGTGAAGTCGGCGTTACCAGCGCGATCGTTCCAAGGTCTTCCCGCACGCGGGGGATTTCCTTAAGGACTTCACTCATCTTGTCGGTGGCGTTCTGCTCGCGCAGCTGGCTTTCCATGTTGGTGAGCATGCCGCCCGGCACTTGCGCCAGCAGGATACGGGCGTCGACTCCCTTCAGGGCACCCTCGAATTTGGCGTACTTTTTGCGCACAACGCGGAAATACTCGGCGATTTCAGCCAACAGTTTCAGGTCGAATCCGGGGTCGCCCGGCAGATCCTCGAAAATGGCATTAAGGGTTTCGGTAGCCGGATGGCCGTAGGTCATGCTCATGGAGGAAATGGCTGTATCGATATTGTCGATGCCGGCCTCGACGGCCTTGACCAGGGTCGGTGTGGCCATTCCGGTGGTTGCGTGGCTCTGCATATGTACCGGCAAACCGACTTCCTTCTTCAGGCGCGTCACCAGTTCGTAACAGACATAGGGCCGCAGCAGTCCTGCCATGTCCTTGATGCAGATGGTGTCTGCCCCCATGTCCTTGAGCTGCTGCGCCAGGGTGAGCCAGGTATCCAGGGTGTGGACGGGGCTGACAGTATACGAAAGCGCACCCTGGGCATGGCCGCCCACTTTCTTCACGCCCTTGATGGCAGTCTCGAAATTGCGGGGATCGTTCATGGCATCGAAAATCCGGAACACGTCGACGCCATTGGTATAGGCGCGCTCGCAGAACTTTTCGACAACATCGTCTGCATAGTGCCGATAACCCAGGATATTCTGGGCGCGGAACAACATCTGGTGGCGGGTGTTTGGAATGGCCTTTTTCAGTTCGCGAATGCGGTGCCAGGGATCCTCGCCGAGGTAACGGATACAGGCATCGAAGGTAGCCCCGCCCCAGGATTCCACCGACCAGTATCCGACCTTGTCGAGCTTGTCGGCGATGGGGAGCATGTCTTCCAGCCGCAACCGCGTCGCTATCAGCGACTGGTGGGCGTCACGCAGGACGAGTTCTGTTATGCCAACTGGTGATCTATCTTCAATCATCGGAATAACCCATTTTCATCTTGGATATGTCTGCTACGCAGACTGACAACATTTCTGCCGGTGCAGTGAGTACATCCGCAAATAACAGCAAAATCTTGCTTATAGTCGTTCGTCTGTTACTGCTTCGAGCGATGCGCGTGAATGGCTGCGCTGATGACGGCGAGCAGGGTTGCTTCGTCAAGCCGCCCTGCTGCTCCGGGAGTCTTAAGGACTGCGGGTTGAACAGCCCCGTATTTTTGCACCAGTGAAGACATGATAGATGTCACGATCACCAGCAGGGTCAGGAACACGAATACGGTGCCCATCCCCAGTAACATCAGATTTACACCTTCTGATATCAACGCTCCGGAATTCACTCAAATTTCCTAGTGTCTTGATTGCTCTGGACGTCCAGTAAAGACGCCGGTATTGCTGGTACTTCAGGCAGAAATTCCAGTCAGCGCACTCTACATTAAATCCCCGGTTTTTTCCACGGGGACAGGCAGTTCCGGCACTTTATTCAAGCAGACTTTGACTTTTCCTTCACAATTTGCTGAAAACCGGTGCTGCGAGGGGCGCCGGGCGTCGATATACGGTAAATTATTCCCCTGACAATTCATTCGCATAAAAAGGAAGTTTTCCGTTGCACGGCGAAACATCTACCCTGCTGACCTCGGTATTACTGCTGCTGGGCACATCCACACTGCTCATCATCCTGCTGTACCGGTTGCGCATCAATTCCCTGCTGGCGTTCATCCTCACCGGTGCGCTGTTCGGGCCTACGGGACTTGGGGTCATCACGGATCCGGAAGAGCTGACCGCCATCGCCGAACTGGGCCTGACTTTCCTGCTTTTTATTCTCGGCCTGGAATTCTCACTGCCCAGGGTGATGGTGTTGCGCAATACGGTGTTCAAGCTCGGCAGCCTTCAGGTAGCGATATGTTCTGTTTTCTTTTTCCTGGTGCTCCAGTTGTTCGGGCTGCCCTGGCAAGTCTCGGCCATCCTCGCCGGCGGTCTTTCACTGTCATCCACGGCTATCGTCTCCCGGGAACTGACCAGCCTGGGCATTCTCAAGACCCGCCATGGCGAGATCGCCATCGGCATCCTGCTATTCCAGGATCTGGTCGCTGTACTGCTTCTTATCGCTGTTCCCCTGGCGTCCAGCCGGCTCGAGGGCTTTTCCCTGTCGGGCATTTTCACCACTGCCGGCCAGGGCATCATCCTGCTCGGTGTATTCTTCCTGACTGGCCGCTACCTGCTGCCGCGGCTGTTGCGTGAGATCGCCACTCAGCAGTCCGACCAGTTGCTGGTACTGTCCGCACTCGTCATCGTGCTGTTGTCCGCCATGCTCACGGCCAGTATCGGGCTGAGCATGGAACTGGGTGCCTTCCTCGCCGGCATGATGCTGGGTGATACACGCTTTCGCCACCAGCTCGAAGCCGACATACGTCCCTTTCGCGACATTCTCCTCGGGTTGTTTTTCATCACCATAGGCATGCTGGTCGACCTTCGCCTGCTCGCCGAGTACTGGCCCTACCTGCTGCTTGCTGGCATGCTGCTGATCGCATGCAAGGCCTTGCTGGTCACCGGCGTCGTCAAGGCAATGGGCGAGTCCTGGCGCGCAGCCGTTCCCTCCGGCATGGCGCTCGCACAGGGCAGCGAATTCATGTTTGCGTTGCTGGCACTTGCGGTACGCAACATTTTGATCAGCGAGGAAGCTGCCTCCAATCTGATCACGGTCGTTATTATCAGCATGGTACTGACTCCGCTGGTGATCCGGCATGGTCCGCGCCTGGTGAATTCCGCTTACCTGCGGATTTGCAAGAAAACCCTGGAGCATGTCGAGGACAAGGCCACCTTTGTCGAACTCGACAAGAAGAACCACATACTGATCCTGGGCTTTGGCCGCGTCGGCCAAACCATTGCGCGCTTCCTGCGCCCGCTTAATATCGACTATGCGGTACTGGAAACCGACGATGTGCGTATACGCGAAGCCAGTGCAGTCGATGAACCCATCTACTATGGCGACAGCAGCCGTGTCGACATTCTCAAGGCAGCCGGCGCCGCCGATGCCCGTATCGTGGTCGTTACCTTTGATAAAGCCGAACTGGCCACGAAAATTCTCGATAATATGCAAGAGATCAATCCGGACGTCCCGGTGCTTGTACGAACACGCGATGACGCCCATCTCGATCAACTGATCGCTTCCGGCGCGCTTGAAGTGATACCGGAAACCCATGAAGCCAGCCTGACCCTGGTATCGCATATCCTGCTGATGGTGCAGTATCCCACACGCATGATTCACAGCATCATCGACAAAGCCCGGCGCGACCGCTACAGAATGATGAAGGGTTTCTACCATGGCGAACGCATGGGCTTCATGGATCGCGAAAGCGGTTCCGCGGAAGTAATCCATGCCGTACGCCTGCCGCGCAGGGCTTTCGCCTGCGGCAAACTGCTGCAGGAACTTGAGCCACCCGAAGGCGTCAGCATCCTTGAGGTTCATCGCGATACCCTGATCATGGCAACAGCAGATCATCCTGACCTGCTGCTGCAAGTCGGTGACGTCGTGGTTCTGCTCGGGATGAGGGACAAACTGGATCCCGGCGAAAGCTACCTGCTCAGGGGTTGATGATGTTTGTCGCGCTGCTTCTGCACCTGGCGGCCATTCCCGCACTGGGCATGTACCTGTTGTTTGCCGTGCCGGCCGAAGGCTTGCGCCATGTCTGGAAACGACTGCCGTTGTTCATTGCATTGTGGCTCACACTCTCCCTGCTCTCCGTCATCCACGTCATCGGACACTTGCTGGATGAATTGCTGTTTTTCCGTTACCGGCGTGTCGTGATACGCGAACCGGTCTTCATTCTCGGCATTCCCCGCAGCGGCACTACCTACCTGCAACGACTGCTCGGCGTCGACGACCGTTTCACCACGCTCGCTACCTGGGAAGCATTGCTGGCTCCGTCGATCAGCGAACGTTATTTATACAGGATGCTGGGCAGGCTGCTCCGGCCCGTGGAGAATGCCGTGATCGCCGTGCGGCGCAAATTGTTCCGCACCATGGACGACATTCACCAGATCCGGCTGCAGGAGCCTGAAGAGGATTTCCTCTTGCTGCTGCCGCTCATGGCCTGCCTGCTGGTTGCCTTCGCCTGCCCGCGCGCCAGCCATTTCTGGCGGCTCGCCTGGTTCGACATGAAACTGCCGGCCTGGTATCGCAGAACCGTGCTGACCTTCTATGCACGCTGCCTGCAGAAACACCTCTTTTACCACGGCGAGGATCTGCGTATCCTCAGCAAGAACCCGTCATTTACCTCCCTGGTGCAGTCGCTGCTGGATAATTTTCCCGGTGCGAGGATTATTGCCTGTACCCGCCCACCCGCAGAAGTGTTACCCTCGCAGCTGAGTTCGCTACGCCCGGCCATGTCGATCCTGGGAAGCGGCAAGCTGTCACCGCAAACACAGAACACCATGATCGGGTTGTTACACCACTATTACTCGCAACTCCTGAAATACAGCCAGGATAAACGGATTCATTTCCTGCCGATGGCGATACTGCAGTCCGATCTGCCTTATGCCATGACCTCCCTGTTCGCCTTTCTTGCCATGCCCCAATCTGCCGCCAGCCTGGAAGCCGTTGCCCGCGCCCGGGAAAGCGGCAAACATACGAGCAGTCATCGTTACACCCTCGCCGAATTCGCCCTGACCGAGGCAATCATCGAGGACCGGTTCCAGCATGTGTGGCGTGCGCTTTACGCAGCCACCAGCAAGGAAAACACTCCCACCTGAGCATGTCGCAGTCCAATATCAACCATACACGCCTGCTGGCGATTTCCGATGCAGCACCTTCGCGCAATGGTGCCGGAGCCTACTACCAGGACCTGCTCGAGCAGATGGAAGGCAAGCTGGAAGCCTCCATGCTCTATTCGCCGACCATCGATGACCAGGGCGTCTGGCAGGCGGGCCTTGTCCTCCCTTTGCCCGGTGACAAGACACAAAAACTGTGCTTCCCCAACATCTTGCAACTCAATACATTGTTCCGGGAATTCAAGCCCCACGTGGTCGTCATCGCCACTCCTGGTGTTTATGGTATCTGCGGCGCCTGGCTGGCACGCAGGCACAAGGTACCCTACCTCACAGGCATGCATACCTCGTTCGAGCAACTGACCGAGCTGTACTGGCCGAATTCACTGCAAGGCAAGATCGTTGAACACTATTTCAGGTTTTCCAACGGCTTCCTCTTCCGCCATACCGAAGCCGTACTCGGCAACGCCGAGCCCATCCTGGAACAGGCCAGGAAGATGGGCGCACCGGATACCCGACTGATTGGCACGCCGGTATCATCCGAATTCATTCTTCCCGCCTACAAACCCCATAAAGGGGAATTGCAAAGCTGCCTGTTCGCCGGACGCCTGGCCAAGGAGAAAAATATCGAAGCCCTGCTGCAGGCAGTGGAAGATTTTCCTGCCATTCAGTTCAGCGTGGCAGGCGACGGTCCGCTCAGGCCCGATGTGGAGCAGGCGGTAGCACGATTCTCCAACCTCAAATATCTTGGCTGGCTCAGCCGCAGCGACCTGCGCAAAACACTGGATGAACACGATGCCCTGCTGCTGCCGTCGCATTTCGAAACTTTCGGCACTATCGCCCTGGAAGCCATGTGCCGGGAAAAACTGGTTTTCGTATCGAGTGGCTGCGGTATCACACACTGGGACCGGCTGTTGCCGGGCCTGATCATCATCGACGAATCCGGCCTGACCCGTGCCATCGAATCGGTATTGCGCAAGACACCGGAGGAACGCCGTGATATTGCCCGCAGCGGCAACAGCATCGCCATCACCTGGAACGAGGACGTGTTGAACCGCTGGTACCATATACTCAAGGACACCATCCGCGATTACGCCGAAGAGCACCCATGAAATCGAAGTACGCCATCGTTTCCATCCATGACGTCATGCCGCATGCGATAGGCAACGTCAGGGAGCTCCTGGGAAAAATGGCACACCTGGCTCCCGAGTCCATCACATTGCTGGTTGTGCCGGGCCTCGACTGGTCCGACCATGAACTGCAGGCATTGCACGAGTTCCAGGACGCCGGTTACCGGCTGGCCGGTCATGGCTGGCATCACCGTGTACGGCAGGTCAAAACCCTCTACCACCATTTCCATTCGGGACTGATATCGCGCATGGCCGCGGAACACCTGAGCCTTTCGACCGACGACATCACGCGCATCATGGAAGATTGTTATGCCTGGTTTCTTGGGCAATCTCTGGCAGCACCGGATCTCTATGTCCCCCCTGCATGGTCGATGGGCAGCATGCCCAGGTCGCGTCTGAAAGCCTTGCCCTTCCGCTACTATGAGACCACGTCGGGTATTTACGACAGCGAGTGCGACCGTGAGGTCCGCCTGCCACTGCTGGGATTCGAAGCCGACACCACCTTCCGTTCGGTCAGCCTGAAATACTGGAATGCATTCAATTTCGGACTGGGCAGCCAGCACAGGCCCGTGCGCCTGTCCATTCACCCGCGTGACCACCAGTTGTTGCTGCGAGACGCCCTCGATCATTACCTTGGTCGTATTGATACGGCACTGCCCTACACAGCCATTTTTTGACGGCAAGCTCGTGCTGAATCAGGCGCTTTTGTGCATCTGCACCAGGAAACGTGCTGGTAATAACCGGCAAATTATGGGGATTTAACCGCGTACAGGCATGAAATGCTTGCCGATGAAATTGACTGATGCAGGCCGCATCATGAGCGAAGGTCAGGCAAGGCAAAAGGATTTTTTGACGTCGCGAACAGTACTGAAGTACATGAGCAGACTCAAAAAATTCTTTTACCGCAGTATGACTGAGCGCAACAGCGGCTACTGAACTTCAAAAGCCAGCAGAACATTTCCCGGGCGGCCAACGAAACCTGCATTGCCTGACAACATGTAGACCATGTTGCCGGCGATGACGGGACCGGGCCCATCGAAAGAGGCGCCATTGGCCTCCACACCGTTGACTGTCTCGAATGAACGGTTGGCGTCGAAAGTCCAGATCACCTCCCCTGTCTGCGCATCGTAAACACGCATACCGCCGTCAGCGGAACCGGAAAACACCGCGCCATCAATAGCGGTAACTGCTGCCGATTGAGTGGCGGAACAGCCGGGACCAGCACCACACAGCAGGTCCTGTGGCGGCGTGTACCAGGCACGCGTGCCGGTATCCAGGTCGATGCCGTGGATGCCGCCACCCTCGGTAAAAATATAACCACCGACAGCGACGTAGGCCAGCCCGTCGCCGGCCGCCGCACCCCAGACACCGCCTACCGGACTTCCCGGCCCGGCCCGGTATTGCCAGACCAGGGCACCGCCGTCATTCGGGTCAAGTGCGAAGGCCATCCCCGACTTTTGCGGCACGATAAGCAATTGCCTGCCGCTCGCGGTAGTAGTCAGCAGCGGCGAAGCGGAAAAATCGAAATCGGGACCAACGTCCGCAGGGCAATTGGCATTGGGCTCGTCACCGCAGCCCATTATCCAGACATCCGGCAGCAACTGGTTTACCCAGACCTGTTCTCCGGTGGCCATGTCGATGGCGATGACGGCATCCGATGTGCCGGGATCAGGATCGGCATAGGCGTTGCCAGTGGCGACGTACAGCAGGCCGCGGTCATCGTCGACAGTGGGCGCACTCCAGATGCCGACCCCGGCCGGGCCGTAGAGCGGCAGGCCGCTGGCGCTGACTCCGCGCTGCTGCGGCTCCGGCACCGTATAGTATTTCCAGATGACATCCCCGGTCTGCGCATTCAGTGCCGTGACGCTGCCACGGAAGGTGCAGCAGGAATAATCGGGATTGGCGGAAGTGGATTCCTCGCCGACGCCGCTCATGGGCACGTACAGGACTCCGTCGTGCAGCGTGACTGCACCGGTGCCGCGTACATTCGGATGCTCGTCCACCTTCCTGACCCACAGTGCCTGCCCTGTCCAGGCGTTGACGGCGTAGGCATTGCCCTGCACATCCTGGAAATAGGCGGCGTAGCCCTCGCTGCCGTCCGCGTAGCGATAGGGGCCAATGGAAACGGCGCTGCGAATGCCGCTTCGCGGCAGGAAGGTCCAGTAGGTGCAGCCACTATCGGCATCGAGGGAATAGAGCGCGCCGGCGCTGTTGCCGACGTATACCCTGCCTGCCATTACCGCGGGCTGGCTACGGGCCTGTGCTTCGCCTGGCAAACCATAGGCCCATTTCAGGCGCAAGGTTGGCAGCGTGTCACGGGTGATGGCGCCAGCGGCGTAACGGTTGTTGCGGCCGTCCGGGCCCCAGCCGTTCCAGGCGGGTGCCAGGTCGGGATTGGCCAGCGGCGGGTTGCTTTCACACAGGTTGGTGGTAATGGTCAGTTGCAGGTCGGCCACTTCAGCACCTGTCAGGAAGGACGCGATCGCGCGCATGTCGGTATCGGTCAGACCGGTCGCCTGTACACGCATCAGGCCATCGGTGAGAGCCGCATAAACGGAATTTGGCGTGAAACGCGCCATGTCTGTACGCGCCGGGGCGTGGGTGTTGACTTCAGGATCCGGATTTTCATGACAGGTGGCGCAGCGGGTGTTGTAGAGCGCCTCTCCACTCTGCCCGTCCTGCGCCAGGACGTTCGCCGCGGCAATCATGCCCAGGCACATAAAAATATGGCGAATCAATCCACGCATCGATGCTTCCCCCAAAATCGAGTAACTACAGGCCGACCGATGTTACGGGAATTAATCCTGGCGGGCCACCGCATTGGCATAGACCCGGATCATGCCCACATCGGACCAGCCGCCGTTGCCGTGATCGGCACCGGGTTGCAGGTCAGTGAAGCCGATCTCGTCCACCCGGCTCAGGTCCACGGAATCAAGCAGGATACCTCGCGTCACTGCCGTGTCGGTATTGAACACCATCCATTTCACATCACTGACACGGAATTCCGTGAACAGGAAATCCGACAGGGATACGATCTCGAGATCGCCGACATAGGTGGAACCGTCCGCCAGCTTGATAAACGGTTGCACCTTGTGAAAGCCGGAGGTTTTGACCTGGACCATGATGCGGGCGGCACCTGACAGATCGGCATAAGCTTCCCGATGCCGTAAAGCGAAGGTGCAGCCATAGCCGCACAGCCCCGACCAGGTATGCGGTGGGTTGGCATCGCTGCCCTGCACCCCGTTGATCTGCAGGTCCTCGTGTTTCATGCCATATAGTTTCAGTTCAAGAGCCGGGTTGGTCACATCCGCCTGGGTGAGAGGATGCTCACCGGCTACCGCCATTTGCCACGGCTCTTCAAAAAACAGGCCAGGGCGCGGTGCCGGCCCTCTGCCCGGGGCGTCCGCCGCCATTGCCGCGCTGCCGGTGATCAATGCGACGGCAAGCATGACGATTCCAGTAACAGAAGTTGTCCTTGCAGGTGTGTTCGTGTGCGCCATGTCTACCCCCCGGATACCCTGGCAAGATGCCAGATGTGCCAGCGATAATATTCCCATTCCGGGTACTTGCACAGGTCGTGTGCAAATAAAGTGATTCTTCGCCCGTAGCCGTTTCGCAATTCCGGGACAATCCGACATAATAGTCCGCAGTGGGTACCTACATGACACGGGGGAAGACAATGAAAACATTCAGCATCCTGTTACTGGCCTGCATGGGCCTGTCCAGCTTCAGCGTAACGGCCCAGGACGATATTCCGCGCCTGCCCTGGGGCAAACCGGATTTCAACGGCGTCTGGGCACGACCATACGTGCCCAACATGCTCGCTGCCGGCAACGGCCGCAACCAGATCGGACCGGGCGAGGAGCCCTTCACTGAAGCAGGCAGGCGTAATTTCGACAACTACAATCCCTCGGAAGGTGACTACACCGGTTCCTGCCTGCCCTTTGGCCTGTTGCGCGCCATGAATTCTCCCGACCCCATCCAGTTCATCCAGACGAAGGATTACTTCGGCTACCTGTACGAACAGAACACCTGGTTCAAGGTGGTCAACCTTGACGGGAAGTACCGCGGCCAGCGGCTGCCGGAAGCCTGGTACGGGCACTCCGTGGCGGACTGGGATGGCGATACCCTGGTGGTCACCACGAACAAGTTCAACGGCAAGACCCGTCTGGACACCATAGGCCATCCCCACAGCGACCAGCTGACCGTGACCGAGCGGTTCACCCTGCGCAACGCCGACACCCTGGACTACGTGGTCACCGTCGACGACCCCATCTACTACACGCAACCATGGAACAATACCCGCGTGTTCGAGCGGCAGACCGATTTTGACCTGATCGAGTATTCCTGCATGGAAAACAACAAAAGCCTGTGGGAAGGTCGCGTCGTGCCGCCCGACTATGAAAACTGGCATACATATGACACTAACGAGTAGTCAGCAGTAGCGGCTACGCTGCGCATCTCTTCGTTAAAAAATTATCCGGGGCCCCGGCCCGTACTTCAGTACTGCGCCGGGCCTCCAGAAAATTTTTGCCTCAATCTGCGTTCGCTCGCCGCGCTACCGGCGCGTAGCATTTTTATAGACGTTCCAATAATTCCGGAGTAGAGTTTTTCAGCCTGCTATTACTGAAAACCTTACGTGAAACAATCCATTCTCGACCGGTATTCGCGTACCGAAGACAACGCCATCATCATCGATGTCACGACGGAACGGGTCGAGGACCTCTACAACGATTTCGACCGCAATGCGCCCTACGTACGCAAGGATCTGGACGACGAGCTTTCGGAATATCTCGTCAGCGCCGTGAGCGAGATCGGCAAGGTCGATTTCGTCATTCGCTTCCGCTTCAACCAGCCGGCGGATGCCGAGGTCATCTCCCGACTCACGGACAGCATCCGCAGTTATTTCAATTACAAGAAAGACCTGCAGAACGGCAAGCTGGGCAAAATGCTGCGCACATCCGCCATTTTCCTGGTTGCCGGGCTTGTCATCCTCGGCCTGTCCATCGCCCTCAACGAAAAAATCGCCGGCACCGACGCCGTCGTCCTGGACGTTTTCGCCCAGGGTCTCACCGTAGCCGCCTGGGTATCCCTCTGGGAGGCGTTGGCCAATTTCCTGATCAACTGGACACCCTATGTGCGCATGCGCAACAACTATGACAGGATCATTCATGCCCAGCTTCTTTTCGAATGATTCCGCCCTGAATTCCGCTTTACAGGGTGGGTAAACAGGAGTACTGTTCGCCGCCCTTTTAACCCGGAGCCTGCACTATTGAACGACCTGTCCCGTCCCAAGGAAAAATTCGGCACCATCCTTGGCTACGCCCCCGGCCACGTACCGGCCTATTCCAGCGATTATGAAACCGCAGACGACGAGGAGCTGCCCACCCGGCAGTCCTACCGCAGCTACTGCGACGGCGTTTACATGGGGCACAAGTGGCAGTGCGTGGAATTCGCCCGCCGCTGGCTCTACACCAATTACGGCTACGTCTTCGATGACATCGCCATGGCGCACGACATCTTCAGGCTGAAAACCGTTCGCCATATCACCGAGAACAAGCTCCTGCCCCTGCAGTCCTTCTACAACGGCTCACTGCGCCACCCGGAACCCGGCTGCCTGCTGATCTGGGAGGAAGGCGGCGAGTTTGAAATGACCGGCCACGTCGCCATCGTCACCGAGGTGACCGAGGACTACGTACGCATTGCCGAACAAAACGTCGGCCACCGCAGGTGGCCAGAAGGCCAGGACTACGCGCGCCAGCTCAATGCCGAGGTAACGGAAGACGGCGAATACTGGATCGAGTGCTCCTTTGGCGACGCTTCCGTCATGGGCTGGGTGATCCAGACCGACGATGAGGAATATGCCGAGTGCGTCGACGAACCGTCGCCTGCACTTTACAACCTGCTCCAGCAGGTAGGCAGCAAGTCAGCGCGCAAGGAAAAATCCTGGCTCAACATGGCAAACGCCGACGAAGCCGCCTATGTGAAAATGATGGGCGGATACAAGCTGTCGTCAAACGCTAAAGACGAGCGCCTGTTCTACCTGGCGTCGGAAACCGCTCTTGCCGAACTGCGGCGCGCCACCAACGAATTGCACGGACTGTACATGCACGCCACCAACTACGTGCTCAAGGATGATACCCTCCTGCGCTACTTCAATATCCCGGAAGTGCTGTGGCCGAAAATACTCCAGTCGTGGAGCAACCGCCGCAACCAGATGATCACCGGCCGCTTCGACTTCGCCATGTCGCAAGACGGCCTGAAAGTGTTCGAGTACAACTGCGACTCTGCCGCCTGTTACATGGAAACCGGCAAGGTGCAGGGCAAGTGGGCGAAACACTACCGCAGCCGGGTGGGTGCAAACCCGGGCAAGCGCCTGCACAAGATGCTGCGCGACGCCTGGCGCCACAGCGACGTGGACAGCGTCCTGCACATCATGCAGGACGACGATCTCGAGGAAACCTACCATGCCCTGTTCATGCAGGAAGCCATGGAGGAAGCCGGCATCCAGAGCAAGATCATCAGCGGTGTCGACGGTCTCAGCTGGGGTAAAGACGGCTCGATCCTCGATTACGACGGCGACAAGATCAACTGGGTCTGGAAGACCTGGGCCTGGGAAACTGCCCTCGACCAGATCCGCGAGGAATGCGGCAACGATCCGGACAGGCTGAACAAGTACAAGCCCGGTGAAAAACACGATGCCGCGCCGCGCCTGGTGGACGTACTCCTGCGCGGCGACATCATGGTTTACGAGCCGCTGTGGACCCTGATCCCGAGCAACAAGGCCATTTCGCCGATCATGTGGGACATGTTCCCGGAGTATCCGTACCTGCTGGAATCGGCATTCAAGCTCACCGACAGCCTGAAAGATAAAGGCTACGTCATCAAGCCGATTGTCGGCCGCGGCGGTGCCAACATCACGCTGGTGGACAAAAACGCAGGTGTGGTGGCGGAAACCGGCGGCAAGTTCGACGACCGCGATCTCATCTACCAGCAAATGATGCGCCTGCCGAAGCTGGATGACTATTACGTCCAGGTCAGCACCTTCACGGCATCCGGTCGTTATGCAGGCGCCTGTGTGCGCGTGGATACCACGCCGGTCATCAACATGAAGAGCGACAACATCTGCCTGCGCATCGTCGAGGATGAATACTTCCAGGAACTGCTCGACAACGAGGCCCAGGTATTAAGGGATTAATACAGGGGGACAGTGACTTTTAATAGGGGGACAGTGGCTTTTAAGGATAAAAAGTCACTGTCCCCTTTTTAATGCCGGTCCAGGAAATCGAAAATCTCCGAGGCAAAATCCAGGTAGGCGGTGAGATGCTCGCCGCCTGGTACGTCGTGGTATTCCGCCTCGATACCGTGGGACCTGAGCGCTTCCGTCACCTGCAATTCCGTTTCCCGGGTATAGGCGTTGTCTTCCGTACCCTGCAGCAGCATGACAGCCACTTTCCCGGCCAGGTTTGCGAATGGATAGTTGTCCGTGACGATCGGTCCGGCGCTGACGATGATTGCACTGATGGCATCCGGGTACATCGCGGCATAATGGAACACGGCGGAACCTGACGGGTTCTGCCCGTGCATGAATATCCGCGAGGTGTCCGCATTGTATTCGGCCGCCACCAGGTGCAGGACATTGATCACGTCCTGGTGGGCGCGCTGATCATCCTCTTCACTCCAGCCTGCTCCGGGCGTGGAGGGGCCATTGGCGCGCGCCGCGGGATACGGACTCCCGTAATACGGCTGCGCATAACCACGGTAACCGAGTGGTGAAATCACGATATACCCCCGCTCACGCGCCTGGAGGACCAGGTCATTGTCGTTGCGGTGGTTGTTGTTGATGCTGGGACCCGCGCGCAGTGTGATGAGAATCGGCAGGGACTGATCCGGCGTCCAGGTTTCCGGCACGAACAGACGGTAAGGTATGGATTCACCTGTGCCGGGGAAGTCGTAAGACCGGTACTGTTCGCCGGTCTGGCGGTACATGGGCAGGTCCGGATTCGGCACCAGGCCTTGCGCGGCAGTCATGCCGGGGAAGGTGCCGCCCTGGGCAAATACACACTGGCTACAGGCCAGCAGCAGTGCAGCAATAACAATCGGTTTCATCTTTGCCCCCTCTTTCCACTTGTCCCTTGTCCCTTGCCCCTTGTCCCTTGATGCTCAGTCGTCCAGGCAGCCCGTCGCCGCTTGCGTAGCGTGCCATGCATTGCAATGCCGTATTGCGGGACCTCA
>CAZVSC010000054.1:16570-19056 GCA_964629325.1 uncultured Enterobacteriaceae bacterium
CCGTCGCCGCTTGCGTAGCGTGCCATGCATTGCAATGCCGTATTGCGGGACCTCAGACGGCAAGATTCTAGCAGACTCTGGCCGGCGCACCACGGCCCCGGGGCGCCACTGCTAATTTATTGTGAAGCATCTGGCCCCATGCTAGGCTTTTGCGTCCTGATTTCCGGGATTCACGATTGCGACCAGGGCATGTCAAAGGGGGACAGTCTCATGTTACGCACCAGAACCTTATCCAGCATCATTCTTCTGTCTTTACTTGCCGCCTGCTCAGGCGATGACGCTTCCGCACCCGCAGATACGGCCATGACCGCCGCACCGGAAGCCGCCAGTATCACCGGCAACGTCATCGAAGGCACCGTGACCAGCGCCAACGGCCCTGAAGCCGGTGTCTGGGTCATCGCGGAAACCCATGACCTCGGCACCCGCTACGCCAAGATCGTGGTTACCGATGACAACGGACGCTACGTGATGCCCGAACTGCCATCGGCAAATTACGATGTCTGGGTGCGCGGCTACGGCCTGGTCGATTCAGCCAAGGTCAGCGCCACACCGGGCAGCACACTGGACCTCGACGCCGTGGTAGCCCCTGACGCCGCCGCTGCCGCGGAATATTATCCAGCCGGTTACTGGCTTTCCCTGCTGGAAGTTCCGGGAGCCGACCAGTTTCCCGGAACCGGACCGACCGGCAACGGCATCAGCACTGCCATCCAGCACCAGGCCGACTATATCCGCCTGATCACCTCTGGCGGCTGCGTGGTCTGCCACCAGCTCGGCAACAAGGCCACCCGTGAAATCCCTGCCATGTTCAACGGCTTCGACAGCAGTGCCGCCGCCTGGAGCCGGCGCATCCAGTCAGGCCAGGCCGGCGGTTTCATGACCCGCACCTGGACCGGCATGGGTATCGAACACACGTCGCAGATGTTCGGTGACTGGACCGACCGCATCGCCGCCGGTGAATTGCCGCCGGTACCGGAACGTCCCCAGGGTGTCGAACGCAATGTGGTGATCACCGAGTGGGACTGGGCCGATCCTACCGCCTACATGCACGATGTGGTGTCCACTGACCGACGCAACCCCACCGTCAATGCCTACGGCAAACTGTATGGCGCTACAGAAGAGAGTGCGGATTACCTGCCGGTACTGGATCCGGTCAATCACACCATCGACCAGATCCCGCTGGACATGATGGATCCGAATGCGGGCCCTGTCTCAGGACCTAACGTGCAGCCCTCCCCCAACTGGGGTGACGAAGCGCCCTGGGATTCCGCCGCCAACGTGCACAACCCCATGATCGACCAGGATGGCCGCGTGTGGATCACCGCGCGTGTACGCGGCCGCGACAACCCGGCGTTCTGCCAGGAAGGCTCCGACCACCCGTCGGCACAGGCTTACCCGACCCAGTTCAATGGTCGCCAGCTCGGCATGGTTGACCTCGACGGTGAATACCACCATATCGACACCTGTTTCGGCACCCATCACCTGATGTTTGCCGAGGACGCCGACAATACGCTGTGGACCAGCGGCGGCGGCCAGGTCATCGGCTGGCTCAACACGCGGGAATACCTGGAAACCGGCGACTATGAAGCCGCCCAGGGCTGGACGCCTTTCATCCTGGACACCAACGGCAACGGCGTACGCGATGACTTCGTCGGCGCCAATGAAGCGCCGGATCCGACCAAGGACACGCAGATCTTCCCGGGCTTCGGCTTCTATTCCGTGAACCCGGCGCCGGACGGCTCCGTCTGGGGCACCATCCTCGGTTACCCGGGCGCCGTTGCCCGCCTCGTGCCCGGCGACAATCCCGCCGAGACCGCCATCACCGAATACTACGAACTGCCGGTGGACGCAAACGGCGACGCCATCGAGGGCTTCTCCCCTCGCGGCGGTGACGTCGACCGCGACGGCGTCATGTGGGTGGCGCTTGCCAGCGGCCACATGGCCAGCTTCGACCGCCGCAAGTGCGAAGGTCCGCTGAACGGCCCCGAAGCCACCGGACAGCATTGCGCCGAAGGCTGGACCTTCTATACCGAGCCCCTGCCCCAGTTCAAGAACCTGGAGCGGCCGGGATCCTCCGAAGGCTCCTACTTCACCTGGGTCGACCAGCACAACACGCTCGGCCTTGGCGACAACACACCGATCAATACCGGCAACCAGAGCGGTGCGCTGCTCGTCCTCGATGACGGCCAATGGGTGCGCATGCGCGTTCCCTACCCGCTGGGCTTCTACACCAAGTGGCTGGACGGTCGTATCGACGACCCGAACGCCGGCTGGAAAGGCCGCGGTGTGTGGGCCACCTTCTCCGGGCGCGCCCCCTTCCACATGGAAACCGGCAAGGGCACGACCAGCATCGTGTACCACTTCCAGGTCAGGCCCGACCCGCTGGCCAGGTAATCCGGAACGACCAATAAAAACCCGCCGAAAGGCGGGTTTTTTGTGACGCAAGGAAACGGCCTGCACGTGATGCCTTACGCTTTATCCCTTTATCC
>CAZVSC010000055.1:0-18684 GCA_964629325.1 uncultured Enterobacteriaceae bacterium
GTGACTTTCTTTCAAAAGAAAGTCACACCCCACTTCGGGAAAAGAAAACTTCGATTGAAACTCACTAACAACACCAATATCCTGACCCGATAACCAGTTTCCAAAGGAAAATAATAATGAACTGGGATGCAATATCCGCCATCTCCGAAACTATCGCCTCGATCGCCGTCGTGGTTTCTCTGGTCTATCTGGCCATGCAGGTAAAACACTCCAACAAATTGTCCCAGAGCCAGACCCGGACAGACCTGCGGCACATGGCCCAGTCCGAAGTTTTCAAAATGATCGACTACCCGGAAATCTGCCAGGCTTTTTTCAAGGAGGAGCTGACGGAGCAAGAAGCCATCCAATTGCATAATTTTCTCATCTCCGCGCTGCGGTTTCGCGAGTTCATCTGGCGGCAATACCAGCTCAACCTGCTGGATGAGGAAACATTCCGAAACTACATGAAGGCCGTGCTGCAGGTACTGGGCTCGGACCGCAACCGGCGCTGGTGGGACACCTACAAGAACACGACTTTCGATCCGGACTTCATTGCCTACATCGACGACCTGTCAGCCTCTCAGCCGAAAACGGATTTACGTGGTTTCTGGGACTCTATCAGGGAGAAAGGTTAACCCGTTAACCAGGGGGAATCTCGCCGGTTTTCAGCCAGTGGGCGCACTGCGCACCCATTTCCTGGATGGCAATCGCGTCGCAGCGATCGACTTCTTCCTGGCTCAGCACATCTTTCCAGCGGCCATTGGTGCCCTTGTTGATGAAGTTCTGGCCGCCGCCGTTGAAGATGATGTGCAGGTCCTCGAACTTGGCCGACAGGTCGCGCATGTAGTCGATGCTGCAGTGCTTTTCGATCTGCGGCCATAACGACTCCTCGATTTCGATATCGAGAAAGTCCGCGATCTTTTTCGCCTCGCCGACAAAATCCTGCTTGAGATTGTTGTAGTGCACCAGCTTCACGTTGGGCAGGTCCCTGACCTGCCACCACTGGCAAATGCAGTTCCAGAAGTTGGTGTCCGGCGTATGCCCGGGCATGTAGCCCTGCTCCAGGAACTTCAGGTAGAACTGGTGCACGTCGCGAATCTCGTGGGTCCAGGGCGGACCGACCCGGCCCGGGGCATCATTGAACAGATGAAAGGCCTCCGGATTCATGATCTCGTGGTGGTTGAACATGCTCCACACCACATCGCGCGCATCGCGACCGATGAACAGGTACTTGATGGATTCATGGTATGGCACGCAATTGAAGGGGGAATGGGTCTTGATGAAGCGGCGATGGGTCTGCGCTTCGGCCTGCTCATAGGCCGCCTCGAGCGGCGCGATGCGGAACTCCGGCCAGGGCGACAGCATCTGGCCGTAAGCCTCGGGGTCGCCCCTGAATACCAACTGGGCGACCAGCTGCTGGGTCCAGGTGGTACCGCTCTTGGACCAGGTGCCGATGATGATGTCATCATCGCGAAAGGGAAAATTGTTCAGCCGGGTGGAATCCCATACCGCCCACTGTTGTTCAGCGTTCTTGACAGGTAGTCCCTGCGCCATATCCCCTGCCTTCGTTATTGTTTTTATGAAAGCTGCAGGGGCAAGAGTGTCGGGCAAAGTGCCAGCATGGTCAACTGGGCATTACTGCAACCCCTTGCGCACCAGCAGCGGCGTCACGTCCGGCGCACGGCCGCGGAAGTTTTCAAACAGCTGCATGGCCTCCACACTGCCCCCTTTTGACAGGAGCGTGTCGCGGAAATGCTGGCCGTTCTCCCTGAGCATGCCGCCATTCTCACGGAACCATTCCACGGTGTCGGCGTCGAGCACCTCGCTCCAGATATAGGAGTAATAACCCGCCGAATAACCGCCCATGATGTGGGAGAAGTAGGTCAGGTGATAGCGCGGAGCGATCTCATCGATCAATGCGCCGGCATCGGCCAGCACCTGAGCCTCAAACGCCATCATGTCATCTGCCGACGGCACGGCTTCCGGGGCGAGCTGGTGCAAGGCCATGTCGACGATGGCCGGCATCAGGTACTCGGCGGTATCGAACCCTTCACTGAACACGTTGGCTTCCTCGATCCGGTTCAGCAATTCCACGGGGATGGATTCACCGGTCTGGTAGTGCACGGCATAGTTGGCCAGGACTTCCGGCCAGGTATGCCACATCTCGTTGACCTGCGAGGGAAACTCCACGAAATCGCGGGGAACACGCGTTCCTGAAAACGCGGGATAGGTGACATCGGAAAACAGTCCATGCAGGGCGTGGCCGAACTCATGGAACATGGTTTCCACTTCATCCAGGGTCATCAGGGTCGGTTCGCCCGGCGGCGGCTTGGGAATGTTCTGGTGATTGGCCACCACGGCCTTGCGATTCAGCAGCGTGGACTGTGGCACGTAGGCATTCATCCATGCCCCGCCGCGCTTGCTGGGGCGCGCGTAGGGATCCGACAGGAAAATACCGAGCTGCGTGCCGTCACTGTCAAACACGTCGAACACGCGCACGTCTTCCTGATAGACAGGCAGGTCGAAGCGCTCCTCGAAGGTGACGCCGTAGATCTGGTTGGCCGCGAAGAACACGCCGTTCTGCAGAACATTGTTGATCTCGAAATAGGGTCGCAGCTGGGATTCATCGAAATTGTAGCGGGCCATGCGCACTTTCTGGGCATAGAAGGGCCAGTCCCAGGCGGCGAGCTTGAAGTCATCGCCCTCGCTGGCAATGATGGCCTGCATCTCTTCCGCTTCGCGCCTGACATTGGCCATGACCGGGGCTGCCAGGTCGGCCAGGCGCTGGTTGACCGCACCGACTGTCTGCGCAGTCTGGTTGTCCAGGATATAGGCTGCATGGCTGTCATAACCCAGCAGGCGTGCCCGCTCGCCGCGTAATTTAACCGTACGGCTGAGAATTTCCCGGTTGTCGAATTCACCGCCGCGGTGGCCGCGGGATTCCGAGATTTCCTGGATGCGCTGGCGCAAAGCGCGGTTCTCCAGGGACTCCAGTGCAGGCTGGCTGGTGTAATTGAGCAGCGGAATGACGTATTTGCCCGCCATGTCACGGGCCACCGCCGCATCGGCCGCGGCCTGAATCTGTGCCGGGCTGAAACCCGCCAGTTCCTCGGGGGTGTCGACGACTACGGCCAGGGCATTCACTTCATCCAGGACATTCTGGCTGAACTGCGTGGACAGTTCCGAGAGTTCCTGGTTGATCGCTTTCAGGCGCTCCTTCTGCTCGATGTCCAGCAAGGCGCCGGCGCGAACGAAATCCTTGTAGTTCTCCTCGACCAGGCGCACGCCTTCCGCATCCAGGCCCAGGTTGTCGCGACGCTCATAGAGATCACTGACACGGGCGAACAAACCGGGGTCGAGCTGGATCTGGTCGTAATGCGCGGCCAGTTTGGGGGATATTTCGACCTCGATGGCATCGATGGCATCGTTGGTATGGGCCGACGACATGGCATTGAAGACCCGTGACACCCGGGCCAGGAGCTGGCCGGATCGCTCCAGCGCCACCAGCGTATTTTCGAAGGTCGGGGCTTGCGCCTGGTTGACGATGGCGGAGACCTCCTCCAGATGCTCGGCCATGCCGCGCTCGAAGGCCGGCAGGTAATGCTCGGTGGTGATCTGGTCGAACTGCGGATACTGCAACGGCAGCGGGCTTTCGGCAAAGAAGGGATTCGCGGCAACGGCGTCCGCTGTGGCTGTCGTGGTCATGGTCCGGGCGTCATCCTGCATGGCGGCCTGCTCGGTGCTCTCGGAGCAGGCAACAAGGCAGGCCAGCGTCATTAAAATGGCTGTCAGTCGGTTGTTCATCAGGGTATTCATGGATTACCTGGTACGTTGGGTTGCGAGTTATACGATGGGGCAGATTTCGATTTTGGCGGATAAAGTTCCCACTAATCCCCATCGGGGTCAAGGGCATCCCGGTCGCCAGCCAGGGGATTCACAAGGGATGTCAGGATATGATCCTCCCACTTGCCGTTGATGCATAAATACCGGCGGGCGAACCCCTCTTTTTCGAAACCCAGTTTTTCCAACAGGCGTGCCGAACGGGTGTTCGCAGGCATGTAGTTGGCGCTGATCCGGTTCAGGCGCAGGTTGGCGAAGGCAAAATCGATGACATGTTTAACCAGTTCGGTCATGCAGCCTGTCCCCTCAAAATCCCTGTCCACCGAGTACCCTATATGACAGAAACAGGCCGGGTGGTAGACGATATTGCTCAGTGAACAGGCGGCGATGGCGCGGTCTCCTTCCATGCCGACGAAATGGGCGGCGCGGCCGTCAGTATATTCACGCTCCCTTTCCTGCAGGCGCCTGATCCAGGCTTCGACACTGTGATGGTCATGCCTGACGAGGGGATGCCAGGGCGTGAAGCGATCGGCATTGCGCAGGTAGTAATCCGACAGGGCCGCTGCATGCTGTACCTTTGTCAGGACGATATCCATGGCGGGTTTTACGGCGTATCCGCTGCTTCGTCGAGATCGGCAGGAAATTTACGGGCCGGATTGGTGTGCTTATAAAGCATGCTCACAGTTGTCACTCCCGGGAAGAAATCTTCCGGCCATGCCAGGTGAAATCCACCGGCCAGAGCTTCTGCCTTTGCTTGTCATAAGCCTCCCACAGGGCTGAGTAGCTCTGTTTCAGCACGGGATGCTTGTGCCGGCCGCTGACCTGCGCCAGGGGCCACAGGACGAAGGCATTGTCGATGATTTCCGGACGCGGCAGCGTGATGCCGTTAAATACACCCGCCTTGTCGGCATAGGTCAGGATATCGATATCCAGGGTCCTGCCGCTAAACCTGGGCTGCGAGCGGTCTCGTCCATGCTTGTCCTCGATAGTCTTCAACACAGGCGACAGCGCGGCCAGCTCAAGGTCAGTATCAAAGCCGACCACCATGTTGAGGAAGTTGTCGCCGTCGAAACCCACCGCCTCGCTTTCGTATACCGAGGACAGGCTGAGATCCCTGAACTGCAGCAGCAAGGCATCGAGGCAACTGGTCAGGTTCATCACCGGATCCAGGTTACTGCCCAGGCTGAGAGTAACCCAGGCCACTAAAAACTGGCCTCGTCACTGAGTGAGCCGCGCTCGATGATGACACCCACGTCCTTGGAGCCGGTGACCGCACCCGGCTTGCCCAGTTGGAGATGCAGCCAGGGGACCTTGAACTCCTCCTGCACGATATCCGCGATTCGCGATCCCAGGGTCTCAAGCAGTTTGAAACTGCTTTCTTCCACGTAGGCAGTCAACCGTTTGGCCACAGCCTTGTAATCGAGCGCAAATTCGATTTCGTCGTGCTCGGCCGCCCGCCTGAAATCGGATTTCATCTTGAGATCGATCGTGACGGTCTGCCGGATTTCGCGCTCCCAGTCGTAGATACCGATGACGGTTTTGACCTCCAGGCCACGGATATAAACTATCTCCATTTTCTGCTCTCTTCTCTATATGACTAAAACGATCAGGCTAAAAGCTAAAATCTGATTTCCCACCAATAAAGTGGCAAGTAATTTTTGTAACAATAATCAATCGCCACCTGATTCCATACATTCACTGTGCTGCCTTGGACCTTCAGCTTTCAGCCTACTTTGGGCAGGGATTCCAGGTTCCAGCGCGGCCTGGCCAGAATGGACAGGTCATCCTGCTGTCCGGCCAGCAGGCGCATGCAGCCGGCATAGGCAATCATGGCGCCATTGTCGGTACAGTAGGCAAAGCCGGGATAGTGCAATTCACCGCCTTCAACCCTGGCCATGTGCGCCAGTTTTTCGCGCAGCCGCTTGTTGGCGCTGACGCCGCCGGCGATGACCAGGCGTTTCATGCCGCTGTGCTCAAAGGCCCGGCGACATTTGATGACCATGGTGTCCACCACCGCCTCCTGGAAGGCCCAGGCGATATCTGCTTTTGTCTGCTCGTCCAGTACGCCGTCCACCGTATGCTCGGCAACAGTATTCAGTGTGTAGGTCTTGAGGCCGCTGAAGCTGAAATCCAGTCCGGGCCTGTTGGTCATCGGCCGCGGGAAATCGAACCGGCCTGGCGTGCCGGATTCGGCCAACCTGGCCACGTGGGGGCCGCCCGGGTAGGGCAAACCGAGCATTTTTGCCACCTTGTCGAAGGCTTCACCGGCAGCGTCATCCAGCGATTCGCCGATGAGCCTGTAGCAGCCGATTTGCGGCACCTCGACCAGTTGCGTGTGGCCGCCGGATACCAGCAATGCCACAAACGGGAATTCCGGGCCAGTGGCCTCGAGCAGGGGCGCCAGCAGGTGGCCCTCCATGTGATGCACGCCAATCGTGGGAATACCCAGGGTCATGCCCAGCGAACGCCCGATCGATGCACCGACCAACAGGGCGCCGGCCAGTCCGGGCCCGGCGGTATAGGCCAGGCCGTCCAGATCGCCGAGTGCACACCCCGCCTCGTCGAGCACCTCGCGTATGAGGGGCAGGGTCTTGCGGATATGGTCGCGGGACGCCAGTTCGGGCACGACCCCACCATACTGCTGGTGCAGTTTTACCTGGCTGTACAGGGCGTCCGCGAGCAGGCCGCGCTCACTGTCGTAAACGGCGACGCCGGTTTCATCACAGGATGTTTCGATACCGAGGACTATCATATTGCTGCCGGATTGCGGGGAAGCGAATCATACCACAGGCATTACGCGAGGTTGGTCTGCGCGGGCGCCAAAACCGTAAAACCCCGTGTTATCATTTTCAAAACAACAATCAAGAGCAGAACACACCATGAAAGCATTTGTACTCAAAGCCGGCGGCACTTCGATGGACGACATCCGGATGGTGGAGCTGGAAAAGCCCCAGGCGGGAGCCGGAGAAATCCTGGTGCGCATGCATGCCGCCTCCCTGAACTTTCGCGATCTCGGCATCATCGTCGGCAAATATTTCGGCGGCCCGGTGCAGAAGGACACCATTCTCACCTCTGACGGTGCCGGTGAAGTCGAGGCGGTTGGTGAAGGCGTTACCCGCTTCAAGGCAGGCGACCGCGTTGCCGGCACTTTTTTCCAGGGCCTTGCCGACGGACCTGCCAACCCGATGGTCAACCCGGCACTGGGACATTCTGCCGACGGCGCGCTCACCGAATACATGGTCCTCAAGGAAGGCGATGCCGTCATGTTGCCGAACAACCTCAGCTACGAGGAAGGCGCCTGCCTGCCCTGCGCAGCGCTCACCGCCTGGCATGCCATGATGGAAGCCGGCCGGCCGGTCTCCAAGGGTGATACCGTGCTGCTGCTTGGCACAGGCGGCGTCTCGATGTTCGGCCTGCAGTTCGCAAAAGCCGTTGGTGCAAAAGCCATCATTACATCATCCAGTGATGAAAAGTTGGCCAGGGCCCAGTCGCTCGGTGCCGATATGCTGATCAACTACAAGCAGCACCCCGACTGGGAGAAAGAGGTCAGGAAGCTGACCGACGGCAGGGGTGTCGATTGCGTTGTCGAAGTCGGCGGCGTCGGCACCATCAGCAAGTCCATGGAGTGTCTCGGCCTGGGCGGCAAGATCGGCATGATCGGGGTGCTCGCCGGCCCCGAGGGTGAATGCAACCCGCGCAGCCTGATGATGACCGGCAGCGCGATACATGGCATTTTCGTCGGCAATCGCCGCATGTTCGAGGAAATGAACCATGCCATCGAGGTACACGACATACATCCCGTGATCGACAAGGTCTTTGATTTTGGTGATTCGCTGGAAGCAATCAGGCATTTCAAGAGCCAGGCACACCTGGGCAAGGTGGTTATCCGGATCGGCTGACACGTCCCGGGCCAGTCCGACAGGAGCGACAGGATATGTTTGGCAGGGATTGCATCTTGAGCCTGCTTGTATTGACCGGCATTTCATTGACGCTGCCCCTCGCCGCCGCCGACAACGGCGAAGTCCCCGAAGAGATCGTCGTCAGGGGCAGCCGCGCCGACATCAACCTGAAGCTCCAGGTCGACCGTGCCGAGGATGCTTTCTATGAAGTCCTCAATGACCTGCTCGACGAGGAATTCCACATCACGTGCAAGTACGAACGGGTCATCAACTCCATCATGAAGGAGCGCATCTGCCAGACCAGGTACATGCGCGACGAGCTGTCCACTGCGGCGACATTAAGCCTGCAGGGCGTGGATTACATGGCCGCCGGCATCCTCACCGAAAAGAACCGCCAGTTGCGCCAAAAAGTCATCGAATTGCTTGAAAACAATACAGAATTGCGAAATGCCGCAAGGAATCTTTCTGATCGTATGGAAGAATACCGGGACGAGTACGGCATCCCTGACTGATGCCTGCCCCTGAGAATATTTCACAATTTAGAATTATTAAATTTCAGGAAATTGTGGATAATTGCCCGGTCGACTTCCAAGGTGAGATTTGTTTGTGCCCCATAGCAGCAGTCCAAGCATCAACCCCCCCATCGCAGTTTCAGCCTTCATCAGGTTACCCGTTTTCTTCCTAGCACTTGCCGCACTCAGCGCCTGCAGCAACCTGGCAACCGAGCAGGACAGCCTGGAAACCGATGAACCCCTTGCAGGCAGTCCCCGGGAGCAGCTTATCGTCGAATCCCTGGTCAGCGAGGCCTCCAGGCTTGGCGATGTCGATATAGACAGCCGGGAAGAAGAACCCGTCACTGAGGAAGAGGCCATCAACCGGACGGCCCTGGAGCCGGCAACTCCCGTCATCAACATGACGGCAAACCGGGTCGTCGAGCGCGCCATAAATGACTATCTGCAGAATCGCCGCACCCAGCTGCGTATCTGGTCAGAGCGCGGCAACACCTGGTTCCCGATGATCGAGAAGATCTTCGAGGAGGAAGGGGTGCCCGATGAACTGAAATACCTGGCGCTCGCCGAAAGCGGCCTGCGTCCCACCGTGCGCAGTTCCGCCGGCGCCGCAGGCATGTGGCAATTCATGTACGGCACCGCCGTGTCCGCCGGCCTGGAGATCAATACCTGGGTCGATGAACGCCGCGATCCCGAACTCGCGACCCGTGCCGCCGCACGCCACTTCAAGGAACTTTACGAAAGCTACAACGGCAACTGGGAACTGGTGCTGGCCGGGTACAACTGCAGTTACCGCTGCATCACGCGCGCCGCAAGGCGGGCCGGTAAACCAATCGAGGAAAAGCCCTCCTACTGGGAGATATACCCTTTCCTGCCCCGTGAGACCCGGGGCTTCGTGCCCAAGTTCATCGCTGCGGCGCTGATCACATCCAACCCGGAATTCTATGGCATCCATGTGGAAGACTTCGGCCAGGAGTTCTCTTACGACATCGTCGAGATCAACGGCATGCTGTCACTGGAAGCGGCCGCCATGCTGGCCGGCACCGATCTGGCCACCATCCGCAACCTGAACCCGTCGCTCATCAAGGCCACCCTGCCCGACCAGGCCCATCCCTATAAACTGCGCATACCCCTGGGTTCCTTTGACCGTTTCGTAAGGGCCTTTGACAACATGCCGGTCGAGGACAAGGTCGCTCCCAGCGAATACACCATCAAGAGCGGTGATACGCTTGACGCCATAGCCCGGTCAGTGGATACCACGGTGGATGAACTGAGGGCAGTCAACGGTATTCGCGGCCATCTCATATATCCTGGCCAAAAACTCCTGATCCCGGGCAGCGGCGTGTCCACCAACCTGACCATCGTCAGCCGCGAACGCCGCTTTGTCGCCTACGGCGACAGCCAGTTGCGACCCATAGAACTCGTCGAGGAATTCCAGCTGGTGGAACTGAACGGTTCGACCGCGGAAAAACCGCTTATGGCGGTGTCCCTCAGCCCGGACGTGGCCGACGACATGCTGGTACCCACCGTGCACAAGGTGCGCCGCGGCGACACCCTGGGCCAGATTGCCGAACGCTACAACGTCTCGGTCAGGGATATTCAGCAATGGAACAATCTTCGTGGCACGACCATCATCGTGAACCAGGAGCTGACCATCCATTCCGTCGCCGCACAACCGTTGACGACCTACCGCGTGCAGCAGGGCGACAACCTGAGCGTCATCGCCCGCCGTTTCGGGGTGTCGGTGGACAGCATCAAACGCCTGAACAACCTGCGCAGCAACATGATCTTTCCGGGCCAGGACCTGTCCATCAACTAGCTGTCGATCAGGCTCCCGCCAGCCGGTCTTTCACTTCGGTAACGGACCGGACAATCTTCCCCCCTGCCCGGATGTCCGCCGTGATGGCGGCAATCCAGCCATCCATGGCCTGCTCGTAATCATTCCAGACCAGCGTGCGGGTGTCATCGAACTGCCGGCCGATCACCTCATAAAGCGCGGTATACAAAGGCAGAGTCGCCTTGGAGATGGCCTGGCTGGCATCGTAGTGACCGCACATGATCTTTGTCCGCAGCTCCGCCGCTTGCATGCCGAACAGCAGGCTCACGGCGATGTACTGCTGGAAGATATCCACCGAGCGCCGGGCCAGGTTGGCCGATCCGAAACCCTGGGAATTAATGTTCTGGTTGAAGCCCTCGGCATGCGTCGGGTAATGGGTGGTCAGTGAATTCCCGTAGAACTGCAGCTGGGGCATGATGCAATTGCCGCACAACTGCAGGCTCTGCAGGCCGCCGTTGATCGTCCTGTCGGTGTTGCCGACCAGCATGGCGGACAGTCCGTTACTGAACGCGGGCATCACCGCCATGGCGATCTGCACGTCCAGGTGCTTGGCCAGCATGCCGATATGGAAGCGCAGCTGGTCCATGCTCACACCGATGTACTGGCCCAGGAAATTGCCGCCGTGGTAGGTATTGCCCGAGGCCTCGTCCACCAGCGGGTTGTCCGTGGCGGAATTGATCTCGAATTCCACCTGGGATGCGATCATGCGCAGGCCGTCCACGATGGGCCCCATGTACTGCGGCAGGCAGCGCAGGGAATAACGGTCCTGGATGGGCTCGTCGCCGCCGCGGAATTCATGCTGCCCCTGCAGTTCATCCGCGATCAGTTTCGAACCCGTCAGCAGATCGAGCATGGTGGCAGCGGCATCCACCTGGCCGGGGTGCGGCTTGCGCGCATGAATGAAGGGATGGAATGACTGGTTCGTGGCGCCCAGTCCCTGGAACAGCAGTGCATGGGCGCCAAAGGCCAGGGCCAAGAGGTTGCGGGCGTCATACATGACATTGGCGGCGATGCCGGTCATGACCGAGGTGCCGTTGACCATGGCCAGGCCTTCCTTGGGACCCAGCTGTTCCCGCTCCAGCCCCATTTTTTTCAGGACAGTCTGCGCCCCCAGCACCTCGCCCTGGTAATCCACCAGCCAGCCCTCATCCAGCCCGATCAGGCAGGCGGTGATATAGGACAGCGGCGACAGGTCGCCGCTGGCGCCGATGGAGGCAAACTCGCGCACCTGCGGGGTGGCGCCCTTGTTGAGGAATGTGCCCATGCGCTCGATCATGGACATGCGAATGCCCGAAGCGCCCTGCAGATGCGAATTCATGCGCACCAGAATGGACGCGCGCACGTCCTCCTGCGGCAACAGGTTGCCAGTGCCGACCTTGTGGAACCAGGGGATATTGTTCTGCAGCTCGATGGCCTGCTCTTTCGAAATGGCCTTGTAGGCCAGGGCGCCAAAACCGCTGGTCACCCCGTAGATGGGCTTGTTGTTGTCCACGGCCTCCAGGATGAAGGTGTTGGATCTGCGGACCCGCTCATGGACCGCAGCATCCGCGGTGATGGCGACCGCTTCCCTGCCCCGGGCGACCCGCACCACCTCGTCGATCGTCAGGCCTTCACCGGATACTGTTACTTGTGCTGTTGTCATTGCTGAACCTTTGTGTCGTATTTATACAACATACTGATATTATTGAATATTTACAGGATTGCCCGGGCCGTCAATAGCGTACGGACAGGCATGAACAGGGGCTGAGCGGGGTCAGGACCAGTCCAGCAGTCCGACGAAACCTGCCAGGTAAAGGGCTTTGATTTTTTTGCCGGGTTTCATTTTTAAGTCATTGAATCTAAAGCACCAAGTGTACTTGAGAGCGTTGTAGGTCGGAAGTGGCCTCAGGCCATCGCCGACGAATAAAAAGCCCGGCAACTAAAGGCCCGCACTGCTGCAAGCCGGGGGCCATGGAACACAGTGAAAAGCCCCCCAACCGCGCCTTGAAAACTTTGCAATTCAAGGGCTTTGCCATTACAATTCTGCGCCCTTGAAACCAGGGATAACCCATTTACAGGTATTTATTGATGCCCATAGTAAAGCTGAAAGAAAACGAGCCTTTTGACGTCGCACTGCGCCGCTTCAAGCGTTCCTGTGAAAAAGCAGGCATTCTCGCTGAAGTCCGTCGCCGCGAGTTTTACGAGAAGCCGACTTCCGTGCGCAAGCGCAAAGCCGCGGCAGCCGTAAAGCGTCACATGAAAAAAGTGTCTCGCGAATCACGTCGCACCCAGCGTCTCTACTAAGACCCCTTGCCACTTCCCATGGCGGACCATCCCCTTAAAGTCAGCATCACTGATGCGATGAAGGATGCCTTGCGGGCCAGGGACAAGGCACGCCTGTCCGCGCTTCGCCTGGTCCTGGCGGAACTGAAAAAAGTGGAAGTGGATGAACGCATAGACCTGCCCGAGGATCGCATCATCTCGATCCTCGACAAGATGATCAAGCAGCGCCGCGACTCGGTAAGACAATACACCGACGGCGGCCGCCCCGAACTGGCCGATGCCGAAGCCGCCGAAATCACCGTCATCCAGGAATTCATGCCCAAGGCGCTGGGCGAGGCGGAAATCACCGCCATCGTGAACGCGGCCATCGCCGCCGAAGGCGCCGCTTCCATGCAGGACATGGGCAAGGTCATGAACGCCGTCCGCCCGCAACTGGCCGGCCGCGCCGACATGGCCATCGTCAGCCAACTGGTCAAGCAGCAGCTCGCCTGAAACTACTTTTCTAGTTCCACTCCACAGAACTTGCAGAAACCGGCATCGTCTTCATGCCCGGTGCCGTTGCAGTTGTTGCAGATGCGGTTGGGATTTCTGCCCGGCTGCTGCCGCTTCTGCTGCTCGCTGATGATTTCCGCACCCACGATCCCGAACGGCACGGCGATGATGGCATAACCGACGATCATGGCTGCGCCTGCGATGAATTGCCCGAGCGTGGTCTGCGGCACGATATCGCCGTAACCTACCGTGGTAATAGTAACGATGGCCCAGTAAATGCTTTCGGGGATGCTGGAGAAACCGTGCTCCGGCCCCTCCACCAGGTACATCAGCGACCCGAAGATGACGATCAGGGTGAGCAACGAGTACAGGAAGACGAATATCTTGCGCCGCGCCTGGAACAGTGCGCTCGCCAACAGCGTGGCCTCGCCCATGTAACGCATCAACCTGAGGATACGGAAGATGCGCAGCACCCTCAGGATGCGGATGACGATCAGGTAGACCCCGCCCGGCCAGAGGAAGGCGATATAGGTCGGGAGAATCGAGAACAGGTCGATCAGGCCGTAGAAGCTGGTGGCATATCCCTTCGTCGAGGGCGAGCTGTAAAGGCGCAGGCCGTACTCTACCGTGAACAACAGGGTAAAGACCCATTCCAGGAAATACAGCTGGGGATGCCAGTCGGCGTTGATGGCCGGCACCGAATCCAGCATGACCGCCAGCACGCTGGCGAAAATGGTCACGATCAGGACGAGATCGAAAATTTTACCGGCGCGCGATTCATACCCGAAGATGACCTCGTAAATCCGGTCTTGCAGCACCGAGCGTGAACTTTCAGCTTCTGTCATATCCATTACTCGCTGGACAGGAGTTTGAGGCATTGTATCAAGTCATCCACTGACAGGAAGTCCGTTCCTTGTTCCTGGTTCCTTGTTCCTGTCTAATTGAAACTGCATTCAGGACTTGCCCGTGACAATTAAAGACAGATACTACACCCAGTTTTCCCGCGATGAGGCCAGGCTGCCCATGGCGGCATTGGGCGTCATCGTGGGCATTAGCGCCGGCCTGATCGTCAACCTGTTCCGTTTCGTGCTGGAAGAGCCGTTCCCTTTCTTCTTTGACGGCCTTCACCACGATGACTTCGAATCGCTGCCCGCATACCTGCATTTCGCAATGCCCGTGGCCGGTTGTCTGGTCATAGGCTTACTGCTCAATACGCAATCGCCTGATCAGCAGCGCCTCGGCGTCGCCTATGTCATCGACAAGGTACAGAACTTTCGCTCGAAAATGCCGGTCAGGAATGCCGTCATACAATTCGTCACAGCAACCATTGCCCTGCTCACTGGCGGTTCCTGCGGGCGGGAGGGGCCGTCCATACACCTGGGCGCCACGACAGGCGGCGCCATCGGCAGTGCCCTGGTCCTGCCCAACAACAGTATACGCACACTGATTGCCGCCGGCAGTGCCGCCGCCATTGCCGCCGCCTTCAACACACCGATCGCCGGCGTCATCTTCGCCATGGAAGTGATCCTGATGGAATACGCCATCACCGGCATCATTCCCGTCATCGTCGCCGCCGTTAGCGGCACAGTGGTGAGCCAGGTGTTTTACGGAGACGAGCCCGTGTTCATGATCGAGTCTGTCACCATGAACAGCCTGTCACAGCTGCCCTGGGTGGTGCTCATGGGCCTGGTGATCGGCGTGCTGGCCAGCATTTTCATCAGGATCCACAAGGCGGCTGTCGGTTTCAGTCACATCGATCTCCGGCTGCGGCTGTTGTTCATCGGCCTCATGACTGGAAGCGCCGCGTTCTTCATCCCCGAGGTCATGGGCACCGGGTACGACTCGCTCAATGACGCCATGCAGGGCAGCCTGGCCATGAATTTCCTGCTTGTCCTGCTGGCCGTGAAGCTGGTGGTGACTGCCGTCAGCCTCGGCCTGGGACTGCCCGGCGGCGCCATCGGTTCCAGCCTCATGCTGGGCGGTATCGCCGGCGCCTTCATGGGCATCATTGGTGAACAGCTCATTCCGGGCACCATGTCATCATCCGCGTTTTATGTCCTCATCGGCATGTGCGCCATGATGGGCGCTACCCTGCAGGCGCCCCTGGCGGCATTGATGGCCCTGCTCGAGCTCAGCGATAATCCCAACATCATCCTGCCTGCCATGCTCATCATCGTCGTGGCCAACCTGACCAGTTCGGAATTCCTGGGGTCGCGTTCGGTATTCCAGAACACGCTGAAACAGCGGCAGTCCACACTGTCACCGGAACTGTCGCGTTTCCTCAATCGCTACGGGGTCAGTACGGTAACCAGTTTCAAGTTCACCACCCTGGATCCCGATATGGACCGGGAAGCGGTCACCAAGGGACTGGAAAGCAACCCCGACTGGGTCATCATCGATTACCCGGAACAAAACAAGGCCATCATCAGCCGTGCGGCTCTGCGCATTGCCCTGGAAAACGCGGATTTCAGCCTGCAGAAACTGGAACAGGCCCGGGAGGTTGTACCCATTTCCATGCATGCGACCTTGCTGGAGGCCCTGGAAACGCTTGCCGAACATGACGCCCAGACCGGGTATGTGGTCATCAGCCGTGAATCCGGGAAAAATACCATCGCCGGCGTGGTGACCCAGGATGCTATTATGAAATTTTACAAGGGCAACTGACGTTCCGATGGCTGGCCGCATTCCACAAAGCTTCATTGACGACCTGCTGGGCAGGGTCGACATCGTGGATGTCATCGACGCCTATACGACTCTCAAAAAGGCCGGCAAGAACTACAAGGGCCTGTGCCCGTTCCATTCGGAAAAGACCCCCTCATTCAGCGTCGAACCCGACAAGCAGTTTTACTACTGCTTTGGTTGCGGCGCCGGCGGTAATGCGCTGGGCTTCCTCATGAATTATGAAAACCTCGATTATGTCGAGGCGATCGAGAAGCTGGCGGCCCAGGTGGGGATGGAAGTGCCCCGGGAGGAATCCTCGGTTGCCCAGCAGACCCGCGAGAAGAACCAGGCACTGTATGACGTCCTGCAGCAAAGTGCCCGCTACTACCAGGCCCAGTTGCGCCAGCATCCGGACAAGCAGCGCGCCATCGACTACCTGAAGAAACGCGGCCTGTCCGGCGAAATCGCCCGCGACTTCGCCCTCGGTTATGCGCCGCCCGGCTGGAGCAACCTGCTGGAAGCCGTTGGCACAGACGAGTCACAGAAAAAGGCCCTGCTCAATGCCGGCATGCTGATCGAGAATCCCGATAACAAGAAGCACCCGCTGTACGACCGTTTCCGTGATCGCATCATCTACCCGATCCGCGACAATCGCGGCCGCATCATCGCCTTCGGCGGCAGGGTGCTGGGTGATGACAAGCCGAAATACCTGAACTCGCCGGAGACCCCGGTTTTCCACAAGGGCGAGGAACTGTACGGCCTGTACGAGGCCCGCAAGAACACCCGCAAGCTGGAACGCTTCCTGATCGTTGAAGGCTACATGGACGTCATCGCCCTGGCCCAGCATGACATTTCCTATGCCGTGGCGACGCTGGGCACGGCCACTTCCACCAACCACCTGCGCCGTCTCTTCAAGCTGGTGCCTGAAGTGGTGTTCTGTTTTGACGGCGACGATGCCGGCCGCGAGGCCGCCTGGCGCGCGCTCGAACAGGTGCTGCCATTGATGGAGGATGGCCGCACCGCCCGCTTCCTGTTTCTGCCGGACGGGGAGGATCCCGACACCCAGGTGCGCAAGGTCGGTAACGCCGTCTTCAGCAAGCAACTGGGGTCCGCCACGCAACTGGCCGAATTCTTCTTCCAGGCGCTGGGCGAGAAAGTCGATATGAATTCCCTCGAGGGCCGGGCCCGGCTTGGCAAAATGGCACTGCCCTACATCGACAAGATTCCCCGGGGCATCTATCACCAGCTGATTCTCGACCAGCTCGGCGCCATCACCGGTGTCGATCCGGCCCGGCTCGGCTCGATGGGCAGCGCCACCCCTGCGCCGCCGGCAGCGCTGGACACCGTTTCCGTGCGCAACCGGCCACCGGCTCGCAAACGACAGGTCGACAAGTCGGTGTGCATGAAGGCGGTCAACCTGATCCTGCTGAAACCGTCTGTGGTGGCGACCATCGGGGAAGAGGACGAACTGGCTGAGATCCAGGCCCCGGATATCGGCCTCCTGCTCCAGGTCATTGCCCTGGCCAAACAGCATCCAGCCAGTTCCACGCCGGAGCTGCTGGGGCGGATCTACGCCACCCCCCTGGGCAGCCAACTGACCCAACTGCTGAACCGGGAGCAGATCACCCCGGCCGAGGGTATCGAACAGGAGTTCCGGGAGATTTTTGCCCACCTGCTGGAGGGCCATCGGCGGCGCCAGAGCCACCATTCCTTCCTGGAGGAAGCCCGCCAGAAACTGCATTCACGCCGAAACGAGGCCCCGGGTGGGGAAAATGGTGCCGAATAGGGCCAAATTCCGAAATTTCCCTTGAAAACTGTGGTCTTAACCGCCATCTAGGCCCTAATTAGCGCTAGTATCACCCGGACCCTTTCGTTAGAATACGCGGTTATTTTTCCCCCCGGCACTTTGTCGTCAGTGGCGGGGTCCGGAAATCGATGAAACCTAGTTCCACAGCCCCGGTAAACGAGGAATTGCACTGAACATGAGCAACGTCCAAACCCAACAATCCAGTCTGAAAGCTCTGATCGCCAAAGGTAAGGAACAGAACTACCTCACCTACGCGGAAGTGAACGACCACCTGCCCGAATCCATTTCCGATCCGGACCAGGTGGAAGACATCATCCAGATGATCGACGACATGGGCATCAAGGTGTTTGAAACAGCACCCGATGCCGACCAGTTGATGATGATCGAGAACGAGACTGATGAGTTGGCCGCTGCCGAAGCTGCCGCTGCCCTGGCTGCCGTTGAAAACGAAGCCGGTCGTACTACCGACCCCGTGCGCATGTACATGCGTGAAATGGGCACCGTGGAACTGCTTACCCGCGAGGGTGAAATTGCCATCGCCAAGCGCATCGAAGAAGGACTGCGTGAACTGATGGCCGCCATGGCATTCTTTCCCGGCACCGTCGAGTTCGTACTCAGCGAATACGATCTGGTGGAAAAGGAAGAAAAGCGCCTTGCCGACATCCTGACCGGGTACCTCGACATCACTGAGGAAGAAATCACCCAGGTCGACGATCCCTCCGCCTCATCCAGTGATGACGATACGGAAAGCACGTCTTCCAGCAAGGACAGCAGCGATGATACCGAAGAGGAAGAGGAAGACGGCGACAGCAGCAGTGATGACGACGAGACTGCCAGCGGCCCCGATCCTGAAGAGGCTCGCCTGCGTTTCGAGGCACTGCGCAAGCAGATGCGCTCCACCCAGCGCGCCCTGAAGAAGTACGGCCGCGACCATGAAAAAGGCATCGAGTCCCTCGAGAAACTGGGCGAAGTGTTCAAGTTCTTCAAGTTGTCGCCTCGCCAGTTCGATCCGCTACTCGAGCACGTGCGCGGCTGCCTGACCCGCATCCGCCGTCACGAGCGCAATATCCGCAATCTGTGTATCAATTCGGGCCGCATGCCGCGCAACGTATTCATCAAGAGCTTTCCCGGCAACGAAGTGAACCTGAAGTGGCTGGACAGCCACCTGCGGCGCAAGGACTATTCCGACTCCCTGGCCAAGGTGAAGGTGGAAATCCTGCGCGCGCAGAAGAAACTCAAAATGGTCGAGGAAGAAACCAGCCTGACCATCGCCGAGATCAAGGACATCAACCGCCGCATGTCCATCGGCGAAGCGAAATCACGTCGCGCCAAGAAGGACATGGTGGAAGCCAACCTGCGACTGGTGATCTCCATCGCCAAGAAGTACACCAACCGCGG
>CAZVSC010000056.1:0-18543 GCA_964629325.1 uncultured Enterobacteriaceae bacterium
GGTGAAAATGCGGGTCATACCGCTTTTTCGACCGACTAAGCCAATCGACATTTTAGAACCTCATCGTGTAAGGGGCTTGAACCCACTATGGCCGCTTTCGCGTTACACCATGTATGTGTATAGCGCCCAGTGCCATGTAGCCCCGGGGGCTGTTTCATGTATTTAGAGTGCCAGCAGATTCAGGCTGCAGACACTTACTACAAATTTATACTGCTAACTTCTTGTTTTTCTTGTTTTTACTTGTTTTTACTACGTTCTTACTTCTTGCTTTCGGCCTTGCCCAGGCTGATCTGCACTTCCACACCAGCAGCCAGGTTCAGCTGCATCAGCGCTTCGACGAATTTCTCCGTCGGCTCGACAATGTCCAGCAGACGCTTGTGAGTACGGATTTCGTACTGGTCACGGGCATCCTTATTGACGTGCGGAGAGATAAGCACTGTATAGCGCTCTTTCCTGGTTGGCAGGGGGATCGGTCCCCGTACGAATGCACCAGTACGTTTCGCGGTATTCACCAGTTCCAGTGTCGACTGGTCAATCAGGCGATGATCAAAGGCTTTCAGCCGAATTCTAATACGCTGGTTCTGCATGCGACCAACTACTCCCACACATCAATAAGTTGTTAAAGAACGAAATGTCGTCAGACATCGTAAAAGCGGTGAAATCTGCCTGAGCACATTTCACCGCGAAAAAAGAGCGCAAATTTTACGTGCGCAGGCCCCGCCAGTCAAGGGCTACAGCGCCGTTTTTTGGGGAAAAAAAGCGGGGTGTATAACCCCGCTTTATTCGCCTGTTTCTGGCCTGTGACCGCGCTCGTACATCTGTCACAAACCGCCTGGCGCAACGCGCCGCCAGGAAATACTGTCTTATGCAGCGCCTTTTTCGACGATGGCGTCGGCTATGGCCTGCGGTACTTCCGAGTATTTCAGGAATTCCATGGTATAGGTGGCACGGCCCTGGGTGGCTGAACGCAGGTCGGTGGAATACCCGAACATCTCGGACAGCGGCACCTCGGCGTTGATGACCTTGCCCGATGGGCTGTCATCCATGCCCTGGACAAGACCGCGACGACGATTCAGGTCGCCCATGACATCACCCATGTAGTCTTCCGGGGTAACCACTTCCACTCTCATGACCGGTTCCAGCAGGGCAGCGTCAGCCTGCAGGGCGCCTTTCTTGAGAGCCATGGAGCCGGCAATCTTGAACGCCATTTCGCTGGAGTCCACATCGTGGAAGGAACCGTCGAAAATGGTCACTTTCATTGCCAGCAGCGGATAACCTGCCAGACAGCCGTTCTTCATCTGTTCCTGGACGCCCTTGTCCACGGCAGGAATGTATTCCTTGGGCACCACGCCGCCAACGATCGCGTTGACGAATTCGTATTCGGAATCGGCCGGCAGCGGCTCAAGGCGCAGCCAGACATGGCCGTACTGGCCGCGTCCACCGGACTGCTTGACGTGCTTGCCTTCGATTTCGACGGTCTTGCGAATGGTTTCACGGTAGGCCACCTGCGGCTTGCCGATATTCGCTTCGACACCGAATTCACGGCGCATGCGGTCGACCAGTACGTCCAGGTGCAGCTCGCCCATACCGGAAATAATGGTCTGGCCGGACTCCTCGTCGGTCTCGACGCGGAATGACGGATCTTCCTGGGCCAGTTTGCCCAGCGCGATGCCCATCTTTTCCTGGTCGGCCTTGGTTTTCGGCTCTACGGCCACGGAAATAACCGGTTCCGGGAAGTCCATCTTTTCCAGGGTGATCTGGTGGTCGATGGAACACAGGGTCTCACCCGTGGTGACGTCCTTCAGGCCGATGGCGGCGGCGATGTCACCTGCCAGCACTTCCTTGATTTCCTCGCGGGAGTTGGCATGCATCTGCACCATACGGCCAACACGCTCCTTGTTGTGCTTGAGCGGGTTGTACACGGAGTCACCGGAATTCAGTTTGCCCGAATAGACACGGAAGAATGTCAACGTACCGACAAAGGGGTCGGTGGCGATCTTGAATGCCAGTGCAGCAAACGGCGCGTTATCGTCGGCTTCACGTGTTTCGACAGTCTCACCGTCTTCCAGGACGCCTTCGATGGCTTTTACTTCGGTCGGTGCCGGCAGGTATTCAACCACGGCATCCAGCACGGCCTGCACGCCTTTGTTCTTGAAGGCGGAACCACACAGGGTCGGCACGATTTCATTGGCCAGGGTGCGGATTCGCAGGCCCTTCTTGATCTCGGCTTCGGTCAGCTCACCACCTTCGAGGTACTTGTTCATGAGCTCTTCATTGGCTTCGGCAGCGGCTTCCACCAGCTCCTCGCGCCATTTTTCACATTCTGCCTGCATATCGGCAGGGATATCCTCGTAAGTGAAGGTGGTGCCCTGGTCGGTTTCGTTCCAGAGAATTTCCTTCATCTTGACCAGGTCGATAACGCCCTTGAATTCGTCTTCAGCACCGATGGCCAGCTGGATCGGCACGGCCTTCGCCCCGAGGCGATCCTTCAGCTGCTTGACCACTTTCAGGAAGTCGGCACCGGCGCGGTCCATTTTGTTCACGAACACCAGGCGGGGAACTTCATAGCGGTTGGCCTGGCGCCAGACGGTTTCGGTCTGCGGCTGCACACCGGAGCTGCCGCACAATACAACGACGGCGCCGTCGAGAACGCGCAGGGAGCGCTCCACCTCGATGGTGAAGTCAACGTGTCCCGGAGTGTCGATGATGTTGATGCGGTGCTGGTCGAACTGCTTGTCCATACCATCCCAGAAACAGGTGGTAGCGGCGGAGGTGATGGTGATACCACGCTCCTGCTCCTGCTCCATCCAGTCCATAACGGCAGCGCCATCATGTACCTCACCGATCTTGTGGGAGATACCGGTATAGAAAAGTACGCGTTCTGTAGTAGTGGTTTTACCAGCATCTACATGCGCCACAATACCTATATTGCGATAGCGCTTAATGGGAGTCTTTCTGGCCACAACAATGCCCTCAAAAAAAGCAGTTTAATTAAACAGGATTTAGAAACGGTAGTGCGAGAACGCGCGGTTGGCCTCAGCCATGCGGTGTACGTCTTCACGTTTCCTGACAGCGCTACCACGTCCTTCGGAAGCGTCCATGATCTCGCCGGCGAGGCGCAGGGCCATGGATTTTTCACCGCGGGCACGGGAATGCTCCACCAGCCAGCGCATGGACAACGCATTGCGGCGATCTGGACGTACTTCCACCGGTACCTGGTAGGTGGCACCACCCACACGGCGGGATTTCACTTCCACCAGCGGGGCAATGTTTTCCAGGGCGGTTTCGAAAGCTTCCAGCGGATCCTTGCCGGTCTTGTCGGCAACCACTTTCAGGGCGCCGTATACGATTTTCTCTGCAACGGATTTCTTGCCGTCCACCATGACGTGGTTCATGAATTTGGCAAGGGTCTTGTTTCCGAATTTCGGATCGGGAAGAACTTCCCGCTTTGGTACTTCGCGTCTTCTTGGCATGGTTTCCTCGCTTCAGGTTTGCCCGGAATGCTGACGGAACGTCAGGATCCGGCCTTACTGGAATTGATGAAAAAAATAATTAATTCAGTTACTTAGGTCTCTTTGTGCCGTACTTGGAGCGGCCCTGCTTCCTGTCGGCGACACCGGAGGTATCCAGGCTGCCGCGCACGGTGTGATAACGCACACCGGGCAGGTCCTTCACCCTGCCGCCCCTGATCAGGATCACGGAGTGCTCCTGCAGGTTGTGGCCTTCACCACCGATGTAGGAGGTGACTTCATAACCGTTGGTCAGGCGCACACGACAAACCTTGCGCAGGGCCGAGTTCGGCTTCTTCGGGGTCGTGGTGTAAACGCGCGTGCAGACACCGCGGCGCTGGGGACAACCCTGCAGGGCCGGTACGTCGCTCTTGTCGACCTTGTTTTTCCTGGGCTTGCGAACCAGCTGGTTGACAGTCGCCATTCAATGCTCCGGAATTCTGTTCTTTCAGTTAATAAAAGAGGCGCGATTGTAATGATCGCGCCCTACCTAGTCAATAACGGATCCAGGATGCAGGATACAAGATACAGGGGGGTACCCGCCTTCCTTGTATCCTGCTTCTTGTATCCTGTATCTGTTACTCTTCCTCGTCCTTCTGGGCTGCCTTGCTTTCCGACTCGGCCAGGGCCTCGATCAGTGCAGACTCCACTTCGCTGGCGGAAGGACCTTCATCACTTGAATGACGGGACTCAGCCTGGCGTTTACGGTTCTCGTGATAGGAGAGTCCGGTACCGGCAGGTATCAGGCGGCCAACCACGACGTTTTCCTTCAGGCCCTGCAGGAAATCCTGCTTGCCGGTAACCGCCGCTTCCGTGAGGACGCGGGTGGTTTCCTGGAAGGAAGCCGCAGAAATGAACGATTCGGTGGCCAGGGATGCCTTGGTGATACCCAGCAGGATACGGTCGAACTTCGCCGGTTCCTTGCCTTCCTCGACCAGGCGGGCATTCTCGGAGCGTACACGGATGTACTCTACCTGCTCGCCCTTGATGAAGCTGGAATCGCCCATCTCGAGGATTTCCGCCTTGCGCAGCATCTGGCGCACGATGACTTCAATATGCTTGTCATTGATGCGCACACCCTGCAGGCGGTAAACATCCTGGACCTCGTTCACAATATAGTGGGCCAGGGCCTCGACGCCTTTCAGGCGCAGGATATCGTGCGGATTGGGCGGGCCGTCGGAAACGACTTCACCCCGTTCGATATATTCGCCTTCAAACACGGTCATCTGGCGCCATTTCGGGATAAGCACCTCGTAGTGGCTGCTGCCGTCGATGGGGTTCACGCCATCGGTCGGGGTAATGACCAGGCGGCGCTTGCCCTTGGTTTCCTTGCCGAAGCTGACGGTACCGGAGATTTCCGCCAGGATGGCCGGCTCTTTCGGTTTGCGTGCTTCGAACAGGTCGGCAACGCGGGGCAGACCACCTGTGATGTCACGGGTCTTGGAGCCTTCCTGGGGAATACGGGCGATAACGTCACCGATATTCACCTGGGCACCGTCCTCGACGCCCACGATGGCCTTGGCCGGCAGGAAGTAGTGCGCAGGCACATTGGTACCCGGCAGGGTCTGTTCCTTGCCTTTGCCGTCAACCAGGGTGATGGCCGGACGCAGTTCCTTGCCGCCTGAGGGGCGCTCGGACACGTCCATGACGGTGATGTTGGTCAGGCCGGTGATTTCGTCAGTCTGGCGCTTCACGCTCAGGCCTTCCTCCATGGAGGCGAACTTCACCTTACCGGCAACTTCCACCACGATCGGATGGGTATGCGGATCCCAGGTGGCAACCACCTGGCCGGCCTTCACTTCGGACTTGTCCGCACCGCGTACCACGGCGCCGTAAGGCAGCTTGTAGCGCTCCTTTTCGCGGCCGTTGGTGTCGTTCACGATCAGTTCGCCGGAACGGCTTACCACCACCAGGTCACCGTTGGTTCTTTCAACGGTCTTCATGTTGTGCAGGTGGATGGTACCGTCGGTCTTGATCTGGACATTGTCGGATGCCGTCGCCCTGGATGCCGCACCACCGATATGGAAGGTACGCATGGTCAGCTGGGTACCCGGCTCACCGATGGACTGGGCGGCAACCACGCCGACCGCTTCACCAATGTTGGCCAGGTGGCCACGAGCCAGGTCGCGACCGTAGCACTTGCGGCAGATGCCGTTATCGGCTTCACAGGTAATGGGTGAGCGCACGATCACTTCGTCGACACCGGCGGTTTCAAGCCTGTCGACCAGTTTCTCATCGATCATGATGCCGGCTTCGATGATGGTGCTGCCATCACTGTCCAGGGCGTCACGGGCCAGGACACGGCCAAGCACCAGCTCACCGAGCGGCGCAATGATGTCACCACCTTCAATGACGGGGCTGGCGTTCAGACCCTGGTCGGTACCGCAGTCCTCTTCCTTGATTACCAGGTCCTGGGAAATATCCACCAGGCGGCGGGTCAGGTATCCGGAGTTCGCGGTTTTCAGCGCGGTATCAGCCAGGCCCTTGCGCGCACCGTGGGTGGAGATGAAGTACTGCAGTACGTTCAGGCCTTCACGGAAGTTCGCGGTGATCGGCGTTTCGATAATGGAGCCGTCCGGCTTCGCCATCAGGCCGCGCATACCGGCGAGCTGACGAATCTGGGCGGGCGAACCCCTGGCACCGGAGTCGGAGTAGACATACACGGAGTTGAAGGATTCCTGGTCCACTTCCTCGCCGTCACGGTTGGTGACCTTTTCTTTGGACAGGCCGTCCATCATGGACTTGGCGACCTGGTCATTGGCGCGTGACCAGATATCGATAACCTTGTTGTACTTCTCGCCCTGGGTCACAAGACCGGAAGCAAACTGGGATTCGATTTCTGCAACTTCCGCTTCTGCCTCCCCGATCAGGGTGGCCTTCTCGTCAGGGATGACGAAGTCGTTCACACCGATGGAAGAGCCGGACCATGTTGAGTAGCGGTAGCCCATGTACATCAGCTGGTCAGCGAAGATAACGGTTTCCTTCAGGCCGACGTTGCGGTAGCACATGTTGATGATATGAGAGATCTGCTTCTTCGCCATCTTCTGGTTGACCATGCTGAACGGCAGGCCGGCCGGCACGATGCTGAACAGGATGACGCGGCCGACGGTGGTTTCCACCAGGCTGGTGTATTCCTGCTTTTCCCGGTTTTCATCGAACAGCACTTCTGTCAGGCGCACCTTGATGCTGGCCTGCAGGTGGGCAGCATTGGTGCTGAAGGCTTTCAGTACTTCATCCACGTTGGCGAATACCATGCCCTCACCTTTCGCGTTAACACGCTTGCGGGTCATGTAGTACAGGCCCAGTACCACGTCCTGGGACGGCACGATGATCGGCTCGCCGGAGGCCGGGGACAGGATGTTGTTGGTGGACATCATCAGCGTACGCGCTTCCAGCTGCGCTTCAAGCGTCAGCGGTACGTGTACAGCCATCTGGTCGCCGTCGAAGTCGGCGTTGTAGGCGGCGCACACCAGCGGGTGCAGCTGGATGGCCTTACCCTCGATCAATACCGGCTCGAACGCCTGGATACCGAGACGGTGCAGGGTCGGCGCGCGGTTGAGCAGAATCGGATGTTCGCGAATGACTTCAGCCAGGATATCCCAGACTTCCGCAGTTTCCTTTTCGACCATCTTCTTGGCGGCCTTGATGGTGGTGGCGACGCCACGCAGGATCAGCTTGCCGAGAATGAAAGGCTTGAACAGCTCCAGCGCCATTTTCTTCGGCAGGCCGCACTGGTGCAGCTTCAGGGTCGGACCGACCACGATCACGGAACGGCCGGAGTAGTCGACACGCTTGCCAAGGAGGTTCTGGCGGAAACGACCCTGCTTGCCCTTGATCATATCGGCAAGAGACTTCAGCGGACGTTTGTTGGAGCCGGTGATGGCACGGCCGCGACGGCCGTTGTCCAGCAGGGCATCCACGGATTCCTGCAGCATGCGCTTTTCGTTGCGCACGATGATGTCAGGCGCGTTCAGGTCCAGCAGCCTCTTGAGGCGGTTGTTCCTGTTGATGACGCGGCGGTACAGGTCGTTCAGGTCAGAGGTCGCGAAACGGCCGCCATCGAGCGGTACCAGCGGACGCAGGTCCGGCGGCAGCACAGGCAGGACGTTCAGCACCATCCACTCCGGCTTGTTGCCGGAATTGACGAAGCCGTCCAGCAGTTTCAGGCGCTTGGACAGTTTCTTCAGCTTGGTTTCGGAATTGGTCTGCGGGATTTCCTCGCGCAGGCGATTGGCTTCGACGTTGACGTCCATGCTGGACATCAGGTCCTGCACGGCTTCCGCGCCCATCTTGGCTTCGAAGTCGTCACCGAATTCTTCCAGGGCTTCGTAGTACTGCTCGTCAGACAGCAGCTGGCCCTTCTCGAGGGTGGTCATGCCAGGATCGGTGACCACGAAAGATTCAAAGTACAGCACGCGCTCGATATCGCGCAGGGTCATGTCAAGCAGCAGGCCGATACGGGACGGCAGCGACTTCAGGAACCAGATATGCGCGACAGGGCTGGCCAGTTCGATATGACCCATGCGCTCGCGACGGACCTTGGACAGCGCGACTTCAACGCCGCACTTTTCACAGATCACACCGCGGTGCTTCAGGCGCTTGTACTTGCCGCACAGGCACTCGTAGTCCTTGACCGGCCCGAAGATCTTGGCACAGAAAAGGCCGTCGCGCTCAGGCTTGAAGGTACGGTAGTTGATGGTTTCGGGTTTTTTCACTTCCCCGAAAGACCAGGACCGAATCAGCTGCGGTGATGCCAGGCCGATGCGGATTGAATCGAAGTCTTCAATCTGGGTCTGTGATTTCAATAAACCTAACAGGTCTTTCATTCTTTGCCTCCACCCCCTTGTCAGGGGTTGATCATTTATCCGGAATTTACGTCTTTATTCAGATGATAAATTTCCGAATCAATTATCGACTTCCAGTTCCATATCGATGCCCAGACTGCGAATCTCTTTCACGAGTACGTTAAAGGATTCGGGCATACCAGCTTCCATGCGGTCATCACCATCAACAATATTCTTGTACATCTTGGTACGGCCGTTCACGTCGTCCGACTTCACGGTCAGCATTTCCTGCAGGGTGTAGGCGGCGCCGTAAGCTTCCAGCGCCCACACTTCCATTTCCCCGAATCGCTGTCCGCCAAACTGCGCCTTGCCGCCCAGCGGCTGCTGGGTGACCAGGCTGTAGGAACCGGTAGAACGGGCATGCATCTTGTCATCCACCAGGTGGTTGAGCTTGAGCATGTACATGATGCCCACGGTGACCTTGCGGTCGAAGGCATCACCGGTACGTCCGTCGAACAGGGTGACCTGCCCGTCCTCGCTCATTTCGGCGAGTTTCAGCATTTCCTTGATCTCGACTTCGCTGGCGCCGTCGAAAACGGCAGTGGCCATGGGCACACCCGCCGTCAGGTTGCCAGCCAGCTCCATGATCTCCTCGTCGGTCAGGCTCTTCAGGTCTTCGGTCCGGCGTGACTCGCCGATACCGTTGTAGATCTGGTCAAGGAACTTGCGGATATCCGCCACTTTCTGTTCCTGCTGCAGCATGACCTCGATCTTGGCGCCCAGGCCCTTGGCAGCGGCGCCAAGGTGAGTTTCCAGGATCTGGCCCACGTTCATGCGCGACGGTACACCCAGCGGATTCAACACGATATCCACCGGATTGCCCTGCTCGTCATACGGCATGTCTTCCACCGGCATGATCACGGAGATCACACCCTTGTTGCCGTGACGGCCGGCCATCTTGTCACCCGGCTGGATGCGGCGTTTGATGGCCAGGTAGACCTTGACGATCTTCAGTACGCCCGGGGCAAGGTTGTCGCCCTGGGTCAGCTTGCGCTTCTTGTCTTCGTAACGCTCATCGAGTTCTGTACGACGTTCCTTGAGCTGGGCGCCGGCTTTTTCCAGAGCCTCGCTCATCTTCTCGTCGACCAGGCGGATCTTGAACCATTCATCGTGCTTCATGCCGTCGAGATACTCGGCGGTCAGGCGGTCACCCTTCTTCAGTTTCGGGCCGCCGGATACGGTCTTGCCCATCAGCGCCTTGCGCAGGCGCTGGAAGGTGGCTTCCTCGACGATACGGTACTCGTCCTCGATGTCCTTGCGGACTTTCGCCAACTGGGATTCCTCGATTTCCAGGGCGCGCTGGTCTTTTTCGAGGCCGTCGCGAGTGAAAACCTGTACGTCGATAACAGTACCCTTGACGCTGCTGGGTACTCGCAGGGAGGTGTCCTTCACATCGGATGCTTTCTCACCAAAGATGGCGCGCAGCAGTTTTTCTTCCGGCGTGAGCTGGGTTTCTCCTTTCGGAGTCACCTTGCCCACGAGGATGTCGCCGGCATCGACTTCGGCACCAATGTGCACGATGCCCGACTCGTCCAGGCGGCTCAGCGCGGTTTCACCCACATTGGGGATATCCGCGGTGATTTCCTCGGCGCCCAGCTTGGTGTCACGGGCGATACAGGTCAGCTCCTGGATGTGGATGGAAGTGAAGCGATCCTCTTTCACCACGCGCTCTGAAATCAGGATCGAGTCTTCGAAGTTGTAGCCGTTCCAGGGCATGAACGCGATGCGCATGTTCTGTCCCAGTGCCAGCTCGCCGGTATCAATGGAGGGACCGTCGGCGAGTATGTCGCCCATGGAGACCTGGTCGCCTTCCTTGACCAGCGGACGCTGGCTGATACAGGTGTTCTGGTTTGAACGGGTGTACTTGATCAGGTTGTAGATATCCACACCTGCTTCACCGGTTTCGGTTTCCTCGTCGTTGACGCGGACGATGATGCGAGCGGCATCGACGCTGTCGATGACGCCACCGCGGTCGGCGATGACGCAAACACCGGAGTCACGGGCCACGTTGCGCTCCATGCCGGTACCAACCAGCGGCTTTTCGCTGATCAGGGTGGGTACAGCCTGGCGCTGCATGTTTGAACCCATCAGGGCGCGGTTGGCGTCGTCATGCTCCAGGAACGGAATCAGGGATGCGGCAACAGATACGACCTGTTGCGGGCTGACATCCATGAAATCCACCTGGTCGGACGGCATCAGGGAGAATTCGTTCTTGTGGCGCACGTTCACCAGTTCATCGACGAATTTGCCCTTGTTGTCCAACTCGGCTGAGGCCTGGGCGATCACGAAACCGCTTTCCTCGATGGCGGACAGGTACTGGATCTCGTCGGTGACCACGCCGTTGACCACCTTGCGCACAGGGCTTTCCAGGAAGCCGTATTCGTTGGTACGGGAATAGGTTGCCAGCGAGTTGATCAGGCCGATGTTCGGACCTTCAGGGGTCTCGATCGGACAGACGCGGCCGTAGTGGGTCGGGTGTACGTCACGGACTTCGAAGCCGGCACGTTCACGAGTCAGGCCGCCTGGCCCCAGCGCGGAGATACGACGCTTGTGGGTAACCTCGGACAGCGGGTTGTTCTGGTCCATGAACTGGGACAGCTGGCTGGAGCCAAAGAATTCCTTGATCGCTGCAGCAACCGGCTTGGCATTGATCATGTCCTGCGGCATCAGGCCTTCGGAGTCAGCCATGGAGAGGCGCTCCTTCACGGCGCGTTCGACACGAACCAGGCCGACACGGAACTGGTTCTCGGCCATTTCGCCGACACTGCGGATACGACGGTTGCCGAGGTGGTCGATATCATCGACGGTACCGAAACCGTTGCGGATATCAACCAGGGTCTTGATGACGTCAACGATGTCTTCCTTGCTGAGGACGCCGTCACCTACTGAGTCGGGACGGCCCAGGCGGCGGTTGAATTTCATGCGCCCGACCGCGGACAGGTCGTAGCGCTCTGCGGAGAAGAACAGGTTGGCGAACAGGTTCTCCGCGGACTCTTTTGTCGGCGGCTCGCCGGGGCGCATCATGCGGTAGATTTCCACCAGCGCCTCAAGGCGGGTAGTGGTTGAATCGATCCTAAGGGTGTCGGAAATGAACGGACCGCAGTCGAGATCGTTGGTGTAGATGGTCTCGAACTGGGTGACACCGGCTTTCACCAGGCCTTCCAGCATTTCCTCGGTGATTTCGGCGTTGCACTGGAACAGGACTTCACCGGACTCCTTGTCGACAATATCCTTGGCCAGGGCATCACCCACGATGAATTCACCGGGCACATCCAGCTTGCTGAGCTTGGCTTTTTCAATCTCCCGAATATGACGGGCTGTGATACGGGCACCGGCTTTCACGATGACCGTGCGCTTGTTCATGATGTCGAAATTCAGGACGGCGCCACGCAGACGGGACGGCACCAGCTCGATGGAGAAATTGCCATCCTTGCCTATATAGTAGGTATTGTTGTCGTAGAACATCTCCAGAATGTCCTGGGTTGAGTAATCCAGGGCGCGCAGGAGAATCGATGCCGGCAGCTTCCTGCGGCGGTCGATACGGACGAAAACCATGTCTTTCGGATCGAATTCAACATCGAGCCAGGAACCACGGTATGGAATGATACGGGCTGAATACAGCAACTTGCCGGAGCTGTGGGTTTTGCCGCGGTCATGATCGAAGAACACGCCAGGCGAGCGGTGCAACTGAGAAACCACCACGCGCTCTGTACCGTTAATGACGAATGTACCGCTATTGGTCATCAGGGGAATTTCACCCATGTAGACTTCCTGTTCCTTGATGTCCTTGATGACCTTGGCTGTGGATTCCTTTTCGTAAATGATCAGACGGACCTTAACGCGCAAGGACACGGCATAAGTGGCGCCGCGCAGGACACATTCGCTAACGTCGAATTCCGGCTTGCCCAGCCTGTAGCTGACATATTCAAGCAAAGCCTTGCCGGAATAGCTGACGATTGGGAAAACGGATTTGAAGGCGGCGTGCAGACCCATGTCGAGGCGTTCCTCGGGGCCCACGTCAGCCTGGGTAAACTGTTTGTACGAATCTATCTGGATCGCCAGAAGATAGGGGATATCCATAGGGCTCTGCAGCTTGCCAAAGTCCTTGCGGATACGTTTTTTCTCAGTATATGAATATGCCATCAGCCGTTCCTAAAGTGATTTTATTCCAGTCTTTTCCTGCCATCCCCTGCCCGACTTCCCGTCTTTGGACAAGGTGTCAGGGAGCGACCCCTGTACCACTTAACCTGTCTCAACAGACAGGCGAAATTCTTCCGTTTTAGTGTGCCGTTTGCAAAGTTCGGCAACTGTTCGCCGCGCCAAAGTTGCCCAGCTCTGCGTTGGAAAAGTTTGCAATAGAACCACTATTGCCGCACTTTCCCGCCTTGATCTGAACACTTTGGCTGTGTTCCTTAGTTACCTAACTTCACAACCGGCCCACTAGGCCGAAGCACTGAAAGGCGGCATTCCAGTACTGGAATGCCACCTTCCGGAAGCAGTGCTTCAAACAAGCAATCAACTTGACGTTGTTACTTGAGCTCGACAGTAGCGCCGGCTTCTTCAAGTTCTTTCTTGAATTTTTCGGCTTCGTCTTTGCTTGCACCTTCTTTAACGGGTGACGGTGCACCATCAACCAGATCCTTGGCTTCTTTCAGGCCAAGACCGGTAATTGCACGTACTGCCTTGATGACGTTGACCTTCTTTTCGCCGGCAGATGCCAGGATGACGTCGAATTCGTCTTTCTCGGCAGCAGCGCCAGCGCCGGCATCGCCAGCAGCGGCAGGTGCAGCAACCGCAACAGCTGCGGCAGCGGATACACCAAACTTCTCTTCCATTGCTGAAACCAGTTCAACTACGTCCATGACGGACAGTTCAGCAATACCTTCAAGGATTTCTTCTTTAGACAGAGCCATGACTCATATCTCCTATAGATGTTGTGTAAACGTTAGTAACCCCGGCAAGGCACAAGCCTTTCCGGTTCAAGCTGCGTCCTGTTTCTGGTCGCGTACCGCCGCCACCGCGCGAGTTACCTTGCTCGGTACTTCGTTGATGGTACGTGCCAGTTTGGTCACCGGTGCCAGCATCACGCTCATCAGCGTGGCGATCGCCTGATCGTAGGTAGGCAGTTTTGCCAACACATCGATCTGCGAAGGAGGCAGCAGGTTTCCGCTAACAGCGAGTGCCTTGACCTGGAACTTTTCATTTTCCTTGGCAAAATCCTTGAGGACGCGGGCAGCCGCGCCGGGATCTTCCTGGGAAAAAGCCAGGATGGTCGGACCAACCAGCACTTCATTGAGACATTCATAATCTGTCCCGGCGACGGCACGCTTGAGCAGGGTGTTCCTTACAACACGCAGGTACACCTTGTTGTCACGAGCGATCTTGCGAAGTGCGGTCATCTTCTCCACAGAGGTGCCGTGGTAATCGGCAAGCACTGCGGACAAAGCACCTTTAGCAGCTTCGTTGACTTCAGCGACGATCTGCCGCTTGTCTTCGATACGAATAGCCACTATTTAGTTACTCCTTAGGTTTCGGTTATTGCAATAACTGCTACGCTCAGCATCTCTTCGTTAAAAAGTTATTCCCGCTTAGTCATGTACCTCAGTACTATCCTTGCGTGAAAAACTTTTTGCCTCGATCTACTTTCGCTCGCGACGCTATGTCAACAACCTGTTATGAAGGCAAAACTCACCTTCAACCTGCTGTTTCAAAACTCAACGCTTTAAAACAGCCTTTTTGTCTGGTGATAAATCCGGCGATACGGCTGCCGGACGGGTTACACCATCTGCGCAGGAAATATTAAGTAGGCATTCTTTGGCTCAGGTGGTACGGCATTCTTGCCTTACCAACCAATCCTCAGGGAGCTTACTCCTGCGGTCTTTGACGGTCCTGCAGGCAGCGCCTGCAACACCCCAAAGTCGGTTTTCGCTACCACCCTGTTGTGGAAAATACAGGGGGAGCACTGCCTGGTGATGTCGGTAGCGACACCACCGGGCAGGAAAAGTCGTTTAAAAATCCAGTGACGAATGGTCTACCAGGACGCCGGGGCCCATGGTGGAAGACAGCACCACCTTCTGGACATAGGTACCCTTGGCAGAAGCCGGCTTGGCCTTTTTCAGGTCAGCCAGCAGAGCTTCCAGGTTGCCTTTGACGGCTGCGGTTTCGAAACCCACTTTACCGATACCGCCGTGGATGATGCCGTTCTTGTCAGTACGGTAACGAACCTGGCCAGCCTTGGTGTTTTTGACGGCTGTTTCCACGTCCGGGGTCACCGTTCCGACCTTCGGGTTCGGCATCAGGCCTTTCGGGCCCAGGATGGTGCCCAGCTGCCCAACCACACGCATGGCGTCCGGCGTGGCTATGACCACATCAAAATCTATATTGCCGGCCTTGATGCTGGCGGCGAGATCTTCAAAGCCGACGATGTCGGCACCGGCAGCCTTGGCCTTGTCGGCATTGGCGCCCTGGGCGAACACTGCGACGCGGACGGTCTTGCCAGTACCATGGGGCAGCGTGGTGGCACCACGGACAGCCTGGTCGGATTTCCTGGCATCGATGCCAAGATTGATGGCAACGTCGATGGATTCCTTGAACTTGACGGTGGAAAGTTCATTGATCAGCTTTACAGCTTCATCAATGGTATACGCCTTGCCAGCCTCGATTTTTTCCGCAATCATTTTTGCGCGTTTGGTCAACTTGGCCATTACACCACCCCCTCGGTTTCAATGCCGGCACTACGACAAGTACCAGCAAGTGTCCTGACGGCTGCGTCCATATCGGCTGCGGTCAGGTCGGGCATCTTGATCTTGGCCACTTCTTCCAGCTGGGCGCGGGTCAGCTTACCGACTTTCTCGGTATTCGGGCGACCACTGCCGCTCTTGATGCCTGCTGCTTTTTTCAGCAACACACCCGCTGGCGGGGTCTTGGTGATAAAGGTAAAACTGCGATCGGCGTAAACAGTGATCACAACCGGAATGGGCAAGCCGGGCTCAACGCTCTGTGTTTCCGCGTTGAAGGCTTTACAGAATTCCATGATGTTCACACCGTGCTGGCCCAGTGCAGGACCAACGGGGGGGCTTGGGTTGGCTTTACCTGCCGCAACCTGCAGCTTGATATAAGCCAGTACTTTCTTTGCCATGATGGCCTCCTTATGGGTGCATGCGCAGGACCAAAATCCTGCTCCCCTGGCGCTGGCCCCTCAGGGGTTCAGCGACTTTTTATTTCGAGTGCCCGGTCAGACCGGCCACCCACCTGAAACGTCAATGCGGTCACGGCAAGCCGCGACCATGAATTTAGCCCTTTTCTACCTGGGAAAATTCAAGCTCAACGGGCGTTGACCGCCCGAAAATAGAGACAGCCACACGTACGCGGCTCTTCTCGTAATTTACTTCCTCCACCGTGCCGGTGAAGTCGTTGAACGGCCCATCGACTACGCGCACCAGTTCGCCAGGCTCGTATACGGTCTTGTGCGAAGGCTTGTCGACGGTTTCTATCAGCCTGTTCATGATTTCATCTACTTCACGCTGGGTGATCGGCGCCGGTTTTTCCGCGGTACCGCCTATGAAACCCATCACGCGCGGGGTTTCTTTCACCAGGTGCCAGGTGTCGTCATTGAGTACCATCTGCAGCAAGACGTAGCCCGGGAAAAACTTGCGCTCGCTTTTCCGCTTCTGGCCGCCGCGCATTTCCAGCACCTCTTCAGTCGGAACAAGCACGTCGCCGAACAGGTCCTTGAGCGGTGACAGGCTGATTCTTTCCTCGAGCGCCTGCTTTACCTTGCGCTCATAGCCGGAATAGGCATGTACCACATACCAGCGCTTACCATTTTCGGATGCCGACATACTTGAGCCTTTCAGATCCTCTGATGAATTTATGCCTTGTTGCACTGTTCCGCCCTGCCTGCAGTCTTGTAACTGTTTCTAGCCAATGATCAGCGCGATCAGCCAGCTCAGAAACGAATCGAGGCCCCACAGGATGATTGCCACGATGATCACCACAATCACAACGATCATGGTGGTGTGCGTGGTTTCAGTCCGCGAGGGCCAGACCACCTTGCGAATCTCGGTCCTGGCTTCCATGCAAAGCGTTACAAAAGCGCTGCCTTTGCTGGTTTGCGTCGCAATCCATCCGGCAATTCCGGCCAGGATCAGCAGACCGATAACCCGGTAAAGCATGGATTCTGCCGCGAAATAGCTGTTGCCATAAACGCCGGCAGCAACCAGTGCAGCGACAACAACCCACTTCAGTGAGTCCAGCCTGTATTCTGTGTTTTTAACAACGTCTTTCATAAAAGCCGTTCATATACGTCGTGTAAGTAAGGTCGTTCAAACTTCTTTGTTCAGTCAGTCCGGCCAATTGTGCCCGGCATTCCTGACTGGCTGCCTGTATGGCAGGCCAGGAGGGAATCGAACCCCCAACCTGCGGTTTTGGAGACCGCCGCTCTGCCAATTGAGCTACTGGCCTTTATCGTCATCCCGAAGCTGAAAGCCTTCTTTCAGCCACTTCAACAAACAATTTCTCTTAAGACGACTAAGCCGAGGGGACTGAAAGACCCCTCGGCTTAAGGATAAAGACTGAAATTGCTTACTCGATGATCTTGGCTACCACGCCAGCACCAACAGTTCGTCCACCTTCACGAACCGCGAAACGCTGACCTTCTTCCATCGCAATCGGCGCAATCAGCTCAACATTCATCTTGATGTTGTCGCCTGGCATAACCATTTCCACGCCCTCAGGCAGGGTAACGGCACCTGTTACGTCGGTAGTTTCGAAGTAGAACTGCGGACGGTAACCCTTGAAGAACGGGGTGTGACGACCACCTTCATCCTTGGACAGAACGTAGACTTCACCTTCGAACTTGGTGTGCGGGGTGATGGTGCCCGGCTTAGCCAGCACCTGGCCACGCTCAACTTCTTCACGCTTGGTGCCGCGCAGCAGCACGCCCACGTTTTCACCGGCACGGCCTTCGTCCAGCAGCTTGCGGAACATTTCAACACCGGTACAGGTGGTTTTCTGGGTAGGCTTGATACCAACGATTTCGATTTCGTCGCCAACTTTGACGATACCGCGGTTGATACGGCCGGTTACCACGGTACCACGACCGGAGATGGAGAATACGTCTTCGATTGCCATCAGGAACGGCTTGTCGATATCGCGCTCGGGTTCGGGGATGTAGGAATCCAGGGCCTCAACCAGCTTTCTTACGGCAGTTGTGCCCATTTCGTTGTCATCCTTGCCTTCCAGCGCCATCAGGGCGGAACCAACGATGATCGGAGTGTCGTCGCCCGGGAATTCGTACTGGTCGAGCAGTTCACGAATTTCCATTTCAACCAGCTCCAGCAGCTCAGCGTCGTCAACCATGTCTGCCTTGTTCATGAATACCACGATGTAGGGTACACCTACCTGGCGGCTCAGCAGGATGTGCTCACGAGTCTGCGGCATCGGGCCGTCAGCAGCGGAACATACCAGAATCGCACCGTCCATCTGTGCGGCACCGGTAATCATGTTCTTTACGTAGTCAGCGTGTCCCGGACAGTCAACGTGTGCGTAGTGACGCTTTTCAGAGTCATATTCGACGTGAGCAGTCGCGATGGTGATACCACGCTCCTTTTCTTCGGGGGCGTTGTCGATCTGGTCGAAGCCCCTGGCTTCACCGCCAAACTGTTCGGCACACACCCTGGTCAGGGCGGCAGTCAACGTGGTTTTACCATGGTCAACGTGACCGATAGTGCCGACATTCACGTGCGGTTTCTTTCTCTCAAATTTTTCCTTCGACATCGAATTAAGCCTCCGATTTACTCTATATTGCTAACTGAATTTGTTAAGTTTCTAATTAATAGTTTTAAACTTATAAAAAGCCAGATACTTTGCTTATCTTCTTTTTATTACTTGTTTCTGTGTGCCAGAATCTGGTGCTCACACCCAGAGTCGAACTGGGGACCTCATCATTACCAATGATGCGCTCTACCACCTGAGCTATGCGAGCATGATCCTTATCAATGGCAACCCTTTTCGGCTTCCAACTGATTGACTGGAGCGGGTAGCGGGAATCGAACCCGCATCATCAGCTTGGAAGGCTGGGGTTCTACCATTGAACTATACCCGCGAATCCTCTCTTGCCAGTTCGCTCAGATGATCGCTCAGACGATCGCCTATAACGCTCGCCGATCTTTCTCCTACCAGCTCCTACC
>CAZVSC010000057.1:0-18410 GCA_964629325.1 uncultured Enterobacteriaceae bacterium
TCCCGCGTGCCCTCCATGACCGGGGCGGTCTCGCAACTCTATGTACGCGAACGGGTCAGCCCGGCGGTCACGATGCGCGATGACCTGGACGGGCAGGTGGTCCTGTTCGTTCACGGCGCCGGCACACCAGCAGAAGTGGCCTTCGACGTACCCGTCCCGGGCTACAGCTGGATGGAATACCTGGCCGCGCGCGGTATGGATACCTTTGCCATGGACATGACCGGCTACGGGCGCTCCTATCGCCCGCCGATGATGAACGACCGCTGCAACCTGTCCGCCGAGCAGCAGGAGCAGCTCTTTGGCAATGCCTGCCCGCCCAGTTATGCCTGGGCGCTGACCTCCATGGATTCCGACTGGGATGACATCGATGCCGTGGTGGATTACATCCGTGAATTGCGCGGCGTGGACAAGGTGCACCTGGTGGGCTGGTCCCAGGGTGGCCCGCGTTCCGGCGGCTATGCCGCCCGCCACCCGGACAAAGTGCTGAATATCGTGCAATTGGCCCCGGCCTATCGGGGCGACGTACCGGCGGAACTGGGCCAGCTCGATCTTTCGGGCGCCGCCATCACCAAGCAGAGCCGTGACGATTTCTTCGCCAATTGGGATCGCCAGGTGGGCTGCGACAACCAGTACGACATGGCGGTCGGTGAATCCATCTGGGACGACATGCTGGCTTCCGATCCCGTCGGCGCCACCTGGGGTACCGGGGTGCGCCGTGCGCCGCGCGCCGCCACCTTCGGCTGGGGTCGTGACGTGGTGGCAGGCAGCACGGCGCCGCTGTTGATGGTCGCCGGCACCCACGACGGCCAGGTCAATGCGCAGCTGGTGAAGAACCTGTACAACGATTACGGCGGCCCGAAGCTGTACCTGGAGATGTCCTGTTCGTCCCACAACGCCATGTGGGAAAGCGATGCGCAGCAGCTGTTCGAGGCCACGTACCAGTGGCTGAACACGAGGTCGTATGACGGGATGAGCAGCGGGATGGTTGTTAAATAATGGTACGAGTAGGTCGGCATAGGCCGTAGGCCGTTTGCCGACATTGCTGACTTTAAAGAATCGATAAAAGGATAAAAGGATAAAAGGATAAAAGGATAAAAGGATAAAAGGATAAAAGGCTAACGGGGCCTTGATAAAATCCGGCAAACAAGAACAGAAAACAAACATTAAGGAGTATCACATGAGTATCGAAGGTGGTTGTTATTGCGGCAATGTCCGCTACACGATTGAAGGGGATCCGATTTTCAAGGGGCAGTGCTGCTGCCGCGCGTGCACCTACATCAGCGGCGGCAATCCGAACGTCGTGATGGGTGTGCCGGAACCGCACTTTTCCTACACCAAAGGCAAGCCGAAGCAGTACAGGAAAACCAGCCTGGAAAATCCGGTCACACGCGATTTCTGCCCCGACTGCGGCACGCACCTGGTGACCTGGGCGCCGGCCGCGGCAGGCATCGCCATCGTCAAGGTGGGCACGCTCGATGACCCGTCCCTCTATGACAAGCCGGACCATGTCATCTGGCTCGACCAGGCCCAGCCGTACCACCACATCCCGGAAGGCTGCGCCACATTCCCGGGCTTTCCACCGCGTTGATTTTCCACACAACAGTCACGAGAGGTTTGTTGTCATGACCATCTGCAAAGCCATCCTGTCCACGGCATTGTTTGGCGTAACCCTGGGCAGTTTTGCCGCCGACACCGGCGTGGACCCGTTCGCCAACCCGCCGACTCCGGCCTTTGAAGGCCAGACCGGCGCGCCCGCACCCGCCACTGCTTCCGCGTACAACGTGGAAGTGCTGGCAACCGGCCTGGAACGCCCCCGCTCACTGGTGGCGTTGTCCGACGGCAACCTGCTGGTCGTGGACGGCAAGGGCGAGGCGCGGATCGTAGGCCTGGACGGCGAAATCTCCCGGCCCCTGCGCGGCATGCCCGCGGTGCGCTCCGTGGACGGCCGCGGCCTTATGGATGTCATTCCTGCCAGTGACTTCGCCGAATCGCGCACACTGTTCCTGGCCTATCCCGCGCCCCCGCCCGGTGCACGCGGCGGACCGGTCAGCGCGGAGCGCCGCAGCCGCGCCGTGGAAACCGGCGAACTGTTCCAGGTGGATACCATCGCCAAGGCCCGCCTGTCCGACAACAACCGCCGCATCCAGGACGTGGAAGTGATCGCCGAGCTGCCGGCAAGGCGCATGGTGCAGGCGCCGGACGGGACCCTGTTCATCTCCACCATGGGTTTCGGTATCGGCAACAGCGACGCCAGCCAGGACGTGCAGAAATTGACTTCGCCGCGCGGCAAGATGCTGCGCATCAATCCCGATGGCTCCATTCCCGGGGACAATCCCTATTACGGCATCACCCGCGTGCGCCAGGAGATTTATTCCTGGGGTCACCGCGATCCCGACGGCGCCATGATCCATCCGGAAACGGGTGAGCTGTGGACCATCGAGCACGGCCCCATGGGCGGGGATGAACTCAACCGCATCGTCCCCAACGGCAATTACGGCTGGCCCTATGTCACCTACGGCAAGAATTACGACGGCTCCGAGATCGGCCCGTCGGAGCGGACGGGTATCGAACAGCCGCTGTATTACTGGTTTCCGTCGCTGGCCCTGTCCGGGTTGATGATGTACACCGGCGACCTGTTTCCCGCGTGGCAGGGTGATGTCTTCATCGGCGCCATGAGCCCCTCGCAGGGCAAGTTCCTGGTGCGCCTGGAAATGGACGGCGACAGGGTGGTCGCGGAGGAGCACCTGCTCGTTGACCGTGACCGGCGGGTGCGGGACGTGGAGCAGGGCGTCGATGGTGCGCTGTATGTCCTCACCGATTCCGAGGACACCGAAGGGCGGAATTTTCCGGGAGAAGTGCTGAGACTGACGCCGCGATAGCAGGAGCAAGGGACAAGGAGCAAGGAAGGCGCCTTCTACTCTGGTGCCTTTATTCTATCCATGCTGTACATCACACACTTGGGAATTTCGGGTGACAGCCGGTGATCAGACGGATACTCTTGGTTACCATGTTTTCGTATTCCTCCATCACGCACGCCCAGGATGTGCCCGATAATTTCATCTACCTGACGGAAGTCATTCCCTACGTGGAATTCGACCTGCGTTACTACTCGGATGAAAACTTCATCGGCCAGCCCATCCCCGGTTACCAGAGCAACGTGCTGATCGTCACCCTGCAGGCCGCCATGGCGCTGAAGAACGTGCAGCAGGACCTGTCCTATTCCAATTTCGCCCTGAAGATTTTCGATGCCTACCGGCCGCAACGGGCGGTGGATTACTTCATCCGCTGGGCCAGTGATCCCGACGACGAGCGCATGAAGGACATCTACTATCCCAACGTGGAGAAGGACGAGCTCATTCCGCGCGGTTTCATCGCCGAGAAATCCAGCCACTCGCGCGGCAGCACCGTTGACCTGACCATCATATCGCTGGAGGACGGCCGGGAACTCGACATGGGGACACCGTTCGACCTGTTCGACCAGAAGTCGTGGCCCAGCGATACCACCGTCAGCGTGCAGCAGCGCGCCAACCGCCAGCTGCTGCGCACCGTGATGAGCAAGCACGGCTTCATGGGACTCGAGGAAGAGTGGTGGCATTTCACCCTGCGCGATGAACCCTACCCGGATACCTACTTCGACTTCCCGGTGAAGTAGGCCGGAATACCCCGCCTATACCTTGCCGGCGTCGAGACAGCCGTTGAGATATGCGCTCACGCTGCCTGGCAGCAGCCCCAGGTTATAGCCGCCTTCCAGGGTCGACAGCAACCGGCCTTCACAAAACCTGCCTGCGAATTCCTGTAACTGCTTTCCGAGCCAGTAGTAAGTATCGTCGGTCAGCGCCATGCCGGCCAGCGGATCACCCTGGTGGGCGTCGAAGCCCGCCGATACCAGCAGCAGCCGGGGCTGCCATGCCTCCAGGGCCGGGAGCACTTCCTCGCTGAACACCGACACATAGGTCTTGTGCCCGGTACCGCCGGGCAGGGGCACGTTGAGAATATTGTTGTCGAGGTTTTCCTCCACCATGCCTGTGCCGGGGTAGAGGGGGCTCTGGTGCGTTGAGATGAAGAAGATGCCGTCGCGGCCCCTGGCGATGTCCTGTGTACCGTTGCCGTGATGGACGTCGAAATCGACGATGGCGACACGCTCGATACCGAGGTTGATTCGCGCATGGATGGCGGCGATGGCTACCTGGTTGAACAGGCAGAAGCCCATGGCCCTGTCGGGCGTGGCATGGTGGCCTGGGGGGCGCGTGGCGCAGAAGACCGATTCCGCGCTGCCTGCCATCAGCAGGTCGACACCCTGGCAGGCGGCGCCAACCGCCCTCAGCGATGCATTGAGGGAAGCGGGTGACATGTGCGTGTCAGGGTCCAGCGAGGCAGAGCCTTGTGTCGGCGCTTTCTCCCGGACGTTGTCCAGATGGTACTGTGAATGGGCAAGCAGCACCTGCGCATCCGTGCCCAATACGGCCTCGTGCCGAACCAGCGAGGCGTTGAGCGGTTCGTGGTCCATGGCCTTCAGAATGCCGGCCAGGCGCATCGGGTTTTCGGGATGGCCTTTGCCGGGATCATGGGCGATGCAGTCCGGGTGGCTGAGTACGGTAATCTTCATGCTGGTGAATGCGTCTGGAAAAGTGAGTACAGATTATGACATTGAAGCGGTCTTCGGGAAATGCGACGCTCTTGAACCTGCAACGAAGAAGGTATTGTTTCACCTCCATGGCATCTCTATGATGGTGGCTTGAATCATCCAGCAGTGAGTCATGATGGAAAGCGTTCTCGATTTTCTCGGCACTACGGTTTTCAGCTTCAATGCACAGGACTACGCGGTCTGGCAGCTGCTCTCGATCCCGCTGCTGGCCCTGGTCGCCTGGTTCCTCTACCAGGCCCTCAGCAAATTCATTTATGCGCGCCTCGAGCGGTCCCAGCTCCCGCCGGATCTGCAGCTGCTCATTCGGCGCATCTATGTCATAGCCAGCCTGGTCATTGTCGTTCTCGTCATTCTCACGCTGCTGAACGTGCCGCTCGGCGCCTTCGCCTTCGTTTCCGGCGCGGTGGCGATCGGTGTTGGTTTCGGTGCCCAGAACATTATCAACAACTTCATTTCCGGCTGGATACTGATGTGGGAAAAGCCGATTCGTATCGGTGACTTCCTGGAGATCGGCGATGTGAAGGGCACGGTGGAAACCATCAGTACGCGCTCCACCCGGGTACGCCGCGTAGATGGCGTGCACCTGCTCATTCCGAACAGCCAGCTGCTGGAAAACACCGTGGTGAACTGGACCCTGATCGACAAGAAGACGCGCTGCGTGGTGCGCGTGGGCGTGGCCTATGGCTCACCGGTACGCAAGGTGGAGGAACTGATCATGCGGGCGGTGGATGACCACCCGGATACCATGGACGATCCACCGCCTAAAGTGTTCTTCGAGGACTTCGGGGACAATGCCCTGATTTTCGATGCCTATTTCTGGATTGACGCGACCGCGGAAAGGGATCTGCGCAAGGTGCGGTCGGACATACGCTTCACGATTGATGAGTTGTTCAACGATGCAGGAATCGTCATCGCGTACCCGCAACGGGATGTGCACCTGGACGGGCAGCTGCGGCTGGTCAGGGACGACAAGTAACGCAACGGGCAGGTCGCTCAGCCAAACAGCCTGTTCTTTATCCTGCCCCAGAGCGTGTCCCTGACCTATTGCTGGCCAAGCACTTCACTGGCGCGGTCGGCGAACGGTCTCGCCTTCTTGCCATCTTCCAGGTAAAACTCCATGTCCGGTGTGATGCGGCGCCGGTTGTAATTCTGTGTCCACCAGTGGTCGCCCTTGTTCGGCGTGAGCGGTGCATTGGTGCGGCGGAAGACCGCGGTGGTGGACAGGAGCTCGACGAATTCCCACATCGCATCCTCCTGGATGATGTCCGCCATGCGCCCGATGGAGGGGATGTGGATGTCATCGATGATGAGGATGCCGCCCGGCTTGATGAGCGGATAGAAGTAGTAGTACTCCATGTCCGGGAAGGGATAGCCATGCGGGCCGTCTATCAGAACGCAATCATACTGGTCCGCATGCTCATAGACGGGCAGGGTGACCTGGGTCGGGCCAAGCACCCATTCCACATTGCCGGGTTTGGCCAGGTCTGACCTTTCGAAGTAACCGATGCTCGACTGGTCGCCATAGTCATGGTCGTCGATGCAAAAGGCGGTGTGGTGCTGCGAGATGTTGGAAAACAGGATCGTGGATCGCCCGCAACCGGTTTCCGCGGTGCGCTCCATGTCGGTTGGCAGGATGCGCTCGAAACCCTTCAGGGTGTCGTAGGCAAGGCCGCCATGGGCATGGATGGCACGCGTGTGCTCCAGGTGTTCGAGTTTGTCGATGATCGGGCTGTTACTGATTTTTTCGGATGCGTCTGACAAGTTAAAACCACTTCTTGAGTTTGAAATACAAAAGGATGCCGCCGGCAATAGCGGCCATGCAGCCTGCTACCAGGGCGAAGGCCGCGGGAGCTTCCAGGCCGGGCAGGCCGGCGACGTTCATGCCGAACAGGCCGGTGACAAAGGAAATCGGTAAAAACACCGCGGCCACGATGGACAATACGTACATGCGGGCGTTCTGTTCCTGCGCGATGCGGTTCATCAGTTCTTCCTGCAGGACCAGGCAGCGTTCACGCACCAGGTCCAGGTCTTCCACATAGCGGATGATGCGGTCGGTCTGTTCCTGCAGTTCGAAAGCCTCGGCTTCATTGAGAATGCTGCGGCATTGCCGGTGAAAGGAGTCGAGGGCATCGCGCTGGGGTGCAAGGTAGCGCCTCACCATGGCCGACTGGCGGCGCAGGGAGGAAACCGCCACCCGCACCTGGTTGGAGCTCGACGATTCTATCGACTCCTCGAATTCACCGACTTTCTCCTCGATGTTGTCGACGTACTCTGAAATGCGATCGGCCAGTCGTTCCACGATCAGGATGAACAGCTGCTGGATATGCTCTGGCCCGTTGCCGGACTCCATCTCCTTGCGAATGTCCTGAATGGAGTACACCCTGCGCTGGCGCACGGTGATCAGGCGGTCCTGTTCCAGCCAGACCCGCAGCGAGACCATGTCGTCGGGTTCATCGCCCGGATTGAGGTTGACCGCGCGCAGGAAGATCATGAAGCCACCCCTGTCCGCGATGGTGCGCGGGCGCGTGGTGGTGCGCACGAGACTTTCGATGATGTTGTCGGACAATCCAAGTGATGACAGGGTTTCAGCGCAGTCGGGCAGGGAGTAATCCAGGTGTACCCAGAGCGGCTTGTCCAGGGAGGAAGTCTGATCCAGGGGGGTGGCGGAGCCGTCGCCATTGAGCACGACGCCGTGGACATAACTTTGGGCCTGGGTGATTGATTCGATCATCGTTGTCTGGGGTAGCGTTCTGCTTCGGAAAGGAGAGTAGGTAATATTCAGGGCTGAGTCAAAAAGCTTTTCAGGCAGTCGATATACAGGCGAGGCTCGGTATCCTGCACTTTACGGCGCAGGATTTCGACCGTGTCGCCAGGGGTGACGCTTACCCGTGACTGCCCAAGTATGGGCCCGTCATCGTATTCCGCCGTCACCACATGCACTGTCGCACCGGATTCGGTTTCACCCGCCGCCAGCACTGCCGCATGCACCTTGTCCCCGTACAATCCCTGGCCGCCATGTTTTGGCAGGAGAGAAGGGTGTATGTTCAGGATCTTGCCCTCAAAGGCCCGCAGCGTCTTCGGGCCGACTTTTTTCATGTAACCGGAACAGACCACGATATCGGTGCCGGCCGCCTGCAAGGCGGCCAGGATGGCGGCGTCTTCATCGGCATGTGTCTTTGAGGAAATATGCTGTACCGGAAAGTCGTTGTCCTTGCACCACTGGAAGATGCCGGACATCGCATTGTTGGTGATGAGGATGCCCGGTTCGGCATCGAGCTCGCCGTTTTTCATCGCGGCGATGATCGCCTTCGCCGAAGAGCCGCCGTGGGATGCCAGGAAACTGATTTTCATCCCGCTATTAAACCTCATCCACCGGCACGGTTTCGACCTTTCTTCGCCGCAGGTTGTCCACCAGGCCGGTGGTCAGCGCGATGCCGGACAAAATCAGCGCGGCGCCGCCGATCATGCTGTGCGTGATGCTTTCATCCAGGAAAATGAAGCCCCACAGCATGCCGAATACCGGGATCAGGTAGGTGACGATCACGGTGCGGGCGACGCCGATGTGCTCCAGCAGATGGAAGTAAAGAATGAAGGCGAGGCCGGTGCACAGCAGGCCCAGCACCGTGGCGTTGATCCAGCCGGCGGTGCTGATGGCATGGTCCGGCCACAGGAACAGTGCCGGCGGCACCATGAACAGGGCGGCGAACACCTGGCAGCCGGTGGCCAGCACGATGGACGGCACACCGGTCATGAACTTGCGCGAATAGTTGCCGGTCAGGCCGTAGAAGAACGCGGACAGCAGACCGAACAGCACCGGCAGGAAAACCAGATCGGTGGACACGGACTGGGTATCGGTGATCATGACAATGACGCCGACGAAAGACAGGCCGATACCGACCATCATCGTCATGGTGAGGTTCTCCCTGAGCCAGACCCAGGCGACGCCGGCGCTCATGATTGGCGTCAGCGCATTGAGGATGGAGGCGAACCCGGCTGTCGAGAACTGTGTGGTGATGGTGATGAAGGTAAAGGGCAGTGCCGTGCTGATGAGCCCGAGTACGCAAAAGTGTTTCCAGTGGTGCCAGAACTGCCCGGCCTTGCCGGACATGACCATGATGGCGTACAGGGTCAGTGCGGCTATCGTGGAACGGGCGGCGCTCAGGGGGATGGCACCGAATTCGCCCACCGAAATGCGGGCGAACATGAAGGAAGAGCCCCAGATGGCGGCCAGGACGACGAGGATGACATAAAAGCGGAGTTTCAACAGGTAAACTTCTTAGCGGTAAACAGACTCTGTGCCGTACCTGATTTCAAGCGACTGGCGCACTTTCCCGGGCAGGCTTTTGACGACCAGTGTATAGGAATTGTCCATCATGCGCTCTATCTCTCCACGCGGTATATCACCGTCGAGTTGCACCGTATTCCAGTGTTTCTTGTTCATGTGGTAGCCGGGCTTAACATCAGTAAAAATGTCGCGCAGCATCAGTGCTTCCTGCGGATCGCATTTCAGGTTGGAAGAGGCAATACCCCGGGTTTCCACGAGCGTGGCGAACATCTTGCTGCACACCTTGAACACGGCCACCTCCGGACCGAACGGGTAATCCTCGATGGCATCAGGCTTGCCCAGCAGATAGTCCCTGGCTTCGGTGTACGTCATGGTCATGGTTATTCTGGCCCGGCAGTCCCGGCTGCTTTTCAGAAGTTGGACACCAGCATGGCCGCGCCGAACACACCGGCGCTGTCGCCCAGCGCCGGCTTCAGGATGCGGCCATGGAAGGCGTGATTGAAGATATGCTGGTTGATCTTTTCCAGGCAGCGTTCGCCGTACAACGCCTCGATATTGCCAACGCCGCCGCCAACAATGACCGCATCGGGGTCGAGCACGTTAAGCACCTGGCAGATGCCGCGGGCGAAACTGCTCAACAGGTGTTCGATGGTGGCCGCGGCATGCGGGTCGTTGGCTTCCCGCGCGGCAATGGCGGCCAGGGGCAGGGCGGTGCCGGCCCGTTTTTCATAGTAACGCTCCAGGGCCGGGCCGGAGATGACGGTTTCCACACAGCCGCGTTTACCGCAGTAACAAACCTCGCCCTCCGGTTCGAGCAGTATGTGTCCCCACTCGCCGCCTATGCCATGAATACCGCCGATGACGCGGCCGTCGACGACGATGCCGCCGCCGACACCGGTTCCCATGATAATGCCGAACACCACTTCAGCGTGCGGGCATTCGTCCGGTATCACACCGAGCGTCGTTTCGGCCAGGGCGAAGCAGTTGGCGTCATTGGCCATTGTGACATCGATATTGAGCAGTTTTTCCAGATCGCGCTTGAGCGGCGTGTCGTTGAGGCAGGTTGTGTTGCTGTTTTTCAGCAGGCCGGTTACGGGATCCAGTGTGCCCGGCGTGGCGAATCCTATGTGCGATGGCCTGGCCCCCAGCTTTCTGACAGTGGTCTCCACCAGTTTTTGGATGTTGTCGAGTATGTGGGTGCGGCCGCGTTCCTTTTCGGTATTGATGCGCTCACGCACGAGCACCTGGTGACTGAATGCTTCCATAACCAGTATTTCGATCTTGGTGCCGCCGAGGTCGATGCCCCAAAGGAGTTCCGCAGTCATGGCCGCCGGCTCCGCAGGTGAGATTGATGCCATTGTAGGTAAGGAGGGTACTGGTCACAACAACTCCATACACTGTTGTATCCATGCTAGAATCGCCGCTCAATTTGAAAAAAATCCGGGAAAACAGTATGTCTGACGAATTTACCTCCATCGATGAACAGGCCAGCTACGGTATTGGCCGCCAGGTTGGCGAACAACTGGCACGGCAACCCTTCGACGGCATGTCCACCCGCGCGGTCATTGCCGGCATTGCAGATGTACTGGACGGCAACCCCAGCCAGGTATCCGACGCGGATATCAAGGCCGCCATCGATGAACTCAACAAGCGCATCATGCAGCAGCAAAGCGAGGATGCCGGTCGCCTGGCTGCCCAGGGCGAACAATTCCTGGAAGACAATGCCAAGCGTGAGGAGGTAGACATTACCGAAACCGGCCTGCAGTACGAAGTGCTTGCCTCAGGTGACGGTGAATCCCCGGCTGAATCCTCAACGGTGAGAGTGCATTATCACGGCACCCTCGTGGATGGCACTGTATTCGACAGCTCGGTTGACCGCGGTGAGCCCATTGAATTCCCGGTCAACGGCGTCATCGCCGGCTGGACCGAGGCTCTGCTGATGATGAAGCCTGGCGACAAGTGGAAGCTCTTCATTCCACATAACCTGGCTTATGGTGCCAACGGAGCCGGTGGCGTCATCGGTCCCTACCAGGCGCTCATCTTCGAAGTGGAATTGCTCGCAGTCGTATAGGGCCCGATAACATAATGGCGACCGTACTTCCCTTCAGAGGCATGCGGCCGCTCCCCGCCCTGGCCGCCGACGTGGCGGCCCCGCCCTACGATGTGCTCAGCAGTGATGAAGCCCGGACGCAGGCCCGTGGTAATCGTGTAAGCTTTCTCCACATCAGCAAGCCGGAAATCGATTGTGATCCGGCCGTGGACGTCTACAGCGACGCCGTCTATGCCACGGGCCGCGCCAACATCAGGCGCTTCATCGCTGACGGCATCCTTTCCCCCGACGCTTCACCCTGTTTCTATTTGTACCGGCAGAGCCTGGCTGAACACAGCCAGACCGGTATCGTCGGACTGGTCAGCGTCGATGAGTACGAGAACGACATCATTCGCAAGCACGAACTGACCCGGCCGGTGAAGGAAAACGACCGCACCCGTCACATGCAGGCGGTGCAGGCGCAGACCGGCCCGGTCTTCCTGACCTATCGTGCGGAACCCGCCATCGATGCCCTGATGCGGGAATGTGCCGCGAAGGAAGCTGTCAACGATTTCACCAGTGACGGCGTCCGACACGAATTCTGGGCAATCGAAGATGCGGCAGCCAACTCGCGGATCATGGCACTGTTTGAACAGGTGCCAACGCTGTTTGTGGCAGACGGGCATCACCGTTCCGCCGCCGCGGTGCGCTACCGTGCATTACGCCGCGAAGCCAATCCCGGGCATACGGGCAAGGAGCCCTACAATTATTTCATGGCCGTGCTGTTTCCCCACGACCAGCTCAACATCCTCGGCTACCACCGCGTCATTCAGAATCTGGGCGAATACAATAGCGAATCCTTCCTGCGCGCACTGGGCGAACACTTCACCGTGACGGCATCCGAAGCGCGCCAGCCGGATTCTTCGCGGCAATTTTCCCTCTACCTGGATGGCCACTGGTATCGCCTGGACTTTAAAGAACCCGCTGCAGGCATCACCGACAGCGTCGCGCAACTCGACGTGTCCATCCTGCAGGATTACCTGCTGGCGCCCCTGCTCGGGATCACCAACCAGCGTACCGACGACCGCGTCGATTTCATCGGCGGCGCCAGGGGACTGGCGGCGCTGGAGAAGGCAGTGGACAATGACGGCTGGGCGGCCGCCATCGCCTTGCACCCGGTCGCTATCGAGCAACTGATGGCCATCGCCGGCGAGGGCAGGCTGATGCCGCCGAAGTCCACGTGGTTTGAACCGAAACTGAAATCCGGGCTAGTGATTCATAAGCTGGACTAGAACGGAGCGTGTCGGCAAAACCCGTGTGCTCATTTGACGACGTAACGGGCTCCAGTCGGAAAATGAGCACACGGGTTTTGCCGACCAAACGGGACTAATACAAATGGTTGGCACTTGCCGTGAGGCCATTAGCCGACTGGAGCCCGTTACGTCGGCGAATGGCCTCACAGCAAATACCAACTGCGAACTTTTCGGAATCACGTTATGTCTTACAGTCAGGTCGTTCCAGGCAAGAAAGCGCCGTCGTTGTTCGACGCCCTGGTGCCCGTCGCCTTCCTGGTGGTTTCCCTGTTCGTGTCCGTACGCCTGTACGGTGCCGACTCCTCCTACGGCCCCAACCAGATCGCCCTGATCATCGCGGCCTGCGTCGCCCTGCTGGTCGGACTCAAGAACGGCCAGCCCTGGCAGGCGCTGGAAAAAGAGGTGTTCCAGGGCATGGCCATCATCTTCGGTCCCTGTTTCATCCTGTTGGCGGTGGGGATCATGATCGGGGCCTGGATTGCCGGGGGAGTCGTGCCCGCCATGATCTTCTATGGACTGAAACTGATGAATCCGGCCGTGTTTTATGCCGCGGTCTGCCTGATCTGCGCCATCGTGTCGCTGAGCATCGGCAGTTCCTGGACCACCGCCGCCAGCGTCGGCGTCGCCATGATCGGCACCGCCGGCGGGCTCGGTCTGTCGCCCGCCATTACCGCCGGCGCCATCATTTCCGGCGCCTACTTCGGCGACAAGATGTCGCCCCTGTCGGATACCACCAATCTCGCACCCGCCGTGGCGGAAGTGGACCTGTTTTCCCACATCCGGCACATGACATGGACGGGTATCCCGGCCCTGGTGTTCGCCCTCGCCCTGTTCACCATCATCGGTTTCACCTCGAATACGGCTACCGACACCGATGAATTGCAGGCCACCCTGGACATCCTCAGCGGCAATTTCACCATCGGCTGGTACATGCTGCTGCCGCTGGTCGTGCTGTTCCTGCTGGCCTGGAAAAAAATGCCCGCGCTGCCGGCCATCCTGATCGCGGCCTGCCTGGGCATCGTGTACGCGGTGCTATTCCAGGACTTCGGTGCCGGCGATGAAAATGGCGCCCTGGCGGCGCTCTGGACCGTGACCTTTTCCGGCTACACGGCGGGCACAGGCGATGCCATTCTCGATGATCTTCTCAGCGGCGGCGGGGCGGCCAACATGCTCAATACCATCTGGCTCATCATGTGTGCCGTGTTCTTCGGCGGGGCGATGGAACACACCGGCCTGCTGGTGAAGATTTTGCAGGAAATCATGAAACGCGCGCAAAGTTCCGCCGCCATCATCACCTCCACCATCCTCACCTGCATCGGCACGAACATCATCGCCGGCGACCAGTACATTGCCATCGTGCTGCCCGGCCGCATGTACAAGGTCGCTTTTCGTCATCACAACCTGGCGCCGATCAACCTGAGCCGCGCCATCGAGGATTCGGCCACGGTAACCTCGGCGCTGATTCCCTGGAACACCTGCGGCGCCTTCATGGCAGCGACACTGGGTGTACCGACCTTCGTTTACCTGCCATTCTGTTTCTTCAACCTGGCGATGCCGGTGATCTCCATTGTCTACGGCATCACCAATTTCAAGATTGTGCCGCTGGACGAACCAGCGCCGGCGTTGGTTTAAGAACATTCGATAAAGGGATTAAAGGATGAAAGGATAAAGCGTATGGATTCCGGTTCAACGATCAATTTGGAAGGTAGGCCGGATAAGGTGCGCAGCGCCGCATCCGGCGTTGCTGAATAAATAACGGAAAATAAAAAGGGAGCCATCGGCTCCCTTTCTTATGCAAATCGATCTTACCTGACCGCGCGGGGGTCCTTGCTCGAGGAGATGCCCATCTCCATCCATTTTTCCCAGCGCGAGATGTTTTCGGGATCGCGGGCGCCGCAGCCGCCGTCGGCGGGTTTCTTGTATTCGCCGTCAGCCGCCAGGACCCAGCACATGGCGCCGCCGGGGCGGCCATCCACCAGCGGACTGAACATGACGGTGACTTCATCGCCGGGCACATAGGTGCGCCCGGTAATGCCGGCGCGCACCAGGGAGGGCGGCGCGCCGCCTTCGAAGCCCCACTCGACCATTTCGCCGTTGTCGTCCTCGACATTGATATACAGCCAGGCATGCGGGTTGTTGAAGGCCCAGCGTACCACTTTGCCGGTGACGACCATTTCGGTGTCTGGGTCGAACATGGAGAAAGAATGGTGCGCGAGGGCACCCAGAGGAACAAGGAACAAGGAACAAGGTACAAGGAGCGCCTTGCAGATTGAATTGAGCTTCATGTTTCTACAGCCTCGTTGAAAAAATGTTTGTGTGGATATCTTTGGCATAACTTACTCCAGAATCGAATCTTGTCCCTTGTCCCTTATTCCAGTGCGGGATCGTTGAAGGGATCGGGTGTCTGTCCGGGCAGCTCCGGGAACAGGGTGGACGAACGGGGATCCTTGTAACCCGGTTCACCGGGCAGGTAGAAATTGGTCATGCCGTTTTCATCCAGGTAGGAGTTGCTGCTCTCTTCGCACTGCCAGTGCTGGACGCGGTAGCCGATCTCATCGAGGTCATCCGCGCGGCGGAATGCATAAACGAAATTGATCGGTTTGACGAAGGCATGCTTGTCATACATGGTCACCTGCACCACCAGTCTGTCGAAATCCTCGAATTCCTTCAGTTCCCAGGTCTCCACCAGTTCCAGCTGGTTGCTGGTCATGGGTGACCAGCGCGTGAAGTCAGCCGGCATGAGGTATTTGGTGTTGGTGACCAGCTTGTCGCCGTCCCAGAAACCGATGGTGTCGCCGTACCAGGAATGGGCGCCGTTCATCTCCGCGAGATTGGTGTGTTCCTGGTTGATGTAGATGCGGCGAATGCCGTTGGCGAAATCGTTGATGAACCAGGATTCGTGCGGCAGGTTGATGAATTCGTGGTTATAGGGCTCGAGCAGCCAGCGCGGCATGCCCGCGGGCTCGCAGTGGGTGAGGCGGTCATAGCGGACCTGTCCTTCTTCCTGCAGCTGGCGCCAGCGTTCCTTGTAAGCCGTTTCATAAGCCGGGGTCAGCACGCCTTCCCTGACCTTGCCGCCGCGCATGCCGCCGTCGATGAACGGGTCCATGTGGTTGTTGCCGGCGGTGTACCAGAGGCCGTCCCAGCGCGGCAGGGTCTCGAAGGTGTGTTTCGTTCCGCCATTGGCCTTTTCCAGCAGGTACTGGTAGTGCTCGTCGGAGGTGGCGAATTCCCTGTCAGGCGGGACGACTTCGATCGCCTGGCCGGTGAAGCCGTTGATCTGGGCTATTGCAGGGATGGTGGCAAGCCAGCCGATGGTGCAGGCCAGCAAAAAGCGTGAGCGTGAATGCAGCAAGTGTAATTCCCCCAAATCGTTTTATGCGTGCCGATTGCAGCACGTTGTTTTATTCAGATTCCCCGGCGGCCAAGAGTAAACAGGAAGCGGTTAGGTGTCCAGTCCCCGGCTGGAGTGCCAGGGGCTACTCGAAACTGAAAAAGTCCTCTTCTACGGGACGTTGCATGCCTTCCTCATGGTAGCGCTCCCAGATGTCCGCCCAGGGCCGGCCCGGGATGTTGGGCATTTCGTAGTCCAGCCGGCTGCCCGGCGTCTTCGGGGTGGCCAGGCCCTCGATGGGGTAGTTGGAAGCGACGCACTCCATGTACACCAGGGGGTCGCCTTCATTCAGTTCGCGGGTCTTGTCCATGTATTCCATGATGCGCAGGGGATCGGCAAAAGCCTCCTCGTCGTAGAGGATGACCTCGTGTTTCAGTCCTTCACCGCGCGCATCGGCAAATGGCGTATAAATTTCGATAGTCTGGAATTTGTTGCTGTACTCGAAACCGCCGTGCGAGATCCAGCCCTGCACGTTGGATGTCCAGGTGATCAGGGCATCGCCGTCCCAGAAGCCGATGGTTTCGCCGAACCATTCAGGTACGTCCGGGCCCAGCCGCGGCACGACGCCGGTCATGTTGAATTCGCGATTGAGGTGTATCTGGGTGATCAGGGTCTTGGCGGCATTGCGCATGTCGAGAATGTAGTCCGGGGTCATCACCATCTGCACGCTGCTGCCACCGTACTGGGCGAGGCGGCGCATGAAACCCTCGGGCCAGCAGTAGGAACCCGGCCACTGCGGGGCGCTGCTGCCGGAATAGTGGTACATCTGCTGCACGAAGCGGCGCTGGTATTCCGGTGTCAGCAGGCTCAGGTAGGTGGGTACCTGCAGGATGGCGCCGTAGTACCAGGTGGCGTTCTTGTCCTTGCGGCGGTTATAACGGCCGTTCCAGTCGGGCAGGGTGGCCTGGGTGTATTGTGTCGGCCCGCCCCTGGACCGGGTTTCGTCCAGTAACGCCTGGTAATGGTCGGCGGCGGTGCGGAAAGGATAAGGACTGACGATTTCCTCGCGCGGATAGTCGCGGTCGCAGTATCCCCAGGCCGCGGTGACCGGCGGATTGTCACCCACCATGGCGACTTCGTAGGCGCCCCAGATCTGCTCCAGGCCGGAGGGGGAATTGCACTTGTAGTAGCGCGGATCGAACCACAGGTCCTCGTCGAGATAAAAATCCCTGGAACCGAAAATATCATGGGGCAGGGGTGTAATGCCGGCGGGAATTTCGCCATCCTGGGTGGCGAAGATGGGCGGGTATTCCGGCGGGATGCCGGCGCCGGCCCACCAGCCCTTGGTTTCCGTACCGACCAGCAGTTCGGGAACGAGCGGGTCCGGGGCGCCGCGGCCGATGTTCGTCTGGGCGAGTGCGCTGCCCGCCAGGCCGGTCATGAAGACCACTGTGAATACCTGGGCAGTCAGCCTGCAATGTGTTGACGGCATGTGCCGGTCCCCTCCCTGATGCTGTTATTATGCGAGAAGGATCAAGTATATGAGTCTCTTTAAGAGATTAACAAGACTGGTGCCCATGAAATCCCTGCATGCACTGCTGGCCGGCATATTGCTGCTGCAAACACCGATGACCCTGGCGGAGGACATTACCGTTGCGGTGGCGTCCAACTTCACCCAGGTGCTGCGGGAACTGGCTCTCGATTTCCAGAAGGCAAGCGGGCACCGGGTTATCCTGGCGTCGGGTTCTTCCGGCCGCCTGTATGCCCAGGTGGTCAATGGGGCACCCTATGACCTGTTCTTTTCCGCCGATGCGGAAAAGCCGGCGCAACTGGTGGCTGACGGCCTGGCCGATGCCGACAGTCTCGTTACCTATGCCCTCGGCACGCTGGTGCTGTGGTCGGCCGATCCCGACATGCGTGTGACCAACGGTGAGGCCCTGAATGACCCGCGTCACCAGCGCGTGGCGCTGGCCAATCCGCGGCTGGCGCCCTATGGCGCAGCGGCCGCCCAGGTTCTGGACAAACTGGCGACGCAAGGTATCACCGCGGGAACACGCATCACCGGGGAAAACATCACGCAGGCCTACCAGTACGTGGAAACCGGCAACGTGCCGCTGGGTTTCGTCGCCCTGTCCCAGGTAATTGAAGATGGAAAAATCCAGCGTGGCGCAGGGTGGATCATTCCGCAGGCCATGTATGACGCCATTCGTCAGGATGTGGTGCTGCTGAATCATGCCAGGGACAGCATTGCTGCTCGTGAATTCCTGGATTTCGTGCTGAGTACCGAGGGGAAAAATATCATTTCGAAATATGGATATGGGACTGACTAACAAGGAATTTCGGGTATAATGCCAGCCCTTCAAGACATGGGTCATTAGCTCAGTTGGGTGAGAGCAAACGTTTTCGATGCGCAAGCATCGAGTGCCGCTCGAACGACGGCAATCTGTGATTGCCGGCTGGTGTGAGCAAAGGCCTGCAGGGCCCGCTCTGCTGAAGCGAAGAATTGGCTGGAGTAGCGAAGTACACAGGAAAGAATTTGGGTCATTAGCTCAGTTGGGTGAGAGCAAACGTTTTCGATGCGCAAGCATCGAGTGCCGCTCGAACGACGGCAATCTGTGATTGCCGGCTGGTGTGAGCAAAGGCCTGCAGGGCCCGCTCTGCTGAAGCGAAGAATTGGCTGGAGTAGCGAAGTACACAGGAAAGAATTTGGGTCATTAGCTCAGTTGGTAGAGCACCGGACTCTTAATCCGATGGTCGTAGGTTCGATCCCTACATGACCCACCATTTTTTATAACGACTTTTAT
>CAZVSC010000058.1:0-17701 GCA_964629325.1 uncultured Enterobacteriaceae bacterium
CCTTTCGATCACTAGCACCTGAAGCTAGCGCGTCTACCAATTCCGCCACCTGGGCTCAGAAGGGGAATGTGCCTGTCGGCACGAGGGGCGCACTTTACCCATAGTCACCGGTGCTGTCAATATCAGTGGAATTCGCGGCGAAAGCCGCGAAATTGTTGCCGTATAACGACAGGACGGCAAGCGTCCAGGATGACCTGGGCCGCCTGCCTTTTACCCCTTTTTCGTTTTATCCCTTTATCGTCTTTTTAGTACCAGGCCCCTTCCCGGACCTCGATTCCGTCCTCGATCATGCCAGTGAACAGGGCCAGATCGCTGCCCCGGTAGTGGTACGGATAGACGATTGCCGGCTTGAATGCATTGACCGCTGAGGCCGCCTGGCTTTCGGTCATGGTGTATGGCAGGTTGAAACAGACAAAGGCGACATCGATGTTTTCCAGGGCGCGCATTTCCGGTATGTCCTCCGTGTCGCCGCTGATGTAGACCCGCTTGCCGCCCATGGTCAGCACGTAGCCGTTGCCACGGCCCTTGTCATGGAACTGCAGGCGTTCCTCGGTCAGGTTGTACATGGGAATGGCGGCGACATTGATACCCAGGCGGTCCACATTGTTGTCGTTGTCCAGAATCATGGTGCGGGTCTGGATGCTGCCCGGCAGCTGTTCCTTCACGGCGGCCGGGGCGATGATCAGCGAGTTGCCGGCGATGCCTTCCAGGGTGGCGGCGTCCATGTGGTCGCCGTGGATATCGGTGAGCAGGATCAGGTCCGGGCGCTGCAGGCCGTCATAGGCGCCGACACCGCCGACGGGGTCGACGTAGATGGTCTTGCCGTCCCACTCCATGACAAAAGACGCATGGGAAACCGGGTGTATGGTCAGGTCGCCGTTGTCGGTCGGGATCTTGTCACCGGTCAGCATCTGCGCGTTCACGGTTGCGGACAACGCCACCGCCAGCAGTGCTGTTAACAAGCGGGAATTGAATTTCATGGATTACCCCCAATATAGAGTGGTGAACGAATAAACAAGCAGAAGCGCAAGATTAATCGCGCCATTGCAGGGCGTCAATCAAACCCCGCCCCTTCCCGGGATTCCGCATAATGCCGGATTACGGTCCTTTGGACCTTTTCCGGCCTACATCGTTCCACAACCCCGTGTATACTCCAAAAATTCCTTCCGTAAACTGAAAAGAATGCCAAAACAACCAACAATCAACGACCCCCACGCCTCCCGGGAGGCCGACCGTTACGCCAATCCCATACCCAGCCGGGAATACATTCTCGAGCACCTGGAGCAGCGCGGCGAGCCCGCGCAGTTCAACGTGCTGTGCCGGGAGCTGCAGTTGGACAGCCGCGAGGCCTGTGACGCGCTTGGCAAACGATTGAACGCCATGTGCCGCGACGGCCAGCTCATCTGCAGCCGTTCGGGCAGTTACGGCTTGGTCAACAAGATGGACCTGATCAAGGGCCAGGTGACAGGCAACAAGGACGGCTTCGGCTTTCTTATTCCCGATGACGGCGGCGCCGACCTGTATTTAAGTCCGCGCCAGATGCAGAAGGTGTTCGACGGCGACACCGTGCTCGCCCGTGTCTCCGGCGTCGACCGCCGCGGTCGCCGCGAAGGCAAGATCGTGGAGATCCTGCAGCGCAAGAGCACGCGCCTGGTGGGCCGCTTCTACAAGGAAGCCGGCGCCGGCGTGGTGGTGCCGCACAACAAGCGCATCTCGCAGGAGATCCTCGTTGCCAAGAAGGATCGCAAGGGGGCAAAAGACGGCGACTTCGTCATGGTGGAGATCACCAAGTACCCCGAGGGGCATCGCAAGGCCACCGGCGAGGTGGTGGAAGTGCTGGGCGATGTCAGCACGCCGGGCATGGAGATCGACGTCGCCCTGCGCGTGCACGGCATTCCCCATGAATGGCCGGAAGGCTTCGAGGAAGCCATGGCCGCCATGCCCGATGCGCCGGGCAAAGACGAGCTCGAACACCGCCACGATTACCGCGACCTGCCGTTTGTAACCATCGACGGCGAGGATGCCAAGGACTTTGACGACGCCGTGTATTGCGAAAGCCGCGGCGACGCCGGCTGGCGTCTGTATGTCGCCATCGCCGATGTCTCCCACTACGTGCAGGTTGGCACCGACCTCGACGTCGAGGCGCGTAATCGCGGCACCTCCGTGTACTTCCCGGGCTTCGTGGTGCCGATGCTGCCGGAAAAACTGTCCAACGGCCTGTGTTCGCTCAGGCCGAACGAGGATCGCCTCGTCATGGTGTGCCGCATGGACATCAACCTGGCGGGCGAGATCACCGATTACGATTTTTCCGAGGGCGTGATTCACTCGCACGCGCGCCTGACCTATACCGAAGTCGGCGCCATCGTGGTGAAGCCGGATAACGACACCGAGGCGAACGTGCAGAAGCGCCTGTTGGAGAAATACGATGCGTTGGTGGACGAACTGGACAACCTGTATGACCTTTACCTGGTCCTGCACAAGGCCCGTGAAAAACGCGGCGCGCTGGATTTCGACACAGTGGAAACCCGCATCGTCTTCACCGAGGACCGCAAGCTGGCGGAGATCCTGGAGGTGGAGCGCAACGACGCCCACCGCCTGATCGAAGAGTGCATGCTGTGCGCCAACGTGTGCGCCGCCGAGTTGTTCCTGGAATTGAAACAGCCGGCGCTGTTCCGCGTGCATGCCGGGCCGAACCCGGAAAAGGTGGAGAATCTTTACGACTTCCTGCGCGGCATCGGCATTGGCCTCGCGCGCAAGGAAAATCCGTCGACCAGCGACTACCAGACCATCCTGCAACGCCTGGGCGAGCGGCCCGACCGCAATATCCTGCAGACCATCGTCATCCGTTCGCTGATGCAGGCCATGTACGCACCCGACAACGTCGGTCACTTCGGCCTCGGCTACAACGCGTATACCCATTTCACCTCACCCATTCGCCGCTACCCCGACCTGCTCGTGCATCGCGCCATCCGCTACCTCATCCGCAGCAAGGGCAACAAGCACTTGCGCAAGGTGAAGGGCGCGGACGGCCTGGCAAAACACGTCATCTACCCCTACTCGTCGAGCGAACTCGACGACCTGGGCGGACACCTGTCCGCCTGTGAACGCCGCGCCGACGCCGCCAGCTACGACGTCATCGACTGGCTCAAGTGCGAGTACATCCAGCAGCACATCGGCGACGCCTTCGATGGCACCATCGTGACTGTGACCAACTTCGGCGTGTTCGTGGAACTCGACGACATTCATATCGAGGGTCTCATCCATGTCACGGCACTGCGCAACGACTATTATCACTTCAACGATGTCGCCCATACCCTGACCGGCGAGCGCACCGGTGACAGCTTCCACCTGGGTGATCGTGTCCACGTGCAGGTGTCGCGGGTGGACATGGACGATCACAAGATCGACCTGCAGCTGGTCAGTGTGCTCAAGCAGAACCGCACATCGGCGCCGGTGCCGCAGCGGGAACGCAAAGCAAAGAAAGGCGGCGGCAAGGGACAGGTGCGCAAAAAGAAAGCGAAGGCGCCCCAGGAAAAGCAACCGGCGGCAAAAACCGGCAACGTCAAAAAGAACAGCAGTCGTAATAGAAGAAGCAACAAGAAGCGATAGGAAATGGCGACTACCGAACTGGTTTACGGCATTCATGCCGTCAGCAGCCTGCTGGACCACCATGCCGATGCCGTGCAGGTCCTGTACACGCTGGCCGGGCGCCGCGACAAACGCCTGCAGTCCCTCATCGACAAGGCCAAACATGCCGGCATTACCGTCGAGGAATGCGCCCGCGCCGACCTCGATGCACGCTGCCCGCAGGTACACCAGGGCATCGTGGCCCTGAGTACGGCAACCAACCGCGAATACCACGAGCAGGACCTCGATGCCCTGCTCGACGGGCTCGACCACCCTCCTTTATTACTGGTGCTGGATGGCGTCACCGACCCGCACAACCTGGGTGCCTGCCTGCGCAGCGCCGAAGCCGCCGGCGTGGACGCCGTGATCGTGCCGAAGGACAAGTCTGTGCAGCTGAGCCCGACCGTGCGCAAGGTCGCCTGCGGCGCCGCCGAGATCGTGCCCTTCGTCAGCGTCACCAACCTGGCCCGCACCCTGCAAAGCCTGCAGCAGCGCGGGATCTGGGTGTTCGGTGCCGCCGGTGAAGCGGACCTTTCTGTTTACGACGCGGAACTCAAAGGGGCTGTGGCCATCGTCATGGGCTCCGAAGGCAAGGGCCTCAGACGCCTGACCCGCGAGCATTGCGATTCCCTGGTCGCCATCCCCATGGCGGGCGAGGTCAGCAGCCTGAATGTGTCTGTTTCAACCGGCGTCTGCCTGTTCGAGGCTGTCCGCCAACGTACCCGGTCCTGAATTCCACCTGCACAGGCAGCGTCACGAGTGCAGGCCAGGCAGGGCAATCCGGAGTTTGGGAACCCCAAACAGGACAAGCACCACGTGCAGAGGGTCCGGAATCCGGTTCAACGACGCATGGTCAGGCGTGGCAGCTGCGACTAACCTTGCATTCCTTCAACCAAATCAATAGAATGCGCGCTCTTTTCCCTGGCTGAACAGCCAGGTTGATTGAAAACTCCTTGTCTCACCGGAGTGCCCTGCGAACCAGGGATTGAAGTGCCTCAATGCACGCTGCGGGAGACTGTTAAACCATAGGGAATGCTAATGCGCCATTACGAAATCGTATTCATGGTGCATCCTGACCAGTCTGACCAGGTTGGCGGGATGACCGATCGTTATTCAAAGCTTGTCACCGACGCCGGTGGCAAAGTCCATCGCCTGGAAGACTGGGGACGCCGCCAGCTGGCCTACCCGATCAACAAAATCCATAAAGCCCACTACGTCCTCATGAACGTCGAATGCGGCCAGGATGTTCTCGACGAGATCACCACCCTGTTCCGCTACAACGACGCCGTGCTGCGCAACCTTGTGATCAAGCGCAAGGATGCCGTCTCCGACATGAGCGAAATCATGAAGGCCGAAAACGAGAGCCGTGAGCGCAAGGCCCGCGCCAGCGCCCGCATGGCGGCAGAAGAGTCTTACGATCGCGACTCTGACGATGACGACGATAACGACGAGGCCGACGCTTCCGAAGAAGCAGAAAGCGCCTCTTAAACCGAATTCACTGGAGAATACACATGGCACGTTTTTTCAGACGCCGTAAATACTGCAGGTTCACTGCGGAAGGCATCAAGGAAATCGATTACAAGGATCTGGATACCCTGAAAGCCAACGTTTCGGAAACCGGCAAGATCGTACCGAGCCGCATCACCGGCACCAAGGCGCGTTACCAGCGCCAGTTGGCTACCGCAATCAAGCGCGCCCGTTACCTGGCCCTGATTCCGTATACAGATTCTCACGAAGTGTAAGTTTGCCCGGGCCGCAGGCCCAGGCATGAGCACATAGGGGGGAGCATGCGCGGATTGGCAGAATACGTGATGCTTGGCCGCCGCCAGGCGATCATCATTGTTCTGCTGAGCGGATTCTTCCCCCTGCTGTACTTTTTCAGTGCAGCAACCGTTGCCCTGGTCACGTTGCGCAAGGGGCAAAAGGAAGGATTACTGATCCTGTTATGGGCCTTGCTGCCGGCAGGATTGTTGTGGGCCATGGGGGACACCTCGGCCGCATTCCTGTTGCTGGGCACCTACGTGCTGGCACTGGTACTGAGGCAGACGCAGTCCTGGCAACGGGTATTGCTGCTTGCCCTGGTGGTTGGACTGGTCACCCAGTTCAGCCTGGTGCTGCAGCCGGCCTACGAGGCCCAGGTGCAAGCCATGGTGCGGGACGGGCTGCAGGCCCAGCTGAACCAGGGCGGACAGACGGATTACACGGCGGAGCAGGTCGTTGATTTACTGCTCAGCTTTTACGGCGCCTACCACGCTTTCATGGTGGTCATCTGTTTGATGATCGGCCGCTGGTGGCAGGCCCTGTTGTACAACCCGGGTGGATTCCGGCAGGAGTTTCACAACCTGCGCTTCGATCCCCGGGTAATGATCGCCCTGCTCGGATTGATCCTGGCGGGCCTGCTGGATATCCCGCCGCTGGATAGCTGGCTGCCGCTGTTGTGTGTGGCACCGATGTTCGCGGGACTGGCGGTCGCCCACTGGACAGTGGCGACGAGGAAGATGGGCACACCCTGGCTGGTGTTGTGCTACGTCACCCTGCTGATGATGGCTCCGGCCATTATTTTGCTGGGCATGACGGACAGTGTCCTGGACCTGCGCAAGCGGATGCAGCGCGACAAGGAATAACCGGCAACGAATTTGCAGTACATGGAAAACGGGGTCAGAGACCCCAATTTAGAACAGGTTACAACGAGGTAGAACGATGGAAGTCATCTTACTGGAAAAAATGGGCAAGGTTGGCGACGTGGGCGACCAGATCACCGTCAAGGCCGGCTATGCCCGCAATTATTTGTTCCCCTTTTCCAAGGCCATTCCCGCCACCAAGGAAAACATTGCCACTTTCGAAGCCCGCAGGGGCGAGCTGCTGAAGAAAGCGGCCGAGAAGCTGGAAGGCGAACAGAAGCGCGCTGCCCTGCTGTCAGGCGTGGTGGTTACCATCGAGGCCAATGCCAGCGATGAAGGCAAGCTGTACGGCTCCGTGGGCACCCGTGAAATCGCCAAGGCCGCCAGTGATGCCGGACACGTCATCGACAAGAGCGAAGTGGAATTGCCGGAAGGCGCCCTGCAGCAGACTGGCGAGTACGAGATCACCATTCACCTGAGCCCGGAAGTGAGCACCGAGATCAAGCTGGTTATCTCCTCAACCGGTTCAGCAGCCGATGCCGTCGCCGAAAGCAGTGACGAGCCGGAAGCCGAATAAGTACTGAAGGAAAAACAGGTCCGTCATCGCGGACCGACCCGAAAGCCCGGATCCAAAAGATCCGGGTTTTTTTTGCTCCGATGGAGCGCGGGGAAGCCGGGAACAAATGTTTTACTGGAAAGATATCGATAAAGGGATAAACCGATAAAGGGATAAAGCGTATGTATTCGAATGCAACGCTTGAATGACTATCAGCGAATATGGGAAGAACAGTGAAGGGTACGACAACCTTGACTGGTTTGTTTACGCTTTATCGGTTTTTCCCTTTATCCCTTTATCCCTTTATCCCTTTATTGGTTTATTCCTTTATTCCTTTATCCCTTTATCGTCCCTTACTGATTAATGAGCCTGGTCTCCCAGATGACTTTCGTATCCAACGGCCTGGTGTATACCAGCTCGCCGCCGAAGTTGGTCTTGTCGTATCCCAGCACTTCGTAAAGCGCCTCGTAGCTGCTGGCCTCGGCGGGCGCCAGTTCCGCGGCGAGTTCCGCGAGGGAGTCGGGGCTGGTGACCTGGCGGGCGACATTGACCAGGCCCTCGTCGCGCATCCCGGCCACCAGCAGGAACTGGTTACCATTGGGGGCGGGGAAAGTGGAGACCATGCCGTAATCCTGGAAACTCTCGGCGCCGGATAGTCCCGATGAACCGATATAGTATTCGTTGGTTTCCAGGTTGATGAGCTCGTCGTAGGTATTGCCGATGGACAGGCCGGAGTCGGTGAACATCAGGTCCAGCAGGGTATCGACGCCGCTGAGGTAACCCAGGTAGAGTATGTGGCTGTCGGCGAGATCCGACGTTTCCAGTTCCGACATCATCTTCACGCTGACCCGGTCCACCTTGCTTTCAAGCACCGGCATGATGCGCGCCATGGCCGCGGCGATGCTGACGGGGATGTAGCTGAGGTCGAGGTTAAAGTAATGGTCCCCCGCCCCGGGATTGTTGCTGCGGAAACGGGTCAGGTCCTCGGACGAGTTGATATCGAACTCACGCACCATGCGGGTCACGTTGCCGGTGTCATCCACCTCGCCGAAGATGTAGTAGTCGCCGATCACCAGCAGGATCGGCAGGTCATCATCGAAGAATGCGGGCCAGGGCTGCATGCCAAGCACGGGTGGAACGGTGTCGACAGACTCAGGTGTATCCTCGCCGAAAGGCAACAGGTTCGCGATCAGCAGCACCACCACCAGGCCGACCAGCCAGGGCGTGTAAGAGGGCCGGTCCAGGGGCTTGCCGGTCAGGCTCACGCCGCTGCTTTGTTCCTCGTTGCGCAGGGTGTTGATGATGTACTGGCCCTTGGGGATCTCGATGCGGTACTTCTCCTGCTTGCCGAAGCGGGAATAATAGAGATTGATCTTGTTGCGCAGGTGGTAGATGTGGACGCGTACGATGGAATCCCTGGAAACATCGAAATCCGCCTCGCGGCCCAGTACATCGATGGCGATGGCGGCCTCCTTCGGCGTATCCCCTCTGACCGAGCACTCCACCAGGTAGCGCAGGATGGCGCCATAGGCCTTCGACCGACCGAGCACACCGCTGTTGATGATGCGCTCGGTCAGGGCATGGAGTTCGTCAATATCGATCTGGGTCATGTCGGGCATCAGGAGCGCGGGGGCGGGACCGTTTTCGGAAAGACGGCATTTTCACTGATTCAGCGGGGATTTCAAGGGTTTTGTTAACGTTAAATCCAGCACGCCTCGCAGGGTTAACACTTGGGTTAACGCACTATAGTTGTTATAAAACAGTAAGTTGGCACAGGAGCAGGGAAGCAGTCATGCGTATTCACAGGGCTTTAGCCAGGTGGCCAAAAACAACTTACACTGCCTGGTACCCCCGGGCATGAGTGCTTTTTAACGTTAATATGACATCTCTGCACGCCAAAAGGCTTACACCATGAGCGACAACACAGTTGAGCGAACCAGCAGGCGGCAGACCGCCCCTGGCAGCCATAGCGTCTCCCTGTTCCGGATCTTCAATATCGAGATCCGGCTGGATATCAGTGTCATCCTCATTTTTGCGCTAATCGTCGCCAGCCTGGCCACCGGCATCTTTCCGAACTGGCATCCCGACTGGAGCACGGCGCTGACTTGGGGCACCGCCCTGGTGTCCGGCGTCATCTTCTTCGTCTCCCTGCTCGCCCACGAACTGTCCCATTCCGTAGTCTCGCAACACTATGGCATTCCGGTACCGCGCATCACTCTCTTTCTGTTCGGTGGTGTGGCGGAGACCAGCCGTGAACCCGACCAGCCCCGTGAAGAATTCATGATCGCCATTGCCGGTCCATTGATGAGCCTCGCCATCGCCCTGGTGTGTTCCTGGCTGGCCGGTTGGCTCTCTGGTGATATCGCGCTCGACGCAGCCCTGGCTGAAGACCAGGTGGCAGCCATTGCCGGCCTTGGGCCGGCGGCCACCATGCTGTTCTGGCTGGGCTCCATCAACCTGATCCTGGCCATCTTCAACATGGTGCCGGGCTTTCCCCTGGATGGCGGCCGGGTTTTTCGCGCCATCATCTGGTGGCTGACGGGCGACCAGGTGAAGGCGACGAGATGGGCGACCAATGGCGGCCGCTATTTCGGCTGGTTCCTGATGGCCACGGGCATTGTCAGTCTGCTCGGTGGCGGGGGCATCGGCGGCCTGTGGTGGATTCTTATCGGCTGGTTCATTTCCAGCCTGGCAGTGCTGCACTACAAACAGTTCAGCGCGGAAAAGGCTCTCGGTGAGTTCCGGGTCAGGGACCTGATGCGCACCCATTTCGAACTCATCAAAGGCGATATCCCGTTGCAGGATTTCATCGACCGCTACCTGTTACGCAGCCGGCAGGTGCTCTGGCCTGTGGAAAGGCACGGCATCATCCTCGGCGTGGTGTCACTGGCGGACGTGCAAACGCTGCAGGAAAACGAGCGGCGGAGCAAAACGGTAAGTGACATCACACGACCATTGTCGTCACTGGAAACGCTGTCACCCGCTACGTCCGGAAAGGACGCGCTGATGGCGCTGGTAAAGGCCGGCGACGAACCGTTGGCGGTCATCGAGGACGGCAAGGTGGTCGGTCTCATCCAGCACAGCGACGTCATGAAGTGGCTGAGCCTGCACAACGGACCAGGCAAAGCGTAACCGTGACGGGGCTGCGTCAGAACTTGTAGCTGATGCCGAACCGGAAGCTGCTGGGTACTGTGGCGCGACTGATGGTGCAGTCGAGCACGCTGCAGTCGATGTCCTCGGAGGTCTGGCCGACCGGGTCGAGGCCGGGAACGTAGGCGGGATAGTAGTAGACGATTTCCTTCTTGTCGGTATCCAGTAAATTGATGACTTCCGCGTACGCTGTGAGGTTATTCCAGTGCCAGGCGCCACGCAGGCTTACCGTGGTCAGGGAGTCGGCGCGCTGGCTGTTGTCGGCGACGAGGGCGTAGGGACCCAGGTAGCGCAGGCGCAGGGCCAGGTCCCAGTTGTCCCTGCTGGCGGAGATGCCGATCTGGCCGGACTCCTCCACGGCCTGCTCCACGTAGTCGCCATCGGGATTGTTCACGTAACGGGCCTTGCTGTCGGTGTACACGGCATCGATGCCCAACCAGTACAGCGGCTGCCAGAAGGCGGTCAGCTCGTAGCCTTCACGCTCGGAGGCGCCCTTCGGCTCCACGGAGTTGGAGTCGCCGACAAAAATGAGTTCCGAATCCTGGTCGAGCCACCAGTACGATGCGGTGAACTTGAAATCACCCACGATCCAGCGGCCGCCCAGCTCCTTGCCCTCTCCTGGCGACAGTCCCGACACCGGATTCACCGGGTTGACCACGCCACGGCCGTCATTGGAGTGAAAGCCGCGGCCCCAGTTGGCATAGAGTTCGACATCATCCAGCGCCTGCCAGGCGAGCGCCACTTTCGGTGAGAAGAGGTTGTCGGTCGCCGAACCGGTTTCACTGAGGGCATTGAGCGCCGTGACATCGAAATCATAAAAGTCCCCGCGCACGCCGCCGATCACGCGCAGGGTGTCCGTGGCATACCAGGTGCCTTCAACAAAGGCGCCATAGGAAGTTTCCTTGATCGCGTTTGCCGAAATATCCTCGACGTAGACACGCTGGTCGGTATGCTCGACCCCGATGCGGCTGCCATCGTCATGGCGGAAGTTGCCCCCGGCCACAACCTGGTAATGCATTTCTTCAATGAGGGTTTTCTCGAATGTTCCGCCCAGTGTCCAGCGCTTGTCGAACTGGTTGATCTGGTAGTCGTACGTGGGATTGGATGACATGGTCCAGTCATAATGCTGGGCATACACAGTGCCGCTCCAGTCGTCACCGGTCAGTTCGCTGGTGACAATCCACCGGGCGGTTTCTCCTGTCGCCGTGGGATCAAGCGAGCAGAATTGGTCCGGACAGGCAGAGGAGCCGAAGGCCCGCTCGGGCACCTGTTCGGTCGGATCCCAGGACGCGTTATAGCCGGAGACGGTCAGCATGAACTGGCCATAACCGGTATCGCGCAGGTATTTGCCCCACAGCGACAGGTGCTCAAGATCCTCGTCTTTCTGCCAGGGCCCGTCGTTCTGCTTGTATTCGCCGACAAACGTCAACGTGCCGTCGGCCAGGTCCTTGCTGATGCCACCCGCTGTCCGTCGCCAGCCATATTGGCCGCCTTCCAGGGAGACAAAACTGTCTTCCAGGCGATTGATGGTATGGATGAAAGATGCCCCGGCCATCGAGAAGTCACCCAGATCGGCACGGTACGGCCCTTTGCGGTAATCGATGCGATCCACGGTTTCGGGAATCAGGCCGTTGACATCGAGATAGCCCTGGCCGTGGCCATGGGTGCGCAGATTCATGGGCATGCCGTCGACGAATACCGAATAATCGGTGCCATGGTCGAGGTTGAAACCGCGCAGGAAGTACTGGTTGGCCTTGCCGCTGCCGGAATGCTGTACTGCGACCATGCCCGGCATGGATTCCAGCAGCTCGGCCGTCTTGAACAGGGGCTGCACCAGCAGGTCCGCCCCACTGACGGAGCCTTCGCTGGCGGCCTCTGCAGTGCCCACCAGGTCAGTGTTGCGCCCGAAGACGATAATCTCCTCGATAGCAGGGTCGGCAGGCTGTGCGGCCGCGATGGTGGCGCACAACGATGTCGCAACGGCAAGAGAGAGTCTGGCGGACAACGGCGATTCTGGTATGTTCATCAAGTTTCCCTGGCTAAAGCATCGGGCCGATGCCCCGCTTTTCCAGTACGGGCGGCAGCGGGCTTGTACGAGTTCATCATAAGGGGAAATGTGAATGGAATGAGGCAGTTAACTGTTCCAAACTGTTGCGTTAACGTTAACAACCGGTTAACGGGCGCCATTGTCCGTGAAAAGGCCGTCTTCACCGGCGTTTGTCGCCGCTTTTGGTGCATGTCACTCCACGCAATGCACAAGCTGTTGAGTGTTTGTTAACTGGCTGTGCATTGCCTGTGGATCAATTCCTGGCCGCAAAATTCTTGTCTTTCGCCGGGAAAATCTGATGCCCGGCACCACCCGATGGGTTACCATTGATCCCCCCTGTTTTGATCAGCGATGCGGCTGCTGGCAGGGGTTGAATCAGGTAATTCCCGGGCAACATACAACAATTAATCCATGGCCGAATCCCCATTCAGCGACAATAAGATTCCGGAGTCCGCACAGCCGCGTGCGACCAGCCTGAAATTGCCGCCTCACTCCATCGATGCCGAACAGTCCGTGCTCGGCGCGCTCATGCTCGACAACAGCGCCTGGCACGATGTCGCCGAGATCCTCATCGTTGAAGACTTCTACCGCAAGGAACACAGGCTCATCTACCAGGCCATGCAGCACCAGGCCGGGGCGAGCAATCCCATCGATCTCGTGACCCTGGCCGAGACGCTGGATAACGCCAGCAATCTGGAAGGCGCCGGCGGCCTCGACTACCTCGGCGAACTGGTGGAGCACTCGCCCAGTTCAGCGAATATCCGCGCCTACGCCAACATCATTCGCGAGCGCGCCATCCAGCGCAAACTGATCGCTGCCGCCAACACCATTTCCGAGCACGCCTTCAATCCCGACGGCCGCGACAGCGGGGAATTGCTCGAGTTGGCGGAAAAGCAGGTCTTCCACATCGCCGAAGGGCGCCCCAACGATGGTGGTCCACGCCCGGTAAATCCGTTACTGGATTCCGCCCTGGAACGCATCGACGTGCTGTTCAATGCCAAGGGCAGCATCACCGGCCTGTCCACCGGCTTCAAGGATCTCGACGACATGACCAGCGGCCTGCAGAAGTCCGATCTGGTGATCGTCGCCGGCCGCCCGTCCATGGGCAAGACCAGCTTCGCCATGAACATGGTGGAAAACTCACTCCTGCACGACAACAAGCCGATCCTGGTGTTCAGCCTGGAAATGCCGGCGGAGAGCCTGATCATCCGCATGCTGTCATCACTGGGCAAGATCGACCAGACCCGCATGCGCAACGGCCAGCTGGAGGAGGACGACTGGCCGAAGCTGACCAGCGCCGTCGACAAGCTCAAGCACAAGCCGCTGTTCATCGATGACAATCCCGGCCTGAGTCCCCTGGAAATGCGCTCGCGCGCGCGGCGCATCTACCGCGAACACGGCCACATCGGCATGATCATGGTGGACTACCTGCAGCTCATGCAGATCAAGGGTACGGCGGAAAGCCGTACCAACGAAATCTCGGAAATTTCCCGTTCCCTGAAGCTCATGGCCCGCGAATTCAATTGCCCGGTGATAGCGCTGTCGCAGCTCAACCGCTCCCTCGAGCAGCGCCCCAACAAGCGCCCGGTCATGTCCGACCTGCGCGAGTCCGGCGCCATCGAGCAGGATGCGGACGTCATCATGTTCGTGTACCGCGACGAGGTCTATAACGAGGATACCGAGCACAAAGGCGTGGCCGAGATCATCATCGGCAAGCAGCGTAACGGCCCCATCGGCACCAAGCTGCTCAGCTTCATCGGCAAGTTCACCCGCTTCGAGAATTACATGCCCATCAACGATAATTTCCAGGGTGGTTACTATGCATCCGCTGGCGGCTCTGCATCCCCTGGCGGCGCCTATGGCCAGGCGGGTTCGGCGCCATCCAGCAGTTCGCCGCCGCCTTCGCAAAACATCACACCAGACTTCGGGCCCGACGCCTATGACGACGGCGATCCCTTTGAAGACGATTGACGGGAGGACCAGTGGTACACAGGGTCCTCGCCAGCATTGATCTCAAGGCGCTCAAGCACAATTTCGGCATAGCCCGTTCCCACGCCAGGGCCAGGCATGTAGCGGCCATCATCAAGGCCAATGCGTATGGCCATGGCATGGTGGAATCCGCGCAGGCACTGACCGATGCCGAGCTGTTCGGCGTCACCGATATCCACGAAGCGCTCGCACTCGATGCCGCGGACACCGGCAAACCGATTCTCGTGCTGCAGGGCATGATGAAACCCGACGACCTGAAGGTTATCGCCGAGCACAATTTCCAGCTCGTGGTGCATTCGCCCGAACAGCTGGCCACGCTGGACGAAATCCTGAGCGGCATGTCGGTGAAAAACCCACTCACGCTGTGGCTGAAGATGGATTCCGGCATGGGCCGCCTCGGGATGACGCCGGCCAGTTATGCGACCACCTGGCGGGCGCTGAAGGCACGGCCCTATGTCAAAGACGTGATCATGATGACGCACCTGGCCAATTCCAGCATTCCGGAGTCGCCGCTGAACATCCAGCAGCTGCAGTCCTTCCGCTACGTGGAGAAGCAGCTCGCCGCCGACAAGCCGGTCACGAGCATCCCGTCTTCCTCCGGCATCCTGTCCGATCTGGAAACCGCTTCCGACTGGGCACGCCCCGGCATCATGCTGTACGGCTCGTCGCCTTTCGACTGGCAGCGCGAAGACCTGCGCCGCGAGGCATTCGACCTGCGCGCGGTGATGACCCTGCAGGCTCGCATGATTGCGGTCAAGGATCTCGTGGCGGGCGACAACGTCGGCTACTGTTCACAGTTCATCTGCCCGCACGACATGCGCGTCGGCATCGTCAGTATCGGCTACGCTGACGGCTACCCCAGCAATGCCCCCAACGGCACGCCGGTGATGGTGGCGGGCAAACGCACCACTACCGTCGGGCGTGTATCCATGGACATGCTGGCGATCGACCTCAGCGACATGCCTGAAGCGCAGGCCGGTGACACCGTCACCCTCTGGGACCAGGCATTGTCCCTTGACGAGGTGGCGGCAAAGACCGGCATCCTGTCCTACAACCTGACCTGCAGCGTGGCGCGGCGTGTGGAATTTACCTATATATGATGCACAAACGGCGGATATTTTGACAAAACATCCATGTCAGAACATTTGTCGGATGGCGCCCCTTTGGGACTTATCCGACCTACGTTAAATTCGTGCAGGGCGGACAAGCGCGGCGCCATCCGCCATGAATACGGCAGCCTGAATAATTTGATACACCTCATTTAAAAAAGATGGCGAAACAGAAAACAGCATATGTCTGCAGCGACTGCGGCGCGGAACACACCAAGTGGCAGGGGCAGTGCATGGCCTGCAACGAGTGGAACACGCTGACCCGTGTTTTGCTGGGCCCCGCGACCGCGCCCTCGGCACCGAAGAATTTCAAGCGCCCCCCAGGCGGTGGTGAAACCGGTGCGCCTGTCGCCTCCGTGCAGACGCTGGGCAAGATCGACCTCGAGGAACAGCCGCGCTTCACCACCACCATCAGCGAGTTCGACCGCGTACTGGGCGGCGGGCTGGTGCCCGGCTCGGTGGTGCTGATCGGCGGCAACCCGGGCGCCGGCAAGAGCACGCTGCTGCTGCAGGTGATGTGCCAGCTCTCGCAGTCCATGGAAGCGCTGTATGTGACCGGTGAGGAAAGCCTGCAGCAGGTAGGCATGCGCGCCAGGCGCTTGGGATTGCCAGTGGACAACCTGAAGATGCTGGCCGAAACCAACGTCACCGAGATCACACGCGTGGCCGAGGAATGCCGGCCGAAAATCATCGTGGTGGACTCCATCCAGGTCATGTATTCGGCGGACGTGGCTTCCGCGCCGGGCAGCGTCAGCCAGGTGCGTGAATGCGCCGCCTATCTCATCCAGTATGCCAAGCAAACCGGCACGGCGTTGTTCCTGGTGGGCCATGTCACCAAGGACGGCAATCTGGCCGGCCCGAAAGTGCTGGAACACATGATCGACTGTTTCATGATGCTCGACGGTGACGGCGATTCCCGCTACCGCACCTTGCGCGGCCAGAAGAACCGTTTTGGCGCGGTCAACGAACTCGGCGTGTTCGCCATGACCGGCACGGGCATGAAGGAAGTGAAGAACCCGTCCGCGATCTTCCTCGCACGCGAAGAGGACATCTCTCCCGGCAGCATCGTCGTGGTGTTGTGGGAAGGCACGCGTCCCCTGCTGGTGGAGATCCAGGCGCTGGTGGATGCCAGCCAGTACGGCAACCCGCGCCGGGTATCGGTGGGACTCGACAACAATCGTATCGCCATGCTGCTGGCGGTACTGCACCGCCACGGCGGCATGTTCATGGCTGACCAGGACGTGTTCGTGAACGTGGTCGGTGGCGTGCGTGTAGCCGAGACCAGTGCCGACCTCGCCGTCCTGCTGGCGATCGTCTCCAGCTTCCGGGACAAGGCGCTGCCGCGTGAACTCGTGGTGTTCGGCGAAGTGGGCCTGGCCGGGGAGATCCGCCCCGTACCCAGCGGCCAGGAGCGCCTGAGCGAAGCTGCCAAGCACGGCTTTACCCGCGCCATCGTACCCAAGGCCAATGCGCCGAAGAAGAAGATCGACGGCATGGATGTCATCGCCGTCAGCAAACTCAGCGACGCCATCGACGCCCTCCTCTCCACCCTCTGATACTCAATGCCATGAGCTCCTCGCTGATTCCCGAACGCCCGCTGCTGATCTCGCCGACCCTGGCCGCCACCATTGGCCTGGAAGAGGCAGTGATGCTGCACGTATTGAGCGAACTGCTGCAGCGCCAGCCGGGCCAACCCTGGCTGACGGTTGATTACAACGCGCTGACCGACGCCATGCCATTCTGGAACCAGGCCGAGATCAGGCGCGTACAGGACAACCTGGCGGCGAAAGGCCTGATCGAAACCAGGACCGATAGTGGCAAAACCCGCATCGCCATTCGCCAGCCGGGTTCATCACGGGCGCAACCACCACCGCCGGAGAAGAAACCGGAAGCACCGGTCACCGCAGGCGGGCGGGCGACGCAGATACCCGCCGACTGGCAGCCCAATGCCGACCTCTACCAGTTGTGCGAGAAGCGCAACATACCGCGCAGCTTCATTGACGAACATGTGCGCCTGTTCGTCATCAGCCAGCAGGAGCGCAACAAGGCGCAATACTCCTGGCACAACACGTTCTACAAGTACATCGTGCGCGAATGGGAAAGCAGCCGCAGCCATGCGGGCCTGAAGGAACTGGAGGCGAACATGTCCGCGCAGTGGCAGCCGGGAGAGGATGCGATCAGCATTCTCGAGCATGCCGGCATCAACCATTCCTTCATCGAGGACGCGGTGCCCGAATTCGTGCTGTACTGGCGCGAGACCGGCCTGAAGACCAGCACCTGGAACACCAAGTTCATCGCGCACGTGCGCCGGCAATGGGCGAAGTACGAAGCGGCCCTCGAGCATGACTCGGCACCGAGGCTGCTGCCGGAAGATTACCAGCCAAGCGACGAGGTTTACGACGTGCTGGAGCTGGCCAACATCGACCTCAGGTTTGCGCAGGAGCTGATCCCGGAATTCATCCTGTACTGGCGCGAGCGCAAGGAAGTGTCTTCATCGTGGCACACGAAGTTCCTGCAGCACGTGAAGTACCGGTGGTCACATCGCCAGGAAGAGAAAGGCGACTTCGTTGAGAAAGTAACTGACAGAAGCTGGGCGGATTGA
>CAZVSC010000059.1:0-16711 GCA_964629325.1 uncultured Enterobacteriaceae bacterium
TATCCGGCAAGGCAGACGGAGTCTGCCGCATCTTTACAAGAAGAAAGAAGAAAGAGGAAAGAGGAAAGAGGAAAGGGGTCAGGCATGCAGTACAACTTTATAAAAGTGTTTCAGGTGGTTATCGTTGCCTTGGTGTTTGGAGGCGATGTTTTCGCCCAGGACCAGGAATACCTGATCAGGGTCATGCCATCCGGCGGGCCCGCCCCGCGCCTGGCTAATGGTAAGCCCGATTTGACCGGCATGTGGCTGCCCAACAGTGCCGGACAGGGCGTAAGTGGCCGCTTCGGCGTCGAACCTGCTGCCCGTCGCCAGTTCGATCCGGCAGTGACGCCGGAACTGCCGCCGCAGTTTCTTCCCGCCGCCCGCGCACGCATGGACAACATGTCCGAAATCGAACTGGAGTTGTCGAAGTCTTCCGTCAACTGCATGCCGCGCGGCGTACCCGCCATCTGGCTGCAGAATCCCTACGGCACCATGCTGGTCCACAAGGAAGACGTCTTCGTGCAGCTCTATGAAGTGCTGAACAACTTCCGCGTCATCTACACCGACGGCCGCGCGGCGCCCGAGTACCCCGAGCCGCTCTTCCACGGCAACAGCACCGCACACTGGGAAGGGGACACGCTGGTCATCGAGTCCACCACCTTCGACGATCGCACCTATATCATGCCCAACGGCTGGTACCACAGCGACGAGCTGAAGGTCACCGAGCGCTACTCACGCCCGTCCGAGAACTATCTTGTCGTGGAAGTGATCGTCGACGATCCCCAGGTGCTCGCCGAACCCTGGCATTCAGCCCCGCGCCGCTGGACCCTGACGCAGACGCCGATCAACGAATTCTACTGCACCAACAACCAGGAGCTGGACGAGCTGGAAGAGCTGCGCCGGCAGCTGGAAGAGGAGAGTGGCGAGTAATGGCCGCCCTGGAGCCCGTCGTCGTCGATCGGGAAGCTTTCACCGTCATAGGTGTGGAGTACCAGGGCCCGATGGATAATTTCGAGGGCATCTCAGGCGTCTGGGGCAGCTACTCGAAGCGTGCCGGGGAGATCGAGCCCAAGGCGAGCGAGACCAACGGCTTCGGCGTGTTCTACTCGACCCCCGAGCAGGCGGAACTGGGCGAGACCTGCTACATGGCCTGTGCGCCGGTAACGGCAAAGACCCGGGTGCCCGAGGGGATGGAGAAACTGCAGGTGCCCGGTGGCAAATTCGCCATGCTCACGCACAAGGGCATCCTCACGGATTTGCCGAAAGCCTTTGAAACGTTGTTCCGCTGGATCGCCGACTCGCCCTATGAGGTGGCAGGAAGCCCGGGTTACGAATTGTATGACGAGCGCTTCAGTCCCTCGTCGCCCGAGTGCGAGATCGATATCTATATCCCGGTAAAACAGGGCTGATTCATGGGCGTTTTGCCCGCCAGGTAGCCCTGAATTATTTATTCCAGCCTCTTTACTGCGTCATTGGATTAGATACAATGCGCGGCCACATGAACATACGCACCTTATTTTTTCCGACGGCAACCCTGGCCGTACTGGTGCTGTTTTTACCCGGTTTTTCCCCAGTCTTTGCCCAGCCCGAAATTCCGGTTGTCGATGCCATGCCCGCCGAGCCGCAAAAGATCATCCTCGGCTGGCTGGAAAACATCCGCGTTATGCCTTCCCGTACTCTGATGCGCGCCAAGCTCGACTCCGGTGCCCGTACCAGCACCATCCACGCCGAGGACATCGAGTACAGCGAGTACACCGGCCAGACCTGGGTGACCTTCAGCATCCTCAAGGACCACGATGATCCCGACAGTGAACGTGTTCAGATGGAACTGCCGCTGCAGAAGCATGTCAACATCAAGCTGCGCTACACACCTGAGCGGGACGAGCGGCCGGTGGTAATGCTGAATATTTGCCTGGCCGGTACCATCTACGAGGTGCCGTTCAGCCTGACAGAGCGCTCGGATTTCAATTACCCGGTGCTGCTTGGCCGCGAGTTCATCCAGGAATACTTTCTGATCGATCCCAGCAAAACCTACTCCCAGCGCACCCGCTGTCCGCGCGCAGAGTAACCGGCCATGTTCAGATCCCTCAAGCTCCCGCTGGTCCTGGTACTGGCACTGCTCCTCTCCGCGATAGGTCTGTTCATCGCCTGGATGAAAGTGGACAGGCTGCATTTTCCGCTTCAGCCCGGACTGGAAACCGAGGTCTGGACGGTCGAGGCACGCCTGGACTTCACCGGCCGCAACGGCACGGCACGCGTCGTGTTTGCCCTGCCCGAGGCAACGCCTGGGTTCACCCGTATCGATGAGAGTTTTGTCTCCCGTGCCTTTGGTCTCACACTGAGTGAGGACGGCCCCATTCGCAACGCCGACTGGACTTTGCGCCGCTCGCGCGGTGACCAGTCGCTGTTCTACCGCCTGCATGTCTACCCGGAAGGCAATGCCTTCAGGAACACGTTGCCTGCAGAGGAGATAGACGAATTCCCGGAAGTGCCGGAATATCCGGAGCCGCTGGCTTCGGCGGTAACTGATGTGCTGGCCAGGGCGCGTAGCGAGTCCGCCGACATCTTCAGTTTCGCCAGCCGGCTGCTGGCCCTGTTGGCCGACGACTCGGATGAGAACGTCAAGGTGATCCGCGATTCACTGCCCCGAGACCAGTGGGAAGGACTGGTCACCGAGATCCTGGCCGGTGCCCGCATTCCCTCGCGTGTAGTGTATGGCGTCTCACTTCAGGAAGGTTTTATCGAGCAACCGCTCATTCCCTGGATCGAGGTCAATAATGGCCAGCGCTGGCGCGGTTTCGATCCACAAACCGGGGCCCAGGGCTACCCGGCCCGCTTCTTTCCCTGGATGCGCGGCAACCGTGAACTGGTTACTACCGACGGCGTGCGCAATCTCCAGGTCAATTTTTCCGTGACCAAGCTGACCATTCCCCAGGAGACCCTGGCGCAGCAGGTCGAAGGCACGCTGCTGACAGGGTTGCTGAATTTCTCCCTGTACAGCCTGCCCATCGCCAGCCAGGAAGTGTACAAGGTATTGTTGATGGTGCCGCTGGGCGCCCTGGTGGTGGCCTTCATGCGGGTGGTTATCGGTTTGCCGACCTTTGGTACGTTCACCCCGATCCTCATCGCCCTGGCGTTCCGCGAGACACAGCTGGGCTGGGGCCTCATGTTGTTCCTGATTATACTGCTCACCGGCTGCCTGCTGCGCGTGGCGCTGGCCAACCTGCGCCTGCTGCTGGTGCCGCGCCTGGCATGCATGCTGGTCATCGTCATTGGACTCATGGTCTTCATGAGCCTGCTGAGCAACCGGCTTGGCTTCGCCCAGGGCCTGTCGATCGCGCTGTTCCCTATGGTCATCCTCACCATGACCATCGAGCGCATGTCGATTGTCTGGGAGGAGCGCGGCGGCTGGGAAACCTTCAAGGAAACCCTCGGCACCATACTGGTGGCGGTGTGCGGATTCTACGTCATGAACCACTACCTGCTCGAACACCTGATGTTCAACTTCCCCGAGCTGCTGCTGGTCCTGTTGAGTGTATGCCTGCTGTTCGGCAACTACACCGGCTACCGCGTGTCGGAACTCCTGCGCTTCCGCGATCTCTCGGTCGGTAAATCCTGATGCTGCTGACCTGGCGCCGGCTCGAACGCAAGGGCGTGCTGGGCATTAATGCCCGCAACCACGCCTACGTGATGCGCTACAACCCGCGACATTGCTACCCGCTGGTCGATGACAAGCTGAAGACCAAGCGCCTGGCCATCGCCGCGGGCATCGCTGTCCCCGAGCTTTTTGGCGCGGTCGCAACGCCCCATGACCTGTCGCACCTGACTGACATCATTGGCCACCGTCACCAGTTCGTGATCAAGCCGGCGCATGGCAGTGGCGGCGAGGGCGTCCTGGTCATCGACGGCATGCGCAAGGACCTGTATGTAAAACCGGACGGCCGCGCACTGACACTCGACGACATCAGTTACCACGCCTCCAATATTCTCAGCGGCATCTACAGTCTTGGCGGTCTCGCCGACATGGCCATGATCGAATACAAGGTCTGTGTCGACAGCATCCTGGCGCCGGTCAGTTACCGCGGCGTCCCCGATATTCGCCTGCTGGTGTTCCGCGGCGTGCCTGTCATGGCGATGATCCGCCTGCCGACGCGGGACTCCGACGGCAAGGCCAACCTGCACCAGGGAGCGGTCGGTGTCGGCATCGACCTGGCTACCGGCGTGACTACGGAAGGCGTGTGGCGCAACCGCGTGGTCGTCGAACATCCTGATTTTGGTGTGCAGCTGCCGGGCCTGCAGATTCCCGCCTGGGACAAAATGCTGACCCTGGGCGCGCGTTGCTTCGAACTCACGGGGCTCGGCTACATGGGTGTGGATATCGTGCTCGACCAGACCTTCGGTCCGCTTATCCTCGAGATCAATGCCCGCCCCGGTCTCGCCATTCAGATCGCCAACCAGCAGGGACTGCGCAGGCGCCTGGAAATGGTGGAAGGCTTTGAAACAGTAACCGGTGACGCCGAAGCGCGGGCGCAACTGAGCCGGGAGCTGTTCGGCTAATACCTGCATAAAAAGGGGGAGGGGGTTTGGGGGCGTTGCCTGTAAAAAGCAACGCCCCTTTTTTTTGCCTTCCTCAGTCTTCGTGAAACTGGAAGGCTGACGTGCTCATGCGTATCTCCCGCAAGAACAGGATGAAGGCCGCACTCAGGCACAGCATCGCCACCACGAACAGGAAGGCGATAAAGTTGTTCAGTTCGATACCAAAGACGGCGCCCAGGAACAGGAACACGATCACCAGGCAGATCAGCAGGGCGCAGGACGTGGCCAGGGTGATGGCCCAGTTGGTCCAGGAGGCGCGGATGTCGAGGCGGTTCAATTCGGCTCGGATGGCGGCCTGTTCTTCTTCGCTGGCACTCGCCTTTTTATCTTTCAGGAAGCGGCCGCGGTCGACAATGCGACCCAGCCGGTTGGACATCACCATCAGTGCGCCGCTGATCCCCGCGAGCAGGAATACCGGCGCGACGGCGAGCTGGATGACGCCGGAGATACTGCTGACCTGAAACAACGCGTCCACTTATATTCAATCCTGGTATTCGCTGATTTCGTCACATTCGAACGGCAGTATCTCCACCCCCGGTACGTGGATCCATTTTTTGGACAGTTGCACCGGCGTCATGAAATTGACCGCGTCCGTCACTGTCATCTGGTAATCCATGAAGGCGCCGTCCTCGATCATGGTAAAACGTTCCTCGATGCCGGCGGCACGGCTGAGCGGTATGCCGCGCTGGTTCAGCCAGGGAAAACCGATATGCGTGGTGCGGGCCACCAGCGTGCTGTCAGCCCCCCACGGTTCACCGCCTTCCCACCAGCCCCAGGAATAGCCGAGCAGGGTGTAAGGCGTGCCCGCCGGAGCGCCTGTTTCGCCGATATGGATGGTGCGGCGCAGGTCGTACTCCTCGATGCGCAGTACCACGTTGTCGCCGTCGCGAATGATTTCCATCGGCAACGGCTGCTCCATGATCAGCGGCATGCCTTTCGGGTTGCAGTTATTGGTGGGGTTGTCGCGGGCCAGGTCGAAGTTGTCGAGCACCTGGGTTGCCACTTTGGTGAGCGGGTACTGGTGCAAATCGTAATCACGGTTGATGGACTCCGGAAACAGGAAGCCGTCAGCACCGGTGAAAGTCCACATGCGGAAGATGCCCCATTCGGGATGGCTGCGGTCGCCTTCGGTACGAAAACGATAGGAGAAATCGCCGATCACCTCGTCCCTGAAATAGGCCTGCTGGCCGGTCTGCATGAGCAGCTCGGTGCCGTCTGGCAGCAGTACATTGGTGGCGAATGCCTCCACCTTGTCCGTGAGCGGCGGCCAGGCGGCGACACGAACGGTCATGCCTTCTTCCAGGGCGTCACGCGGAATGCCGGCGCGCTGCATGAGGGTGGGCGAGCCGCTTTCCAGATCCCATTCGATGCCATCTTCGGTTCTCAGGAAAATATGGATATGGGGATTTTCCCAGTGCAGGCGGGTGACCACGCCTTCCAGCTCCATGTGGGTGCTGTTGTCGAAACGCCCGAAAAAGCTGTGGTGGGCGAAGCCCGCTACAGGCAGGCAGAGCGCAGCGATCAGGATAAACAGGCGGGGTCTGGACATGGTGTTTCCCTTTAATTATCGGTCTTGGCCTGGGGCAATGATACTGCAATATCTGGCGGGGGTTGAGCCGCGTTTCAGTCGGGCTTGATAGAGGAGCTTCGTGCGGGGCCATTTAAATGACATTACACAGGTTCTTCCACCCTGGTCATATGTCTGTGTTATTCTGTGCGCGTAACTACAGCAAACGGGCAGGCATAGTGAACAAGATCAACCCGGTGTTACTCCTCATCATTTTCAGCATCCTGATTTTCCTGGTGCGTAAATTCTTTTTCCCGGCATATTCCGATGAGATGATCGTCAACGCCCTGCAGGGTTTTCTCGCCATCCTCGGCCCTTTGAGTTTCATCTATATCATCATCGCCTTTGCTGTCTGTGCCTTCTTTTTCGTACCCATCCTCATGCCGCTGTGCCTTTTATGCGGGGCATTCTACGGCCCGGTCGAAGGCGCCATTGTCGCCCTGGCGGGCATCACGCTCAGCTGTGTGGCCTCTACCATTTCGGTGAGGCGGGTGTTCCGCGGCATGGGCAAGGTGGTGATGGAAAACGTGGAGTACAAGAACCTGCTCAACAAGCTCACCCAGTACGGCAACGTCGTGGTCCTGCTGGTGCGGCTCGCCTTTGTCGTGCCCTACATGCTGCAAAACATCCTCCTGGCCCTGACCAATATCAGCACAGGCCGTCTTGCGCTGCTGACCCTGATCGGCGCCATTCCGGGCGCCATGAGCTACAGCTTCCTTGGCGCCGGTCTCGTAAGCCTGGGCAACACCGACCTGTACGGCGCGATGGTCATGATTCCGGTCGTCGTGCTTTACATCGTCAACGGCGTGGTCAACCTGCTGCGCAAGAAGTCAGGGCTGGGTGATAAAGACCTGCCGGTATGAGTAGGTCGGATAAGGTGCAAAGCACCGCATCCGACATTGCTGGCGAGTATGAAGACAGGATACAGAAGGTGAGTAGGTCGGATAAGGCCCACAGGGCCGTCATCCGACATTGCTGACTGGAATAAATCGATAAAGGGATAAAGGGATAAAGGGATAAAGCGTAAGTCTGCGCTGCCAGGTAATTAAAGGGGAATTCATGAAAAGTCGTCTAGCACTTATTAGTACATTAATACTGGCATTCAACACATCTGTCCTGGCCCAGGACGATCTCGTGCGTGCCGCCTTCCAGGGTGTCGCCGAAATCGGCAAACAGTGGAACGGCGAGGTGAACACGAAAACGCAGGCGCTGTACACGCCGCTGCACCAGGCCGTGGATTCCGAAGGGCTTGTCCTGCACGGCGACATTTCCTATGGCCCGCATCCGCTGCAGAACTTCGACCTGTGGGTGAGCGATGCCGGATTCCGCGAGGGCGGGCCGGTGCTGATCTATTTCCACGGCGGCGGTCTCACAGGTGGTGACAAGGTCAGTGCCGCCACCGACAACCTCATCTACAGCAACATCGGCAAGTGGGTGGCGCGGATGGGCGGCATCGGTATCAACGCCAATTACCGCCTGGCGCCGGAAGTGAAATTCCCGGCCGGGGCGGAAGACCTGCGCATGATCATCGCGTGGGTGAAAGAACATATCGCGGAATACGGCGGCAATGCCGACAACGTCTTTCTCATGGGCAACTCGGCAGGCGCCACCCACGTGGCCAGCTACCTGTTCCATGAAGCATCACAACTGCCGGAAGGACCCGGCATCGTGGCCGCAATATTAAGCTCCTGCGGCTGCGGCGGTGGCTCCGCCGCCTACTACGGCGACGATGCCGCCATGCGCGAGGCCAACTCGCCGCTGGCCCTGGCGCGATCCTATGCAGGCCAGCAGGTGCCGGTGTACCTGTGGAGCGCCGAGTACGATCCCGCCTTCATCGAATCCAGCGTGGCCGACATGTACGCCACGCTGTGCCACAAGTACGACGACTGCCCGATGTACACCCAGTGGCAGGGCTACAACCATGTCTCGCATGTCATGAGCATCGACACGGCGGACACCACCATCAGCAACGGCCTTGTCCGTTTCTACCACGACATGATTGGCGACTGACGTCGCCCGAAACAGGGAAATGTGAAAAGGCGCTTGGAGCGGTGGCTCCATAGCGCCTTTATTTTGCCTTGTGGTTAAAGGCCTGGCAGCAGGTCGATGCTGATGGGATCGGGAATCGCGCAGTTGTCGATCTTCGCGCACTCTTCCTGCAGGTAGCGTGCGGTTTCGAAGAAGGGCTGCGGGGCGGAATCGTTGTAGGCCGGCGCATAGCGGCCCATGGCGAGATCGAACGGCGTGGTACCCGCTTCATCCACCACTTGCTGGATGGCGCCGTTCTCGATGAGGAAGCGCGCCACGTCAGTCCAGCCCTGCTTGGCGGCGCCGTGCAGTGCCGTCTGGCCATGAATCACCACTTCCCCCTCGTTGGCCGGGTGCAGGTTCTTGTCACGCTGGTAATCCACCGGGCGCACGCCGGGCGGCAGCGCCGGATCGCCGGACAGCGCATTGATGTCGGCACCGGCCTCCAGCAGCAGGCGAATGGCCTCGATGCTCTGTTCCTGGGTGCGGTATTTGCCGCGCGTCGGCGACGTGGTGTGACCCATGCCGGCGACGATCATCATCGGGGTCTGGCCTTCCATGTTGGGCAGGTCGGGCAGGGCGCCGTGTGCGAGCAGCAGCCTGGTCGAGTCGATGTCGCCGCCTTTCACGGCGCGCATCAAGGGCGTGGCGCCGGTAGTCAGCACCTTGTCAGAACCGCGGTCATAAATGGCTTCACGCAGAGGCGGCACCATCTTGAGCTGGCTGTTCGGCTGCGCGCCGCGGTCGAGCAGCATGACGGCGATGTCATATCCCGAGGTGGTGTCCTCGGTCGGGATGTCCGGGTGCCCGCCGATCGGCAGGGTATGCAGGTCGATGGCATTGAACAGCGGCGTGCGGCCATACAGGTCCCACTTGTCCACATCGGCGCCGGCGTCGATCAGTGCAGCCGCAGTGTAGAAGTGCTGGTTGAGCAGCGCCATGTTCAGCGGCGTGACGCGTTCGGGGTCATGAGCATCGAGATCGGCGCCGGCTTTCGCCAGCATGTCGATGCAGGCGGTGCAGCCTTCACGAGCGGCGAAGTGCAGCGCGGTGAAGCCGCCCTTGTTCATGTGTTTGGGGCGCGGTTCGTTGAGCGTGGTGCGGTCCCAGTGGCGAATGGTGCTGACGAGATTGACGTCGGCGCCGTTGTCGATAAGTAACTGCAGCATCGCGGACTGCTGCTGCGCCGCCGCCCAGTGCAGCGCGGACTGGCCGCCCCAGCTTTCCACCGCGTTGATGTCGGCGCCATGATCCAGCAGCATCCGGGTGGCATCCAGCAGGCCGGCGCGGGCGGTATTCATCAAGGGCGTTTCGCCTTCGGGGTTGGCCCAGTTGGCGTCGGCGCCGTTTTCCAGCAGTACTTCCAGGATGCCGGTGGCGCCGATGATGGAAGCCTCGAGGATGGCGGAAGTGCCATAGTCGTTGACCGCATTGACGTCTGCACCGGCCGCCACGAGCGCCTCGGCAAGTTCCGTGCTGCCCAGGTAGGCCGCATACATGAGCGGTGTGGTGCCGTCGGCCTGGGGCGCGTTGACATCGGCACCGTCGGCGATCTGCTGCAGTGCGGCGGTGATATCCCCGCTGGCGATGGTATCGGCGAGCTGGCCCTGGGCCAGGACGGACTGGGTGGTCAGCATGGCCTGGATAGAAAGTGCCAGGATGAACAGGTTGGTGCGCATTTTCATGGCTGGGTATCTGCAGGTATTTGTGGGCGAAAAGTCTGCGCAGTCTAGCAAAAAATTGGCTGTTTGCCTTGCCCGGGCGGCGGATTGCCAGGGCCTGGTTTTTCCATTACCTTGCCCCACTCCACGAATAAAGCGAAAACCCGGAGTGTCCCATGGCCGAAACCCGCGCCAATCCGCTGGTGGACAGCGGCAAGCCCCTGTTCTTCAAGGTTGCCAACCCCGAGGCGTTGGGATTTAAAGCGCCCGCCATCCGCCTGGGGGAAGCGGTGCGGCTGTGCGTGCGCTCCCTCTCGGTCATGCAGAAAGAGGCCCTGGTGGCCGCCGCCAGCACCGGCACAGTCTGGCGCCTGGCCAGTGACGAGGGCGCCTACCTGGACGGGCTCGACGCCGCGCCGTGCCCGCTGTCGTTCCTGACCACCGGCATGGTCTGTTCCTACATGAACGAGATCCTGGCCCTGGCGCAGCAGCGCGGCATCACCATCAAGAACATCCGCCTGGTGCAGGACAACTACTACACCATGAAGGGCTCGGCACTCAAAGGCACCATGACCGGCGGTGCGAAGGACGTGAAGCTGGCCGTACAGGTCGACAGCGACGCGGACCGCGATACCCTGCAACGCCTGGTGCAGGACGCCGTGGCGGCATCGCCGCTCAACGGGCTCATGCGCGGCGCCCTCGAAAGCCTGTTCACCCTCAGTCATAACGGGAGCGAGATCGAGCCGGACCGTGCGCTGCCCGTCGGCAGGCCGGCTGAACCGGATCCCGGCGATCATTTCGACAAGGCGCAGCCGACAGCGGATGAGTGGAGCGGCCTGTTAAGGAAAGGCGGCCTGACCCCCAAGACCCAGGAGACAGTCACCCTGGCCGGCGACAGCCTGAAAGACGAGCAGGACCGCATCCTGCACGTACGCGGTATCTGCACCCTGCGCGACGACGGCGTGAAGCAGGTGGAGCAGCATCTGTTCAACCCGCACGGCTCCATCTTCTATTTCCTCTGTGACGAGGCCCCGGAGAATGGCGGCAAAGGCCTGGCCCCGGACGCGGCCAGTTACATCTCCGCCGGCATCGGCTTCTGCTTCATGACCCAGTTCGGCCGCTATGCCAAGATCGTGAAGAAGCCGCTCGATGAATATCGCATCCTGCAGGACACCCATTTCTCGAAAGGTGGCGCCAGCGGCGGCACCGGCAAGGCCGGCAGCGCCGACCCCGTGGAGACCCATGTCTACCTGGTCACCGGCGAGAACGATGACTTCGCCCGCCAGGCGCTGGATATGTCGGAGCAGACCTGCTTCCTGCACGCATTCTGCAAGACCGACCTGAAAACGCGGGTGTCGATCGAACCATTTTCTGGCTGATTGTCGCGCCGGGTGATACAAATAGCGGCTGGATCCCGCAGAGATCCATATAAAAGCAGAAGCATTAATAAAAAGAATAAATACAACCCATAGAACTAGCAGAAGGGGGAAGGGAATGAGTCGATCTGTCTCCACGTCATTGCTGGCCTGTGCAGGCATACTCGCGTCCGTGCTGTTGCAGGCCCAGCCGCCGGCCAGGGTGCCGTTGCCGGAAGCGGTGCCGCCGCCACAGCGCTTCGCCACATCCACCGAGCATTACGAGTACCTTTACAACTACCACAAGGGCGGCACTCCCCACACGTACGCGAGCGTGCCGAAATGGGAAGGCCTGTGGTCCGCCGACGGCAACAACAGCGGCAACCAGCTGTTCCTGGAAAGCAGCGATGGCGGACCGATCGGACCGTTCGGCGAAGGCGAGAACGTGGTCATCAAGCAAGGCGTGCTGACACCCGAGTACGAGGCCGCCTTCCAGTACCGGCGCGACCTCGGCGTCGACTACGACCGACTCACCTCCTGCGAGCCCGCGGGCATGCCGCGCTGGCTGCTCGAACCTTACGTGCGCGAGTTCGTCAACACGCCGTCGCAGTCCTGGTGGAACAACGACCTCGGCAATGACATGCGCCGCATATACATCAACCAGGAACACAAGAACATCGACGGCACCCACTACGCCGCCGGCGATTCCGTTGGTTTCTGGGTGGATGACATGCTCATCGTGCACACGGTCGATATCTTCCCTGGGGATTATTTCCGCGGCACCCCGCCGACCAGCAACCAGTTCGAGACCGTCGAGGTCTGGCGCATGGAAACCCTCAGCAACGGCACGAAGCGCCTGGTCGACAACGTGACCTTCTATGACCCGCTCAGCCTGGTGGAGCCGATCACCGTGGTCTACACCTTCCGTCCGCGGCCCGACCTGGAAGACATGGGCTTCAGGATGCGCTACTGGGAGTGCGCGCAGAACGACAACACCTACCTGACGTTCGACGAGGACGGCCGGCCGTCAACCCAGTACCGCCTGCCCGGCGAGCCGGGTTACGTGGACCCGCGCGGCCTCGACCGCCTGCGCAATCCCGACCTGCCGCCCGACCTGGTGGGCCAGGAAAAGAGTCCAATATTCAGCGAAGCCGTCCAGTAGAAAAACCGGGGACAGTGACTTTTTCCTTGAAAAAGTCACTGTCCCCGATAGAGAAAAAGTCACTGTCCCCGATTGAGGAGATATGAATGAAAAGAACGAGTTGCATGATCGCCCTGGGCTGCCTGCTGCTGACGGTAATGGATAGTGCGGTTGCTCATCACAGTTTCGCCATGTTCGACCGCGATCGTGAGGAACTGCTGTCCGGCACCGTGGTGCGCTGGGCCTTCAACAGTCCGCACATCGCCCTGTACATGGAGACCGAAGACGGCACGCTCTACAGTTTCGAGGGTGCGGCGCCGCCGTCGCTGCTGTCACGTTCTCCCTCGATGAATGGCTTCACCTTCCAGCCGGGACAGTCCGTGCAGGTGGTCTATTGCCCGTTGCATGACGGTCGCCCCGGCGGCGCGGTCGGGTACATCATCGATGCCGACGGTGTGTTCTACCGGCCCAACGACGGCGGCTGCGGTCCCAGCGCCGACTGGGAAAAATGGGTGGGCATGGGTTACACCTCGCGCGCAGAAGCCGAGGCCGCTAAATAGACAGGGGATGACAATGACACCCGTGATTACAAAAGCAGGCCGGTTTATAAAGTCAGCAATCATGGCTGCCATGCTGTCGTGGCTGGCGCCGTGTTTCGCTGCCGACAAACCGGACTTTTCCGGCACCTGGGAAATGGAAGGCTGGTCCGCCGAGGAATGGGACGTCGAGCCGCCATATTCCGAGGCGGGGCTCGCCGCCTTCAGGGCCTGGCAGGCCGACCCCCTGAGCGACCCCGCTCATCAGTGCCTGTTCAGCCTGGTCCGCATCACCACCGCCCCCATGCTGCATGAAATCATCCAGGATAAGGAGCGGGTGCTGATGGTCTACGAATATGACCACCAGGTGAGGCGGGCTTACCTTGACCGCCCTTTGCCGGAAGACCCTTATCCTACATTCATGGGCACTTCCGCAGCGACCTGGGAAGGCGACACGCTGGTCATTGAAGCGGTCGGTATCCAGGCCGGCTACCTGCGTCCGCAGGGTGTTCCCCATTCCGACCAGTTGCGTGTCGTGGAAAGACGCACCATGCTGGAGGACGGTAACACGCTTGCCCTGGAAACCATCATCGACGACCCGCTGTATTTCACGCGCCCCTGGAGCGTCACGACGCAGTGGAAAAAAACCGATTTCGAAGTGATGGATTACGACTGTATTCCACGTCCGCACCTGGGCGACGAGTAAAGGTAAGCGATATGAAAACTTCTCTGTACCTGATTGTGTTATTTTCCCTGCCAGCCACCGTGTTGGCCCATCATTCCTTTCTTTCCATCTACGATCAGGATTCCGTGGTGACTATCGAAGGCGTCGTCACCGAAGTCTGGTTCGAGAACCCCCACAGCCGTGTGTACGTGGAAACAACAGACGCGGATGGCAGCAAGGTGCTGTGGGAGTCCGAGACCTACCCGCGCAACATTCTCGTGCGCCGCGGCTGGAACCATAACGACCTGAAGGCGGGGGATGCCGTCGTGCTCACCGGCAGACAGGCGCGCAACGGCACCAACCGCGTGCAGATGCTGACGCTGACGCGACCCTCCGATGGCTGGAAGGGTATCGGCTTCGCGCCGGATTCCATCGACTGAATAAATTCGGGGACAGTTCACTTAATTAAATAATTCGGGGACAGTTCACTTGATTCCTGAAATCCTGAATTAAGTGAACTGTCCCCGAATTACACTTGATTCCCGAAATCCTGAATTAAGTGAACTGTCCCCGAATTATTTTTCCGCAAATTATTCACTGATCGAGAAAACCGCCGGGTCTCCACCAATCGCCGCTGTGTTGTTGCTGATGCTCTGCTCCCGCCCGAACCGCGCCAGGTATTCCGGACCCCCCGCTTTCGGACCCGTTCCCGACAGGCCGCTGCCCCCGAACGGTTGTGAGCCGACCACCGCCCCCACCATGTTCCTGTTGATGTAGACGTTGCCCGCCAGGATGCGCCGGCTGATGGCGTCGATGCGGTGGTTGATGCGGCTGTGGATGCCGAAGGTGAGGGCGTAACCCGTGGCGTTGATCTCGTCGCAAAGCGACAGCATGTCCTCGGCCGCGAAGCGGATGACGTGAAGCACCGGGCCGAAGATTTCCTTTTCCAGGTCGGCAATGCGGTGAATGCTGATCATGGCAGAAGCGACAAAGAATCCGTTCTGTGGCAGTGACTCCTGCGGCACCTGGTACAGCAGGCGTCCAGCCTTTTTTGCCTTCGTGATATGTGCATTGATCTCGTCTTTCGCCTGCGCATTGATGACCGGACCGACGTCGGTTTCCATGGCGCCGGGGTCGCCGATGACCAGTTCGCTCATGCGTCCCTGGATGAGTTCCAATACACGATCGGCGATCTCCTCCTGCAAGTAGAGCACGCGTAAAGCCGAGCAGCGCTGGCCGGCGCTGTTGAAGGCCGACTGCACCACGTCACGCACCACCTGTTCGGGCAGGGCGGTGGAGTCCGCCAGCATGGCGTTGAGACCGCCGGTCTCGGCGATCAGCGTGGGAATGGCGCCTTTGCGGGTCGCCAGGGCCGAGGCGATGAGCTTTGCCACTTCCCCCGAACCGGTGAAGGCGACGCCTACAACGCGTTCATCGGGCAGCACCTCGGCAGCCACGGTCGCGCCTTCGCCCGGAATGCATACGAGGACATCGTCGGGAATGCCGGCTTCGTGAAAGAGTGCGGTGACGACCCGGCCGATGGCGGTGGCGTCCTCCGCCGGCTTGGCGATCACGGTATTGCCGGCGGCCAGTGCCGCGGCCACCTGGCCGGTGAAGATGGCCACCGGGAAATTCCACGGGCTGATGCAGAAGAACACCCCCTTGCCGCGGCGGAGCAGGGTGTTGGATTCGCCCACCGGCCCCGGCAGTTCTTCCGGGCCGCCAAACAGGCGCCGGCTCTCGGCGGCGTAGTAGCGCAGGAAATCGACGGCTTCGCGGATTTCACTGTGCGCATCGGGCACGGTCTTGCCGGCTTCGCGAATGCACAGTGAGATCAGCCGCGCCTGGTTCATTTCGATCAGGGCGGCGGTTTTCTCCAGCAGGGCGGCGCGCTCGTTCACCGGCCGGCGTTCCCACTTCGGCCACGCGGCCGCGACCCTGTCCAGGGCGGCATGCATCGTCTCCTTGTCGGGAAAACCGCTTTGCCCGATGGCCTCGCCGGTGGCCGGATTGACGATCGGCACGCTTTTCTCGCGGGTGCCTTTCTGCAGTGGCAGCGGATCCCGGGCATGGCGGGCGACCTGCTCCAGCAGCCGGTCGACGACGGCGCGATCGCCCAGGTTGATGCCGGCGGAGTTTGTCCGGGCCGGGGCAAACAGGTCCTTCGGCAGCACCACGGCAGGATGACGATGACCTTCGTTATGTGTCACCTGGGCGACGGGATCGGAGACGATGGCATCCACGGGCACGGCATTGTCGGCGATGCGATGGACGAAAGACGTGTTGGCGCCATTCTCCAGCAGGCGCCTGACCAGGTAGGGCAGCAGGGCGTCGTGGGTGCCCACCGGTGCATACACGCGGCAGCGATACCGGTTGTCGGCGTTTTCGTTGAGCACATCGTAGAGAATTTCGCCCATGCCGTGCAGGCGCTGGAATTCGCATTCACCCGGGGAGAAATACGCCTTCACGCTGGCCACGCTCCAGGCGTTGTGGGTGGCGAACTGGGGCGAGAGGTGTTCCTTCATGCCAGCCAGGGTTTTCATGGCCGCCTGCCAGGACAGGTCGGTATTGCACTTGCGGGTGAAGACGGGGAAGTCGTGCAACCCGCGTGTCTGCGCCAGCTTGATCTCGGTGTCCCAGTAGGCGCCTTTCACCAGACGCACGGGAATGCGGGTACCGATGTCGCCGGCCAGTGCATTGAGCCAGTGCAGGACGGGCAGGGCGCGCTTCTGGTAAGCCTGCACGGCCAGGCCGAAACCCTGCCAGTCGGCATCATTCAATACGCGCAGGACGCCGGCGAACACCTCCAGGCCAAGCACCAGGCGCTCGCTTTCCTCGGCGTCCACGGTCAGCGGGATATTCCTGTCGCGGGCGGCGCGTGCCAGTTGTCCCAGCATGTCGGTCAGTTCCTGTTGCGCGCGGCGCCACTGGGCCACCTCGAAGCGGGGGCACAGGGCGGACAGCTTCACGGAGATGCCCAGGCTGCGCCCCGGATCCTTAACGGCGCCGATGGCCTCGATGGCGTGCAGGTAGGCATCGAAATAGGTCTGTGCGTCGGCAAGGGTGAGCGCGGCCTCGCCCAGCATGTCGAACGAGAAATCCTCGAAGTCCTTGCCATCCTTGTGGGCGCGGCCCAGCGCCTCGCCGATGGTCTCGCCGAGCACGAACTGGTCGCCGATGA
>CAZVSC010000060.1:0-16541 GCA_964629325.1 uncultured Enterobacteriaceae bacterium
CTTGAGCGCGCTCAATAAATAATTAACAGGGCTTTCACCCCAATTTCTGGTTAAAGATTAGGGGAAATACCCCGGTTAATAGCTTCTGTAATAGGCCTACGAAGGCGAATGATGCCTAGGCGTACGCACCATGTCAACTGAATTCACTGGCTTTGTGACATGTTCGCGCTATTTTTCATAATTTTTCAACTATTGCAACTTAAATTTGTTGCAATACAGGCTTTTGGGGCTGAAACTTAAGGTTATTGGTGATATTGAGAAATTTTTGCAATTACGGGTGGCTAACTTACTAAATTTCATCGGTTTTTGGCGATTTGTTGAGCAAATTTCTCAAAATATCGTTTTTGACCGGTTTTGAGTTCAAAAACTGGGGTAAAAACGGCTTGAATTTGGCCCCTTTTCAGACCCTGAAATAGGTCTTCAGGTTGTCGAAGACGACCTGGTCATAGTCGGCTTCCGGATCCCCGGAATTGAAGCAATAAAAGGCTTCCGCGTGGGAAATATCTCCACGAAGCGTCAGTGATCTTAGCCGGTTTAGCGACATTGTGATGTCGACATACCGGCTTTCGGACAGCTGGCTTTCATAAACCGACATGGCGGCACTTTTTTGCACGATAAAAGGGCTGATATCCACCAGGGTATTTGCAGGGCTTTGCACCAGCACTTCATAACTGACCGGTGCGATTTGCTTTCCTGGGCAATTTTTCAGTGCCTGCCACACTAACAAGGCAGTGGTGCGGTGATCTGGGTGTAATTCAAAACACCCGGGAAAGAATACTGCGGCTGGCTGAACATGATTAATGTTTCCAGTGACTCGCTCTACAGTCTCTTTATCCAAGCGCAGTCGCCTGTCAGGATAACCAAGGAATACCGGCGCTTGTATTCCCAGCGTTTCTGCCGCTTTGTTGGCTTCTGCCTTGCGGACTTCAACAAGATCCGCACTCTCACCACCCAGCGAACCATCAGTCATGACCACCAGATGCACCGCGATGCCATACCCAACGGCCTTGGCGATGGTGCCTCCCATACCGAAACTTTCATCATCCGCATGCGGTGCGAACACGAGCCAGGGACCGCGTTCAACAGGCAGCTCTGAAGTTGCATAGGGAATCAGCTGGTTTTCATTGACCATGTATATTCAATCCAATCTTCTTACAGGTAATCCGTGTCACCCGGCATGAACCACCATTTGTCTGCCTGGTGATCCGGTGCCGGGCCTGGTGACCGCGAGTTCGCCGGAATCGCGACGGGCAGGATTCTGTCTTGTGCGTCCTCGAGCTGAAAACGCGTTATGTCCGTTTCACTGCACCAGGTCACCAGCGTGCGACTGCCTTGCTGCCAGGCGAGCTGTTTGGCCAGTTTTATTGCTGGGGCAAGATCCAGCTTCCTCGCCAGTATATCCATCAGCATGCTGTTCTGGCGCTCATGTCTCATGACCAGCAGATATTCGGCCCTTCTGGTGAAGCGGCCTGTTACCAGGTAGATGGCATAGGTCTTCGCCGGATGCTCCAGGTAACGCCACCGGATAAAATCTGCATCCTTCTTACACACGAATCGATTTCCAAAATGTTTACTGAAACGCTTCCACAGTGAATTTATCCTGTCGGCATATTCAACAAAATTACTTGATGTGATTTCAGTGAGATTTCTCACCGGGGAAGCTTCAAGCCCGTTAATTTCCCAGCTGATTTCGTGCATGGCGCCTATCGGCGTGAATAATCCCAGTCTGTCCGACAGGGCCATGGCCCGGTCACTGGGAAATCCATAACCCAGGTAAAACGGGTTTTCGTATCCCACGTAATTGTCCAGGAAGGCGCTGGCCATCAGGAAAAAAGGGCTGATGCGGCGGACGGCTTGCCGCTCGGAAGGGTCCACCATGAGGTCAGCCACCTGGATGGCTGTGCTTTGCCTGCCTTCCAGCAGGATATCTGTGCCCACCCCGCCGTAATGGGCAACCAGCCTGCCATCCCGGTATGCCACAATGGCCCGGCTTTGTTCACGCCGGTATTTCCAGTGCCAGTGCGCCAGGGACATTTCATCGGGGAAGATTTTGTTGAACAGTGTGCAAATTACTTCTGCATCATCAGGAACGGCCGGCCTGACATCATAGCCAGCCGCTCTATAGGATTCCGGGGTTTTCTTTTTCGCTTCCATCATGGATGGTTTGCTTGCCATTGCTGTCAAACTTTCCATTCATGCGGCAGCATGACGATGCCGCGCTCAAGGCCTTTCTGGTCGACATGTAGTTCTGCCGCGCGCCGGATGGATTCGTACAGGTGAATTCCCTTTTCGCACAACAGGGCGATATCGAGATAGTAATTTCCGCGCAGCAGGGAAAGCTTCGGGAAAACGATATCCGCCACTCCCTTCCCGGTTGCATCCACCGAAAGCGAAACACCGTCATGAAAGCTGCCCGCACTACTCAGGATGCGCCCATCCCCGCCGGAGATGGCCACCGCCACGCTGGGCATCGGTACGCCTTCACCAAGCCTGAATCTTACTCTGATCTCCAGGTTTGACTCGCCACTGATCAGACTGTGAACCTTTGCAACCTTCCCGTCTACGCTGACTTCGACATTCTCAATGGCAGGAATGGACTTGACGCCTTTGTCATGAGCGTCTTTCTTTTCGCTGGCTTCTTTCACGACGGACGTCGCCAGTGACTCTTCACGCGGCGCGGCCAGGGAGATCATTTCACTGTACTCGGTAATGACTTCCACCGGCTTGCCGACTTTCCGGATTTCACCGGCGCTCAACCAGACGACACGATCACACAAGGCTTCCACCTGGTACATTGAATGTGAACAGAACAGGATGGTCTTGCCGGCATTCTTGAAGTCCATGATCCTGTCAAAGGATTTACGGGAGAAAGCCCCGTCACCCACCGACAGCGCCTCGTCGATGATGAGGATATCCGGATCGATCTGTGTGGCGATGGAAAAAGCGAGCCTGACAAACATGCCGCTTGAATAGGTTTTCACCGGTCTGTGAATGAATTCACCAATATCGGCAAAAGCGACGATCTCGTCATAGATGGCGTCAATTTCCTTTCTGTCGAGGCCCTGAATGGCACAACTCAGGTAAATATTTTCATGCCCCGTCATCTCGGGATGAAAACTGGTGCCCAGTTCGAGTAGCGCAGCTATCCGTCCATTGACAGTAATTTCGCCCGAGGATGGCTGCAGCGTCCTGGCCAGCACTTTCAGCAAGGTGCTTTTGCCCGCCCCGTTCTGTCCGATAACACCCAGAACCTCGCCTTTCCCTACTTCCAGTGATATTGGCTTGAGCGCCTCGATTTTTCTAAAGCGCGGTTTGCCGGTGATGATTTCCCGCACACGGTCCAGTTCCCTGTCGTAGAGCTTGTAGAACTTCGACACGCCCTGGATGGAAAGTGCCGGATTCTGCATCAGAGCACCTCCCTTATATGGGGAATGCTGCGCCTGAATATCAGCCATGCCGGTCCCAGCAGCAGCAACCAGACCAGAAAGGGCCTGGCAATATTGATCCAGGAATAGTCGGTGCCCTGAACGAGACCATGAATCACCGCCATCAAATCGGAGAACGGATTGATCCAGATAAACAACCTCACGCCTTCCGGCAGCATGGCCGGAAAATACAGGATAGGGGTCATAAACATGGTGATCATGACAAGGAAGGGCACTATCTGGGCGAAATCCCGGATAAAGAGCCCAAGCACCGGCAGCAGCATGCACACTGGCAACAGCCACAGCATCAGCATCGGCAGTACAACCAGTGATGCCAGCGCGCTGGCCGGGCCGCCGATGACCAGGCAGAGCAGGAAGTACACCGCGCCGTATACCAGGCAGGGAATGGTCATGATAAGAAGCGGCAGAATCTCAAGGGGGAAGGGGTTCCTGCGATAGAGCGGGCTGAATTCCCTGAACATCAGGGTGGCACGGTTGAGGACTTCGGCAACGCACAGCCAGGGCAGCATGCCCGTAAGCAGGTATTCGAGGTAGTCAGGACCCCGGTTTGCACGCATGGCAAAAACAATATCGAACAGGAACCAGTAACCCAGTACCTGCAGCCCGGGTTGCACTACCGGCCAGAGCTTGCCCAGCACGGTGCCCGAGGTCCTGTTCAGGATGTCCCGTTTGACCAGCATGCGGTACAAACCCCAATGCTTCAGTACCGAGCCGTATGGCGTCAGCAAGCCCTGGAGTATGTTCCTGCTATAACCCAGTACAAAATTCACTGGAGAGCCTCTTCCTCTGTCCTCACCACCAGGCGAATGGGAATATTCTGGTAGGGATTGATCTTGAGCACCTTGGGCCTGTCGTTGAATGACCTGATTTCCACGATTTCTGAAAACGCCGAAGTCGTGACATCCATTTCGACGAGTTCATCGTCATCGAACGGGTAATCTTCCACCGCCAGCTTTTTATAGGCCATTATCGTATAAAAGCTGGTCGTGCGCCTCGAATTCAGCCAGGGGCGCAGTTCCGCCATGTTTTCCGCCGGAACGATCTGCGCCACATCACCGTTGCCCCTGAATTCATTTTCCTGGCGAAATGCGATGATTTCTCCGATGAGTTCATCGTCCAGTCCTGGCAGCAGGCGCATGGCCTCCACGGTCGCCAGGTTGAGATTGATGAGCTCATCATCGGTATACAGTGTGAAGGCCGCATCCAGGTCCACATCGGCAAACACTTCGTCGAAACCACGGACGTGCAGGATTTCTTCCACTGTTTCAAGCTTGCCGTTGCGGGGAATATAGGGATTCTCCAGTGCTTCATAGTAATCCCGCTCGGCACCGTCAATGCCGGTGCTGTCACTCAGGTCAACCCAGTCCCCCCATGCCGCGATCAGCTCGTCGATCTGGTCGTCAGCATCTTCGCCCAGCTTCTTTTCCAGCAATGCCCGCATGCGAGGCCTGCCGATTTCACGCAGGTTTATTTTCCCGGCATGATCATAAATCCGCACGGTGATGCCTTCGGCCTGGGGATAGTGCAGATCGAGTTCCTGCCCATTGAAGCGGAACATGGGAGTCCTGTTGATGTCATTCAGGTCTTCGATATCTTCCGGCGGACGCGGCATGCGTTCCAGCATGAGCTCCATTTCCGCCTGATTGACCGCGGAGGTGATGTTCGCCCAGTCGACCAGTCCTTCCTGCTGGTAATACGCAGCGCGGGAAGACAGCCGAATCTGGCCCGCGATCACGGTAATCAGGATGGTCAGCAGGATAACCGTCCAGAGAGTGACGACGATTACCGAGCCCTGTTCACGATTCATGTTCATATGGGCGAAATATTCGGCTGGATATCTTCATGCTGCCATGTCTTGATCGCAGCGAGTACTTCCAGCACTTCCGCGTCCAGGCTTTCATCGATTGGCCTGAGAATGATATGCACGGCCCGCGGCAGGCTCCTGTATTCCTCGCGATCCCATTCGTCGATCCACTCCTTCTCGTCCTCGTTGCGCTGGACAAGAAACAGGAACTCCGCCGTGTAATTGGGCAGGATCAGGGTGGGGGCCAGCTCCTCGAAGCGGACATCCGGGTTGTCGCTGTATGCCGGTGTCAGTGTGAGTTGCAGGCCCTCGTCATAATCATTGGTCAGCTGCCAGGCTGTCAGGCCAATGCGCCGCTGCGGGGACACCGTTGACACCCAGCGCAATTCATCGGGCTGCCCTTCGAAATAGACAACGCGCTCCAGGGATTCGTAATCGATATAGCTGTGCGGAAAAGCCGAAACCAGCGCGCGCTCGATCTGCAGCAGCGCCAGTGACTTGTCCAGCGTCTCATCCAGTACCGAGGTTTCGTTCTGCCAGTCATTGACCACTGAATAGATGCCGGCACTGAGCATACCCAGCAGCATGGCGGTCAGTGTCATGGAAACCATGATTTCCAGCAGGGTAAAACCGGCTTGTTTCGTCCGCCTGCGCATCGCCGCTTACTCCGCCAGCTCCAGTTCCACCCAATAGGTGCCGACAGTTACGCTGTCACCCAGTTCATCCAGCACTTCATACTGGCGCAGGGCCAGCCTGCTGGCCTGTGTTTTCCGTTCTGGCGCCTCCAGCTCGAAGCCGGTCACTATATCGACCTCGTCGTACTCAAAATCGACCATAACCTCGCCGCGTTCATCGTTGAGCTGGGAAAAATTGATCATCCCGCGAGTCTGCATGGTCCTGACCAGCGCCTCCTCGGAGCGCCAGGCCAGGCGCTTGTTGCCGGCGATGACGCCAAACAGCCCGCCGAGCGCCATGCCGGTGATGGTCAACGCCACCATGACTTCCAGCAGGGTAAACCCGCGGTGCTGTTGTCTGGTCCTTGCTGTCATGATCATGGTTTTATCGTTCCCTGCTCACCGGAGCTCTTCCTCAAACTCTTCGCCGGGATAGCGGATCTGAATTTTCCCGGTGATCGGGTCGATGCGAATGCTCGCTGTCAGGTCATCCATGGTGAAATGCAGGATGCCGCCTGTGCTGCCGCCCTCCGGAAAAAACACGATATCAATGATTTCCATCACTTCGGGATCTTCGTTGATGTCTGCCTGGAACGATACCTCGGCATCGAACTGCTCGAGCAGGGGAATGGTGGCACGCTGCAGCACCTCTTCCCTGATTTCGGAATAGTCCGGTGCCTGCGGATCTACCTGGATCAACGAGGCGACCTGTGGTGCCCCTTCGACGATGGCGATGCGCCTTGCGTAATTGAAGGCATTGGCCGTCTGCCTGACCTGGGCAATCAGCAGGTTGCTTTCCGTGCTGGTGATACTGGGTATGACGACGGCTGAAGCAATAACGATGATGCTCAGGACGATCAGGAGCTCCAGCAGGGTAAATCCGTGCTGTCTCCTGGTTGCCCGGGCCTGGTGAGTAAAACTACTTACCGATATCGGCGTCATCACCTTCGCCGCCAGGGATTCCGTCGGCACCGTAGGAAATGAGTGAGAAATCCCTGCCTTCAGGCTCGTAATGGTAAGGGTTGTCCCAGGGGTCCAGGGGAACTTCCTCATCGCGGATATAAGGGCCGTTCCAACGTGGGCTGCCGCTGTCATTGGTGACCAGGCCGGCCAGTGAATCGGGATAACTGCCAACATCGAGGCGGTAGGTATCCAGTGCCGACTCCAGGTTGCTGATCTGGGAAGCAGCGGTAGTACGTTGCCCCTTGCTGAGATTGCCGAACAGTGCCGGCCCGACAAGCGCTGCCAGCATGCCGAGAATGGCCATGACGACCAGTAGTTCGATCAGGGTGAATCCAGTCTGTTTTTGCATCTGTTTACTCCGGTTCCTTTCTTATAGGCCAGCTTCTTCCAGCAGGGAGGTGATATTCTGAAAGCTTTGCCTGAATTGGCGCATGTATTCGCTGTCACGATCATCGCCGCTTATGATCTGGGGCCTGAGAATAACAAACAACTCCCTGCGCACGGAACGGTACTGCTGGTAGGAAAACAGACCGCCCAGTACCGGCACTTTCTGCAGGTACGGAACGCCGCTGTTCTGGTCTGAATCATCTTCCTGGATCAGGCCGCCCAGGGTAATTGTAGACTGGTCTGCAACCACGGCGGTCGTGGTTATCTCCTGGTTGGAAAACACGGGATTGCCAGCAACACCAGAACCTTCTTCAAGGGATGACAAACTCTGGAAAATTTCCAGGTTGATAAAACCATCGTCATTAATATGCGGGGTGATGGTCAGGACGATGCCCACATCACGATACGCCACGTTGGAAGTGGTCACACCGTTGCCGGATACGGTCGTGCCCTGGTCGATGGGCACGGCCTGGCCCACCTTGATCTCGCCTTCCTGGTTATTGGTGGCGAGGATGGTCGGCCTGGCAAGCAGCCTGACTTCGTTATCCTGCGCGATGGCGTTGAGCGTGGCATCGATAATGGACGTCCCATCATTGAATGTCCGGGACAAGATGAGACCGGAACCCTGTGCCGGAACGCCGCTGTCCGACAGCAGGCCGCCAGGCAACACACGTGAGCTGACGAAGCCGGTATTGGCATTCTGGGAAATGCGGTTCCAGTCCACACCGAACTGATTGCTGTCAGTCAGGGTGACCTGGCCGATCACCGCGTTGATCAGGACCTGCATCGGCGGCGTGTCCAGGTTGTTGATGGTGGTCAGCAGCTGGCGGTATTCCCGCGGCGTACCACGGACAAGGAGACTGTTGGTATCTTCGTCGGCCACGATAGTCACGGAAATATTGGCGGAAACGATATCCGTTGCCGCGCCTGCATCTCCACCAGCAGGTGCCTGGGCAGAATCACCTTCAGCCGTGGCGGTGACTGATGCCACATCTTCCTCGGTGGCCACCTCCGGAACGTCGCTATCCTCCTGCTGGAACACCTGTGTAAGTGTCGCTGCCAGCGTGGCGGCGTTGAGGTTCTTCACCTTGTAGAAGAATAGCTGCTCCACCTGCTCCTGGCTTTCCGCATCAAGAATGCGGACCCAGCGGGTCACTTCCTGGAAGCCCCTGCCTGCGGGCGCCAGCACGAGAACAGAATTGATACGCTCAAGGCCCATGACCTGGTAAGAAGACTGCTCGCCTTCGATCAGGGTCAGCACATTGGTCAACTCGGTCGCCACGTCTGCAGCCTGGGAATTGAGCAGTTCGTACAGCTGGATGCCCTGGTTCTGGAAAGGGTCGTCATCGACGATTTCCAGGAGCGCGTTGACGCGCTGCAGCTGCTGCGGCGATCCGCTGATGCCAACCAGGTTGGCCGGGCCCAGCCGCACGATGCGGCCTTCCGGCTGCAGCAACGGGTTCAGAACAGCCAGCGCCGACTCAACTGAAATATAGGTCAGGGGGGTTATCTGCATGACTTCAGAAGAGGTAGCCTCTCCCAGCCATCCGGGCAGGACTATCTCCGCCGGAATGTTGGAGCTGTTGCGCATGAACCGGTAGACATTGCCGGCCTGCTCGATGGTCACACCGGCATTTGCCGCCAACATCCGCATCAGCGGCCAGAGGTCCTCATATTGCAGGGGGTTGTTCGGTGATGAGCGCAGGCTGACGCGATAATCGATGGCAGGATCGATCACCATGTTGATCTGCAGTTCATCCCCCAGCTGTTCAAACACAACGCGCAAATCTTCCTGCTCATAGTTGAGTTCCACAGTGGTGCCTTCCGGCACCTCGACGACCGGTCGTTCTTCCACGAACCGACCCAGCTGGATGACCCGCCCTTCCCTGTTGATACCGGAATCTTCTTCCTCCTGCGCATTGCCAGCTGCAGTTGTCGCCTGCGCAGCAGGCGCAGATGTCGCTGCCGGCTGCTGGGTTTCCGCCTGCCTGCCGACATTCGCCGAAGGCTGGCTTGCGCCAGGGCCGCTCTGTTGCATGTTGGCACAGGATGACAATATGCCGGCCACCATGATCACGACGAACGCCCTGATCCTTGCCGGTACCTTCCGGTCAGAAAATTCCATATACAAACTGCCTGTGTGTTTCACACTTTACTCCGGTTAAAAATCCACTGTGTTCATACTGAATACTGCCGACAGCATGATAATGATAATTCCGCCTACCGCGATGCCAAGCAACAGGATCAACGCCGGCTGCACTGCACTGACCAGGCGTGTCATGTCATCGCGCACACTGGCATCAAAACTCCGGGCCAGCTTCTTCAGGATTGCGCCGGTGCGGCCGGACTCTTCACCAACGGCAACCAGCTGGTGCAGCAATACCGGGAACATGCCGGTTTTTTCGAGTGCATTGCCCAGCCCCGAGCCGCTGCGAACATCTTCTTCTACGACCTCGAGGTGGTGAATGAGTTCCTCGTTGCTGATGACCTCCCGGGCCACCCGCAATCCGCGGATCAGCGGAATGCCTGCGCCCAGCAGTGCTCCGAGTGTCCGTGCAAAAATCGCAACATCCCGGTGCAGCAGCAGTTTCCCTGCTATCGGCAGCCGCAGCATGTAGGCATCTTTTTGCCGCCGCCTGGCCTTGTCTGCATTCACCCAGCGCCACCAGTAGCCAACCAAAAAAACCAGCGGCACGATCAGCCAGCCGAAATTCTGTATACCGGCACTCAGTCCAAGCAGGAATTCCGCTGACGGCGGAATCTCGGAACCGACGTCCTCGAACATGGCCGTGAACTGCGGCACCACATAGACCAGCAACAGGCCGACCGAGAGTATGCCGGTGATCAACAGCACGATCGGGTAAGTCAATGCCGAGATGACCTGCTTCTTGGTTTCTTCCGCTGTCTCCAGGAAGTTGACTAGGTCGGGCAGCAGCTGGTCGAGAATGCCGCCGGTTTCACCTGCGCGAATGATGTTGATGTACAGTTTGGAAAATACATCCGCCCGGGCCTCCATGGCATCGGCAAGGCTCTTGCCTTCCTTCACGTCACGCCTGAGCGATACCACCAGGCGCCTCATGTGCTCCTTTTCAGTGATGCCTTCGAGCAGGGTGAGCGCCTTGTCGATCGGAATCCTGGCTTCGACCAGCGTGCTCAGGCCGTTGGTGAAATCCACGAGGTCAGCATTCTTGATGCGGCTGCCGCCACGCTGCAGGCTCTGCCTTGACGTGGTTTTTATCTTGACCGGTACCAGTTTCCTGGACTGCAGCATGGCGATGGCTTCGCGCTCGGAATCCGCGCTCAGCTGACCGCTCGTCAGGTTGCCCTGTGCATCGCAGGCCTGGTACTGGTAGTAATTCATGCTCATACGGCGCGCGTTACCCTCACCACTTCTTCGGGCGTCGTCAGGCCGGCTTTCAGTTTTTCCAGTGCATCTTCACGCAGGGTTTTCATGCCTTCCTTGATGCCTTGCTGGCGTATGACGTTGGCATCGGCACTGCTGGTGATCAGGTGCCTGATCTGGTCGGACATCATCAGCAATTCATAAAGCCCGACCCGGCCCCGGTAACCGGTGCCGCCACAGCGCTCACATCCCGAGCCGCGATTGATCGTTGGATAGTCGCTGAGCTCAACGCCAAGTACGTTGGCTTCATCCGCAGTGAGGTCATGCTGTTCCTTGCAGTCGGTGCAGACTCGCCTGACCAGGCGCTGCGCCTGGATTCCGAGCAGGCTCGAACTGATCAGGTAACTCTGCACACCCATATCCTGCAGGCGGGTCACCGCGCCGGCGGCATCGTTGGTGTGCAGTGTTGAAAACACCAGGTGGCCGGTCAGGGCTGATTCAATCGCGATCTCCGCGGTTTCGTGGTCGCGAATCTCACCGATCATGAGGATGTCCGGGTCCTGGCGGACAATCGACCTGAGCCCGGATGCGAAGCTGAGCCCGATCCTGGGATTCACCTGGATCTGGGTGATGCCGTCCAGCTGGTATTCCACCGGGTCTTCCACGGTCACGATCTTGTGCTTTTCGTCGTTGATCTTTTCCAGGGTGGCATACAAGGTCGTTGTTTTACCGGAACCCGTCGGGCCAGTAATCAGGATGAGGCCATGGGGCTGGGTGATCAGCCGCGCATAATCCTGCAGCACTTTCTGGGGCATGCCGAGATCTGTGAGCTCGATGCTCAGGTCGCTGCGATCGAGAATACGCAGTACAACCGACTCCCCCAGGACGCCGGGCAGGGTCGACACACGCATGTCCAGTTCACGGTCACCGATGCGGTAATCGATGCGGCCGTCCTGGGGCAGGCGTTTCTCGCCGATATCGAGCTTGGCCATCAGCTTCAGGCGTGAGGCGACCGCCGACTGGATCTTGATCGGCAGCTTTTCAATGCGGGTCATGATGCCGTCAACGCGGCAGCGCACTTCCAGGTGGTGCTCGGTCGGTTCGAAATGTATGTCGCTGGCATTGAGGTCCATGGCCCTGGCGAACAGGTGGTTGACCAGCCTGATGATCGGCGCTTCGGAATCCATGTCCGCAAATTCATCGTCATCCCCGAAGCCGGAAACGAAGGCGTCATCCGGGTCGGCGATTTCAGGTGAGAGTTCGGCGCGCCAGTGCTTGGTCAGCCTGGCCACTTCGTCCGTATTGCCGATGCGAAAATTTACCTGGTCGCCGATGACATACCTGACCTTGGCACGGCTTTCGATGCTCGGCAGTCGGTTGCAAACCAGCTCCCAGCTGTCATTGAAATTCTGTGCAGGCGCCATGCCTTCGGGCTCCAGCAGCTGGCTGAAGATGGGCAGTGTCAGGTGTGCGTGTTCTGTTGCCATAACGTCAGGGTATCTTGCTGAATCCGGTTACAGTGATCGAGCCGAGGAACTGCCGGCGGTTCCGGTTGATGCTGAATTCGGTGACATGAAGCCTTGGCCGTGACTGCTCCAGCTTGTCCAGGAAAGGCAGGATCTTATCCTGGTCGATGACAAAATCCATTTCCTGGGAAACCATCAGCCAGCCATCCAGCTCCGTATAACGCGGTGTGCTGTAGGAGCGCGGTAAAACACCGGCTTCCTCCACGACCTGTCGCAGCGAGCGTTGCACGCCGCTGCCGATAAGATTCTGGTCCTGACCGGTGAATACCCAGCTTTCCAGGGCCGCCATCTCTTCGCGCTTCAGTGCTTCTTCATCAACGAGAAAGGGGGCCTCTTCCACCAGCAAGCGCAGGCGCTGGATACGATCCTGGGTGAACTCGATTTCATCCTGCATGTCCTGATAGGACTGGCGCAGCATCGGGATGCCCCTGACAACCAGTACCAGGAGGAACATCATGGCGGCGAGGGCAACCAGTTTTTTCTCTTTGGCTTTCATGGCTCGGCGTTATCTTCCCTGAGTCCTGGCGGGGTACTTTTCTTCATAATCCTCGAAATCCACGTTGGTCAGGTTCAGGCGTATGCCGAACTGCGAACCGGCGCCGCGGGTGCTGGTGCTCTGGCTGACGTTATTGAACTCTTCCCTCTCCGAGAGCAACTCCACCAGGTAGGCCGGGTCGTTGGTGGACCCGGTGATATCGACAACACCCTTGTTGATGGAAATGGAGGTCAACGAACTCTGGATCACGCTGTTCAGCGAGACAAGCACCTGCGCAACCTGCTGGTCGGGGTATTCGTACAACGCGCCCCATTCCTCTTCCATGTCGAAAATGGACGCCTGCAACGCCCTGGGTTCCGCGCTCATGTCCTGAGCGGTTTCCAGGTCATCGAGCACGCCGCGCAACTCCAGCCATCTGGCTATAAATGGCGCGAACAGGAGCAGCACCACAACTGCCGTGGCGGCCATTGCGACTTTGCTGTTGCGGGCAAAGCTGATGCGTTTTTGCTCGGCAATGGCGCCGGCTGGCAGGAAACTGTATTCGGGCAGTGGCTGCACCTTGCGTTTTAATGCTTTCCAATCATCCATCGAGGTCATGTTGCGCACGGCGTCACCCTTGAGCTGACTGGTTTCGATTTCCCATTGCCGGGCAAACACCTCCTGCTCCAGGTCCCTCTTGTTCACGGTCAACAAGCGCCTGACAGCATTGCTCCTGACCTGGAGGAAGGAAATATTGCTGCCCTCTTCATCATTGATGAGCATGGTTTTCAGGTCGTCATCATCAGAGGCGTCCAAAACGGCCAGGCTGCGAGGCATGATGGCACCGAGAAACAGGTCCTCGTGGGCGAAGGCCCGGAACAGCCGGTTCGCTTCCTGCTCGTTGAACCACAACGCAACTCCCTCCTGTTGTGCGGCATTCACGGCAAGCAGCAGGTTTTCCTCGTACGCGGGAAGCAGTGACTGCGCCTGGAGCTCGAGGGCAGACCGGATCATTTTTTCGCCGGCCAGGTTCATGTGATAGGCGGTGGCTACGAAGTCGGCGGTGGGCAGCAGCAGCAGGATGTTGCGCTTGTCACCCCTGGCCAGGCGGCGTGCCGCCCGGGCCATCGCTTCCGGGAAGGAGCCGTCTTCGATCAACGCGATTTCTTCGGCTTCACCGTTGGCGGTATTGACCAGGGTGTTATCAAACAGCAGGAGGCTTATATCGATCCGGTTGAAGATATCGGAATGACGCCGGGCCGGCAGCAGGGACTGGATTTTCAGGCCAATGTCACTGGTGGGAATTTTGTCGAGAAAGGGGATGCCCGATGCCATGGCTGTTGTCTGGTTTATTTTTCTCTAAAACGTTGAATTATAGGTTATTTTCGGCTGGCGCCCTAGCCGCTTAACGGCATTTGGCGCAATTCGTGGCGCCGGGCCTGTTGTATGACAACACACCCCGGCAAAAAGTTTATTCAAACATGAAATTTTTGCTGTAAATGTCTAAAAAACCTGAGAAATTTCTGAGAACTTTTTACAAAACACCTGCAACGGCAAAGTCCGTACCATAAAAAACGCCCATGTTGAACCAACTTGGGCGTTCAGTGTCGGTCGTGTGTAGCGTGTCAGCTGCCGCTTTTTTCTTTCTGGACCAGGAAGTCCACGATTTTCAGCAGGTCGGTCTGGGTGGCGACGGGTCCGCCCACGGAAACCAGGTACTTGCCGTTCACCACCATGCTGGGTACGCCGCGCACACCGTAGTCACGCATACGCGTGCCTGCGCGCTTCACGGCAGAAGTCACTGAGAAGGACTTCCAAGCCTTGTCGAAGGCGTCCGGTGCAACGCCGGCGTTGACGAACATGTCCTTCACGACTTCTTCAGTCTGCAGGTAGTTGCGGTTCCGGTGAATCTCGTTGAAAGCCACATCATGAATCTTGCCGGTAACGCCAAGCGCCTCGGCAGCGTAAAAAATCTGTGCGTGAATTTCCATGGTCTGGTTCCACATGCCTGGGCTGCGCACGAACGCCACATCGGAAGGCAGTTTTTCTTCCCAGCTGGAAATCAGCGGCTCAAACGCATAGCAATGCGGGCAGCCATACCAGAATATTTCGGTCACTTCGATCTTGTTGGGATCAGCGGTTCTGACCGGTGAGGCGATAGTTTCGTAATGGGTGCCTTCAACGTATAACGCCGGTTGGGCATTGACGGTGGCGACCACGCCCATGAACAAGGCGGCCAGCAGTGTGAATTTCGAGAACAGTTTCATAGTCTCTCTCCCTGGGTTATTCCTTCTTTATATAAAGCGTAATCCGGTAAAAATCATCGCGAGTATGCCATAGCAGACCCGGAAATCAGCATTTATTGACTATCGGGCACAATCACTTTCATATTATTTGCAGTATTGCCGGGCGTTGCTGAACCCGTGCTGAACTAGCGCAGGCCCGCGAGGTAGGAGGCCAGCGCCGCAATTTCAGCATCATTCAGGCGGGCGGCAATACTGCGCATCACTTCCGCATCGTCGTTATTGCGAACGCCGTCGCGGAATGCCCGCAACTGCAACTCGGTATAGGCCGGATCCTGGCCGCTGAGCGCCGGGTAACCTGCTGATGCCAGGCCCTGGCCATTGGGGGAATGGCAGGCCGAGCAGGCTGCGACGCCGATGTCAGCATTACCGGCACGGTACAGGGATTCTCCCAGGGCGACCTTTTCCGGCTCAGCGGCACCTTGCGGGGCTGCCTGTGAGGCATAGTAGGCAGCAACATCGGCCATGTCCTGGTCGTTGAGGTTGTTGAGCATACCCGTCATGAGCGGGGCGGCCCTGACCCCGCTTTTGATGTCATTCATCTGTTTGAGCAGGTAGTCAGCATTCTGGCCGCCAATCTTGGGCACGTTGGCGATCTGGCTCATGTTGCCGTCCTGGCCGTGGCAGGCCAGGCAGACGGTGATCTTTTCGGCGCCGGCAGCGGCGTCTCCCTGGGCCAGAGCCTGGGTAGCTGTAACGAGGGTAAACAGGGCAACGGAAACCGTTGAAACGAATTTCGCCATTCCTTTCACTGCAATTTTATTCATGCGCTGGTTCTTTACTTCCTGGATTATGAAATCGGTGTTGGCGGCCATGGCTCGCTCACTGCTAATTCACCTGCAGTGCTGATACAATCCACAGCCTTTGAAACCGCGCGATTATACCTTAAGCCTTCTGCCATTCCCAAGCAGATTGCCCGCCCAAAATGGATGAAAAACACGCTGAAAAGCTCGATTTTTCGGGCACCCGCTTCCTGCAGAGCGCGGAGACTGTCAACCAGTGCCCGTCAGATGATGCCGACGAGGTAGCCTTTGTCGGGCGCTCAAACGCAGGCAAGTCCAGCGCCATCAATACCCTCACCGACCAGCCGAAACTGGCCCGCACGAGCAAGACCCCGGGACGCACCCAGCTGCTGAATTTTTTCCAGGTCGCCGAGGGCAAATACCTGGTGGACCTGCCCGGATTCGGCTTTGCCAAGGTGCCGCCGCAAGTCAAGGCAAAGTGGGAAAAACAGCTGGAAGCCTACCTGAGAGAGCGCAAATCCCTGCGCGGCCTGGTCCTGCTGATGGATTGCAGGCACCCGCTCAAGGATTTCGACCGGCAAATGATCGCCTGGTGCGGGCAGGCGGATATGCCGGTCCATATCCTGCTGACCAAGTGCGACAAGCTCAAATCCGGGGCCCGCAAGAAGGTGTTGCTGGAAACCCGGCGGGAACTGGCCGGCTATGGCGACCTGATTTCCATACAACTGTTTTCGGCGCTGAAGGGGGATGGTGCGGGGGAGCTGAAGGGCCGGCTGCAATCCTGGCTGTGCGAACCGGTATCCCTGGAAGCCCCGGAATCCATGGGCTGAACAGCCTCGAGCTTGGCCGGAGGCCCATAAGTTTAGCCGGAGGCCCA
>CAZVSC010000061.1:0-15974 GCA_964629325.1 uncultured Enterobacteriaceae bacterium
CCTGGTTATTGACCCTCATCAACCTGCGGATGGGGAATAAACCCGGGTACGGGATAGTTGGTATTGTGCTGATTCTGTTATGATTGGGCAATCTCGGCAATTCCAGAACTTTTCGTTAACAAGGAGTTTATCGTGGACAGACGCGATTTCCTGAAAGGCACGGCGCTTGGCACCGGCCTCATCATCGGTTTCCATATTCCGGTCAAGAATGCCTTCGCTCAGTTCGGTGCACCGGCCCCCACCAGCTGGCCGACCAACGCCTTCGTGCGCATCGCACCGGACAACACCGTCACCATCATTTCCAAGCACACTGAAATGGGGCAGGGTATCTATACCGGCCTGGCTACCATTCTTGCCGATGAACTGGATGCCGACTGGAGCCAGGTGAAAGTGGAATCCGCACCGGCCAACGTGGCGCTCTACATGCACCTGATGCTGGGCCTGCAGGGTACCGGCGGCTCCATGAGTATTCCCAACTGCTGGGTGCAGTACCGCACGGTCGGCGCCGCCGCCCGCGCCATGCTGGTCACGGCCGCCGCGGATGCCTGGAACGTGCCGGAAAGCGAAATCACCGTCAGCCGCGGCGTGATCAGCCATGCAGGCTCGGGTCGCCAGGGCACCTTTGGCGACTTCGCCGAAGCCGCCGCCGCATTGCCGGTGCCGGAAGGCATGCCGCTGAAGACACCGGACCAGTACACCCTGATCGGTCGCAGCCTCCCGAAAGTGGATACCGTGGCCAAGTCCACCGGTCAGGCCCGGTTCACCAGCGACGTGCAGCGCCCCGGCATGATGACGGCCGTGGTCGCCCATGCCCCTCGGTTCGGCGCCACCCTGGTCTCATTCGATGACACCGAAGCGCGAAAAATTCCGGGCATTGTGGATATCGTGGAAATCCCCCGCGGCGTCGCCGTGCTGGCCAAAAATTTCCACACCGCCAAGCGCGGCCGTGATGCGCTTACCACTGTCTGGGATTACAGCAACGCGGAAATGCGCGGCACTGACCAGATTCTCGCCGATTACCACAGGATGGCCGAGCAGCCGGGAACGGTGTGGGAGCAGGAAGGCGATTCCGCCGCAGCCATCGCCTCCGCCGCCCAGACCATCGAAGCCACCTACGAATTCCCTTACCTGTCGCACGCGCCGATGGAGCCGCTCAACTGCACCATCGAGAAGATGGGCGACAAGTACGTGTTGCGTTCCGGCACCCAGATGCCTTCCGTCGACCAGGGTCGCGTCGCCGAATACTTCGGCGTACCGGTGGAGCAGGTGGAAGTGGAAAACCTGTTTGCCGGTGGCGGTTTCGGCCGTCGCGGCAACATCCATCCCGACCTCGACATCGAAGTGGCGTCCATCATGAAAGCCACCGGTGAGCGTTACCCGGTCAAGCTGCAGTACACCCGTGAAGACGACATGGCCGCCGGTTACTGGCGCCCGATGAACATTCACAAGATGCGCGTGGGCCTCGACGGCCTCGGCAACATCAGCGCCTGGGAAAACCGCGTGGTGGGCCAGTCCCTGATCAAGGGCTCCTTCCTCGAGGGCATGATCCAGGGCGGTATCGACAGCCTCAGTTTCGAGGGTGCCGCGCACCTGCCATACCACATTCCGAACGTGACGGTTGACCTGCACATGGCCGAAGCCGGTGTGCCGGTATTGTTCTGGCGTTCGGTGGGTCACACCCACAGCCAGTTCTCCAAGGAAACGCTGATTGACGAGGCACTGCTTGCTGCAGGCAAGGACCCCGTTCAGGGCCGGCTCGAGCTGATGGAAGACGAGCGCTCGAAGAATGTCATCCGTCTGGTCGCTGAGCGCGCCAACTGGGGCGCCGCAGTCCCCGCCGGTACGGGTCGCGGTTTTGCCTTCACCGAAGCTTTTGGCGGCAGGGTTGCCCAGATCGTCGATGTGTCGCGCGACCGCGCAGGACGCATCAAGGTGGACAAGGTCTTCTGTGTCGTCGACTGCGGCATGCCGATCAACCCGCACATCATCGAAGCGCAGGTGGAAAGCGCCATCATGTACGGTCTCAGCGCCGCGCTGTATGACGAGATCCAGATGCAGGACGGCGTGGTGCAGACCGCCAACTTCCACAACTATCCGGTCATCCGCATGAACCAGGCGCCGCAATTCGATGTGTTCATCGTGGATTCCGACGTCGATCCGTCCGGTATCGGCGAACCCGCCACCCCGGGCATTGCCCCGGCCGTGGCCAATGCGTGGTTCCAGCTGACCGGCGTGCGCGTGCGCAGCCTGCCGTTTGAAGGCGTCGCGTAACCTTTAATTTGGGGAATAAAAGAAGCCGCCTTCAGGGCGGCTTTTTTATGACTTGAAAACTTTGTCGGCAAACGGGCTCCGCCCTATGCCGACCTACAAGCAGGCCGGCTCGAACGGTAGGTCGACATAGGCCCGCAGGGCCGTTTGCCGACATGGCGATTACAAATTCTTGAGAATATCGTCGATGCTCTGCTTGGCGTCGCCGAACAGCATGCGCGTGTTCTCCTTGTAGAACAGCGGATTGTCGACGCCGGCGTAGCCTGAGGCCATCGAGCGTTTCAACACGATGGTGGTTTTGCCAAGCCAGGGCTCCAGCACGGGCATGCCGGCGATGGGGCTGTCGGGTACTTCCTGGGCGGCCGGGTTGACGATGTCGTTGGCACCGATGACGATGGAGACGTCGACGTTCGGGAAGTCCTCGTTGATCTCTTCCATTTCATAGACGATGTCGTAGGGTACCCGTGCTTCTGCAAGCAGCACGTTCATGTGCCCGGGCATGCGGCCGGCCACCGGGTGGATGCCGAAACCGACATTGACGCCCGCCTCGCGCAACTTGCGACTCATCTCGAACACGGAATGCTGCGCCTGGGCCACGGCCATGCCGTAACCGGGCAGGATCATGACCTTCTTGGCCGCCAGCAGCATGTGCGCCACGCTTTCGGCGTCGATCGGCTGGATGTCGTCTTCACTGCCGGCCGGGCCGCTGGCGGCACCGCTGCCGCCGGAAGAGCCGAAGCCCCCGGCGATCACCGACAGGAACTTGCGGTTCATGGCGCGGCACATGATGTAGCTGAGGATGGCGCCGGAGGAGCCGACCAGTGCGCCGATAACGATGAGCAGGTCATTGCTGAGCATGAAGCCGGTGGCGGCCGCCGCCCAGCCCGAGTACGAATTCAGCATGGAAACGACGACCGGCATGTCCGCGCCGCCGATGGCCATCACCATGTGGATGCCGAAGAGCAGGGAGACTACGGTCATGATCATCAGGCAATTGAGGGCCGCACTTTCACCGGGGGCATTGATGAACTGCACCAGGTAAACGATGGCTATGATCAGCAGAATCAGGTTGAGGAAGTGGCGGCCGGGCAGCATGAGCGGTTTGCCGCCGATCTTGGCGCTCAGCTTCAGGTAGGCGACCACGGAGCCGGAGAAGGTCAGGGCGCCGATCAGGATGCCGAGGTAGATTTCCACGTCGTGAATGGTTTTCTCGACACCTGCCAGCGTGATGGTGTGGTCGAGGAACGTGCCGAAGCCGACGATGACGGCGGCGAGTCCCACCAGGCTGTGCAGGATGGCCACCAGTTCCGGCATCTGGGTCATTTCCACTTTCTTCGCCAGGACCAGGCCGACGCTGCCGCCGACAAGGATGCAGGCGAACATCAGGACATAGTTGTCAGTTACGATCCCTATCATGGTGGCCAGCAGGGCGATGGCCATGCCGGTCATGCCGAACAGGTTGCCGCGGCGGGCAGTTTCCTGGTTGCTTAAGCCGCCCAGCGCCAGGATGAACAGGATGCTGGCGCCCAGGTAGGCCATGGTGATGATTCCTTCGGACATCTTCTGCTCCTTACCTGGTTACTTTCTGAACATCGCCAGCATGCGCTGCGTGACCGCAAAACCGCCGACGATGTTGACGCTGGTGATCAGGATGGCAAAGGCTGCCAGGTACTTGTTGATGTCCCCCGGGGAAGATATCTGCAGCAGGGCGCCGATGATGATGATGCTGCTGATGGCATTGGTGACGCTCATCAGTGGCGTGTGCAGTGAAGGCGTGACATTCCAGATCACCATGTAGCCGACGAAACACGACAGCACGAAGACGGTGAAATGCGACATGAATGCGGGCGGTGCCACGGAGCCAAGCGCCAGCAGTAACAGGGCGCCGATGCCGAACACCGCAAGCTGCTTGAACGGATTTGGCCGGGCGGCGTCCTGTGCAGATGCCATGTCCGGCTTGGCCGCTTCCTTCTTCTCCGGCACCGCGTACAGGCGCGGGGCGGGCGGCGGCCAGGTGACCTCGCCTGCCTTGATGACGGTGGCGCCGCGGATGACTTCGTCTGCCATGTCCACCTGTGCCTGCCCGTTTTTCTCGGGTGTCATGTCGCTGAGGAGATGGAAAAGGTTGGTCGCGTAAAGCTGGCTCGACTGTGCGGCAAGGCGTGACGGCAGGTCCGTGTAGCCAATCAGGGTGACCCCATGCTTGACCACCACCTTGTTGGCTTCGGTGAGCTTGCAGTTGCCGCCCATTTCCGCGGCGAGGTCGACGATAACGCTGCCGTCCTTCATGCATTCGACCATGGCTTCCGTCCATAGCTCGGGTGCGGGCTTGCCGGGAATGAGGGCGGTGGTGATGACGATGTCCACTTCCATGGCCTGTTTGCCGAACAGCTCCATTTCCTTCTTGATGAATTCATCCGACATGACCTTGGCGTAGCCGCCTTCGCCGCTGCCGTCTTCCTCGAAGTCGAGCATCAGGAATTCGGCATCCATGCTTTCGACCTGCTCCTTCACTTCCGGTCGCGTGTCGAAAGCGCGCACGATGGCGCCCATGCTCTTGGCTGCACCGATGGCCGCAAGACCGGCGACACCGGCGCCGATGACCAGCACCTTCGCGGGCGGCACCTTGCCGGCAGCGGTGATCTGGCCGGTGAAAAAGCGGCCGAAATGCTGGGCCGCTTCCACCACGGCGCGGTAACCGGCAATGTTGGCCATCGAGCTCAGGGCATCCATCTTCTGGGCGCGGGAGATGCGCGGAATGCTGTCCATGGCCATGACGGTTCCGCCGCGTCTGGCAAGGCGGTTGAGCAGGTCGGTGTTGATGGCGGGCTGGATGAAACTGATCAGGATCTGGTGCTTGTGCAGAAGCTCGGCTTCATCCATGCACAACTCGGGGTGGGTTTCCGGGGCGCGCACTTTCAGGATGATGTCGGCCTTTTCCCAGATTTCCCGGGCGGTCTCGACTATTTTTACCCCGGCTTCCCGGTAGGCATCGTTGCTGAAGTTGGCGGCGTTGCCGGCCCCGCTTTCGATGGCGACATCAAACCCCAGGGAGCGGAGTTTCTCGGCGGCCTCGGGCGTCGTGGCAACCCGTTTCTCGCCCTCGTGGATTTCCTTCGGAATGCCGATCAGCATGCAGGAAGCGCCCCCTTTTTTGGTGTTTTATTGTGGCCAAGTAAACTATCTTTGACCTCAAATTTCAATGTTGACAGGGGGATAAAGGGAGGTCGAAGGGACGATAAAGGGATAAAACGATAAAGGGATAAAGCATCCGGATTCGAGGTTCCGTTATATTATTTGCAGTTCCGCAAGGGCTTTGGGACTCACTATTCTCTAGTCAAAGCATTGCAGGTGAATCTTTACGCTTAATCCCTTTATCGTTTTATCCCTTTATCGAATAACATAACAACCAGATTTCTTTTAGCTGGAGGCCGCCATGACACCCGAAGAAGCCACAGACATCACCGCTATCACCCAACTCGTCGTCCGCGAACGTGAATCCCGCGATTTGTGCCTGTGGAATCGCATGGCAGGATGCTTTTTTGAGGACTCGCTCGTCGATATCAGCTGGTTCAAGGGTACCGGCAAGGAATTCGTGGTGGCTTCGAAGGGCATGTACGAGCGCGGCATGCGCGCCAAGCATCGCCTGGGGCCGGTGTTGGTGACACGCAATGGCGACCGCGCCGTGGCGACCCTGTCCGGGATCATCGATATTCCGCAGTCCATCAATGGCGTCGAACTGACCCTGTCGTCGCACGCTCTGTTCCTTTACCGGGTCGAGAAGCGCAGCGGTGAATGGGGACTGATGAGTTTCGGTGCTATCTACCGGCGCGACGAACTCATTCCGGTAACTCCAGGGCAGAGTGTCACCATCGCGGCGGATGAGCTGGCGGGTTACCGCTCATCCTATCGCAACCTGTCCTGGAGCCTGGCGCAAACCGGCTATGCAGTGAACAATGACTTGCCGGGTGAGGACAGGCCGGAGACGGTGGCGGCGATCATGCAGGAAATATTCTCGTGGGCCGGGTTGCCGGTACCGGATTGAACGGCATATAAGCCTGCCAGGTTAAACAAAGTGTTTACCAGGATATCGGGTTGCTCCCGGGCTTGATATTTATCAAGGCGCGGTCACAATAGAAACCCTACACTTCCACGCTAAGCATGAATTGAAGAAGGTAGTCCGTTGCTTCTCGCAGTTCTCCATACACCCGGCAAGGTTTTCCGGGAAATTTCAGCAGGCAATTCCCAGGTCATAGGCGCCGTCCAGCGCCTGACGTTCCTGTTGCTGCTGCTGCCGCCGGTATTCATCTGGGTCGGCTCGACGTTGTTTGGCTGGCGACTGGGTGCCGCCGAGCCACTGTATTTCGATAATACGACGCGAATCATCGTCAGCTTCCTGTACCTTGACGCCCTGATATTCGGCTACGTGACCACCGTTTTCATCGCCCGCTGGATGGCCGTCACCTACGGCGCCAGTTCCGCCTCCACCGAATCCCTGTTTGCCTTTTTCACCGTGGTGTGCGCACCGCTTTCCATCGCCACTGTCGCCCACCTGTACCCGAGCATCTTCTTCAATGTGCTGGTGCTCATCCCGTCCATCATCTGGTCGATTAACCTGCTGTACCGCGGTTTGCCGGTCGTGATGAACATCCCGCCCGAACGCGGCATGCTCATGTCGTCTTCACTGGTGGGCTGGTTGCTGGTGGCCTTCGTCAGCCTGTTGGGACTGACCATGGGCCTGTGGGCGAACGGACTGGGGCCGAATCTCGGCGTTTAACCGGGAACAAGGCGCTGAAGGTCAGAGCAGGTCGCAAGAGACTCGTAGTGTCGCCATCCGACATTGCTGAAGCGAGAGATTAGTTAAAGAGACTAGAAAGTGACAGAAAAGCCAAACAATATCTCATCCCGCGAGGTCTACCACGACGGGGTCGTCAAACGCCTCGTGCAGTTCGCGATACTGTGGGCGGTGCTGGGTATGGCCGTCGGTGTGTATATCGCTGCCGAACTCATCTGGCCGGGCCTGGATTTCGGCCAGTACTGGCTTTCCTTCGGCCGCATCCGCCCACTCCACACCAATGGCATCATTTTCGGTTTCGGTGTTTCGGCGCTGATGGCCACGGCCTTTTACAGTGTGCAGCGCACCAGCAATGTACCGCTGTTTGCGCCCCGCCTGGCGTGGATCACGTGCTACGGCTGGCAGGTGGTGGTGCTGTTCGGCGGCCTGTCGCTGCTGGCCGGCTGGACCTCCACCAAGGAATACGCGGAGCTGGAATGGCCCTTCGACATCGCGATCACCATCCTGTGGGTCTGCTTCGCCATTGTTTTCTTCGGCACCATCGCCAACCGCCGCATCAAGGCCATCTACGTGTCCAACTGGTTCTATGGCGGCCTTATCATCGTCATCGCCATGCTGCACATCGTCAACAACCTGGCGCTGCCTGTGTCGTACAACAAGTCCTATTCCCTCTATGCCGGCGCCCAGGATGCCATCGTGCAGTGGTGGTACGGCCACAACGCCGTCGGCTTCCTGCTGACGGGTGGCTTCCTTGGTATGCTGTACTACTTCCTGCCGAAGCAGGCCAACCAGCCCATCTGGAGCTACCGCCTGTCGGTCGTGTCGTTCTGGGCCTTCACCTATACCTATATCTGGGCAGGACCCCATCACCTGCATTACAACTCCATCCCGGAATGGGTGCAGTCGCTGGGCATGGTAATGAGCCTTATCCTGCTCGCGCCGTCATGGGCGACCATGATCAACGGCATCATGACCGTGAGCAAGGCGTGGGAGAAGCTGACCGTCGATCCGGCCATGAAATTCATCGTGCTGGCACTGGCCTTCTACGGGCTCGCCACTTTCGAAGGCCCGATGATGGCCATTCGCAGCGTCAACATCGTCAGTCATTTCACCGACTGGACCATCGGGCACGTGCATTCAGGTGCACTGGGCTGGAATGCCATGATCACCTACGGCACCTTCTATTTCATGGTGCCGCGCATGATGGGACGGCCGCTGTACAGCGTGAAACTGGCCAACATCCATTTCTGGCTGGCACTGGCCGGTACCATGCTCTACATCCTCGCCATGTGGGGCGCCGGTGTTTCACAGGGCCTGCTGTGGCTCAGCATCGACGAGATCGGTGAGCTCAACTACAGCTTCACCGACATCATGGCATCCATGGTGCCTTACTACGGCCTGCGCCTGGTCGGTGGCCTCATCTTCCTGGCCGGCACGGTGCTGATGGCCTACAACCTGCTCAGGACCATGTACGGTCTGCACACCGTGACCGTGAGTCCGCCGGAAGTCATCGACGAAGTAAAGGGCACAGCCTACAACCCCAATGCCGTGATGGGTGGTCCCATTGCGGGTGAAGCCGGGCAGCAAGCGCCGGCTGCGGGTTAAGGAGAGTCGATATGAAATATCATGGTGTCACACTCCACCGTAAACTCGAGAACAATATCGGGCTGCTGATTTTCGGCATCCTGTTCGTGTCGGCGATCGGCGGTCTCGTCCAGGTACTGCCCAGCATATTCCAGGATTCATTGCGCCTGGCTACGGAAAACAGCCACCTCTACACCGCGGTGGAGTTGACCGGACGCGATGTCTATATCAAGGAAGGCTGCCATGTCTGCCATTCACAGCAGGTACGTCCGCTGCTGGCGGAAGTGGAACGCTACGGGCCGTACTCCCGCGCCGATGAATTCGTCTACGACAGACCTTTCATGTGGGGCTCCAAGCGCACCGGGCCGGACCTGCACAGGCTGGGCGGCAAGTATTCCGACGACTGGCACCGTGTCCACCTGATCAACCCGCGCAGTGTAGTGGTCAACTCGATCATGCCCGCCTATCCATGGCTCGCGGAGTGGGAGGCCGTCGACCTCGGCGATATCCAGGCGAAAATGCGCACACTGCGGAAACTCGGCCATCCCTATACCGAGGAAGCCATCGAGGCCGCTCCCGGTCAGCTTGAAGGCATGACCCAGCTCGACGCGCTGGTGGCTTACCTGCAGATACTGGGCACCGGCCTGGTGGAGGAAAGTCCATGACCTGGTTCATATTCGCCGGCGACATGGCAGTCATGTTGTTCATGGTGTGCCTCATCATCTGGGTCTTCATGGTCAGCTCTGACAAGGACATAGAAGACTCCGCGAATATTCCCCTGCAGGACGAGGAATACGAATCGGACCTGTTGACTCGTCCGGCGAACGAGGGAGGTGCACATGGGCGCTGACCTGCCTAATGAATTCTGGAGCGGCTGGATCATCCTGCTCACCCTGGTCGGGTTCGGCGGGCTGGTATGGCTGGTCGTCAGCATCTATACAGCAGCACCGCCGAATCCCGCGGAACTGGAGCACACCACGTGGGACGAGAACCTGAGCGAAGGTCTCAATCCGCCGCCGCTGTGGTGGTTCTGGCTGATCTTTGTCGCGATGGTGGTGTCGGTGTTCTACCTCATGTTCTATCCCGGCCTCGGCGCCTTCAAGGGCGCCCTCGAATGGTCGCAGGGCCATGCACTCGATCACAGCCAGCACGCGTTCAGCGATGAATACGATGCTAGGCGCATGGAGATCGCCGGCATGCCGCTGGCAGATATCCAGGGCGACGAGGTGTTGATGGCCAGTGCGCGGGACCTGTTCACACGCAATTGCAGCGCGTGCCACGGCTATGAAGCCCAGGGGCAGGCCAACCTGTTCCCCAACCTCAGTGACGATATCTGGCAGTGGGGCGGTACGCCGGAAAATATCGAACGCTCCATACGCGGGGGCCGCAATGCCATCATGGCGAGTTGGGAAACCCTGCTGGGCCAGGAAGGCGTGACCAATGTGGCCAACTACGTGCTGGTGCTGGGCACCCCGCAAGCCGAAGGCCATCCCGGCCAGGCCCAGTTCAACCAGGTTTGCGCCGCCTGTCACGGTCCCGAAGGACTCGGCAACCCGTTGCTGGGTGCACCCGACCTGACCGATGCCGACTGGCTCTATGGTGGTGATGTGGAGACCATTCGCGAAACCCTGCGCAATGGCCGCAATGGCATCATGCCGGCGTTCGATGAGCGCCTGGATGATACCCAGATCCACCTGCTCGTCGCGTGGTTGACGCGGTAGCCAGACAACGTCGTTTTTCCCTTTTTCCTTATTAATTTCAACTTTTCCGTCTAGACTGGCGTCTTTTTATTTAACAGTGGCCGAGGAAATGCCTGGCACTGTTACAGGAACCCCGCCATGACGCTACTCCGCCCCATTCTCGCCTGCTTGCTGGCCCTCTCGACGGCGGCCGTTTCCGCCCAGATCACCAGCCCGGTGCCTGAAACCGGCTTCGCACCTGAATTTCCCGGCCTGCATGACCGGGAGGCCATTGTAGAGCTGGAATTCACCGTGGGCAGCGACGGCCAGCCCCGGGATTTTCGTGCTGTGGGGGGCTTCCATGAACAACGTTTCGTCGATGCCACCATAGCAGCCGTGACCAACGTCAGCTTCAGGCCTGCCACGGCAAACGGCAGCGCGGTGGACTGGCCGCAATTTCGCATCACGGCCCGCTTTGTCATCGAGGACCTGTTCAATACCATCCAGCCCGGATTCAGTAACGACATTCGCCGTATCGAGGGCCATATAAACGCCGGTGAATACGCTCAGGCGGAAAGTCTTGCCGTGGACGTACTCAATAACCAGGCGCGCTACTTTTTCGAATTCGCCTACATCAATACACGCCTGTCGGAAATCTACCTGCTGCAGGGCAAGCTGTTCGAGGCGGCCCTGGCCAGCGACAACGCGACCTTGTCGTACGTGCAGGGCGAGCACGACAACTATGGCATTGAAAGCGCGAAACTGATGGACGCCTACAATGTCCAGAGTGTCAACCAGTTCAGTTCCGGCGATATCTACAACGACATCGACGTGACGGTGACCGCGCTCAATGACAACAGCTTCACGCGGCCCGTGCAGAGCCAGCGGCCGCCGCATATACGCAGCGGCCTCAGATATTCCAACCAGGGCAACGATCTGGGTGACAAGCCCACCATGGACGTCCTCAATGCACGCCTGATGCAGGACGCCTTGCAGGCGGCGATGCAGATACATGCCCGACTCGGCCACGTGGTCGCCGCCAGCAACGATGCACAGCGATTCGCCATCGTGAATCCGCGCCTGCCGGACATCATGGTCAGCATCACCGAGCTGCTTGAGAGGTCACAGGGGCAGGGCATGCCGATACAGTCGCAGCATCGCATCGATGCGGGCGAAGCCGTTTTCTTCCCGGTGCGGCGCTCGTTCACTGTCGCCAACGTCGAAGGGGAAATCAGTGCCGTGGATTTTCGCTGCGACCGCCGCGTGCTCAGGCTTGCCTACCAGGCAGGCAACGAATGGCAGATACCGGCCAGTTGGGGTGATTGCGCCCTGCGTTTTCTCGGCAGCGAAGGCGCCACTTTCGCGGTCATTGAATTTGAATAACTCCCCATCCGTCTGGCTTGACCTGACCCAGGAAGAGCTTGATGCCGCCTATGACCAGGCGGTGTGGGCGCCGAACATGGAGGCGGTGATTGCCCGCCTTGCCGATAAAAGCCACAGGGCGCGGGCGAGGCTGGGAGATCCGTTGCAGCATGCCTATGGCGAACAGCAGGATGAACGCCTGGACATTTACCGGGCAGAAGGTACCGGCAGGCCGGTAATGATATTCGTTCATGGCGGTTCATGGCGCGTTGGCACTGCCGCCAACAATGCCTTCGCCGCCGCTATGTTCGTCGATGCCGGCATCCATTTTGTGGTGCCGGACTTCTCGCCCGTGGATGCGTTCAGCGGAGACCTGGCCGGCATGATCGAGCAGCTGCGTCGTGCCGTGGCGTGGGTGCATGCACATGCCGTTGATTTTGGCGGCGATGCCAACAACATCTACCTAACCGGCTTCTCTTCGGGCGGGCATCTGGCGGGTGTTCTGCTGACACTGGAATGGCCGTCGTACGGCCTGCCAGCAGACATGATCAAGGGCGCACTGTTGTGCAGCGGCATGTATGACCTGACTCCGGTCGCGTTGTCCTTTCGCCGGGAATTCCTCGACCTTGACCCTGACAGCATCGCCGCCTTGAGCCCCCTGGCCAACGTCGGACGCATCAACGTCCCGGTCATTGTTGCGACAGGTACGCATGAGAGTCCCGAATTCCAGCGCCAGGCGCAGGAATTTACCCGGGAACTGGCCGCCGCGGGCAAGACAGTGCAGCCAATGGCAGTGACCGGCCACAACCATTTCGAAATTATCGAAACCCTGGCATCGCGGGATTCCCCGCTGAGCCGGAAAGTGCTGGCGCTGATCGGGTAGGGTGCTTTCGGGGCGGAACGCCTCGACCCGGTGGGCAGGCAGAAAAACCATGCATTTCAAGGGGTTTTGTGTCGCAGCAGCCAGGCCCTCGGCCCTTTCATGACGGCCAATTTGCTGTACACTATGCCCTCTCTGAAATATTCAGATTTTTCAAAATACACCAATGAAGCTGCCGCCAAAGGCAGTGCTGGAGAATTTTCATGGCGATAGAACTGCCTCCCTTACCGTACGCCCAGGATGCCCTGGAGCCCCATATTTCCAAAGAGACTCTCGAGTTCCATTACGGCAAGCATCACAACACCTACGTGGTGAAACTGAACGGCCTGATCGACGGCACTCCCGATGCCGGCAAGTCCCTGGAAGAGATCGTGAAGAGCTCATCAGGCGGCGTGTTCAACAACTCGGCCCAGGTCTGGAATCACACCTTCTACTGGAATTGCCTGAGCCCTAATGGCGGTGGCGCCCCTTCAGGCAAGGTTGCCGATGCCATCAATGCGGCATTCGGTTCCTTCGACGAATTCAAGGCCAAGTTCACCGAAAGTGCCGTGAACAACTTCGGTTCCGGCTGGACCTGGCTGGTGAAGAAGGGCGACGGCAGCGTGGCCATCGTCAATACCTCCAATGCCGCCACACCGTTGACCGATGCCAGCGTCACGCCGGTACTGACCGTCGATGTGTGGGAGCATGCGTATTACATCGATTACAGGAATGCGCGTCCCAACTACATGGAAGCGTTCTGGAAGCTGGTCAACTGGGATTTCGTCAACTCAAATATGTAAGGGAGGGACAGCAGTAGCTGCTGCGCTCGCCCATACTGCGTCAAAAGCCTTTTCGGGCCCCCTGCACGTACTACCTGTACTGTTTGGGGTTCCCAAAAAGGCTTTTTTCTTGTCTGGCCTTCGCTCGCGACGCTACCTGCGCGAGGAATTGTCCGGGATATGTTCGGTCGCTTCCTTGTACCTTGTACCTTGTGCCTTGTGCCTACATCGCCGCCGACATCACGATGTCATTGAGACGCTGGAAACGTTCGATGTTGAGCGCCGGGTGCATCACGCCGGCGGTCAGCGCGACGAAGGTGATGTCCCATTCCGGGTCCACCCAGAACAGCGTGCTGCCGGCGCCATAGTTGCCGAAGGTGCCCGGGCTCGCCAGGGTGCCGCCGTAAATTGAAGGACAAACTGCCTCCCCACGCAGGCCGAAACCGAGGCCGATGTAGGCCGGGTAGGGCTCCCAGCCGTGGTTGAGAGCGATCTTCTTGTACAACTCGTTGGGCTTGTCTCCCGTCCAGTTGGTAGTGGCCAGCGCCATCAGGGCAGGAGACACGATGCGCTTGCCATCGAGTGTGCCGCCCTGGCGGAACATTTCGGCAAACCGGTACAGGTCGGGTACGGTCGAGATGCCGCCGACCCAGGGCATTTCAGCGTGCTCCTCGGCAAAGGCGCCCTGGGGACCCAGGTCGCTGCTGCCCAGATGCTCCTGGGGCGGCTTGCCGCGGAAGTCGGGGAAGATATGCCTGTCTTTCAGGTCCTTGCGCACGCCGATCGACGTGTCCTTCATGCCCAGCGGTGTCAGCACTTCATCCTGCAGTAAGTCACGATAACTGCGGCCGGCGGGATCGCAGCGGCGCACGGCCTCGCCCATGAGGGCATGGTGCACCAGCGGCGAGTAATGCACGAGTTCACCGGGGGGCTGCAGCGGAAAGATGTTTTCGCAGATTGCCTCGATGATGTCGTCCAGCTTGTCGATATACATGCCCTCGCGGGGAATCCACACCGGTGGCAGGCCCGAGGAGTGCGTGAGCAGATGGTGGAAATTGATCTTCTCGCGGCCCTGGCCGGCGAATTCCGGAATGATCTCGACCACACGCGTGGTGAGGGCGAACTGGCCCAGTTCGATGGCGCGGTAGACCAGGGTGTTGGTGAAGGCCTTGGTGAGCGAGAACAGCGAAAACACGGAATCGGTCTTCAGCGGAATTTTGTGGGCCTCGTCGCCGTAGCCGATGGCTTCCAGCATGCCTAGCTCGCCGTTGCGGGCGACGGCGATGACAGCGCCGAAATACCTGTTGTCGGCCACGTCTTTTTCGATGACGGCTTTGAGGTGGGCGAGGCGGCCGGAATCCAGGCCTGAAAGGGAGTCGTTCATGGGTAATCTCTCTTACTACTAAGCAGTCGCGAGTGTAAAGTCAAAAGAGGCAAGTTAAAAGGAACAACCCCACGGGCAAGCTGTTCGTCTTTTAACTTTTAACGTCCATTTTCCAACGACGCAGGATGGCGTCGCGGTTACTGTCTTTCCGGTTGACGCCCGAAGGTGTCGCCGCGGGTGTCCGGCTGAATCGTGGGAAGGCGCCGGCCTGTGTCACGCCGTCGATGGTCTGGAAACTCTGGCGCGCCACGTTGTGGGAGTGATCCCGGGCTTCCCCGAGGGACAGCACCGGGGCGACGCAGGCATCGATGCCGTCGAATCGGCCCACCCAGGCATCCCGTGACTCTTTTGCAAACATCGCTTGAAGTTGTTCCATGCGCACAGGCCAGGCTGACCTGTTCCACTGGTCGGAGAAGTCACCAGCATCGACGTCGGCCTCCTCGATGAAGGCCTGGTAAAAGGCCGGCTCGATGCAGGCCACGCTGATCCATTTGCCGTCGCTGCAGCGGTACACGTTGTAAAAGGGCGCGGCACCATCGATGACGTTGCTCTCCCGGGCATCCGTCCAGGTGCCGGCATGGAAGTCGCCGTAGATCATGTTCATCATCGAAATGACGCCGTCGGTCATCGCGGCATCGACCACCTGGCCCTTGCCCGTGGCGCGGGCATGATGCAGGGCGGCGAGGATGCCCATGGCGAGATAGAGCGCGCCGCCGCCAAAATCGGCCACCAGGTTGAGGGGGATGGCCGGTTTGTCTTTCGTGCCCATGGCGTGCAGGGCGCCCGTCAGGGCCAGGTAATTGATATCGTGGCCGGCTTTATGTGCCAGCGGACCATCCCGGCCCCAGCCGGTGATACGCCCGTATACCAGTGCCGGGTTGCGTGACAGGATCTCATCGGGTCCCAGCCCCAGGCGCTCCATGACCCCCGGGCGAAACCCTTCGATGAGGACATCGGCCTTGTCTGCAAGGTCCTTTGCCAGGGTGAGGTCTTTGGCGGATTTGAGGTCCAGCATGATGGATTCGCGACCGCGGGCTTCAACATCCTCGGGTCTGTAATCAGCCCTATCTGCGCGGTCGATACGCACGACATCGGCCCCCATGTCCGCCAGCAGCATGCCGCAGAAGGGGGCGGGACCGAGTCCGGCGAACTCGAGGACGCGGAGGCCTGCCAAAGGGCCGGAATGTTGTTTAGGTGTCATGTGCAGTGCATCTTTAGGGTTTTCGAGAAAAGGATAAACCGATAAAAGGATAAAGCGTAT
>CAZVSC010000062.1:0-15069 GCA_964629325.1 uncultured Enterobacteriaceae bacterium
TGGCTGGGCGGCATGCTGACCAACTATAAAACCATCCGTGCCTCCATCAAGAAGCTGAAAGACCTGGAAACCCAGGCAACCGACGGCACCTTTGCCAAGCTGACAAAGAAAGAAGGCCTGATGCGCACCCGTGAACAGGAAAAGCTGGAAAAAAGCATTGGTGGTATCAAGGACATGGGTGGACTGCCTGATGCCCTGTTCGTGATCGACGTGGACCATGAACGCATTGCCGTCACCGAAGCCAACAAGCTGGGCATTCCGGTAATCGGTATCGTCGACACCAACAGCGACCCCGATGGTGTGGACGTGGTTATCCCCGGCAACGACGACGCCATTCGCGCCATCAAGCTGTATGTATCCGCCATGGCAGATGCCTGCGTGGATGGTCACGGCAAGGCCAGGCAGGACGAAGAGTCCCGCAAAGGTGAGTTCGTCGAAATCAATGACGAAAAGGACGAATCCGACGTCAAGATCAAGGTGAAGGCCAAGGCAAAAGCCAAGGTTGAAGCCGCCCCGGAAGCGCCCGCCGATGATACCGCAGAAGCAGCAAGCGCCCCTGCGGAAGAAAAGGCAGAAGTAAAGGCAGAAGCGAAAGAAGAAAACGCCGAAGCCAAAGCCGCTCCCAAAGCCAAGGCAAAAGCCAAAGCCGCTCCCAAGGCCAAGGCAAAAGCCAAGGCTGCACCCAAGGCCAAGGCCAAAGCAAAGGCCAAGGCAAAGGCAAAAGCCGAGTAAGCAACGCGGTTCGACTTGCCGGCAGGCTGCAGCCTGCCGGCCGCCGGGTTAAATCCAGAATACAGGGAGGCCAGTCATGGCAGAAATTACAACTTCACTAGTCAAAGAATTGAGAGAGCGCACAGGCCTGGGCATGATGGACTGCAAAAAGGCCCTGCAGGCTGCTGACGGCGATATTGAAAAAGCCATCGAGGACCTGCGCAAGGAAAGCGGCCTGAAAGCGGCCAAGAAAGCCGGCAGGACCGCTGCCGAGGGTTTGGTGCTGACCAAGATTGCCGACGACGGCAGCTTTGGCGTCATCGTGGAAGTGAATTCCGAAACAGACTTCGCCGCAAAGGATGAAAACTTTGCCGATTTCGCCGGTTTTGTCCTCGACACAGTGTTCTCCAAGAAAGAAACCGATATCGATGCGCTGCTGGCCGCAGGCCTCGAGCAGACACGCCAGGAACTGGTGCAGAAAATCGGTGAGAACATCACGGTTCGTCGTGCCGCCATGATAGGCGGTGAGGGTGCTACCGTAGGGTCCTACGTTCATTCCAACAGCAAGATCGCCGTGCTGGTTGCACTTCGCGGCGGTGATGAAGATCTCGCCAGGGATGTCGCCATGCACGTGGCTGCGGTAAACCCGCTGGTCGTGAAGGCCGAGGATGTGCCTGCCGATGTGTTAAGCAAGGAGAGCGAAATCTACACTGCCCAGGCTGCCGAAAGCGGCAAGCCGGCCGACATCGTCGAAAAGATGGTGAGCGGCCGCCTGCGCAAGTTCGTTGAGGAAGTCAGCCTCATGGAGCAGGCGTTCGTGAAGGATCCCGACGTGAAGATCGGCAAGCTTGTCAAAGATGCCGGTGCCGAGATACTGGCTTTCATCCGCTTCGAAGTTGGCGAAGGTATCGAGAAAAAGACCGAAAACTTTGCTGAAGAAGTGGCTGCTCAGCTCAAAGGTGGCGCTTAAGCAACATAACCCAGTCTGACCATAAGGGCTTCAATCAATGGCAACAAAAATCCGCAAGTACGACAGGATTCTGCTGAAACTGAGTGGTGAAGCCCTTACCGGTAATGCTGATTTCGGTATTGACCCGAAAGTGCTCGACCGCATGGCAGCCGAGATCGGCCAGCTGGTCGAGATCGGCGTGCAGGTCGGCCTGGTCATCGGCGGCGGCAATCTGTTCAGGGGGGCTGCACTGCACGAGGCCGGCATGGAAAGGGTGACCGGCGACCACATGGGCATGCTGGCCACGGTGATGAACGCCCTGGCCATGCGTGATGCCCTGGAACGCGCCAACATTCCCACCCGTGTAATGTCTGCCATACCCATGAGTGGCGTCGTCGAACATTACGACCGTCGTACCGCCATTCGTCACCTCAGGGACGGCGACGTGGTGATATTTTCCGCCGGCACCGGAAACCCGTTTTTCACGACCGATTCGTCGGCCTGCCTGCGCGGCATCGAAATCGATGCTGACCTGGTGTTGAAGGCTACCAAGGTGGATGGCGTGTATTCGGCCGATCCGATCAAGAATCCGGATGCCGAAAAATTCGACCGCCTTACCTTTGACGAGGTCCTGGACAAGAAACTGGGGGTCATGGACCTCACCGCCATCTGCCTGAGCAGGGATCATAACCTGCCGGTGCGCGTGTTCGACATGAACAAGGAAGAAGCCCTGTTCAACATCATCGTCGGCAAGGACGAAGGTACTCTTATAGAAAGGGGAGACTGATAATGATTGATGAAATAATCAAAGATGCGCGTGAGCGCATGGACAAAAGCCTTCACAGCCTGGAGTCCGCTTTCAACAAGATCAGGACAGGCCGCGCCCATCCGGGAATTCTGGACAGCGTCATGGTGCCGTACTACGGAACGGATACGCCCATCCAGCAGATGGCCAACGTGACCATCGAGGATGCGCGGACCATCGCGGTGTCTCCCTGGGAAAAGAAGCTGCTTCCGGAGATCGAGAAGGCCATTCTCAAGTCCGACCTGGGCCTGAACCCGTCCAACAATGGCGACGTTATCCGCATTCCGATGCCGGCACTGACCGAGGAAACACGCAAGGAATACACCAAGCAGGCCAAGCAGGAAGCGGAAAATGCCCGCATAGCCATCCGCAACATCCGTCGCGATGCCAACAGCCACACCAAGGACCTGCTCAAGGAAAAGGAAATTTCCGAGGATGAAGAACGCAGGGCTGAGCAGTCCATCCAGAAACTGACGGACAGTTTTATCGAGAAAGTCGATGCCAAGTTCGCTGAAAAGGAATCGGATCTGTTGACGATCTGATTCAGCGGACACTCTTCCTTATATGTCCCCCGCCAACCGAACTGCAGGCAAGGCCGATCAGCACAGGAAACAAAACCTCCCGCGTCATATCGCAGTGATCATGGACGGGAACAACCGCTGGTCCAGGCAGCAGAACAGAAGCGGCATCTCCGGTCACCGGGCTGGTGCCGTTGCCGCCAGGAACCTGGTTGGACTGTGCCTGGAAAAGCAGATCGAAGTCCTGACCCTGTTCGTGTTCAGCAGTGAAAACTGGCTGCGACCCAAGCGGGAAGTGAACAGCCTGATGGCATTGTTCCTGAATGTGCTGCAGAAAAATGAAATCACCAAGCTGCACAAGCAGAACATCAAATTGAGGTTCATCGGCAGCCGGGAGCATTTTGCAGACAAGCTTCTGGGCCTGATGGATGCGGCGGAAAAGCTCACCATGAACAACACCGGCATGACGGTCGTTGTTGCTGCTGATTATGGCGGTCACTGGGATATAACAAATGCGGCCCGCGAGATCGCCCGCGAAGTGGCTGCCGGCAGGCTCGACCCGGAAGCGGTTGACGAGGAAATCGTTCAGCAGCACATCGCCATTGGCGACCTGCCGATGCCTGACCTGTGCATTCGCACCGGCGGCGAACAACGTGTCAGCAATTTCCTGCTGTGGCAGTTCGCCTATTCGGAATTCTATTTCACTGAAACCTTCTGGCCTGACTTCGGGGAAAAAGAGCTTGATGCGGCGCTCGCGGATTACGCCGGTCGCCAGCGCCGGTTTGGCAAGGTCAGCGACCAGGTGGAGTCGGGCTGAACATGCTGCTGCAGCGCGTGATCACGGCTTTCATCCTGTTGTTCGTTCTGCTGGGCGCAGTCTTCCTGCTGCCGCCAGGCCAGTTCGCCTTGTTCATAGCCCTGGTTATCGGCATCGCCATCTGGGAATGGTCGATGCTCGCCATGCTCAAGACCGGTCCGGGAAGGGCAATTTATACCGCCATACTCATCGGCCTGATTGCGCTGGTTACCCATGCGCCCGTACCACCACAGGGGGTGCTGATGGCAGGTGCAGCATTCTGGCTGGCAGCGCTGGTCCTGGTATGCAGGTACCCCGCGGGTAAATCCATCTGGGCAAATCGCCCCGTTCTCTTTGCGATCGGATTGCCGTTGTTCCTGCCGGGCTGGCTGGCACTCGTCCATCTGCGGGAACAGCAATATTACGCCTTCCATGTCCTGTTCCTGTTCTCATTGGTGGCTGCCGCGGATATCGGCGCCTATTTCGCCGGCAGGGCATTCGGCAAGCACAAATTGTCGCCCCGCGTCAGTCCCAACAAGACCTGGGAAGGGTTCTTCGGCGGACTCGCAGCCTGCTGCAGCATGATGCTGATCGCTGCCTTTGCGTTTGTGTCGAAGCAGTACGAACTTGGTTTGCAGCACTGGCTGAAGTTGCTGGTGGCCGCGATACTGATTGCCGCATCCAGCGTGGTTGGTGATCTCTTCGAAAGCATGATCAAGCGCTACCGTGACGTGAAGGACAGCGGAACGATCCTGCCTGGACACGGCGGCATGCTCGATCGCATCGATGGCATTACCGCGGCCGCGCCTGTATACGCGTTGCTCCTCATGCAGATGCAGCAGGATTTCCTGTGACAGCCGTGCAGTCAGTTACCATACTCGGCTCCACGGGTTCCATCGGTGCCAGCACGCTTGACGTGATTGCACGCAATGCCGGGCGTTTTCGGGTTTTCGCGCTGACGGCGAACAACAATGTCGACCAGCTGGCGAAGCAGTGCCGCCAGTTTTCGCCAAAATTTGCCGTCATGCAGGATGCTGAAGCGGCTGCCAGGCTGAAATCATCCCTTGCAGATACCGACACCCGGGTACTTGCCGGGAGCGATGGACTGGCGGAAGTCGCCATCCATGAGGAAGTTGACTGCGTCATGGCGGCTATCGTCGGCGGCATAGGGCTGGCACCAACCTATGCCGCGGTACGGGCTGGCAAAAAAGTGCTGCTGGCGAACAAGGAAGCCCTGGTCATGGCCGGCAGCCTGTTCATGCAGGCTGTAGCAGAATCAGGCTGCGTGCTGCTGCCAATCGACAGTGAGCACAATGCCATGTTCCAGTGCCTGCCGGTCAATGCCGTGGGGCGTTTCGAGAACGAGGCCAGTGGCGGATTTGCCCGCATCGTGCTCACCGGTTCGGGCGGTCCGTTCCTGCACACCGACCCTGCCAGGCTTTCCGAGGTGACACCCGCGCAGGCCTGCGCTCACCCGAACTGGCAAATGGGCCAGAAGATATCCGTGGATTCCGCCACCATGGTCAACAAGGCGCTGGAACTGATCGAGGCCTGCTTCCTGTTCGGCCTGCCGGAGTCGGCCATCGAGATCATGATTCACCCGCAAAGCATCGTGCACTCCATGGTGCAATACCGCGACGGATCGGTGCTTGCCCAGATGGGCAATCCCGATATGCGCACGCCGATTTCCTACTGCCTGGCATGGCCCGAGCGCATCGATGCGGGTGTGGCTGCACTGGACCTGGCAACCATCGCCCGGCTGGATTTCCAGGTGCCGGACCTGGCCCGTTTCCCGTGTTTGAAACTGGGCAGGGAAGCGATAAAAACCGGCGGTTCCGCGCCGGTAATTCTGAATGCAGCCAATGAGTTGGCAGTAGCAGGTTTTTTGGCGGGTGCGGTCAGATTTGACCAAATTCCTGCTATCATAGCGGCCACTTTGGACGGGCAGCCGGTAACAGGCATGGCTACCCTGGAAGAAGTACTGGCGGCTGACGCCCAGGCCCGTGACACCGCCGCCAGGATTATCCGAAAAATAACCGGGGAATAATCGCGCTGTGCGGATAATTCCGGTGTTCCGGGTTGTCAAAACTTGAGATAAATTCTCAATATAAACAGACAGTTGGTCGGATCTACGGGGATCGGCCAGGTAAAACAAGGTCATGGAATTCATCACGAGCATCATTTTCGACGTCTGCGCCATGCTGGTGACTCTGGGCATACTGGTTACCTTCCATGAGTTCGGGCATTTCTGGGTCGCCAGGAAGTGCGGCGTGAAAGTCGAAAAATTCTCCATAGGGTTCGGCAAACCCCTGCTGAGCTGGCGTGAAAAACCCAGAGCCATTGCAGGTCGTCCGGCTATTCCCGGTGACGAAGGCACAGAGTTCGTCATTGCCGCCATACCGCTCGGCGGCTACGTAAAGATGCTGGGTGAGCAGGAGCACAAGGTTACCGAGGAACAGAGGCCTTTTGCTTTCAACCATAAACCCCTGTCGCAGCGGGCGGCCATCGTCGCGGCCGGACCGATCGCGAACTTCCTGCTGGCCATATTGCTGTACTGGGCCATGTTCATGAACGGCGTCACCGATTTCGCACCCGTAGTCGGCAAGATCGCGCCCGATTCCATGGCGGCCCGGGCTGGACTGGAATACGGCGACGAGATACTGGCCGTGGACAACTCCCCCACGCAGACATGGCAGGAAGCAAGAAAGCAGTTGCTGGACCGCCTTGGTGAAACCGGAGTCATGGAATTGCGTGTACTGAAGGCGGAATCCACGGTCACGCGTGACCTGGACATTCCCTTGCAGGCCTGGCTCGCAGGCGACAAGGAACCCGACATTCTCGGCTCCCTGGGCATCACGCCCATTTACCTGGACATTCCACCTCGCATCGGCGTCGTCGAATCCGGCGGGCGTGCCGACGCGGCCGGTTTCAGGGTAGGGGACCTGGTGCTGTCTGCGGATGGCCAACCCGTCGATGCCTGGGACAGCTGGGTCGGCATAGTGCGTGAAAGGCCGGAAACCGATATGGCTGTCACGCTTGATCGAAGCGGACAGGTCATCACCCTGACCCTGCGCCCGGCAATCCGCCTGGATGAAACCGGCAGTCCCGCCCTGGACCAGGATGGCCGCACCCAGGGCTTCATCGGTGCGGGTGTCGAATTACCCGTATTGTCACAGGAAATGATCCGGGAACTCCGGTTCTCGCCAGTTGCCGCCCTCGGCGCCGCGGTGTCCGAGACCTGGGAAAACAGCCTCTTCGTCCTGGTGGCAATCAAGAAAATGATTATCGGCCTGATGTCGGTGAACAATATCAGCGGCCCGATCACCATTGCCCAGATTGCCGGCGACTCCGCCAGCGACGGCCTGGAATACTTTATCGGCTTTCTTGCCATACTCAGCATCAGCCTGGGTGTCATGAACCTGCTGCCCATTCCCGTTCTGGATGGCGGTCATCTGTTTTATTACGCGATCGAAGCCGTCATTCGCAAACCGCTGCCCGAAGGCGTCCAGGAAATGGGATTGCGATTCGGCCTGGTCATGCTGGCCGGCATCATGTTCATCGCGTTCTACAATGATATAAACCGTCTTTTGTAATAGGCTGGACATGATCCTGAAGGTCAAAAAGAAAATTTTGTCATGCCTCGTTATGGGTGCACTTTCGTCCACCGGTTTGCTGCCGGTTGCATCTGTGGCGCAGGTGCTGGCTCCGGCCAATGATAATTCCTTCACGGTCTCCGATATCAGGCTCGAAGGCCTGCAGCGCATTGCCGCCACCAACGTTTTTGCACTACTCAATATCAATGTCGGCGACCGTCTCGCCCCGGCGGATTTTGCCAATATCATTCGTGATATCTCGGCATCGGAAAATTTCGATGATGTTGAGCTGCTGCGCGAGGGTAATGTCCTCATTATCCGGCTGCAGGAGCGCCCCACCATCAGTGACATCCAGGTGGACGGCAACAAACTGATCCCCACCGAGGCCCTGATGGAAAACATGGGCAATGCCGGTCTCTCCATCGGGCAGGTGTTCCAGCCTTCGACACTGGACGGCATGCGCCTTGCCCTGCAGGAGCAGTACGTGGGGCAGGGGCGTTATGGCGCGAGCGTCGATGTCGAAGTCATTCAGCAGGAACGCAACCGCGTGGCCATCGATATCCAGATCAATGAAGGTGAGCCGTCCAAGATCGTGCATATCAACATCGTCGGCAATACCGTGTTCACCGACGAGGAGTTGCTGGACCTGTTCGAGATTTCCACATCCAACTGGTTGTCCTGGATCCGCAAGGATGACCAGTACGCCCGGGAAAAGGTCAATGGCGATATTGAGCGCCTCACTTCCTATTACATGGACCAGGGCTACATCAATTTCGACATCACCTCCACCCAGGTCTCTGTGACGCCAACCAAGGATGAGGTGTATATCACCATCAATATTTCCGAAGGCGAGGTCTACACGATCAACGAAGTCGAGCTCGCGGGCGACCTGGTGGATTCCGAGCCACTACTGAGGCTGATGATCCAGTTGCGCGAGGGCCAGGTGTTCTCACAGCAGCTGGTGACCACAACCGCCGAATTCATGACGCAGCTGCTCGGCAATCGCGGTTACTTCTTCGCCGAGGTGGAAGGGGTGCCTTCCATCAACGAGGAAGACAAGACGGTCGATGTGACGTTTTTCGTGGTGCCGGGAAGCCGCACCTATGTCAACCGTATCAGTTTCTATGGCAACACCAACACGGCCGATGAAGTGCTGCGGCGCGAAATGCGGCAAATGGAAGGGGCGCCCGCCTCCAGCGTCTCACTCGAACAGTCCAAGGTACGCCTCCAACAGCTGGGCTACTTCGCCGAGGTGGAGTACGAGACCAGCGAGGTGCCCGGTACCGCCGACCAGATCGATGTCGATTTCACGGTGGAAGAGCAACTTTCGGGCACTATCGGCGGCAGTATCGGTTATGGCCAGGTGCAGGGCCTGGTGCTGTCCGCCAATCTGCAGCAGGCCAACTTTCTTGGCACCGGCAAGAGCGTTGGCGTTGGTGTGAATACCAGTGCGTTCAGCACCAGTTACCAGTTCAACTACTTCAATCCGTATTACACGATCGATCAGATCAGTCGTGGTTTCGGTCTTTCCTACACCACTTCCGATTTCGCCGAACTTAACCTGGCGTCCTACTCAACGAACCAGTTCAATGCCAACGTCACCTACGGTTACCGGCTGAACGAAAACCAGTCGCTGTCGTTTAACTTCGGTTTTACCAATACCGTAATCGATGAAGGGTTTGGTCCCGTACAGGAAATCAAGTCGAGCCCTGAGCTGATTCCCGGTATCAGCAATTACATCGTGGTGCCTGCCCGCAACCAGTCCTACTTCGACCCGGCGACCGGACAGATCTTTCCCATAGCCGATGCGATCACGGCGCCGATTGGCGACCTGCCTGCAACCGCGTTCAACCAGGAACGAGGTTTCCTCGATCGCGACGGCAACAAATTCAACAACCTGAACCTTTCCGTCACCTGGAGCGAGTCGACCCTCAATCTCGGCTTGTTCCCGACTGCGGGTATGGCGCAGAGTTTTTCCCTGCAGCTGACGGTGCCGGGCAGCGACCTTTCTTACTACCGTATGCAGTATTTCCGCGAGCACTATATTCCCATTGCACCGGAGTGGATCATTCACCTGCGTACCGACCTGGGCTATGGCGACGGCTACGGCTCAACGGAGCAGTTGCCGTTCTTCAACAATTTCTATGCGGGCGGCCTGGGTACAGTGCGCGGCTTTGAACGCAACACGCTGGGGCCGAGGGCACGCTTCCCGGAGCGTTACGCGACATCCAACACCCTGTTCCTGCGCGACAGCAACGGCAATATCGCCCAGGATGCCTTTGGCAACCCGATCATTGACGTGCGCTCGGACGTTGCCTACGTACTGCAGCAAGTCGTGGATGAGAACGGTAACCCCGCGTTCGACAATACCGGCGCCCCTGTCCTGCGCAACAAGCTTGCTTCCCAGCCGTTGTATTCTGGAAGGCCTTCACCTTTCGGCGGCAACATCCAGGCCACCGGCACGGTCGAGCTGCTGTTCCCGTTACCTTTCATCGAGGACAGGAGCCGGGTGCGGTCAGCGGTATTTTTTGATGCCGGCAACGTATTTTCTTCCTACTGCACCCGGGACCAGGAGCAGGTGGGCAATTGTTCCGGCCTCAGCCTGAGCGACTTCAGGTATTCAGCCGGCGTTTCCGTCAGCTGGTTCTCCGGGGCCTTTGGCATCATGTCATTCAGCCTGGCCAAGCCGTTCAATGCCTCACTGGTGGATGAGACCGAAGTCTTCCAGTTCACGCTTGGAAATACCTTCTAACCCCCTGAAAAAAGGAAGTATTCGAACCCGTACCAAAAAGCCTGTAGAATACGCACCATCGTCGCCTGGGGCAGAAAAAGCCGGTTTCGCGGGAATGAAAACGCCTCCCGCCAGTCTAATCTGGAACCGGCGTTGCCACACAGGCGCCTTAACCCGTATCTGTATTGATCTAACGACACCTGACAAGTTGGAGATTCACGTGAAAAAGATTGCTAGTAGTTTGATTGTTGCTGCAGCCCTCGCACTGTCCGCAGGGAGCGCCTTTGCCCAGTCCGACAGCGGACTGAAGATCGCTGTCCTGAACATGGCTGATGCCTTGCTCAATTCTGATGTGGCGCGTGGCGTAGAGCAGGAACTCCAGACCGAAACCAAGGAAGACCAGGACAAACTGCGCAATCTGGCCACCCAGGGTCAACAGCTGCAGGAACGGCTGCAGAAGGACGGTGAGGTCATGAGCGAGGCCGAACAGCGCCGGATCGTTGGTGAAATCCAGGAAATCCAGAACCAGTACCAGTTCCTGTTGCAGAAAATCCAGACACTGAGCAATGAGCGTCGCCAGCAGTTCCAGCAGACCTATGCGCCCAACCTCGTGCAGGCCATCAGCGAAGTCGTGGAAGAAGAGGGCTTCGACCTGGTCATTCGCGGCGAGGCTGCGCTGTTCTACGACAACGCCCTTGATATCACTGCGCGGGTTACCGAGAAGCTGAACCTGCAGTAGGGAGCAGTTCTCCCCGGAACTGCAGCCAAGCATCCCGGCGCCTGACCAGTGGATAAAAACAAGAAGACATTCACTCTTGCAGCGCTGGCTGACCGGCTTGGCCTCACAATTGAAGGTGATCCCGGCACCTGCGTGTCGGGTATCGCCACGCTGGCATCGGCATCCGCTGACCAGCTCAGCTTTTACCATAACAGCAAATTCCATTCTGACCTCAAGGCAACCCGTGCCGGCGCGGTGATCGTGGCACCGGATGCTGCCGCTGACTGTCCTGTCGACAAGCTCGTAACCGACAATCCTTACCTTGCATATGCGCGCGCGAGCCAGTTGTTCGCGGCAGGTGAAAGCTATGATCCGGGTGTGCACCCTTCGGCCGTGGTGCATGCCACCGCAGTGCTTGGGCGCAATGTCATCATTGCTGCCAATACGGTGGTGGAAGCCAATGCAGAAATAGGGGACGACTGCGTAATCGGCGCCAATTCCGTCATCGGCTCCGGATGCAGCATTGGTCCGTCATCATCGCTCCATGCCAACGTGGTGCTTTATCCCAATGTCCATATCGGCAGGCGCGCCATCATTCATGCCGGTGCGGTCATTGGCTGCGACGGCTTCGGCTTTGCCCGGGATGGTGCAAGATCCGTCAAGATCGAGCAGTTGGGCGGGGTCCGGATCGGCGATGACGTGGAAGTGGGAGCCTGCACCACCATAGACAGGGGCGCCCTCGAGGACACCGTCATCGAGGACGGTGTGAAACTCGATAACCAGGTGCAGATCGCCCATAACGTAAGGGTGGGTGAAAACACCATCGTTTGCGGCTGCAGTGCGATCGCCGGTAGCTCTACAGTGGGTAAAAATTGTATTATTGCCGGCGCAGTCGGCATTATTAATCATGTCAATATTGCCGATGGCGTCACCGTAACGGCAATGTCGCTGGTGAACAAATCCATAACGACCAAAGGTGTCTATTCATCGGGAACCGGCCTTTCAGAGTCGGCCCTGTGGAAGAAAAACATCGTGCATTTCAGGAAGCTGGACGAACTTGCCTCACGCCTGAAAGCGCTGGAAAAAGAGCTGGAGCAGCTCAAAGGCGGCAAGCAGTAACTGCCAGATACCTGGAACACGTACTTCACCACATACCTGGCGCATGGTGGTGGTCATCACTTAATTAGTAATAAAGCAGGATAGTCATATGATGGATGTTGGAGAGATCAAGGCGTATCTGCCGCAACGATACCCGTTCCTGATGGTTGATCGTGTCGTCGAGCTGGAATTGGGCAAGCGCATCAAGGCATACAAGAACGTCACTACCAACGAGGAATTTTTCCAGGGGCACTTTCCCCACAAGCCCATCATGCCGGGCGTCCTGATCATCGAGGCACTGGCCCAGGCCGCCGGTGTCCTGGGGTTCAAGTCGCAGGAGAAGAAACCCGAAGACGGATACCTCTATTATTTCGTCGGTGCAGACCACGTCAGGTTGAAGCGGCCGGTGGTCCCGGGGGACCAGCTGGTGCTCGAGGCCGAACTGGGTCCTGTGCGGCGGGGCATCTACAAATTCGAGTGCCGGGCCTCTGTCGATGGCAAAACGGCTTGCGAAGCAACCATCCTGTGTGCTGAAAGGAAGGAATAATGAGCGGGAACGAGCCCGTCATTCATCCGTCAGCCAGGATTGGCAAGAACGTCACCATTGGCCCATGGACGATCATCGGGCCGGAAGTGGAAATAGGTGATGACTGCGAGATTGCCTCGCACGTTGTCATCAAGAGCCACACGCGGATAGGTAAAAACAACCGCATCTTCCAGTTCTCGTCAGTGGGCGAAGACCCCTCCGACAAGAAATACCATGGTGAAGTCGCCTGGCTGGAAATGGGTGACAACAATATCGTGCGGGAAGGCGTCACCCTGCATCGCGGCACTGAAGCCGGTGGCGGCATCACCCGTATCGGTTCCCACAACCTCTTCATGCCTTACACCCATGTTGCCCATGACTGCATCGTCGGCAACCACACCATCTTTTCCAACAATGCCGCCATCAGCGGTCATGTCGTCGTCGAGGACTGGGCAATACTGAGTGGTTATGCCGGCGTCTACCAGTTCCTGCGAATCGGTGCGCACAGCTTTATCGGCGGCCTCACCCATATCAATATGGATGTCCCGGCATACGTGATGGTCAAGGGCACGCCACCGGAGCCCAAGGGCATCAATGTCACCGGATTGGAACGGCGAAATTTTTCCAGGGACGCTATCAGGGCGATTCGCCAGGGCTACAAAATCCTGTATCGGCAGGGCCTGACAATCGACGAAGCGCTCCCGGCGCTGGAAAAACTTGCCGCGGAGCACGAAGAAGTCGCCCTGCTCATGAATTCCGTCAAGACTTCGCAGAAAGGCATTATTCGCTAGAAACCCGGATAGGGTTTCGGTCTTGCCCTGGTCCTTCCGAATCACTCACGGGTAGTTGTTAATGGATAGAGCCCTTCACGTAGGCATCCTGGCCGGGGAAGCATCCGGCGACCTGCTGGGGGCTGGCCTCATGCAGGCGCTGCGTGCACGCAATCCAGGCGTCACCTTTTCCGGTATTGGCGGACCCGGCATGATCGCGGCGGGTCTCGACTCCATGGTGCCGATGGACCGGTTGTCGGTCATGGGCCTCACCGAACCCCTCAAGCGCCTGCCCGAGCTTTTACGCATTCGCGGAAAGGTCTATCGGCATATGCAGGCGACCCGGCCCGATGTCTTCATCGGTATCGATTCCCCGGATTTCAACCTGGGCCTGGAAATGAAAATTCGCGCCCTCGGTATTCCAACGGTGCACTATGTCTGCCCTTCGGTCTGGGCCTGGCGGCAGGGGCGTGTGCACAAGATCCGCAAGGCCGTCGACCTGGTGCTATCCCTGTTTCCCTTTGAAGAGGATTTCCTGCGCAGGCATGAGGTCAACGCCTGCTGTGTCGGGCACCCGCTGGCCGACATGCTGCCACAGGACCCTGATGTGGGCGCTGCAAGAGCAGAACTGGGTCTGACCGCTGACGCTTCAGTACTGGCGATCCTGCCGGGTTCCAGGGGCGGGGAGGTGGCCCGGCTTTGCCCGGTATTCCTGGAAACATTCGAACTGTGCCGGCGCCAAATTCCCGGATTGCAGGGCGTGATTCCCTGTGCGGGTCCCCAGCGTCGGCAGCAGATTGAAACATTTGTCTCGGGCCACGCCGCCGCTTCCGGTATCACCCTGGTGGATGGCCGCTCCCGGACCGTCATGACCGCTGCCAATGCCGTATTGATGGCCTCGGGCACAGCAACGCTGGAAGCCATGCTGCTGAAAAAGCCCATGGTGGTTGCTTACAAAATGGCCCCGCTGTCCTTCGCTATCATCTCGCGCATGCTGAAATCGCCTTATGTTTCGCTGCCCAACCTGCTGGCCGGCAGGCAACTGGTACCCGAATTCCTCCAGGAAGCGGCAGCGCCGCAGCGACTGGCATCCGAGGTCAGCAGACTCCTTGAAGCTGAAGCCGGAACGGAAGACATGGTGAAGACATTTCATGCCATACACACGCAATTGCGGCGGGGAGCCAGTGAGACCGCCGCCGACGCCGTCATGGGGCTATGCGCAAACCAGATCTCCCGCTGACCCTCGACGGGCTGCCTGACGCCCTGGTAGCCGGCGTCGATGAAGCCGGGCGGGGCCCTTTGGCCGGGGACGTCGTGGCTGCGGCAGTGATTCTCGATGCAGCAAACCCGATTACCGGTCTCGGGGATTCCAAGAAGCTGTCGGCAGGACAGCGTGAGCGACTGTATCCGGTCATCCAGGAACGCGCTGTCGCCTTTGCCATTGCACGCGCCAACGTCGAGGAAATCGATACGCTGAACATCCTGCACGCCAGTCTGCTCGCGATGACGCGTGCCGTACGCGCGCTGGCTGTGCCCCCGGCCTTCGTCTATGTCGACGGCAACCGCTGTCCTGCCTGGACCTGGCCGTCACAGGCCGTGGTAAAAGGAGACAGCAGGGTCGCCGCCATTGCCGCCGCGTCCATCCTGGCCAAGGTGGCGAGGGATCACGACATGGTAGCCCTGGACAGGGCATACCCCGGCTATGGCCTGGCCCGGCACAAGGGTTATCCCACCGCCATGCATATCGAGGCGCTCAGGAAGCTTGGCCCCAGTCCCATCCACCGCAGGTCGTTCGGGCCGGTAGCGGAACTGCTCGATAAAGGGATAAACCGATAAAGGGATAAAGGGATAAAG
>CAZVSC010000063.1:0-1626 GCA_964629325.1 uncultured Enterobacteriaceae bacterium
GTCTGGTGCACGGAAGTGCCGTTGACATCCACCGCCACCGTTACCGGCATTTCCTCCACGACGAATTCGTGGATGGCCTCCATGCCGAGATCCTCGAACGCCACGATCCTCGATTTGCGGATGGCCTTCGACACGAGATAGGCGGCGCCGCCGACGGCCATCAGGTAGACGGCCTTGTGCTTTTTGATGGCATCGATCGCCACCTGGCCGCGTTCGGCCTTGCCGATCATGCCCATGAGGCCGGTCTTTTCCAGCATGGCGTCGGTGAACTTGTCCATGCGGGTGGCGGTGGTGGGCCCTGCGGGCCCGACCACTTCGTCACGCACCGGGTCTACCGGGCCGACGTAATAAATGAACTTGTCCCTGAGGTCGACACCTGCAGGCAACCCCTCACCGCTGTTGATCAGCTGCAGGATGCGCTTGTGGGCGGCATCACGCCCGGTCAGCATGGTGCCGGACAACAACAGGGTTTCGCCCGGCTGCCAGGTGGCAATTTCCTCGCGGGTGACGGTATCGAGATTGACGCGGCGCGCGGATGGGCCCACGTCCCACGTGATCTGCGGCCAGTCACTCAGCTTCGGCGGCGTCAGTTCCGCCGGTCCGGAGCCATCGAGGGCGAAATGGATGTGGCGCGTGGCGGCACAGTTGGGGATGATGGCCACCGGCAACGAGGCCGCATGGGTCGGGAAATCCTTGATCTTCACATCGAGCACGGTGGTAAGCCCGCCGAGGCCCTGGGCGCCTATGCCGAGGTCATTGACCTTGTCCATGAGCTCAAGGCGCAGCTCCTCGATACGGTTCGACGGCCCGCGTGCGCGCAGTTCGTCGATATCGATTGGGTCCATCAGTGCTTCCTTGGCAAGCACCGCAGCTTTTTCCGCCGTGCCGCCGATGCCGATCCCGAGCATACCGGGCGGACACCAGCCGGCGCCCATGGTGGGCACGGTCTTGAGCACCCACTCGACGATATCGTCGCTGGGGTTGAGCATGGCCAGCTTGGCCTTGTTCTCGGAACCGCCGCCCTTCGCGGCCACAGTGATATCGAGGGTGTCCCCCGGGACGATACTGGTGTGGATCACGGCTGGCGTGTTGTCGCCGGTATTCTTGCGCGCGCCTGCAGGGTCGCGGAGGATGGAGGCACGCAGGACATTGTCAGGATGGGTGTAGGCCTTGCGCACACCTGCGTTGATCATGTCTTCCAGGGACATGTCCCCTTGCCACTGCAGGTTCATGCCCACCTTCACGAAGACGGTGACGATGCCGGTATCCTGGCAGATGGGCCGTTTGCCCTCGGCACACATGCGCGAATTGATGAGGATCTGCGCCATGGCATCCTTCGCCGCGCGGGATTCCTCGCGTTCATAGGCGCGGTGCACGGCCTGGATGAAATCCAGGGGGTGGTAATAGGAAATGAACTGCAGGGCGTCGGCGACACTCTGGATGACATCGTCCTGGCGAATGACTGGCATTTGAACTCCTGAATGACTTGACCCCTGCAAGGATTCTGCCGGGCGCGGGTCACATATCACAGATTTAGGCTAGAATGTGCAGGCCGGGGATTTTAACATGCTTTCCCGGGCGCCAAGGAATTAACAAACCCCATGAACACACTGTATCCCCGCTTCT
>CAZVSC010000063.1:1726-3966 GCA_964629325.1 uncultured Enterobacteriaceae bacterium
ATGCCTGTTGCTGCTTGGCGCATTGACCGCCCATGCGCAGGATGATTTCACCATCGTCTTTCTTGGCGACTCGCTCACCGAGGGGCTGGGCCTGGAAGAAACGGAAGCTTTTCCGCACCTGGTCGCGGACAAGCTGGCAGCTGACGGGATAAACCATGTCCGCATCATCAATGCCGGCGTCAGCGGCTCCACGTCGGCCAGCGGTCTCAGCCGCATGCAGTGGTATGTACGCTCCCGCCCGGACCTGCTGGTGCTTTCCCTGGGTGCCAACGACGGCCTGCGCGGACTGAGCATCGATGAAATGAAAAACAACCTGGCGCGGACCATCGAGTTTGCCCAGGCCAACGGCATCAGCGTCATTCTCACCGGCATGCTCGTACCCCCGAACATGGGACCCGAGTATGCAACGGCCTTTGCCGCGGTGTTTCCCGATCTTGCCGCACAGTACGGCATTCCGCTGATGCCCTTCCTGCTGCAGGATGTCGCGGCGGTGCCGGAGCTGAACCAGGCTGACGGCATTCACCCCAATGTGGAAGGCGCCAGGGTGGTTGCCGAGAACGTTTATGCCTTCCTGAAGCCTTATTTACCTGAAGCCTGAATGGCGAGTTGAGAGCCACGGCATACGCTTTATCCTTTTATCGTTTTATCCATTTATCGATCTTTTCACGTCAGTAATGTCGGCTGCGGCCTGACAGGCCTTATCCGACCTACTCAAGCCTTGGTTATTTGAATGATTTCCTGTTGTGCATCCGCCAGGGGCGAGTCGGGAAATTTCTCCAGGATGTCCGGAAAGTAACGCAGCTTGAGTGACTTGCCTTCGAGAACTGCCTGGATCACGCTCTTGGTGTGTGATCTTTCGCGCTCCATCAGCACGGAATGGGTTTCCATGCCATCGACCTGGATCAGGTGGAAGCCGCGCAGAATTTCATCGGCATCGGTGAGCTTCTTGCCGACCTCCTGGCTCCATGCCTTGAAAAAACTCTGGCGAAAAGCGGTGACTTCCTCGGTCATCAACCCGGATGATGAAAACAGGGTCCAGGGCCTGGGTTCCGGCGAGTCCACCGAATAGCCACAGCCATCCCAGGAAAAATGCATGATCCTTTTGCGGGTGACCAGGAAGGCGTCGAAGGGATTGTAGGGCCTGGCATCCAGTTTCTGCAGCCAGTCGGCAACCCTGTCGAAGTCACCCTGCTCCAGCGCCCGGGGAACGATATCCCCCCGGGACGTGACGCTGTCCCTTTGCGGCGCGTCATAGCGGTTGAGCAGGCACAGGATGACGCCGCGGTTGTTCACGCCAAACCAGGTGCCGCCGCTGGCAACGTCCACCGGGTAGTGCAGGCGGGCGTGGGTGCCGCTGCGCGAATGCAGCAGTCCGGATTCCTTGCGTGTGCGCAATTCGTCGCGATTCATGGTGACCACGCAACGTTTCTTGCCACTATAGATGGTCAACGTACACACGCCAGCGGCCCCTTGCAGCTCATCGACATGGCCAAAATTGTAGCAGGAAAGCGTTAAGGGCCTGAATCCATTGCCCTGCCCCGGGGACTGCTTTATTCTGTGATGCTTTTGGATGTTCAGACGTAACCGATGATCCTGCAAATAAAAGACCTGTGTAAGACGTTTCACACGGCGGCGAACCTGGAGCCCATCGAGGTCCTGAAAAACCTCAACCTCGAGATGGAAACCGGCGAGACCCTGGCCATACTTGGCCAGTCCGGCAGCGGCAAGTCCACTTTCCTGACCCTGCTGGCCGGCCTCGACTCACCCACGTCGGGAGCCATCATTCTCAACGGCCAGGACATGCATGACCTGGACGAGGAAGCGCTGTCGAAATTCCGTGCCCAGAACATCGGCATCATCTTCCAGCAGTTCCACCTGATGTCGCACCTCACCGCCCTGGAAAACGTCAGCCTGCCGCTGGATTTGTTCAAGGATGCCGAAGCCGAAGGCAAGGCGCGGGAAGCTCTGGATCAGGTCGGTCTTGGCAAACGTATGGATCACTTTCCGCACCAGCTGTCCGGCGGCGAATGCCAGCGTGTCGCTATCGCCAGGGCCATGGTGGTGCGCCCGAGCATCCTGCTGGCGGACGAACCCACGGGCAATCTGGACAGCAGTACCGGCGCCCTTGTCAGCGACATGATTTTCGACCTGGTGGCCAGGCATGGCATGACTTTGCTCTTTGTCACCCATAACGAACAATTGGCCATGCGCTGCGCAAGACAGCAGCGCCTGCAGGACGG
>CAZVSC010000063.1:4066-6713 GCA_964629325.1 uncultured Enterobacteriaceae bacterium
CCCATAACGAACAATTGGCCATGCGCTGCGCAAGACAGCAGCGCCTGCAGGACGGCAGGTTCGTCTGACGGATACATACATGCTCTGGCTACGACTGGCTCTCAAGGAGATCACCAACAACTTCCGCTTCAGCATCTTCTTCGTGCTGAACCTGGGGATAGGCCTGATCGGCTTCATTGCTCTCGATTCCTTCAAGAGCTCGATCGATTCGCACCTGGAAAACAATTCCAAGTCCATTCTCACGGCTGATATCCAGATCTCCTCGCGCTTTCCGCTGACCGAGCAGGAATACACGCTTACTGAAACCCTGCTCGACACCGACATCGTGTCGATGTCGGACCAGGTTTCCTTCCTGTCCATGGTGGCCGGCAACGCGAATTCGCGCATGAGCACGCTCATCGGCATCGATGCCAACTATCCCCAGTACGGCGAAATCATCCTGCAGGAAGCCGGCCCGGTGTCCCTCGGCGAAGCGCGCGCACGGTTGATCGCCAGCGACACCATCTGGGTGGCGCGCGACCTGATGGTGATCCTGGAGCTGGAAATCGGTGATCGCCTGAAGATAGGTGATGCGGAATTCACCATTGCCGATGTCATTCTGGAAGACCCCAGCAGCACCATCTCCGTCATGTCGAATTTCCCCGCCATCTACATGGGCCTCGCCCAGATCGAGAGCACCGGCCTGATCCAGCTCGGCAGCCGCATCACTTATTCGCGCTTCTACAGGTTGCCGGAAAGCTACACCTACGATTACCGTGAGCTGGAAGACCGCTTCCGTGAGATGGAACGGGAAACCTACCGCGACACCCGCCGCCTCAGCATGACCACGCACCAGGAGGAAAGCGAGGACCTGGGCGAAGTACTGGGCTACATGAACAACTACCTGGGCCTGATCGCGTTGATCGCCCTGTTCCTGGCCGGCGTCGGCGCCGCCTACCTGTTCCGCGCCTTCTTCACCTCGCGCTTCAAGGACATGGCCATCCTGATGTGCCTGGGCGGCACGCCCCGCGAAGCCTACAAGATGACACTGGTGCAGATCGTCATCCTGGGCACCGTCAGCGCGGTGATCGCCAGCGTCATCGCCTGGCTGGCACTGCCGCTGCTGCCGATCCTGTTCGAGGGTTTCCTGCCCCGCGGCTTCAGCAACGATATGCGCCTGAATTCGCTGGTGCTGGCACTGTTCATGGGCACCATCGGTAGCATCATCTGCTGCCTGCCGATCCTGTCGAAGATCTACGACCTCAATCCCATCGGCCTGTTCCACGAAAACGTACAGCCGGCCTCCAGCGCACCGCACTGGAAAAGGCACGTCATGAGCTACGCCCCGATCCTGCTCACCTTCTGGGGACTGGCCATGTGGCAGGCCCAGGACGTGTTCATCGGTACGCTGTTCGTTGCAGGCTTCCTCACGGCCATTTTCATCCTCGGCGCATTTGCCTGGACCATCCTGTACTTTTGCACCCGGTTCACCATGGGCAGTCACGTGACCCGCAAGATCGCCCTCAGGAACCTGTCGCGCAACAAGCTCGGCGCCGTGTCCTGCTTCCTGGCCATCGGTCTCGGCGCCCTGCTCATCAACCTGATCCCGCAGATCCAGAAAGGCCTGCAGGGCTATATCGAGCAGCCTTCCGATTACTCCGTACCGGATTTCTTCATGTTCGACATCCAGCCGGAACAACTCGAGGAATTGCAGGCCGTCATCGGCGAACGCGGCTATTCGCTGTCCTTCCTGTCCCCGATGATCCGGGCGCGCCTGGAAGCGGTGAACGGCGAGGTCATCGATGCCCCGGAAGAAACCCCGGATGAGCAGCTGATGCAGCGGCGCATGTACAACCTCACCTACCAGGACACCCTGAAGGATTCCGAGACCATCGTCGAGGGCGAGGAATGGACCGGGCCGTGGGACTTCAATTCCCCGGAACTGCCCGGCATCTCCCTGGAGGAAAATTTCGCGGCCCGCATGGGGCTGGAAATCGGCGACACCCTGGCCTTCGACGTGCAAAGCGTACCGATTGAAGGACGCATCGTGAACACCCGTGAGGTAATCTGGAATTCCTTCCAGCCGAACTTCTTCGTGTCCTTCCAGCCCGGCGTGCTCGACCCGGCGCCGAAGACATTTGTCGCTGCAATCGCCAACGTGGCCGAAGCAGACCGCATCGCCGTGCAGAACAGCATCGTCAACAACCTGCCCAACATCAGCGTCATCAACGTCCAGCAGATTGTCGCCCGCATCCTCGACATCACCGACCAGATCAGCTGGGCCATCAGTGTCATGGCCTACCTGTCGATATTCGCCGGCCTGGTCGTACTGTTCTCCATCGCCCGTTACGAGGTGAAGTCACGTTTTTGGGAAATCAACCTGTTAAAAATACTTGGCGCACAGTTCAGTGACGTCAAGCACATCGTGGAAATCGAATTTGGCATTCTCGGGTTCTTTGCCGCTTTTGCCGGCGTGGGCCTTAGCCTGGCGATGTCCTACGCTATTTCGTATTTCATCTTCGATGGACTGTGGAGTTTTTCACCGGGCATTACCGTCTTCACCATCCTGGCCATCTGTGCCCTGAGCATTCTGACGGCGTTGATCGCCACCCTGTCGGTGCTCAGGCAGAAACCGCTTGAGCTGCTGCGCTCAACCTGACAGTTAACG
>CAZVSC010000063.1:6813-14529 GCA_964629325.1 uncultured Enterobacteriaceae bacterium
TTGGCCGCATCCGCAGCCGCTATTACCGGGGCGGCAGGTACGACGGCACCTGGTATGTCCACCAATCGGAACTCACGAACAAACCCATTGATTGATTTCGGTCACTATCCTGCCGCCGGGATTTCCATAAAGTGTCAATTCTGGTCGAATGACGGCATAGTATTTCTGCCTGTTTGCAAATCCCGAGTGACAGAAGATGACTAGCATGGATATCCAACCCTTCCTGAAATTAATGGCTGACAAGGAAGCATCCGACCTGTTTTTCAGTGTCGGCGCGCCACCAACCATGAAGATCAAGGGCAAGACCACACCGCTTGCCGCCAAAAACCTGCAATCGGGCCAGGTCCAGACGCTCGCGTATTCGCTCATTACCGACCGGCAACGGGCTGAATTCGAGAAGACTCTGGAGCTTAATTTTGCCATCAACCTGGACAATGTAGGTCGTTACCGCGTGAACCTCTATCGCCAAAGAGGCGAAGTGTCCATGGTCATCCGTTACATCAGGTCCCGGATACCCGGCATAGAGGAACTGCACCTCCCGCAGATCCTGAAAAAGCTCGTGCTGGAGCCACGCGGCCTGATCCTGGTCGTCGGCGCCACCGGGTCGGGCAAATCAACCACGCTGGCCTCCATGATCGATTACCGTAACGAGCAACGGGACGGTCATATCCTGACCATCGAGGACCCTGTGGAATTCGTCTACGAACATAAAAAGGCCGTCGTCGACCAGCGCGAGGTTGGCCTGGACACCCTGAGCTACGCCAACGCCCTGAAAAATGCCATGCGCGAAGCACCGGATGTGATCCTTATCGGGGAAATACGCGACCGGGAGACCATGCAGCATGCCATTGCCTATGCCGAAACCGGACATTTATGTCTGTCCACCCTGCACGCCAACAACGCCAACCAGGCGATCGACCGCATCATCAACTTCTTCCCGGATTCCGCACAACACCAGTTGTTGATCGACCTGTCCCTGAACCTGAAGGCAGTAATTTCACAGCGACTGCTGCAGGCCATGGACGGCAGCGTAGTGCCGGCCATGGAGGTCATGATCCAGTCCGCCTATATTTCCGAACTCATCGAGAAGCGCGACATCGACAAGATCAAGGAAGCCATCGAGAAAAACCGGGAAGAAGGCATGCAGACCTTCGACCAGTCGCTGTACGATCTTTACAAGGCAGGCAAAATCAGCGAGGAAGTGGCTTTACAGAATGCCGACTCACGCAACAACCTGTCCTTGAAGATCAGGCTCGAGCACGGCGCAGAAGGCAAGGACGAGGATCACGGGCTTCGCATCAGTACCGATGATTAGAGAGATAACTGATTAATGCAGGCTGGCCGTCAGCCTGGATAACCATCGCGATTACCAGGCTGATCGGTGAAAGCATGCCTATCAACCCCTGACGTGGGTATTGAACCAGCCCACCATCCGGTTCCAGGCATCCGTGGCGGCCGCCTCGTTGTAGCGCTCCGGCGTGGCGTCGTTGAAGAAGCCGTGTACCGCGCCGGGATAGATATGCCCCTCATGGGTGACACCTGCTGCGGTCAGTGCCTGGTCATAGGCCGGCCAGGCTTCCACCAGGCGGGTATCCAGCGCCCCGTGCATGACCATGATGGCCGCACTGATGTTCCCGACCTGGTCCAGTGGCGCTGCACCACCATAGAATGGAACTGCCGCGGCCAGATCGTCGCCCAGTCTTGCCGCCAACTGGTTGGACACGCTGCCGCCGTAACAGAAACCGGTGGCGCCAATCCTGCCGGTGCAGTCGTCACGGTTCTTCAGCCACAACGCGGCGGCGACGATGTCCTCGAAGCGCTTGTCACCATCGAGCTGGCTGAACAGCTGACCGCCCTGGTAGTCATCACCTGGATAACCGCCAACCGATGTCAGCACATCCGGCGCGAAAGCCATGAAGTTGGCCAGCGCCAGGCGCCTGGCGACATCCTCGGTGTGGGGATTGAGGCCGCGGTTCTCGTGGACGACCACGATGCCCGGCAGTTTCGCCGGTTCGGCGGAGCGGCTGTCGGCGCTGAACGGGCGCACCAGGTAGCCGCGGATAAAACCATGGCCGCCGGGTGACGGCACGGTGACGTACTCGGCGCGGATGCGCTCGTCGTCACGGGCTATCTGCTGACCCATCGCGTAATCCGGCATCAGGGCGTCGACGATGGCACCGGCGGTCAGTCCCGCAACGGCAAATTTCTTCACGCCGTTCAGGAATGACCGGCGATCGATCTCGCCATGGATGAACTGATCGTAGAGCTCGACCGCTTCACGCGGCACCGTGCGTCTTTCTTTGTTTGTCATATCGCTTCCCCTCTCATTTTCCTTGTTGGTTCATTCATGCGGCGTCCCTTAGACACCTTGCCGGATATCGCCCTTTCAGGGCTCTTCCGGCCTACAACACTTTCATGTTTACTCTGCGGCGAGCGCTTCCGCGGCCAGTGAAATGATATAGGCGCGCAACGCTTCGGTTTCACCCTCCTCCAGGTACTGCCGGAACGAAGCCATGCCGTTGGTGGACAACACGCCGTCCAGCACGATGGCGTCGAACAACACCTGGTCATGCAATGCCGGAGTCCTGCGCAGATCGGGGAAACTGGAGCGCGCCCTGCCCCCGGTGCCATGGCACATGGCGCAGTTTTCCTCGAACACGGCGCCGCCGCGGGCGATGACATCAGCCGACGCGAACTGTGCTGGTGGCGCGATGGGTCGCTGGGTGAAGGGCGGCAACTCGGGCAGGACTGCGTCCCCGCCCAGCTTGAAGACCAGCATGCGGGCCCCGTTCGGAGCGTAGTAACCACCCGATACCGGACCGCCCACGGCGACGGCGATGTACTGCTCGCCATCGACGGCGTAACTGATGGCACCGGGGAACACGGCTGTTTTGGTATCGAAGCTCCAGAGCTTCTCACCGTCGGTGGCGCGGTAGGCCACCAGTTCCTGATTCGGCAGGTTGCCGTTGAAGACGATGTTGCCGGCTGTCGCCAGAGCCCCGCCGATCACCTGCACGCCGCCGCGCGGGTTGACCAGTTCTTCCCCACGCCAGACCTCGCGCTGGTTCACCGGGTCCCACGCAACCAGGCGGCCGGTGAAACTCTGCCGGGCATTGGGATTTTCGCGCAGGTGTTCTGCACGCAGGTCGAAGTCGCCGGTCAGTGTCCAGTGGGTGGTGGCCGGCACATACACCAGACCGGTTTGCGGACTGTAGGACATGGGCTGCCAGGCATGGCCGCCGGCCGGACCCGGTGCCAGATTGTAGACGGAACCGGTGAGGTTGGTGCGCGCCTCGGGCACGACGAACGGCCGGCCGGTTTCCATGTTGATGCCGGTGGCCCAGTTCACCTCGGTATAGGGTTCACCCGACAGCAGCTCACCGGTCGCGGCATCGAGGATGTAAAAAAAGCCGTTCTTGGAAGCCTGGGTGACGACATGACGCTCCTGGCCGTCGACCATGATGTCGAGCAGCATCAGCTGCTGGCCGGTGTCGTAGTCCCAGGTTTCCCAGGGGGTTTCCTGGTAGTGCCAGGCATAGCTGCCATCACTGGCATGCACGGCCACGATCGAAGACAGGAACAGGTTGTCGCCCTGCCCCGCATCGCGGTCAACCGCGTCCCAGGGGGCGCCGTTGCCGGTACCGAAGATGACGAGATCGGTGCTGGGATCATAGGTGATGGCATCCCATACCGTGCCGCCGGGCCCTTTGTCCCACCAGCCGGCCTCGATCCAGGTTTGCGCGATCATTTCCTGCGTGGCGTCCTCGAAACCGTCGGCGGGATTGCCGGGCACGGTCCAGAACCGCCAGAGCCGTTCACCGGTCTCGGCATCGTAGGCATCGAGATGGCCGCGCACGTCGAATTCGCCGCCGGCAGAGCCGATGAAGACCTTGCCGTTGGCCACGCGCGGAGCGCCGGTGATCGAATAACGGCCCTCCGGCGTCGCCTTGACCGACCAGACGGGTTCGCCGGTAGCGGCATCGAGGGCGATCAGCCTGCCGTCCAGCGTGCCGAAGATGATCTTGCCGTTCCAGGCGGCGGCGCCGCGATTGTCCAGGCCGCAACAGACGTTGATATTCCACTCACCGGGTACCTGCGGGTCATATAACCAGCGCTGCTCACCGGTCACGGCATCGAAGGCCACCACCCGGCTCCAGGGCAGGGTCAGGTACAGGGTTCCGTCCACCATCAGCGGGGTGCTTTCGACGTTCTGGTTGGTGGGCAGGTCGGCATACCAGGCAAGACCCAACTGGCCGATGTTGCCGTCGTTGATCTGGTCGAGGGGACTGAAGCGCTGTTCGCTGTAGCCGCGGCCGTATGTCAGCCACTGGCCGGCTTCGCTCTCGGCATTGAGCAAACGTTCGCTGTCCACACTGGCGGGCTGGGCGTGCAGGTGTGTCGCTGCCAGGGCAATGATGGACAGGGTCAGGAGTTTTCTGGTCAATGGCATGGGATTCCCCCCGGTTGCTTTCATGGGTGAAAAATATAAACGGGCTGGCGCACAATGAAAAGCTGGTTAAAAACGGATTTCAGCATGCCCCCCCTTGTCGGCGTGTGCCCTGACAGCATACCCGCAGCGGGCCTTGTATGAACAGGCAAAAAAAAGGCGCAACACGAATGTTGCGCCTTTTGTATTTTCCAGCCTGGCGGCTTTTAAAGCTTTATTACTTCTTGGTGCGCCAGCTGTCTGCGTAGTTCTCACGGGCATCCGCGGCATACGGCGTCGGCGATACTTTGACGCGTACTTCACACTGCTGGTGCGGCTCGATGGAGGTCTTTTCGGAGACCGGATTCTCACCCCACTTCAGGGTCAGGACATCACCGATCTGGACGTCGGCATCAACGACCGCCAGGGACAGCAGGCAGCGCTCGTTGTAGGAATAGCCATTGAACATGGACATGCCCACGCGCTTGCCGTCTTTCAGCAGTTCGTCGGCGTTGCTGGATGAATAGTTGTGGTTCGGGAAGTCGATCCACTTGTAAGCGAGACCCGGCTCAAAGGCGGACATGATCACCTTCATGACATCGTCACGGTTCCATTCCAGGGTGACCTTCTTGCGCTGCTTGCCTTCGGCTTTCATCTTCTCCAGGGCAGCCTTGCCGATGAAGTCGTCTTTCTTCCAGCCGATATAGAAGTCATAACCCAGTTCGAACGGGGTGACGTAGTAGTCCTCGATATTGTCGGACAACAGTGAGCCACCGAGCGAACCGACGGCTTCGTAGTGGTCTGCACCAAGCCAGTCGCGGTAGTCCTTCAGCATGCCGTCGCCGGAGTAAATGCCCGGCAGAGGTGACGGAATCCAGCCGGATTCCAGGGTGTTGGAGGAGTAAGCGCGGGCACCGACAAAACGCATGTCAACGCCGGCGTCTTTCGCGGCCTGCGCAATGGTGGTCTGGATATAGTGCTTGTCGGCATACGGACCCCAGATTTCGAGACCCGGAGCGCCGGCCATGCCATGGCGCAGGGCCTGGACACGACGGTTGCCGCAGTTGATCCAGTCGACGTGGAAGAATTTCACTTCGGGGATCGGGCCGCCATTCATCTTCTCGAAGATCTTGTTGGCTTCGGGACCCTGGATCTGGAAACGGTAATGGGTGCGGTAAACAGCCTTGCCGTCCGGACGCGAGTCGGAGCGGGGATCGTGGAACAGGCGCACATTCCATTTGCCGTAGGAAGCCTGGAAACGCAGCCAGTTGGCGGTCGGCGCACGGCCAACCAGGACGAATTTTTCATCGGATTCGCGGAAGATGATCATGTCACCGATGACATGGCCATTCGGGGTTACCGGCACGAAATGCTTGGCAACGTTTTCCTTGAAATTGGCAAAGCTGTTGATACCGGTATAGCTCAGGAAAGCTTCGGCATCCGGACCTTCGACGGTCAGTTCATCCATGTGGTGGGTCTGGTCGTACAGGACCGCTGAATTACGCCAGGCGATCTGCTCTGAACGCCAGTTGGAGAATTCCGGTGCCACGACGGGATATACATAGATACCGGCCTTGGAGTTGCGCAGCAGGTTGACGGCACCACCTGCCGCCTCGATTGCTGCTGAGAGGCTGTTCTTACTCATCTGCTATTGCTCCTAAAGAACCTTCGGATAACGAAAAAAGGGCGCATTTTGCCAGATAGTCCCAAAGGGGGAAAGCAAAAAAGCCCCCGGACTTGCTCCAAATCAGGATTTGCAGCCAGTGCTACATTAATTTATGTCTTTAACCTATTGTTATTAATAGTTTTATTTTTAGAGGCATAAATTGTCCCATTTTTTCGAATAACGAAAATATTTTCGTTTTATGCGATTCCATAAACTTCTCGATGGGTGGACGGCACACCATAACCTGTTTATCCTTCAATGCCACTCACACGGTGAGTGGCAAATAATTAAAGGAACAAGAACAGCGCTAAGGGGATATTCGATGCCAAGAAGTACCGACCATTTTTTGACTACCCATGTCGGCAGCCTGCCCAGGGAAAAAGATCTCATGCACATGATGTGGGCACGGGAAGACGGCGTTCCCGTCGATCAGGAAGCCTTCCACTCCCGCATTCACCAGGCTGTCATCGACATCGTGAAGAAGCAGAAAGAACTCGGCATCGACCTGGTCAATGACGGCGAACAGTCCAAGCCCAGTTACGCTACCTACATCAAGGATCGCCTGAACGGTTTCGGCGGCAGCGAAAACACCTATATTTTTGCCGACCTCGTCGACTTCCCGAACCTGGCCAAGCGGGTCGGTGAGGATCCGGCGCGCCAGCACCGCCATGCGCCCGGCTGCAAGGGCCCGATCAGTGTCGCAACCACCGCCGATGTGGACGAAGACGTGGCCAACATGCAGGAAGCCACCGGCGGCAACATGGAGTATGCGTTTTTCAGCTCGGCCTCTCCCGGCGTTACCTCGATCTTTTTCAAGAACGAGTACTACAAGACCCACGAGGAGTACGTGTTCGCCATCGCCGAGGCCATGAAAACCGAGTACGAGATCATCGCCGCCTCCGGCGCCACCCTGCAGATCGACTGCCCCGACCTGGCCATGGGCCGGCACATGAACTCCGAAGGCGTCAGTCTTGACGATTTCCGCAAGGTTGCCGCGCTGCACGTGGAAGCGCTCAACCACGCCGTCCAGAACATTCCCGCGGAACAGCTGCGCATGCACCTGTGCTGGGGCAACTACGGCGGACCGCACCACTGCGACATGAATTTTCGCGACATCATCGATATCGTCATGAAGGCGAAACCGCAGACCCTGCTGTTCGAGGCCGCCAACCCGCGCCATGCCCACGAATGGGCGTTGTTCGAGGACTACAAGCTGCCGGAAGGCAAGGTGCTGTGTCCCGGCGTCATCGAGGTGCAGTCAAACTACGTCGAGCACCCGGAGCTGATCGCCCAGCGCATCAAGCGCTATGCCGACCTGGTCGGGCCGGAAAGTGTCATGGCCGGCACCGATTGCGGATTCAGCATCCACGTGGGCCAGGCATCCATCGACCCGGGAGTCGCCTGGATGAAACTGAAGAACCTGGCGGAAGGCGCGGCGATCGCGTCGGACTGGTTCTTCAGGAAATAGTAACGGCGATAAAGGGATAAACCGATAAAGCGTTTAAATCCCGTTCAACGCTTGAACGGATATCGGCGAATGTGCAGTTGACAGCGAGCCGGTTGCTTCTTCAATACTGCTTTGTTTACGCTTTATCCCTTTATCCCTTTATCCCTTTATCCCTTT
>CAZVSC010000064.1:0-14135 GCA_964629325.1 uncultured Enterobacteriaceae bacterium
AAGGAGGCGAAGGCGTATGGGGTGACGTGGCCATGACATCGCATCCGGACCTGACCGAAGCAACGGTCCGCGACATGGTCGTCCAGATCCTTGGCCTCTGAATTTTTCTGCCGGGCTCCTCATCGCTGGCAATGGTGATCGCGATCAGCAACAATCGCTTCTCCTCATAATAATTAGAAAGAACAGGGGAAAACCTGAAGATGGATTCCATTCTCCAGGGCTGGGACTTTGCTGTCCTGGCTCTGTATTTTCTCGTCATCATCGGTATCGCCGTATGGGTGGCGTGCCAACGCAACCAGGACACCAGTGACTACTTCCTGGCAGGCCGGCATGTCGGCTGGTTCGTCATCGGCGCTTCCATCTTCGCTTCCAACATCGGCTCGGAACACGTGGTCGGCCTGGCCGGCACCGGTTTCCAGTCCGGCACACCCATGGCCCACTACGAACTGCACGCCTGGATAGTGCTGTTGCTGGGCTGGCTGTTCCTGCCTTTCTACATGCGCAGCGGCGTTTTCACCACGCCGGAATTCCTGGAGAAGCGTTTCGATGCCCGGTCCCGCTGGTTCCTGTCCGTGTTTTCCATCGTCGCCTACGTGCTGACCAAGGTGTCGGTCACCATCTACGCCGGCGGTATCGTTGTTTCCGAGTTACTCAACATCCCCTTCTGGTACGGCGCCATCGGTATCGTGGTTTTCACAGGTATTTACACCATCATCGGCGGCCTGCGCGCGGTTGTGTATACGGAAGCCTTCCAGACCGTGGTCCTGATCCTGGGCTCCTCGATCATCACCTGGCTGGGCTTGCAGGAAGTGGGCGGCTGGCACCAGTTGCGGGAAACCGTGACGGCGGTGAGCCCGGATCACTTCAACATGTGGCGCCCGATGAACGATCCTGATTTCCCCTGGACCGGCCTCTTGATCGGCGGCTCCATCACCGGCATCTGGTACTGGTGTACCGACCAGTACATCGTGCAGCGCACCCTGGCCGCACACAACATCACCATCGGCCGGCGCGGCGCCATATTCGGCGCCTACCTGAAGCTGCTGCCCATCCTGATCTTCCTGGTTCCCGGCATCATCGCCCTGGCGCTGACATTGCAGGAACCTGAAACCTACCAGGTCGCCCAGGCGGACCGCGCCTTTCCCATGCTGGTGACGACGCTGCTGCCCACCGGGCTGAAAGGGCTGGTGGCCGGCGGACTGATGGCGGCATTGATGAGCTCGCTCGCGTCGGTATTCAATTCCTGTTCCACCATTTTCACGATGGACATCTACAAGAAGATCAAGCCGGCACACACGGAAAAGGAGTTCATTCGTGTCGGCCGTATCGCGACGACGATCATCGTCATCCTTGGCATCATCTGGATCCCCATCATGAGCAGGATCGGCGGCGGCGTCATGTACCAGTACCTGCAGAACGTGCAGTCTTACATCGCTCCGCCGGTGACGACCATCTTCCTGCTGGGCATCCTGTGGAAGCGCGTCAATGCCCAGGCCGCCATCGTGACCCTGATGACGGGGCTGGTTATGCTGGTCCTGCGCCTGGGCAGTGAAATTCATTACCAGGCCGAGATCGCAGCCGACGTCGACGTCCCGGGATTCCTGTATGCATTCGCTACCATCAACTTCGCGCACATGGCGATCTTCCTGTTCCTGTTTTCCGTGGCCCTCTGCACTTCTGTCACCCTGGCGACTGCGCCGCCTGATTATTCCCGCATCAGAGGCCTGGCGTTTGGTACGATGACCCGCGAGGAATGGCAGCAGGAACGCGGCACGCTGACACGCATGGATATTGTTTTCTCCGTGCTGCTTATCGGCCTGGTCATTGGCACCCTGGCGTTCTTTACCGGTTAGGCGGGCGTGATGTCGGAGCTAAGTGATCAAATCAGGGACATCGTACAGCAGTGCAGCAACCTGCCCGGGAGGGAGCAGCAGGCTTTTGCCAGAAAGCAGTGCACGGCACTGCTCGCCGAGTTCGCCCTGAACCCGACCGGGGATGACCCGGACCCCCTGATTGATCTGCCAGGCGACAATTTGCACGCGTCAGTGACGCAAGAACTCAGGATTGTTTTCGAGGATTTTTCCAACCATCTCAGGCTGCTGCGGGCAGCAGGTCTACCGCTGCCAGCCGAGCAACATACCCGGCTTGCCGGCGCCATCAGGACACTGGTAAAAACCGGCCATATCAATAGTGCCCTGGCTGAAAAATTCCGCATTCCGGATAACCGGCAGTTTCTCGACAGGGCACTGATCAATACGGGCAGCGCCTGGCAAATGGCCATGGTGGCCAACTGGGTGCTCGATGCCAGAGGCATCGACACGCTGGCCAAAGGGGAATGGTGTTCGCTCGGGCTGGCGTCAGACCTGACGGAACTCATTGCACTATTATCGGTATTCCTCCGCTTCGATCACCTGGATTGCCTGCGCGACTACCGCCGCCAGGCCATGCGCCATGTGCCCCGCCTCACCGATTATGAATTCCAGGCCCTGCAGTCGGAGAACTGGCAGGAAGTCATCGAGTCACCCAGCGACAGGGATCCGGCCCGGGATATCCCCCTGGTCACCCCGTTCGTCAAGCAAGGGGACATCGAGTACAGCCTGTACCGGCATTACATGATGCCGGACCTGTCCGAGACGATGCGCAAGGCCGTACCTGCCACAAGCGATTCTTTCGAGCTCACCGGCGCCGACATCGACATCCTCTTCAGCCTGCCCTTGGTTATCCAGCAGGTGGAAGAAGAGCTGTTCAATCACGTCAAGGCAGCCATAGCCGGCATCATCATGCAGTGGTCTGCACACTGTAGCGACCGCCGGGACAACCCGGGTATGGCCCTGCGCATTACTGAACGCTTATGGAATTATCGTCGCGCGCCGGCCGCCAGTGATTGCAGCAATCCGGTGGAAAACCTGATCAAGGGTTTCACTGCCACGATTCGCAACAGCTTCAGCCATTACACTGATATCAATATCGCCGCCTCCCGTGGTGACAGGATAGACCCGTTCGATGTGGCGGAGAAATTCATTCTCTTTGCCTCAGTCTCCAACGGGCAGCTGGATAACCTCGCCGAAGCCCATCGCTACTACTGCCTGGCGCAACCCAATCCGGCGCACTGGGATAACGAGCAGTTCTTCCACCATTTTCTCGCCGCCAACAAACGCAACGATCTCTGCCATATCCAGGCTCATTTTCTCGTCGACAAGACCCGGGGTTGCCCCGCTATCCCTCAGATTCCGCTCTTTCACGGCATCGTGCTCGACCTGGTGCTGGAGTTCGTATTGCGGGAATTCGGCGAAGCCAACCTGCGCCAGGCCGGTGCCTGGTACCTGCGCGAGAAGACTCCCGGGATACCCGGCTGAACCCGGACACAGACTAGGTTTTTCGGGGTTCACCTGCTATTGTTGTCAGTCTGTTTCTGGGACCTGATTACGATTGGAACATGTTTCATAAGCATCTTGCGGATCTGGTTGTACCCGACCCAATCCTCCTCAACATCAGTGACTTGCCGCGCGGTGTAGACAACTACCATATTGACGTGGTGTTGAGCGAACGTTTCCGTACGCTATTCAGAAAGCTGCTGGGCGACTTCATCACCCTGGAAACTTCCCAGAAAGATATCAAGCAAAAGAACGAACAGCAGAAGCAGGACTTCCAGGACAGCTATGCCGACATGATGACGGTGCTTATCAACCGCATCAAATCCGACCTGTCCCGCGAAGAAATCGTCCTGCTGCAATTTGCCGTCTACCGGTACATCCTGGAAACCACACGGATTACCCTCGATGAAATGATCGAGTCCCTGCGCAGCAAGCTGTCGGAAACGCGCTCGGGCACATCCGGCAAGGCCCTCGCCATCCAGGACCAGGTGTTCTGGCTGAGCAAGCATTACAACGTGATTCTCTACGCCATAAACAGGCACTTTTTTGTTCTTCTCAGGCAGGCCGAAACCAAGTCTCTGCAGAAGGTTCGCCGCCAGTACCTGGAGTCGGCTGACAGCATTTTCCTCGACATCTTTTTCAATCCCCAGTTGCTGAGCGCCAGCCTGGATTCCTCCAACTTCCTCATCGAGAAATACCTGCTCTGGAACCGCAGCAGCGATGAATCCGAGTTTGCCGAGATCAACCGGAGTGTCGAATCGATCATCCACGAAGTAATGCCCGAACTGCAATTCGACCCCCTGGTCGACCGGCGCGCCAATCACGACGAACTGGAAATCTATGACGACCTGGGCGGCCTGGCGGCCTGCAAAAGCCACCTGGGCCCCTCGCCCGACCTGAAAAACTTCATCTCCGAGGATTTCTGCTGGATGGATTCCCCGGAAAACCTCGAGCACCTGTTCGACGAGAAGGCCCTGCAGAAAATGCAGGAAACCGTGCGCAGGGAACAGGGCCTCAAGGCATGGTGGCAATTCAAGAAGGAGCGCAAACGCCTGAACGGCGTCCTCAAGCGGGTGAAGAAGCTGCTGCAGGAGAAAAAACTGCTGAACCAGCTCTCGGCATCCCACTACACGCGCAAGATCTGGACGCGCACCCTTGCCCAGTACATGGAGCCCATTACTCTCTGCCGTTACCTCGGCGGGGAAATCAACTTCAAGGAAATGCTCAAGCGCCTGTCTCGTGGCCACGAATTTTCCCCGGCGGAAGTGAAAGACCTGAACAATACCGCCCGCATGGTGCAGGATGAGATCAAGGACAAGGACGACACGGAGTTCGTGCGCTTTCTCTCCGTCCTCGCCCAGTACCGGCTGCACCTGAAGTACTATCGCTTCGCCCATCGTGTGTTCAACCGCATCACCATTCTCGAGGACGAGGAGAAGATCCGCCTGTCCACCCAGGCCGGCACGCTATACCGGATGCCCATGGCCGACGAAGTCACCGATGATGAGGATCGTATCGTCCACCACTCCATCCTCAAGGCGGATGTGCGAGGCTCGACCACGGTTACTGACGAACTGGAAAAGAAGGGCCTGAACCCGGCCTCCTACTTCAGCCTGCGGTTCTTCAGCCCGATCAACAAGGTCCTGCACCTGTACGGTGCCAACAAGGTGTTCATCGAGGGGGATGCTGTCATCCTGAGTTTCCTCGAGTACGAGCACAATCCCCAGCACTGGTTCTCCGTGGCCCGGGCCTGCGGCATGGCCAAGGCCATGCTCTCGGTGGTCAGCGCCAACAACAAGTACTCGAAGCAGATGGGTCTGCCGCCGATAGAATTGGGCATCGGCGTCTGTTATGCCGACTATGCGCCACGCTTCCTGTACGACGGTGACACCCCGATCATGATCTCTTCGGCTATTGGCGATGCCGACCGCATGTCCTCCTGTTCCTGGAAACTGCGGGCCGTCATCGACAAGCACCCCTTCAACGTGGAGGTGCTCGAAATTGCCGACGATGACGCCTCGAAGGGCGAGAAAGGCCAGCAGAAGATCCGTTACAACGTGAACGGCATCCTGCTGGACAATGTTGGCTTTGAAAAATTGAAGAACGAAATCGAACTGGCGAAGATCTCGGGGCAGATCGAAGGCATCAACTGCGTCTTCTACTACGGGGAATACCCTGACACAGAGGGCAAAAAACGCTCACTGGTGATCCGCGAGAGCAGCGTCGGCCTGTGGAAGAACGATTCGATCCAGCAGCGCGAGTACGATGAAAAGTTCTACGAGGTCGTCACCAACCCCCAGATCACGGCGGGCATCCAGAAAAAACTGCAGAAGGAGAAGCCCGCTGAGCCGGCTCGCGCTCCTTCGTCGGCCAGCAAGGTTTCCAGTATTTAGGCGCTTACTGCCTGGAGATCTCCATCACCTTCCGACCCAGGGCGTCCGACACGAACAGCGTACCGTTGCTGTCCAGTGCCAGGCCATGGGGACGACCATCCACGGCGACAGCATCCACCACCTGTCCATTCTTCAGGATAGTGACGGCGCCGGCGTTGACGTCACTGACGTACACCGTGTCGCTGGCGTCCACTTCGATCCCGCCGCGTGAACGCACGGGCCAGGATTCCAGAAAGTTGCCTTCACTGTCGAATACCGCTACGCGCTGGTTGCCGCTGTCGTTGACCAGCACCCTGCCGGTCGAATCCACGGCCACCCCGTGCGGAGTATCCAACTCGCCATCAGCGCTGCCCTTGGTGCCACCGAACTGGCGCAGGTAGTTGCCCTGGCTGTCGAATTGCACAACCCGTGAATTGACGTACCCGTCAGAGACGAAGATATCGCCGTTCGCCGCGATGAATACATGGTTAGGCTGGTTGAAGAGTGTTTGCGATGCGTTGTCACCGGCCTCATCTGGCTTACCGAGGGTGAAGACGATCTCTCCTGCCGGATTGTAGCGATAGACGACATGGCGAACCGAATCCGTGGCCCACACGAAACCCTGCGCATCCCAGGTCACACTGTGGGCATTGCCGTAATTGTCGTTCTCTCCCCAGGAGCGGATGAAATTACCGTCCCGGTCGAACAACCTGAAAAACGGCGCAGTGCGCACCATCACCAGCACCTGGCCGTGGCCGTCAGCGTCGATCCAGGTGGTGGCCCCGTCCCATTCCCCGCCGGGAACCTGCGCCCAGTTCATGTCCACCGACCAGCCTGTCTGGGCATGGGCGGTCGCTTGCCAGCAGCTCACCAGGCCCGCCAGGGCCAGGATGCGCCAGAGTGATTGAATCCTGCCGTTCATTTTTCTTCCCCCGTTAACTGTGTCGCGGGCGACCAGTATAGTGGCGGACAGGCTGTGTAGCCATACCGGCACCCGGAGTCCTTCGAAGCGCCGAAATGCTCTGGAGGGCCCGGAAACACTGTCAATCAGATGTGAAGGAAATATGGAATTTTGTTCGAAATCAACTTCGAAATCCGAAAAAATGCTACATTTGCAACCATGAAAAATCCGCAATTACTACGCCGCAGGCTGGTGCAGGGAATGACCCTTGCCGGCGTCCTGTCTGCCCTGGGAATTTCCCTGCCCGTGTTTGCCCAGGACGGGCTCGTTACTCAAAAGCTCACTGACCGGATAACCCTCGTTTCCGGTGCCGGCAGCAACGTCGTGTTGTTCACCGGCAGGGATGGCATAACTGTCGTGGACAGTGGCTCTGCGCCAATGGCTTCTGAACTTGCCGGCACGATCAAAGACCTGGCCGGCGCCACCCCGGTCACCACGTTGTTCAATACCCACTGGCACGAAGACCATACCGGCGGCAACGAGGCGTTGCGTGATCTGGGCGCCCGCATCATTGCCCATGAAAACACCCGCCTGTGGCTGTCCGCGGAATTCGAGGTGGAGTGGCGTAATACCAGCCACTCTCCCAGGCGCAAAGCCGCCCTGCCTGACATGACTTTCTATGGGTCCGGTGAAAAAGACCTGGGCGGGGAGACCGTACAGTATTTCCATTATGAACAGGCCCACACTGACGGTGATATCGCCCTGTTCTTCCCCGACAGTAATGTGCTGGTTGCCGGCGGCCTGATGAGCGACGGCACCTACCCCATCACCGATATCGCCACGGGCGGATGGATCGGCGGCCTGATCCAGGCCAACGAGGCCATGCTGGCCATCGCCAACGACGCCACCATCATCGTTCCCGAGAACGGGCCAGCCCGGACGAAGGCCGACCTGCAGGCCCAGTATGATATGCTCACCGACCTGTACGAGACCATGAAATCACTGGTCCAGGATGGTTTCACCGGGCGCAACATGCTCGACAAGGGGATAACCTCAAAATACGACGCCACGTGGGGCGATCCCACCGAGTTCCTCCTCGAAACCTACCGCGGCATGACGGCGCACACTTCTGATATGGGTGGATTCATCTGATGAAGACGTTACAGAAAACAACCCTTTCACTCTCCATGTCTCTTGTAACAACGTTCATAACGGCGTCAGCCATGCTCGCCGGCCCCGCGCAGGCAGCCGATGAAATGGGTGATACGGCCGCCCTGCAGGCGGTGGAAACGCGCTGGAACATGCTCAATGACTATTGCGTGACCTGCCACAATTTCGAGGACTGGGCCGGCAGCCTGGCGTTCGACACCTTGTCGCCGGCCATGATCCACAACAACCAGGACGTGTTCGAGAAAGCCATTCGCAAGATGCGCGGCCGCCTGATGCCGCCGCCGGGCAATGACAAGCCGCCCATGGATGATCTCGACGAGTTCATCGCCACCCTGGAAAACTACCTGGATTCCCTGGTCGATGGCGCCGGTCCCAACCCGGGCCATATCGCCATTCACCGGCTGAACCGCAAGGAATACGAAAACTCGGTCAAGGATCTGCTCGCCTTCGAGGTGGATGCCGAAGCCCTGCTGCCACCGGATGCCACCAGTGACGGTTTCGACAATGTCGCCGAAGTGCTGCAGGTGTCACCGACCTTCCTGGAACAGTACATCCAGGCCGCGCGACAGGTCAGCATCAAGGCGGTCAGCTCCGGCATTCCGGAACCGGAACTGAACTCCTATGTGCCCCCGAGCCTGGCCAACCAGTATCGCCATGTGAAAGGCTTGCCCCTTGGCACTCGCGGTGGCTTCACAATAGAGCAGTATTTCCCGGCCGACGGCGACTATACCTTCAACGTGGAGATCGCTTCCCAGGAAGGCTCGCTGCAACGTTCCTACCCGACCTGGTGGCTGGAAGACGAACACCGGTTCATCCTCACCGTCGATGGCGAGGAGGTCTACACTGCCTCGCTGGGCGGCTACGAAGATGCCGAGGCCGTGGACCTGGAGCAAACGCCTGCCATTTCCGAGATTCAGCGCCGGTTCCAGGACATCAGCGTGCCGATCTCCGCCGGCAAGCACACCATCGGTGCCACGTTCGTCGCCCGCACCTTTGCCGAATCCGACCGCACCATCGCCCACCTGAGCCCGGGTGAAACCATGGACAATATTCCCATCGTGCACGGCCTGAAGACCTACGGTCCGCTGAATGTCACCGGCGTGCCAGCCGTACCGAGCCGGGAAAAAATATTCTCCTGTTACCCCGCCAACAATGACGAGGAACGCGGCTGTGCCGTTAAAATACTTTCTGACCTGGCGCGTCAGGCTTTCAGGCGCCCGGTCACTGATCGCGATATTGACCCGCTGATGACCTTCTATGACAACGGCCACGCCGAGGGTGGCTTTGAAGCCGGCATCCAGAAAGGCGTGATGGCCATCCTGGCCTCCACCAAATTCCTGTATCGCGCCGAACCGTTGCCGGATGACGCGAAACCCGGCGAAGTCTTCCCGGTTACCGACATGGAACTGGCCTCCAGGCTCTCCTTCTTCCTGTGGAATCGCGGACCGGACGAAGAGCTGATCACGCTGGCCGAAACCAACCGCCTGCATGAGCGGGGCGTGCTCAATGAGCAGATTGATCGCATGCTCGCTGACCCGCGTGCTGCTTCCCTGACAGAAAATTTTGCCTTCCAGTGGCTGAACATCGGCGGCGTCGAGGCCATTGACCCGGATCCACGCCTGTTCCCCGATTTCGATGACGACCTGCGCGAATCCTTCAAGCGTGAAGTCGCCATGTTCGTGGACAGCATCCTGCGCAGCAACCGCAGCGTGCTGGACCTGCTGGATGCCGACCATACCTACCTCGATGAACGCCTGGCACGTCACTACGGCATCGACGATGTGCGCGGCACCCAGTTCCGTGAAATCACCCTCGCCGACAAAAACCGCTGGGGTCTGCTGGGCAAGGGCGGCCTGATGATGCTGACGTCCTATCCCAACCGCACGTCGCCGGTATTACGTGGCGCCTATGTACTGGAAACCCTGATCGGTACACCGCCAGCCGCGCCGCCGCCCGGCGTGGATATCGACATTGATACCAAGCCCGGACAGCGCGTACTGACTCTGCGTGAACGCATGGAAAATCACCGTGAGCAGCCATCCTGCAACCAGTGCCATGGTGTGATAGACCCGCTGGGGATGGCCTTGGAGAACTACAATGCCGTGGGCCAGTGGCGCGATATCGACCGTCTGGCGCGTGCACCCATCGACGCCGTGGGCCAGCTGGCCGGCGGCGAGAAAGTGACCGGTGTTGCCGACCTGCGCGATGCCCTGAGGGGCAATCCGGAGCAGTTCGTGCAAACGCTGACGGAGAAGCTCATGACTTACGCCCTGGGGCGGTCAGTGCAGTATTACGACATGCCGCTGGTACGCCAAATCGTGCGGGATGTGAAGGCGCAGGATAATCGGTTCAACGCCATCATCAGGGGTATCGTGGAAAGTGATGTCTTCCTCATGAAAGCGCTACCGCTTGAAAATGAACAACATCTGGCAACGAGTCACTAGTCGGATAAGCGAAGCGCCATCCGACAGAATAGAAGGAGATAACCATGTTTATCACCAAAAAGTATCTTTCAAGACGTCACGTCCTCAGAGGCCTGGGCACATCCATCGCCCTGCCCTTCCTGGACGCCATGGTGCCCGCGGCTACCGCGCTCGCCCAGACAGCGGCTGCGCCGAAACCGCGCATGGGTTTTTTCTATATTCCCCATGGCGCCATCATGCGCGACTGGACACCGGATACTGTTGGCAGCGATTTCGATTTCAAGCCGATCCTGAAACCTTTCGAGCCGTTCCGTGACATGGTTTCCGTGGTATCGGGCCTCGACAACCGTCCGGCCCAGAGTTCAGCCGTGCATGCCATCACGCCCGGCACGTGGCTGACCTGTGCCGCACCTCGCCGCAGTCACGCACCCTTTGTCGGCATCAGCGCCGACCAGGTAGCGGTCAGGCATATCGGCCAGGAAACGGCCATACCCAGCATAGAAGTGTCCACCGAAGACAAGGGTGGCGCGTCCGCCTGTGACGGCACCTACGGCTGCACCGTAGGCACCACCATTTCTTTCAGCAACCCGACCACGCCACTGCCGATGGAATTCAGCGTCAAGAAGTTCTTCGCCAAGCTGTTCGGCGAAGGTACCAGTGATGCCGAGCGTGCACAGATCGCCGGTGACTACCTGAGCCTTCTGGATATGGTTGCCGATGAAACCAGCACCCTGAAGAAGAGCCTGGGTGCGGCCGACCGCGCCATGCTGGACAACTACCTGACCAGCGTCCGCGAGATTGAACGCCGCGTGCACAACCTGGAAAGCCGGGACCTGTCCATCTACGAGATGCCCGACCTGCCGGTGGGCATTCCCGATTTCGATGAGCGCACCAAACTGATGTTCGACATGATCGCGCTGGCTTACCAGGCCAACTCGACCCGCATTATCACGTTCATGCTGGCGGCGGAAGTGAGCCAGCAGGCCTACAACCATATCGGTGTGCCGGACGCATTCCATCCGTTGTCACATCACAACAACAACCCGGATGCGATCAATCGCCTGTCGAAGATCCAGACCTGGCACAGCCAGACCATTGCAGACTTCATGGCCAAGCTGGCCGAGATGCCCGACGGGGAAAACAGCATCCTGGAGAATTCGATCTTCCTGTATGGCTCCAACATGTCCAACAGCAACACGCACAACAACTTCCCTTTGCCATCCGTGGTACTGGGTGGCGGTGCCGGGGCGCTCAAGGGCAACCAGCACCTTGTCTACGAGGACCATACACCTATCGCCAACCTGCTCCTGACTTTGTTGCAGGCGGCTGAAGTGCCGGTGGATTCCCATGGCGACAGCACGGGCATCTTCAGCGAATTGTTGGTGTAACTGTAGGCCGGAAAAGGTCCACAGGACCGTCATCCGGCATTACCCAAGGCGAATGACAATGAAGAAATTTATCCTTGCATCAGTACTGACCGGACTACTGGCTGGTCAACATGCATATGCTACGCCCCTCCTCGACGCCATCCACGCCGGCAACCTGGGCGAGGCTGTCCAGCTCGTGCGTGAAGGCGCCGATGTCGACGCCACCGAATCCAATGGCACCACCGCCCTGCACTGGGCCATCTACAACAACCACCTGCCCCTGGTCGAAGCCCTGCTCGCCGCCGATGCCAATGTCAACGTGATGAACGATTACGGCTCGACACCCATGTCAGAAGCCGCAACCCTGGGTGACTATGCCATCGTGAAGGCCCTGCTGGATGCCGGCGCGGACGTGGATTCGCCAAATTCCGACAACCAGACCGCACTGATGGTCGTGGTGCGTTCCGACAATGTTGATACTGCCAGGCTGTTGATCGAACGTGGTGCCGACATTAACGCCACCGAACAATACCAGGGACAAAATGCTCTGATCTTCGCTGCCGCCCAGTCGCAACCGGCGATGGTCAAGCTTTTACTGGATCATGGTGCAGACCCGAACTCCCGTGCCCCTGCCAACGAACGCGACCGGCAGGTCACCGCCGAACGCCGGTACCAGTGGCGCCCGGCCGGGGGACTCACCGCCCTGGCCTATGCCGCCCGTGAAGGCTGCCTGGGCTGTGCCCGCCACCTGGTGGAAGCCGGCGCAGATATCGACCTGGGTGACGTGGAAAACGTCACGCCGCTGAATCTGGCCATCATGAACCTGCGTTTCGATACAGCGAAGTATCTGGTAGAGGCCGGTGCCAATGTGGACAAGTGGAGCCTGCGTGGCGAGAACCCCGTGTATTCCGCGGTTGATGTGAATACACTGCCCCACGGCGGCTACCCGGACCGCCCTTCAACTGATGTCACAACCAGCCTGGAAATCCTGGCAATGCTGCTGGATGCCGGCGCCAACCCGAATCTGCAGCTGAAACTGCAGCCGACCTACCGCAGCCTGAAGGATGACCGCGGAGCCGACCGCATGCTGAACATTGGCGCCACCCCGCTCCTTAGGGCAGCGAAAGGACATGACGTGGAAGCCATCAAACTGCTGCTCTCACACGGCGCCCATATCGACCTGCCGAACCGTGAGGGCACCACGCCCCTGATGGCTGCAGCCGGACTCAATGCCAGCTCCATCGATACCCGTGGCGACTACACCACACCACTGGCCGGGCAATATGCGAAGGAAACCGTCGCCCTCCTGCTGGCCAACGGAGCCGACATGGACAAAGCCGACAAATTCGGTCGCACTGCCCTGCACGGCGCCGCCACCTGGGGCTGGAATCCGGTGATCCAGCACCTGTACGAAGCAGGTGCCAACCTCCAGGCCAAGGACGCCAACGGCCTGACCCCCTTCAACTACGCCATGGGTGAACGCTCCGGTGGCGGCGGTCGTGGCGGCAGCGGCGATGTCCGCCCGGAAACGGCTGAGCTGATCCAGGAATTGATACTGGCGAGTAACTAGAGGACAAGCTGGTTTCGGAAAAGGCGTATCCTGTACGCCTTTTTTCTTGCCTGAATTTTGCCTCGCATAAGGGTGCCACGATTCCACTATACTGGAATTCATAAATCCGAAGGAGATGCAGCATGCCCGGACCTACTTTGAAGAATCGAATTCGATCAGGCCTAGCAGCAATTATCTTCAGCTTCATGCCCATTCACTACGCGTTTACCCAAAGTTCGCTGACTGCCGATGACTATATCGCTATCCAGCAACTGGTAAACAAACTCAATTTTGCCCTGGATTACTGCACCAATGGTGGCCAGGATTTCGCCAGTCTCTTTACCGAAGATGGTGAATACATTATCGACCAGGGTGACGGCAACCCTTCTGTTCGCAACCACGATCAACTTGCCTCTCTCGCGGGAGGTCCATCCTGCGATTCACGCAGAGCGGCGCCTTCTTCCTACATTCTGCATTTATCCGAGAGCCTGGTGATCGAGGCTGAAGGAGATGGTGCACGCGGCTTGTCCTATGCGATTTACCCAGCAAATCATGGCAAGTACCTCAACGAGGAAACCGCAGGACAGCTGGGGATTTATCATGATGTTTATATCAAAACTGCGGAAGGCTGGAAGATCAAGTCCAGGCGACACGAAACTAATCCAGTAATCGGGGAGGTCTCTTTATAAAAGTCTTGGCTATTTCGCCCTCACATGGGGGTGAGCGGGGAACCCAGCGAGCCAACAATTTGGCTCGCGCCCCGCGAACTACCCGAGTTCCTGCGAGGACCAGGACGGCCCCACACACAGCGGGTCTCTCCAGAGAGTAGGACATCGAAAAATTCAAGCGAAAAAAAAGCCCGTCTCGATCGAGACGGGCTTTTTTTATTTGAAGCCTGACGATGTCCTACTCTCACATGGGGAGGCCCCACACTACCATCGGCGATGAACGGTTTCACTTCTGAGTTCGGGATGGGATC
>CAZVSC010000065.1:0-14062 GCA_964629325.1 uncultured Enterobacteriaceae bacterium
TTCAAGCTGCTGGCCGGCCCCTTTATGGACCGCTGGACCTTCCTGGCCATGGGCCGTCGCAGGCCCTGGGTGATCTTTGCGCAGAGCTGCATGGTGCTGACCGGCATCGCCTTCGTGTTTTTTCCGGGCGGCCTCAGCAATATCGCACTGCTGTCGGCCCTGTGTTTCACACTGAACGTGTTCGGTGCCAGCCAGGACGTCGCGGTGGACGGCATGGCCATCGACGTGCTGCCGGTCGAGGAACATGGTCGCGCCAACGCCTTTATGGCTTTCGGCCAGGTCGCGGGCATATCCATCAGCACGGCGGTTGCCGCCTTTGTCGTCATCAATTTCGGGATGCCCGGTATCGCCGTGCTGCTGGCACTGGCCTTCGGCCTCATCCTTTCGGTCGCCGTACTCGTCCGCGAACGGCCGGGTGAAAAGATCCTGCCCTGGACTCCCGGAGAAGCCACGCAACGATCCATCGACATGAAGCCCGCTGGCTGGAAAGTCATCGTGATCGACCTGTTCAAGGTGATGTTCCTGCCAACCAGCCTGTTCATCATGGCGGCGGCCTTCATCTTTCGCTTTGCCTATGGCGTGTGGATTTCCCTGGTGCCCATCGTTGTGGTGCAGGAGATCGGCCTGGAAAGCACGCAGTATTCCTCGTTCATCTCGGCCACCGGCTTTATCGCCGCCATGGCGGGGCTCGCCCTGGGCCTGGTTATAGACAGCAAGGGCGTGAAATTTTTCTATGCGCTGGTACTGGGGCTGTATGGCCTGCTCTGCATCTTCATTGGCCTGACCCAGGACATGTGGTCGTCGAACAATTACCTGGTGACCATCGGTATCATCCAGGCCTTCATCTACCAGGGCGGGTTCATCAGCTTTATCGCCAGCTGCATGAAGATCTGCTGGCAGAAGGTTTCCGCTACCCAGTTCGCCATGTACATGGCCGGCGCCAATATCGGGCTTTCCTTCGGTGCGGGAGCCTACGCTGCTGTCGAGAACGTGCTGACGTCGAGCCAGGTGTTCCTGGCACTTGGTATGGTGTTCTTCGCCGGTGTTATCGTCGTGTGGCTTGCCAACTTCGAGCGCCACGGTGAGCGCATCGCCATGCTCGATGCGCCCGGCAAGACCGGGGATTTCGCCCCCCACGCCTGACCTCCCGACGTTGTCAGGGCAGGGTGATCTGATACACTCCACCCCTTGCCAACGTACCCAGGAGGCGGCCTTCATGACCACCCGTAAAATTTCCAGCCGGATGTTGCCGGTCCTTTTTATTAGCACCCTGCTGGCAGGTTGCAGCGGGGAGCCTGCGCCCGACACCGCCGCGTCTGCAGCGATCCAGGCCGATGCCTCTCCCGTCAAGGCCATGCAGGAGACCGGGTCGGCTGAGGAGTTCGTGTTTGAGGCCGACCGATTTGCCGACATCCGTGTCCTGCGTTACCAGGTGCCCGGCTGGGAAGGCCTTACACTGCAGCAGAAAAAACTGCTGTATTTCCTCAGCCAGGCAGGCATGTCTGGCCGTGACATCATGTGGGACCAGAACTATCGCCACAACCTGCGCATCCGCAAGGTCATCGAGCAGGTCGTCTCGAATTATGCCGGCGACAGGACAACGACAGAATTTGCCGACTTCATGATCTGGGCGAAGCAGGTCTGGTTCGCCAACGGCATTCACCACCATTATTCCAATGACAAGTTCACACCCCGGTTTTCCGCCGACTATTTCGCTGAGCTCGTCAGGACAACGGCAACGACAGGTGAGTTGCCGCTGGATGGTCTTGATGGTGTCGATGACCTGCTGGAATTACTGACACCAGTGATTTTTGATCCCGCGATGGATGCCAAGAAAGTGAATACGGCAGCCGGCGTGGACCCGATTGCGGAATCGGCGGTGAACTTCTACTCCGGCCTGACTGAAGCCGAAGTAGCCGCTTTTTATGCCGCCAAAACCGATGCCGATCCCGAGCGTCCGGTGTCCTGGGGCCTGAACTCCCAATTGGTGAAAACCGCTGACGGTGAAATCGTCGAACGTTTCTGGAAAGTGGGCGGTTTGTACACCCAGGCCATCGAACAGATCGTGAACTGGCTCGAGCAGGCCGTTACCGTTGCGGAAACACCCGAACAGGAACGTGCTCTTGAACTGCTGGTGCAGTATTACCGGTCAGGCGACCTGGCTGATTTCGATGCGTACAACATTGCCTGGGTCGAGGATACTGAATCCGCCATTGACGTGATCAACGGATTCATCGAGGTATATAACGATCCGCTGGGCTATCGTGGTTCTTTCGAGTCTGTAGTGTCCTTCCGCGACGATGAAGCGACAAGGCGCATCGGTGCCATCAGCCGCTATGCACAGCGATTCGAGGACGAGTCGCCGATCATGGATGAGCATAAGAAGGAAGAAGTCGTCGGCATCACTGGCAAAGCCATAATCGTTGTGTCTGAAACCGGTGATTCGTCACCGACCACCCCGATCGGCATCAACCTGCCCAACTCCGCCTGGATACGGGCCATGCATGGCTCCAAATCGGTATCACTGGCGAATATCACGGATGCCTATAATTCATCCGAAAGCGGCGCCCTGCAGGAATTTTCCTGGTCCGAGGAAGAGGTCGCGCGCACCCGGGAATACGGTGTCATTGCCGACCACCTGCACACCGACATGCATGAGGTCATTGGGCATGCCTCCGGCAAGCTCAACCCCGGCATCGGAACACCCCGGGAAACGTTGAAACAGTATGCCAGTGCGATGGAAGAGGGACGTGCCGACCTGGTCGGTCTGTACTACGTGATGGATCCGTTCCTGGTGGAAATCGGTGTCATGCCGAGTCTCGATGTCGGGCGCTCGCACTATGATTCCTATATCCGCAACGGCCTGATGACACAGTTGCGCCGCATCGAGCCCGGCAAGAATATCGAGGAAGCGCACATGCGCAACCGCCAGGAAATCGCTGCATGGGCCTACGAGAAGGGTCGAGACGAGAACGTCATCGAAAGGCTGGAGCGCGACGGGAAGACCTATTTCCGCATCAACGATTACGAGCGCCTGCGCGAACTGTTCGGGGAACTGTTGCGAGAACACCAGCGCATCAAATCCGAAGGCGACTTTGCTGCTGCCCAGCAGCTGATCGAAACCTATGGTACGAAGGTGGACCCGGAACTGCATGCCGAAGTACTGGCGCGATTCGAACCGCTGAAGGTGGCCGCCTATTCAGGCTTCATCAATCCGCGCCTGGTGCCCGTGATGCAAGGCGACGAGATCGTGGACGTGCGCGTGGAATATCCCGATGATTTCGTCGCACAGATGCTGGAATACGGAACAGAATATGCGTTACTGCCCGTGGAGAATTAGGTTGCGGGACTGACCATCCTGCAAACCCGGGGGAAGCATGGATATCATCAAGGGACTGGGTGAAAAAAGCCCGCTGTATATCAACAATTGCTGGTACGTGGCTGCCTGGTGTCACGAGATCGGCGTGCATGACATGTGCGCCATCACGATCATCAACAAACCGGTACTCGTTTATCGCAAGGCGGACGGTTCCCTGACCGCCATGGCGGACCAGTGCTGCCACCGGCATATGCCGCTGTCAAAAGGCCGCCTGGAAGGCGACGACGTGCGCTGCATGTATCACGGCCTGAAATTCAATGCCGAAGGCCGCTGCATCGAAGTGCCCACCATGCAGCAACGTGGGGACGAAGTGCCGGCAAGTTTTGTCGTACCCACCTATCCCGTGGCGGAAAAGCACGGCTGGGTCTGGGTATGGATGGGTGATCCGGAACTGGCTGACGAAGCCCTGATTCCCTGGACCACGGGTCCCGACGGCCCGGAATATTTCATGCACACCGGCTACCTCGACTACGCTGCCGGCTACCTGATGATCAATGACAACCTGACGGATCTCGGCCATATCGCGTACACCCACCTGAACTCTTTTGCGGGCGGTCGCAGTGACGCCTATTTCAACCAGCCCCGGGTGCAGATGATCGACCGCGGCATTCGCATCACTCGCTGGAACACGGATGCCCCCCGCCGCGCCTACCAGAAGGGCAAGGCGGACATATACGACCAGTTCATGACCTATGACTTTCGGGTACCCGGTGTGCTGGCCATGTACCAGGGCATGTACGAGGCCGGTTCTGCAGAAGCTTGTGACTTCGGCATGGTGAAGGAAGGCATGGTGCCGGATACGGCGTCCTTTACTTCGCAGGCGGTCACACCCATGACCAACGGGACTTCCCGCTATTTCTTTGCCTGGGGCCCACGCATGGTGGAGCACCAGGACAATGACCAGATCGTGGAAGGCATGTGGGCGCTGGCGCAAAAGGCCTTCATGGAAGACAAGCTGACCATCGAGGCGCAGCAGTTGAATGTGAACCTGCAGACCGGGGCGCCGATGGTGTCGATCGCGGACGACCGTGGTCCTACCATGTTCAGGCGTGTCGTGGAAGAACTGGTAAAGGAAGAAGCCCGGGCCTAGTGCAGCGTGTCCGGCATGGGCTCGCTACGCAGGTCGCCGTACATGGCTTCCTCGGCAAACTCGGGGCAGTTGTACTCAAGCAACTGTGCATTCGCTTCCTGTCGCCGGTACAACGGCATGGCGATGGTCCAGGGTTCACTGAACACGGTCGGGTCCTCGATCGTCGCCTCGTAGCGAATGAGGTCGGTGTTCTCGAGTGTGAAGCGTTCCGTCACACGTGCGCTGGTTGAATAATAGTTGCCGGCACGATCCAGCCAGTTGGCATTCAAACCGGTTACGTCGATCACCAGCGTGTCCCCCTCCCAGCGACCATTGGACCAGCCCATCCAGCTGGGAATGATCGCTTCTGTCGGGTCTGCCATGTTCACGTGACGTACCGCTCCCGCAAACTGGTAGGCGACGAGTATGTCGCCGTCACTCTGGATGACCTGGAACGGGTAGGGCAGGTAGGTGGAGCGGGGTACACCGGCCATGTAGCACTTGATCTCGGGATCCAGTTCCAGGCGTCCTGCAGCGTTGGCTTCCTTCTGCGTCATGGCACCAGGCAGGTAGGGGATCGACTCACCTGCCACGACACCCAGGCCGGGCGGCACCGAGAACTGTGCACCGAGTGCATAGACCGGCCCCTGGCTCGCACCGTGGGCTTCGAGATTCCAGTTGGCTTCGTTAAGCACCTGCCAGATACCGTTGAGATTCGGCGTGCCGTCATTCATGCGGGGAATATCGGTGTCTTCTGTTGGGGTCGACTGTGTGACCGCGGTGTTGTCACCCGTGCACCCAGTTGCCAGGATCGTGACAAACAACAAGGCGAGGGACTGTTTCTGATTCTTCATGGAAACCTGCCTGGCCTTACTGCGCATTGGGCGGCGGTGCGCCGGCGCCGGTGGAGCCCATGAAGACTGTAGAACCGTCCTGGAACGTTATGTCGCGCCCGTTGGCCTTGCAAGCCGGTGTACACACCCGGTCGCGGCTCTGGTAACCCTGCACGATAATCAGGGTGCCGATTGGCAGGGAAGCCGGCGTGATTCCCCGGCGCAGGAGGGTATTGGGCGTGCCACCCTCAATCATCCAAGCCGTGACGTTACCGTCCTCACTGGTGACATCGATATGGACCCAGGCGTGGGGATTGATGAATTCGACTCGGGTGACCGTGCCTTCCAGGGAGATGGGCGCCTCGGGATCGAACTCCGCGGTGAAGGCATGGTGTGCGTTAGCCTGGCCGGTAAATGCAGCGAGCATTGCCATGAGTGCCGTTGGTAATTTTTTCATCGAGTGTCTCCCGTCTCTCACTGGTCGTCGTTTGCCGCCTGCTCCTCACGACGCGCGCCCATCAGGACATTGGGCAGGGCGTAGTTTCCTTCGTGGCAGGCGTATTCGAAGATCGGGCCTTCAGTCACGTTTAGGGCAAATTCGGCCGTCCAGGGTGCGGTGAAGGTTTGCGGATCATCGATGGTGAATTCATACAGCAGGTAACCGTCCGGTGTCGGGGTAAAGCGTTCGGTGACACGGTTGTTCTCACCAATACCGCGGATGGAACGAATACCCACAGGGCCGTTTTCCCGCTTGGTCTTGTCCGTAAAATTGGTGGTCTCCACCACCAGTGTGTTGCCTTCCCAGTGGCCGCGCGAATCACCGATCCACTGCGTGATATCCGGTGAAATATGCGCTGATCCGTCCAGGGGAATAATGCGCGCGTTGTGGATCATCTCGGCGTGGATGACCACGTAGCCGGGCGCCTGGATGATGCGGTAATTGTTGTTGTAAAACGTGGGGATTAGCGGGGGACCGGTGCTGGGCCACCACAGGCAGCGCTCCGGAATCGTCCGCGATTCCGGTCCTTCCATGGCATGCTCGCGCTGGTACGCAACCACTTCGGCCAGCGTCGACCTGGCGTTATCCGTGATCGCCGGCAAGCGGCCGTCAGGCGGGTCCTTGATCAGCGAGGTGCGCAGGGTAGGAACGAGCAGCGTGCCGGCGTCGTACCAGAATTCGTTGTACGTTCCCGTGTCACCGGCACTGGCAAAATCCGGGTTGTAGCCTTGCTCGATAGCGGTTGCCTCTTCAGGGGTGTAGAACACCTGGTCGCCGAGTTCGGCAGGTCTTTCGAACGGGGTAATGGTGGAGGTGTTGTAGATGCCCTGCAGGTCGGGGTCGCCCCAGGAAGTTCGCGGCGGCTCATACTGCCCGTCATCTTGCGCCATGATCCCGGCACCGGTTGCCAGGCACAGGCAGAACAAGGTGCATCCCGTCAAATGCCGATTCATGAGCCCCCTCCATCGACGTGTTGAACGTACAGATTACTGCATTGGCGGTGCTTTGCAAAAGGCGCCTGGCCCTGGAATCCGTTCTGCCGGAAAAATCATGAAAATAAGATGAAAGTTGGATGTGACAACTTACAACGACTTCCCATACTCTTATACAGTAGCGCGTCGTTTCAGGCAGGCGCCGCGACCGGTAGCCAGCCGATAAAAAAACAGGGAACCCGCCATGCGTGCCACCATCAAAATACCCTTCACCGAAATCGCCCTGGCCGGGCTGGTCACGCTGGCCATACAAGGTACGCCGGTTGTTGCCGCTGACGATTCAGCACCGGTTCCCCGTCGTGCAGACGACAGTGTCATCATCAGCGGCGAGCCTGGGGACATGGTCGGCATATGGGTACCGATCTATTTTCGCGAGGGTGCGCCGACCTTCAACTTCGACGACGTAAAAATGAAGCCGTGGGCCCAGGGGTTATACGATGCCCGCCAGACCCACGACCTGGAACCCCACGCCCGGTGCAAGGCCTCGGGCGGCGTGCGCCAGTTCCTGACCCCGTATGGCGTGGAAATCGTCGATATTCGGGCCTTGCAGCGCATCTTCATCTTCGATATAGGCGGTCCCCACACCTGGCGCGAGGTCTACATGGACGGCCGTTCCCACCCGACCGATTTCGAACACAACAACTACGGCCATAATATCGGCTGGTGGGAGGGTGACACCCTCGTGGTCGATTCCGTGGGGTACAACACCGAATTCTGGTTCGAGCGCCGCGGATTGCCGCATACCGAGGAAGCCCACGTGATCGAATATTTCACGCGCCTGGACCGGGACAACCTGCAATACCGGTTCGTCCTTGAAGACCCGCTGACCTATGAGAGTCCGGTCGAGGGTACGGTTAACCTGACCTGGCACGGTGACGAGGAATTGTTCGAATACCAGTGCCAGCAGTCCAATTATGCCCCTGATCTGATGGTCAACCAGCAGGGGCAGGCTATCGGCCGCACTAGCAGAATCGTGCCTTAAAACTGGAGGGCTACGTTGAACCCGGTTAGCTCGAGAATTTGGCATATTTTTAGGTATATGTGACTGATTATGCACAAATTATGGAATTTTGCCGTTCAGTAATAATAGGGTTCAAAAGGTCTTGAATTAAACCCTTTGAGCAACAAGAATAGATGGTGAGCCGCACGGTGCTAAGCCACCGCGCCCCTAATTTATAAAATTTCTAATATTTCCAATAGGTTAGGGTTATATTTGGAGTCAAGCGTGAAAAATCAATTTTTAACACTTTTGCCATTACTAGCTACCATCAATTCCATGGGTGCTATCGCCCAGGATTCCACAAATGATCCTGAAGTAGCACAGTACAGGGCGATGCTGAATCAGTACTGCGTTGCCTGCCACACGCCTGAGGGTATCGCTGACAGGACAGGTTTGTTCTTCCGCGAAGTGGATTTGGGAACCATGGCAGAGCATCCGGAAAGGACTGAGACAATAATCAGAAAGCTGCGTGCAGGATTGATGCCGCCTTATCCTTTCCCAAGGCCTGACGCTGAGCTGTACGAAAACTTTATCGCTTGGATGGAGAATGAGATCGACAGCACGACCGAGCCCTACCTGCCTGCACCTGGGCTTCACCGTCTCAACCGTACTGAATATACAAACAGCATCCGAGACCTGTTGTCCCTAAACATAGACGCAAGCAAGTTCCTTCCGGCCGATGATTCAAGCCACGGTTTTGACAACATGGCAGGTACCCTCACTAGTTCTCCGGCCCTCATGGAAGCTTACCTCTCTGCAGCCGGAAAAATTAGCCGTTTGGCTATAGGCACAGAGACGGCCCCCACGCTTTCTGTTTTTGATGTGCCTGTTGATACATCCCAAAATAGCCATATTGACGGACTACCTTTTGGTACACGCGGTGGCATGTTGATAGAGCATGAGTTCCCCGCGGATGGTGAGTACGTGTTCACTGTTAAAGGAATGACAGGATACTTCACGCGCGTTCTCGGAAATGTCAAGGGAGAGCAGCTAGAGGTAACTATAGATGGCGAGAGGGTTTACCTCTATGACTGGGATAATGAGATCGGCAACACCGAAGGAAATGGTGGTCGTTCACCGGCCATACCCATCAAGGCGGGATTCCATCGTGTGGGTGTTACGTTCATAGCTACAACCGACCTTCCAGACACAGGAATTAATAAATCGTTCCAGCGCACCATGAACTCACCTGGCGCAATATCCGGATACACTTTCTATCCACACGTGGGTCAGGTTTTCATTGAAGGCCCCTACAATGGTTCCCCGGCCACAGAGACGCGCAGCAGGGAAAAAATATTCGAGTGTTACCCTCAGAACGCAGATCAGGAAGCGGGTTGTGCGAGGCAAATAATAGACACGCTTTTGACTAAAGCTTTCCGCCGCAACGTATCGGATGACGACGTTGAAGTAATCATGAGCTTCTACCAAGCCGGCAAGGATGAACGCGGGACTTTTGATCACGGCATTGAGGCTGCTCTTCAGAGAATACTGGTTGATCCTGAGTTTATTTATCGATCTGAAATTGAACCTGCTCAGGTCGCTGAAGGGGAGCCGTATGAGATTAGTGAACTTGAACTTGCCTCAAGACTCTCCTTTTTCCTATGGAGCAGTATTCCTGACGAGGAGCTAATTAAGTTAGCCACGGAGAATCGTCTTAGTGATCCCCAGGTAATGCGCCAGCAGGTTCAACGCATGTTTGCCGATCCTCGCTCAAAGGCATTTGTAGAAAACTTTACCGGCCAGTGGCTGAATGTAAGGGGTATGGCTGCCAGCGAGCCAGTCGTCGAAATGTTCCCTGACTTTGATAGCACACTGCGCGATGCTTTCCGCCAGGAAATAGAACTATTTTTTGCAGGCGTCATCCAGCAGGATCTTAGTGTTCTGGACATGCTTGATGCCGATTTCACATATGTGAATGAGAGACTTGCCAAGCACTACGGCATCCCCGATGTCTACGGCGAACAGTTCAGAATGGTAGAGCTGGGAGATGATCTCGACATGCGTCGTGGTTTGTTGGGTAAGGGTGCACTTTTGACCATTACATCTGAGGCCGCAAGGACATCTCCAGTAAAGAGGGGCAAGTGGTTCTTGGAAACCTTCTTCGGCGTGAGTCCGCCTGATCCCCCCCCCGGCGTTGAGACAGACCTCACTCCCAAGCCAGGTGAGGCGCCAAAGACATTGAGGCAGAGGATGGAGGCGCATCGCACTAATCCTATATGCTCCTCTTGCCACACAATATTCGAGCCACTAGGCCTGGCGCTTGAAAACTTTGACCCGGTGGGTGCGTGGCGTCTGACAGATTCAGGTAACGTCATTGATCCGACAGGGTACGCACCAGACGGCACATACCTTGAAGGAGTTCAGAGTCTGCGTGGAATGTTGAAGAACTATCAGGGACAGTTTGCCACTGTGGTAACTGAAAAGCTGCTTACCTATGCTCTTGGCAGGGGGGTCGAATTTGAAGACATGCCCATGCTCAGAGAAATAATGGCCCAGGCCTCTGAAGATGACTATAGCTTCTCTTCTCTTGTTATGGGTGTGGTACAGAGCACAGCCTTTACCATGAATATGAAGCATGACTTGGCTATGAATGAGGAATAAAAAATGATCATAACCAAAAAACATATATCTAGACGTCAGCTACTTCGTGGTACCGGGGTTGCCCTTAGCATGCCCTTGCTGGATGCAATGATCCCAGCTGCGACAGCTCAATCTCAGACAGCGGCTGAGACACCACAACGTTTCTTCGGGGGCTTCGTGCCACATGGTGCGGCCCCTGGGTACTGGGTTCCAGAGAAGGTAGGTGCCTTGGATGAGAAGTTGCCCTTCATTTGGGAATCATTGGAACCTTTTAAGGATAGCCTGACCATACTTTCTGGGCTGCACTCGACCTCCGCCGAGCCACCTCCTGGAGAGACTGGTGCTGACCATTGGGTAGCTGCGGCCTTCTTGTGTGCTGACAAGCCAAGAAAGACTGCTGGTGCAGACGTTTATGCAGGACACACTATTGACCAGATTATTGCTGAGAAGATCGGTCGCGAAACCTTGCTTCCTTCATTAGAGATGTCTGTTGAAGATCCCGGCTCTGGCTCTAGTAACTGTGGTGAGGGCTACAGCTGTGTTTATACAAACACTATCTCCTGGGCCTCCCCAAATACTCCGCTTCCTATGGAGCTAAATCCTCAGGTGGTGTTTGAACGTATGTTCGGCAGTGGAAGCTCGGCTGAGGAGCGCGTTGCTAGGCGTGAGCGTAACCAGAGCATACTCGACTCCATCACAGATAAAATATCAAGTATGAGGAAGGAGATTAGCGTCCCCGACAGAACTCGTCTTGATAGCTTTACAGAAAATGTAAGGGAGATCGAAAGAAGACTGAATATTGCCGCTAGTGCTACTACCTCGGCTCCTGAAGATTTTGCTGTGCCTCCTGGGATACCCCAATCTTTTGATGACCACATAAAACTCATGATGGACTTGCTTGCCCTCGCTTGGCAGGCTGACATCACTCGAGTAGGCACCATGCTGTTTGCCCGCGACCTTACCGGTCGTGTGTACCCTGAGAGTAATGCGCCCACCCTAGGCTTCCATGGTGGTTCGCACCACGGGGAGGATCCAGGAAGGATCAACGAGTTTTCTAAGATCAATCAATATCATGCCAAGATGGTTGCCTACTTTGTGGACAAGTTGGCAAATACGGAGGACGGGGATGGTACCTTGCTTGATCATTCGCTTCTTTTATATGGAAGCAACATGGGTAACCCCAACCAGCATCTACACTACGATGTTCCGCATATCTTGATAGGCGGCAATAAAGGAAGAATGAAAGGTAACAGGCATATTGCTTACCCAACCAGGACAGTATCAACGGGCAATCTGCTGTTGAGCATTCTTGATCAGTTTGATATCCATCAAGAAAGTATTGGTGACAGTACTGGAAGGCTGGACGGTCTAGCATAAAAATTTAAATACTGAGTCACGTTGTCATGAAAAGCTTAAGAAAAATATCTGCTCTGTGCTTAATAGTGCTCACTACTCTGGCAGGCCAGGCCTATTCTCAAGCTCCCATTGCGGATGCCGCGATGCAGGGTAATTTGGAGTTAGTGGATCGATTGTTAGGGAACGGGTTAGACGTCAATGCAACTCAGGCTGATGGCTCAACTGCACTTCATTGGGCGGCCTATCACGGTGATCCAGATTTAGCTGAATTGTTACTCTCTGCTGGGGCAGATCCTAACTTGGCAACAAGAAATGGTTCTACGCCAATGTGGCTGGCAGCAACAAGGGGTTCAGCTGCGGTTCTTTCTAAACTTTTGGATGCAGGTGCGAACGCTAACGAAGAATTACCGCTGGGTAGAAGACCCTTGATGCTGGCCTCTCGTTCAGGGGTTGTTGAGGCAGTGGAGATTCTGTTAGAGGCTGGAGCTGATCCAAACTTAGCCGAGACCTCTAGGGGTACTACCGCTCTCATGCAGGCGGCAGACCAAGGTCATGACGATGTGATGGCACTGCTTATTTCTAGCGGTGCGGATATTTCAGCGATCTCGGCTTTAGTTATGAGAGATGGTCGCACGGCTGCATTAGGTCACTCTGAGGACCCCAGGATTAACGTTCGCCGACAGACGATCGTGGTTAACTGTGAGGCTCCTGACCCTGATCTAGCTGTTTTACAGAGCATGGTCAGGAATGCCACGGACGATCCTGCAATGGCTGACCTTGTGAATTCTGGTGACCTAAGCTTAGAAGCTATCTGTGGAAAGTTTGAGAGCAGGGGAATCGGCTTTGCCGTTGTCGCGGGTAACAATGCAAACGCATTTGAAGAGCGTTTTAATGGGAGACAGACCCGAGAACCTGACGGTGGCGGTCTGACATCAATGATATATGCCGCAAGGGCTGGCCACATTGACGCCGTCCAGGTTCTGATTGATGCTGGCGCTGACGTCAATCAAGTGAGCCGCTATGGATGGACGCCACTATTAGCTGCTACTCAAAATAGAAACTATCAGATTGGAAAGCTATTGATGGATCATGGTGCTGATGTCAATTTGGCAAATAATGGTGGCTGGACCAATTTGTATCTTGCCACGGATAACAGGAATGTTGAGGGGGGAGACTATCCCACCCGTGAACCTGACATGGATCATCTTGAATACATTCGGATCCTTTTAGAGCATGGTGCAAACCCTAACGCACGTTTAGTTGAAAGCACAGAAACACGCACCGTATTCACAAACCAGTGGCTGGATGAGGATGGTGCGACAGCGTTTTTGCGGGCCTCTCAGTCTGGAGATGTACCGCTGATGAAGCTTCTCCTTGAGTTTGGGGCTGACCCTCACATAAATACGACGCTTGGCGTGACGCCTCTTGCGGCTGCAGCAGGCATTGGCTGGGTTGAGGGTGTTACAAGTGAGTGGTCAACAGAGCAGACAGTGGAAGCGGTCAAACTTTTGATAGAGCTGGGGATCGATCCTAACTATCAGGCAGATACAGGACGGACTGCGTTGCATGGCGCGGGCCATAAGGGTTCCACCGAGGTTGCCAAGGTACTGGTTGAGGCTGGTGGCAAGCTAGATGTTCGCGACTTTGGTAACACCGATAATCGCGGAAGTCCTGAGCTTGCCGCACATACATGGCTGCCGATTGATTACGCTGATGGATTGGTACGAGTTGGCGTTCAGTCTGCCATAGCACATCCGGAGACCGCGAACGCAATGCGTGAAATGATGATTGAAAGGGGGCTGGATGCGCCTCCTGAGGGAAGGACACTTCAATCAATTTGCATTGTCGAAGTCTGTTCTGCAGGTTACGATCCGCTCAGCATAAATTAAGGTCTAAGCAAAAAAGCCCGGTAATGCCGGGCTTTTTTTTGCCTGTAACTTTGTCTTTGCAGACGTAGGTCAGCGCTTGTCCACCACGATGATGCCCTCCTTGAGAACTAAACGGGCATCGAGCATGTGCCAGAATCCGTCCTCGGGATTTCCGGCAACCAGTACGATATCTGCCAGCTTACCGGCTTCCAGTGTGCCAAGGTCGTCAGCCATGTTGATATAGGCGGCCGAGTTCGGTCCCATGATGGTGTTGATGTCGCGGATGGAGAACATGACATTGTAGGATTCGAGTTCGTGCCGCAGACCGGCCCAGGCATCGTAACGCGTGTCAGTACAGTAGCCGAGCACGACGCCTTCGTCCCAGACCGTTCGTGCATTGACGATGGTAAAACCGATCTCGTTGCCGTGGGCGCGGCCCTGGGCGTCACGGTTGGCGCCGGCGATCGCTTCCGGCCATTCGTTGCC
>CAZVSC010000066.1:0-13486 GCA_964629325.1 uncultured Enterobacteriaceae bacterium
GGAAGGAATTTCCCAATAAAAAACCCGCGTCAGCGAATCACCAACGCGGGCTTTCTCAATAGAAAAAATTACTTCTTGGACTGTTCCTTATCCCAGTCGGTATCGGTATCCCCGGCCACGGAATAGAGCACCTGCGCATTGCGCGTCTTCTGGAAATCTTCCAGGCTCTCTCCGCGCATGGCGGCATAAATATGCAGGTTGGTGGTGCCTACTACCGCGCCAAGTTTTTCCAGCATGAAGAAGATGACCCCGTAGTGGATCATGTTGCGCCATTCCAGGTTGCGCACCATGGTTTTCTCCTCTTCGGTGAGCTCGGCCTCGGCGAATGCCGTTTCCGGGTCATTGAGGAACAGTTCGCGCTTGGCCGGAATGATCAGGTCATGCAGGAAGTTGTTGAGGCGATAGGCCTTCACGCCACGCTGGATGGTGAACGGGTAGGTGCCTTCCAGTTTCTCGATGCCGGCAAGCTGGTGGTTGATGCGTTTCAGGTAGTCTTCCTGGCTTTCCTCGGGTTTCTCGTCCGAACGTTCTTCCAGGATCATGCTGGCGATGGGCGTCATGGACGGCAGGTAGTAGGTCTGGTGGGTGGTTTCCACTTTTTCCGACAGCGCGCCGCGCATCATCAACCACATTACGACCTCGGCACCTTCGGCACCGCCGAGTTCGGCGTATTCGGCGATGGTCAGCTTGGTCAGGCCTTCCGGATCCTTTTCCAGGCGCTCCATGAATTCCATGTCCCAGGGGGTATTGTTGAAACCGCAGCGCTCACCGTGCACCTGGTGAGACAGGCCGCCGGTGCCGGCGATGGCCACCTTGATGTCCTTCGGGTAACTCAGGATCGCCTTGCGCAGGGCCTTGCCCAGCTTGTAGCAGCGGGCAGCACTGGGCGAGGGGGCCAGCAGTACGCCGACCTGGAATGGGATGATCTTGCAGGGCCAGTCGGGCTCATGCGGCATCAGCAGGGACATGGGCGAAAAGAAGCCGTGGTCGAGACCCTTGTCCTGGAAAAACGACAAATCGAACTCATCTGCCACCAGGCCCCGGGCGATATGCTCGGCCAGTTCGGGATCGCCCTTCAGCGGGGGCAATTTGCGGGCGCCGCCGCCTTCGTCGGCTACCGGGTACTCTTCACCGATGCCCAGCGTGAAGTGGGAATAGTGGTTGATGAAGAACGAGGTCATGTGGTCGTTGAAGATGTAGAAGATAACGTCGGGTTTCTCTTCCTTGAGCCATTTCTGGACCGGTTCGTAGCCCTTGAAGATTGGCGCCCAGACGGGGTCGTTCTCCTTGTGGGAATCCACGGCGAAGCCGATGGTGGGTGTGTGGGAAGTGGCAATGCCGCCGACGATCTTGGCCATAAAGGACTCCTGAACTGCCTGTATTTATTAACTTTTTAATTTGACGAGGGCGGCCATTATAGCGAAACCTGGCGGGGAAGGAGGCATAAATTGGGGAACTTCCGCGGCGCTTGATCCGCATCAAGGTTCAAAGCTTGGGCAGGTAGGCTAATTACCTGATTTAAAAGGAAAATCAGGAGCTGAAATCGAACCAGAATGCGTCTCCCCGGGCCATGACGCGACCAACCGAGGGTGAAGGGAAATGGGCGGTCAGCACCAGGTGCTGATCCATGCTCCGGTCCTCGAGAAATGCCCGGCGCGTCTTCACGGCCAGGTCCTGGTCGAAATCGATCCAGTATTTCCAGTGCGGGTAGAGACATTGCAACGGACTGTGTATCAGGTCCCCGCACAGAACCGCCCGATGACCCTTTGATTCGAGATGCACGGCAACATGTCCGGGTGTATGCCCCGGGGCCGGTGCCAGCCATACGTTGTCGTCGAGCCGGTAGTCGGTGTCGACGGCAATCACCTGTCCGGTCTCGATCACGGGCAGGACGCTTTCCTGGTAGGCCGGTGCATTGTCACCCGCCGCCTTGTCGATTTCGTCTCGGGCGATGACGTATCTCGCGTTGGGAAAGGTCGGCACCCAGCGGCCATCGACGAGCATAGTGTTCCAGCCGCAATGGTCGCCATGCAGGTGGGTGCAAAACACATAATCGACCCTGGCGGGATCGATGCCCTTGTCCAGCAGGCGTTGGTACCAGGTGTCGTCGGTACGCTGGTGCCAGTCGTCGAAGTAGTGGTTGGTCTTGTTGCAACCGATACAGGTGTCCACCAGGATCAGGTGATGTTTTGTGCGAATCACCCAGGTCTGGATGGCGATGATGAGCTTGCCTGTGTGCGGACACAGGGCGGTGGGCTCCAGCCAGTGCCGGTGCTGGTCAATGGTGTCGGAATCGGCTTCGGGCCAGGCGTCGCCGGGCGCCATGAACGGCACTTCCATTTCCAGGATCCGGTCTACCTGGATATCGCCAATTTGCAGTGGAAACGGCAAAGGGTTATTTACCGATAGTGCGTTCCAGAAACGCCAGAGCATTGGCCAGGTGTTCCGCGTCGAAGAAGCCCGGCCCCCCATGGACAGCGCCGTGGACCGGATCGAAGGTGACGTCCAGGCCTTTCGCCTTGTAGGCGCCCAGCATGTTCAGGCTCTGGTTAATCGGCATCTGCGGATCCATATCGCCATGCAGGAGCATCAGGGGAGGATCGGCTGCATCCACCAGATATACCGGGCTGGCCAGTTTCGCCAGTTCGGGAGTGTCATCGGGCAATGCACCCAGCAGCAGTTCCAGGGCCGGTTCGCGCACACTGAGGCCAAATGGCGTGGACTGGGACAAAATGACGGTCAGGTTGCTGGCACCGAAATAACTCAGGATGGCCTGCACATCGGAAGAGGTGTCCAGATAGTCGCCCAGTTCACCTTCCAGTTCCGGATGTCCATTACTGGTACCGACAACCTGAGCCAGGTGGGCGCCGGAAGATGCACCGGTAATGGCAATGCGGCTGGCATCATAACCATAGGATTCCGCCTTGGCGCGAAGGAAGCGAACCGCCGCCTTTATATCGTGCACCATGGCCGGAAATGGTGCATCAGTGGAGGCTCTGAAATCCAGGCTGGCAACGGCGTAACCATTGTCCACAAATTCCATGGGGACACCGCCATCCTTGCTGCCGAATCTCCAGGCGCCACCGTGGACCTGGATGACCAGGGGCGGGGAGTCGACACCTTGCGGCAAATAAAGATCCAGACCCAGATCATGCCCGTCCGGGCTGGCATAAATGACATCCTTGTACTCCCGGGTCTGCGCCAGGGCAGGAACAGAGCTGACAAGAAAGAAAATGGCGAGTAAGACGGTCTTCGTTGGCTTGCGTTGCATCAATTTCCCCCGGCCGGTTTTGATGGAATTCTTTGCGGCACGATGGCAGGATAATGAACATGCCATGGCGCATCAAGGAAAACCAGATAGTGGCCAGCATTGACACATACACAGGATCTTATGGACAAAATTTTCACTGAAATCAAATCATTAAAACTGGGACTGTGCATACTGGCGGTCACTGGGGCCGCAGCCTGCACCCCCATTGAACCACTCGAACGCTTGCCCCAGCGCACGATGAACGTCAGTGGCGGTCCCGAGCGGGTCTTTGACGAACCGGCGGATGCGATCCTGCCGGAGCTGGCCGGCGCAGTTGGTACGGGCAGCAACGGCCGTGTCGGCAACCAGCTGGTGTTCTGGGAGTACCGGCTGCAGGACAACAGCCTGACCAACTTTTTTGCCTGCTCCGAGGGCAAAGAGGCAGACTGCGACATGCGCATCCGCCAGATATGTCCGGGTGGTGGCGAAGAACAGCTGAGAAAAGACGCTTCAGGCCTGGTCAGGCACCTCGATTGCGAGGCTATAGGCATTGCCAGCGTTGGAGAGCTGTTTCCCAACTGCAGCGACACTGAGCAGACGGAATCCCTTCTCGTCGGCCTGATGGAGTGCCGCTAGTTCGATCGCCCCTCATGACTGGGGTACCGGTTCCGGGAGCTGCGCCAGGGCGTTGATGTCGGCACTTTCCGCCAGGCTCATCACAGCCTGCTGAAGAGACGCCGCAGCTGCCGGACCGATCACCAAACCCGCCGCATCGAGATAGCGAGCGGAGATCTCTGCCGTCGATGCGGCGATCACTGTCTCCAGATCAGTGTCGTATCGCGCGCCTTCACCCGTTGAGACGGTAACCGCCGCACCCTGCTTGCCAGGATACGCGGCGGTCAGTGCCTCATCGACCTCAACCGTTATTTTGGCCGCCAGTGCCGCGACCTGTTTGTTGCCGAAATCGCGGTAATGGCTGTCATGAAAATCACCGTGGATTAGTGCGCTGGCGACGTTGAAGTGGATGCTCATGCGTGCCTGCAGGATGCTGTTGAACGGTCCCGCATAATCACAACCCGGATAGTGGGCGGCAGCATGAGGGACGCGGACGGTGACGCTGGTGATGCCGGCAGTGTCGGGTGCGTGTGTCGCCTTGATCCTGCGCGCCGCCTGGGCTGCGGTCTGTGCATAGTTGCAGGCGGGCACCTGCTTGAAGAAGACCCTGAGGATTTCCGCGCCACTGCTGAAAGGCAGGTTTGCAGGTTCGGGTACTGCTTTTTTCATGGCAGCGAACAGGCCGGCACGACCATCAAGGGCACCATCCGCTGCCGTTGCCCCCTGAGCGGCCAGCTGCATGGCGGTCAGGCCGTTGCGTACGGCGATGCCGGGATGAAAGTACATGTCGTCGCTGCCCCAGGCGGCCCATTCGTTGAGCCCGGTGATGTAGTTGGCGGCAAACCCCAGGGCATGCGCTGTCTTGTCAGGATCCAGGCCTGCCAGTTTTGCGGCGGTCGCGGCTGCCGCAAAGGCACCGATGAGCCCGGTGGGGCGCATGACCTTCGCGGTTTCCACATCCATCAGCATGGCGCCCAGTCTGCCGCCGGCTTCATAGCCGCAAATGATCGCCTCGAGGAACTGCTGGCCGGTTACGGGGCATTCAGCCGCCAGGGCGAGGGCAGCAGGAATAACGACCACGCCCAGGTGGGAAACACTGCCCAGGTGCATGTCATCCCGCACCAGGGAATGTCCGGCCACCGCGTTGGCGAAGGCGGCATCCTGGACGGAGACTCGGTACGGCGTGCCGATGATGGCGGCCCCACCTGCCGGGGTGGCGGAATTGGCGCGTGCCACCTGCTGGACCTGCTGTATCCATGGAAAATCCTGCGTGGCGTAGCAGGAGGCGAAAAAGTCCAGCAGGCAGTATTCGGCTTTTTCCAGGGTGGCGTTATTCGCTGCCGAACAAGCGGTAAGTACATCGGCAAACTGCCGGGTCAGGGATGCTGCGGGCAAGTGATGTCTCCGGTGGTGACGCTTATTCGAGCGGTGCGGGAAATTCGGGGTTTTCGGATGCCCGCGCCCGTATGAACCGGGTTGGCTGGCCGCTGCTGCGTACCTGCTCGAGCCAGAAATCACCGTCACCCCTGATCGACTGGCCCAATGCGGGCTGGCAGAGGCCGACAATAGCCAGAAGCAGAACGAATGGTCGATAGGGCATGGCTGGCTCCTGGCGCGATGGCGTTACTCGAATTGCAGGTAACCGATCCGGTTGTTCAGCGGATCGGTGAACCACAGTCGGTCAGTCAGCCGGTCCGGTGTCTGGCGATCACTGCCGGCACTGAGGCCCACGGTCCTGGCCGGACCAGCGGCGACCGGAAATTCGGTAATGACGCCGGTGGGTGTGACCCGTCCCAGCGTGTTGTTCTTGGTGTACCAGATGTTGCGGTCCGGTCCCACGGCGATATTGATGGGGGTGGAGCCCTCGCTGGGAATGGCAAACTCGCTAATGCCGCCATCCATGCTGATGCGGCCGACCCGGTTGCCGATCACCGGGGTATTGTCCATGGCACCGTTGAGTTCCAGGAACCACATGTTGCCGTCGGCGCCAGCGGTGATGTCACCTGGCCCTGTCTGTGGCCGGGGCAGCCCGAATTCGGTGATGTCGCCGTCCGGTGTGATGCGTCCGATCTTGCCCGCCTTGAATTCCGAGAACCAGACATTGCCGTCGGGTCCGGCAGCCAGGGCCCTGGGGCCGCTGTCCGGGGTGGGGATATCCCACTCGGTCACAACGCCTTCCGGTGTGATGCGCCCGATCCTGCCGGCGGCGAACATGCCAATCCAGATATTGCCGTCGGCATTCAACGCGATGGCCCGCGGCTGGGAATCCGGTGACGACAGGGGGTATTCGGTGATCTCGCCGTCAGGGGTGATTCGCCCCATCTTGCCGCTGTTGTGCTCGGAGAACCACATGTTGCCGTCACTACCCAGTGAAATGATGCGGGGCGATGCATCCGGCGTGGGGAGCGGGTATTCGACCATCCCCGAGCCATCCGGGTGCATGCGGCCGATGGCGTTCGCTGAGCTCAGGGTGTACCAGATGTCGCCATCGGGCGCGATGGCGATGGTGGTGGGACCGGCGTTGGGGGAGAGCATGGCGAATTCCGTGACGGTGCCATTGGTGGCAAGCGGCTGGTCAAGCACCTGCTGCTCATAAAGCGCTGGGGGGATGCGGACGGAAATGGTTTCCGAGACGTTGTTATCGGGTTCCGGCGGCACCTGGTCGGAGCAGGCGTTCGCGAGAACAACAGTGGCTGTGACCAGGACTTTGCACAGGCGATGCATCGTCATCAGGCCTCGAAATCAACCGGTACCTTGGGGGCCTTGCCGTTCTTGATGTCGTCCACGAGATCGGGGTTGCCGTTTTCCCATACCAGCAGCATGGAGCGTTTCGGACTGAAACCCTGGTGCCGGCAATAGGCCGGCATGGCCGCCATGTCACCGGCCTTCATGATCACGCGCGCCAGCGGCTCCCCGGTTTCCTTGTGGTCGCAGTTCCAGTGGATTTCATCGCACATCTGGAAGAACCATTCGACACGATCGTTGCCGTGAATGATGGGCAGGATATGTTCCTCGGTTGTGGGACACATGAAGCTGTTCTTCACGACGGAGGTGAAGGACGGGTTCCAGGTGACCTGGGAGCGCGACAGGAAGGCGAACAGATTGAAGGCATGCACCTCGTTCTCGAAACCGGGTTCCGGATGCACTTCAGGGGCATCCTGGGGCACATCGGCAAAGACCCGGTTCACGGGAGCACCGCGTGCGTCGGTTCTCAGCGGGAGATCGCCTTCGAGACCGACACAGCGCCGCGCCAGTTCGCGGGCCCGGGTGATGGCGGGCATGTTGTCGCCGTGTTTAGGACCGTAGGGCGAGCCGGTTTCCTGCGGCGCCGCGAACGGGTCGAAACCCGCGTTGGTCCAGTCGGCAAGCATTTGTTCGAACAACTGGCGGATATCGTCGGTGGGGAAATTCTCCATGCGATCTATGCCGGCATCTTTCATGGCGCCGTTGAAGGACCCCGCATACATGTCCACGGTGCCGTAATGGTTCACGGTGCCGATGACATCATCGAAATTGACCCAGCCATAGAAGAAGCCCCAGGCTACGTCCCGCATCAGGGCGCGCAGGAAGTTGCCGGCATCCATGGTGTGGCTCATCGGGCGGTCGTCCAGCGTGCTCCAGGTGATGTGGGCAAAATACTCGTCGCGGCGGAAGTTGAAGCCGCCGAGAGTGAAGTCGTTGTATCCGTGCATGTTGGTCATGATTTGTTCTCCTTACGCGGTCTGGCAGATGCTGGACCAGCGTTCGACGGACAAGTCGCCCTTGCAGGTCTGCAGGATAATGACGGCGGGTTGCTTGCTCCTGAACTGGTATGCGCTGCCGGCGGGCAGCATGCCCTGGTGGCCGCGGCCCAGCTTCATCCAGCCCATTTTGGTTCCCCTGGGCTCACCCGCTACCAGAATGGCGCCTTCCTTGTCCGGGTTGCTGACGGCCTGGGCGCTATCCAGCTTGACCAGGTGAATCTCTACGTTGCCGTCCATGCACAGGGCGAATTCGTCGTGGGCGCAGGTGTACCAGGGTGAATCACCCTCGGCGCGTATCGCCTCGAGTACGTATTCCATATTCTGGCCAAAGACGACCTTTTCATAGGGTTTGCTGCTGGCGGCAATTTCGAAGCAGTTCGAAAACGCGTAGTTGCGGACGTCGTCCGCGATAGGTTCGACGCGGCCCTTGTCGTAATCGTTGAGTGAGCCAAAACGGGTGGTGTATGTGGATGTCATTGATGTTCCCCTGGTCAGGTTGCCTGTGATTGTTGATTTGGTTTCAGGCTGCGTCGGAGACTGGAAGGAGCCAAAGTCACACGGACGGACTGCTGAGACTACCAGTGAGCCCGGTTGAATTCAACGCGCCAGGGGGTTCGTGAAATTGCCATACGAGGGCCGCGAATTAGCTGTTGTTCTGCAAAATATTCTTCGGTATCTTCCCTTCTTTTTCGTTGATTTATTGAATGCGTCAGGCAATGGCAGAAAATACCGGACAAGCAGAGAAATCGCGACCCGTCAGTATCGGGGTAGGTATCGATTTCGGCACGTCCAACAGTGCCGCCGCGCTCTTTGATGGCAACATCATTTCCCTGGTGCAACTGGAAGAGGGCAGCCCGATCATGCCGTCCGCCAGTTACATCGACCGGGACTTCGTCACCTGTACCGGCCAGGAAGCCATCGATACCTATATCGCCCAGAACCAGGGCCGCAAGGTTGAAATGAGCGTCGAAGTCATCGGCGAGGCCAGGTCCAGCACCGGGCAAATGGATATGTCTACGCAGTTGCCGATGGAAGCCGACACGCATCTCGTGTACGGCCAGGCCTTCAATGACGGTAGCTTGCCAGGTCGGCTGTTTCGAGGCACAAAGCGCCTGCTCGGCAGTGTGGATACCCAGCGCATCATGATCTTTGGACGTGCCTTTCGCCTGGTTGCATTGATCACACCGATCCTGCTGCGCATCCGCCTGGCGATCGAGACGGCCTGCCAGCAGTTGCCGGGATTTTCCGGTCCGGTGAAAAGGGCCTGTATCGGCCACCCGGTGAATTTCGAGGGACGCGATCAAAACCACAACACAGTGGCGCTGGAGCGCCTGAGCGAAGCCTACGGACACGCCGGCATAACAGAGCAGTATTTTTACCCCGAGCCCACAGCGGCGGCGCTGAGTTACCTGCATGCCAATCCAGGTGAGAAAAGCGAGATCATCCTCACCGTCGACTTCGGCGGCGGTACGCTGGACCTGTGCATCCTGAAGCGCAATGCCGCCCATTTTGATGTTGCTGCCATCCATGGTGTCGGGCTTGGCGGTGATCATATCGACCAGGCCATGTTCAGGCATATCCTGTTCCCGCTGCTGGGCAAAGGGGAGCGCTGGCGGCGGGAAGTGGACGGCAAGGAAATCGAAACGCTTTTCCCCTTCGATGCCTACGAGGACCTGCTCATAAACTGGACGGTGAGCTATATCCTCAACCAGAATGAATACACCACTCCGGTGCTGGACAAGATCCGCCAGGGTGGCGAGTCGGCAGTAAAGTTCGAGCGCCTGTACGAACTGATCACTCAGAATTATTCCTACCAGGTCTTCCAGGCCATCAAGGACTGCAAGGCCGATCTGTCCACCAATGCGGTATCGCTGCTGGATATCCCTGAAATCGATGTCGAGACCGAGATCAGCCGCGCACAGTTCGAAGGCATGATCGCCGACCTGCTGGCAAAATTCGAGACCGCCGTGGACGAGACCCTGGCCAGGGCCGGGATGCGACATGAGGATATCCACCTTGTGCTCAGGACAGGCGGCTCCTCATTGATACCCGCGGTACGCGATATCCTGGAAGCGCGTTTTCCCGGCAAGGTGGTGGAGCATGACCCGTTCACCAGTGTCGCCGCAGGCCTTGCCCTTGCGGATTACTATTCGCACGGCCAGTCCCTGCTGCAGGAACAGGAGTGATCCCGACAGTCGTGGACCGGCCGCCGGAGGTTTTGTCTGCTGAATTTTTCGGGTATCTTGCAAAAAAACAATCAGAAAGCCCTGCCATGAATAAATACCTGCGGACGGCAATGACCGTTTCTCTTGCTCTCGTGTGCCTGCCGGCACTTTCCCAGTGGCCCGCCTATCCGACAGCGGATGTGCCAAGAACTGCTGATGGCGCGCCTGACCTCGAGGCACCACCACCGCGCACCGCATGGGGCACGCCGGACTTTTCCGGAATCTGGGAGAACTACCCCCCGTTTGGCCAGGCCAGCCCTGAAGATGTGCAGGATCCTGACGCACCACCCCTCGCGGCTTTCTGGGACCTGGGCGAGAATTTCGAGAACGGGCTGCCCTATACCGAACAGGCGCGTGTCCTCAGGGCGGCCAGGATGGCGGACAACATGAAAGACAATCCGGATGCCCATTGCTTGCCGATAGGCTACATGCAGTTGCACAAGCATCCACAGCCGCACAAAATCGTGCAGACAGAAGATCTCATCGTCATGATCTGGGAAAGCAATGGCGGCTTGCGGCAGATATTCCTGGATGGCAGGGAGTTGCCGGACAGTGACGCCTTGCCCTGGTGGTACGGTTATTCGGTCGGGCACTGGGAGGGAGATACGCTGGTGGTTGAATCAACCGGCTTTCGGGATGACGTCTGGCTGGATGTTAACGGCAGTCCGCTTACCAATACCGGCAAAATCACCGAGCGCTTCACCCGTGAAAATTATGGCCGCATGAATATCGATGTCACTATCGAGGATCCGGCTTCTTATACCAGGCCGTTCACCGTCAGGGTCGAGCACGGCATCATGCTCGACACCAACCTGATCGAATTCATCTGCAATGAAAACGAAATGTCCTCGCAATTCTTTGATCCCTGAGTATTCCGGAGAACATCCATGAAGCTATCCGTATTTTCGGCCTGTGTCTCCCTGCTGGTTTTGCCGGCACTTGCCTGTGCGCATCATGCCTTTGATGCAGAATTCAGTCGGGACCTGCCAATCGAGCTGGAAGGCACGGTGACCGGTGTGCAATGGTCCAATCCCCATGCCAGGGTTTATGTCGACGTGGCTGCAGAGGACGGCACCACCAACAATTGGAACCTGGAACTGGCCAGCCCGAACATGTACATGCGCCAGGGCTGGGGCAAGGACACCCTGCAACCCGGAGAGAAAGTCATGGTGACTGGTTGGCGTGCGCGCAACGAGCCCTACGTGGGCAATGTAGGGACCATCAAAAAAGAGGATGGCCAGGAACTGTTTTCCCGCGCCGGCCGCAATAACTGAGCCTGGGAAGATTCCGGCCATGGCCGGGATGCTGCCAAGCCCTGCATGTCAAAGAGCGGGCGCGAACAACCCGGAAAGGGAGTTGCTGGGCGTCAGCTGATCTCGCCCTGTTTCACCAGGGTCATGTTCTTGTGATTGGCAACCTGCTGCAGCATGTAACGATAGTACTGTTCAAACCCCGTGTGCTGCTGGATGAGCCGGCAGAACATGTCGTCGGCCTCCTCGAATTGCTTCGCGTAATAGCAGTCCAATGCCTTCCTGTGCAGGGCCAGTATTTTTTGCCTGTCGTCTGGAATGTCCGATTTCAGACCGATGGGATGATAAATGCGGGAAATGATCTTTTTGCCGCGGACATGGACTGTATCCAGCTCCATGAACTCCACTTCGTCGACACTCCTGGCCGTTTCCTCACCGCAGATGGTGGAAACATGATATACGCGGGTCATGGTCTGCAGGCGGGAAGACAGGTTAACGGCATCGCCGATGACCGTATAGGCCAGACGGTAGCGTGAATCCATGTTGCCTACATTCATCATGCCAGTATTGATGCCGATCCCCATGGTCTGGTCGGGCCAGCCGCGTTCACTGTAGGACTTTGACAACCGGCTGACGGCACGCTGCATCTCGAAGCTGGCGAGCACCGCGCGCCGGGCATGGTCCACCTGGGTCACCGGGGCGCTCCAGAACGTCATGATCGAATCACCGATGTACTTGTCGATGGTGGCACCATACTTGTACAGGATGGCGGTAAGTTCGTTGAAATAATCGTTGAGCATCTTGACCAGTTCTTTCGGTGTCATTTGCTCGGATACACCGGAAAAATTCTGCAGGTCGCAAAACAGCACCGTCATGTGCTTGGATTCGCCTTCAAGATTGATGCGTTCGCTGTGCGTACTGAGCTCCGCCACGATTTCAGGCGGTACATACTGGCCGAAGACGTCCAGAAGTTTCTGTTTCTTCTGGGTCTCGGAAAAATAGGTCAGGAGTACATTGACGCCGAACAGCATCAGCAGTACCAGCAGGCTGTACTGCATGGGGATGGAACTTTCACGGAACGGGAAACCGATGCCCAGGGTGGCAGGGGGGACTGTCAGGAAAAGGACCAGGACCGAGGCAGCGATGGGTGTGAAGATCGGCAGGGTGATACTGAGTAGAACACCCGAGAACAGCATGAAGATGAATTCGGCCGAGCTGGCCGCTTCAGGCAGCGCGATATCGCCCGAGGGCGTAATCATGCTGTCCAGGTTGATATGCAGGCCGGGAAAATCGGAGGGATCGATATCCAGTATTCCCAGGGGAATGAACGAGAAAAAGCCAACGAGGAGCAACAGAAATACTGCCTGTGACCATTCCGTTTTCAGGGAAGCATGGGTGATTTTCAATGCCGGTAAATTCATGATCCCCATAAAATTTGTTCGGCCAGGTGACAGCATTACCAGAGCAGCAAAATGTTACTTAAAGGGCTGATTATAAACATACACCATTTGTGGGAGTATTCCCCGGGCACAGGAGAAATTCCCGTTTCATCCCGAGCGCCTGAATGTGGGGCAAAAAAAACCCCTCAAAGAGGGGTTTTTTGGTTGTTTCTTGCCTGACGGCTTAGATACGGTAGCAGACCACGTAGTTGGTGTCTTCAGCGTATGCTGTGGCTGCGGCCATATCGGTCGGTGCATCTGCGCCCGTGGTATCGTCCTGACCCCTGAAACGGCCGCTATCCGCGGTGCCGTCGTCAAGCTGCTGGTCCAGCGCGATAGCGGCAGAACCGGGCACGTTGCTCATGCAGATCTTGATGCCGGTCAGTGAGGTCCACAGCGTGGCACCCACGACACCCACCAGGCCGCCAAACGGGTTGGTCGGCAGGATGGCGGCTGTACCCAGCGCTATGTCAGGGTCACCGGTGATAAAACCGGCAGCGCGCAGGTGCTGGAAGAACAGGGCGCCTTCCTCTGCCGGGGTGCCGGTATTGACGCCGGTAAAGGCATTGGCTGCGGTGGCATTGAGGATACCGTTGGTATTGCCGCCGGCAATGCTGGTATTAACGGCTGTATCCCAGTTGCCGCCCCTGGTATCCAGGGCTGCAGTGTTACCATCGTCACCCGGCATACGGCCGTAACGGTCCTGGTAAGAGAAGGCCGCTGCAGCGATACCGTTGAAGGTATTCGTGGCGTTTTTCACGCGTGAGTTTTCAATAAGCTGCTGTCCCTGCAGCACACCGCCCAGCAGGAGGCCAATAATGACCAGCACGATGGCGATTTCAATCAACGTGAAACCCCCTTCGCGCGCCTGCATGTTCATATTCATCCTGTTCATGTGTTGTCCTCCAAAATGCCATTCTTGTTGTTAGCAACTTGCTTACTGGGCCGCCGTACCGGGGTGTGA
>CAZVSC010000067.1:0-6856 GCA_964629325.1 uncultured Enterobacteriaceae bacterium
AGGTCGGATAAGGTCCGCAGGACCGCCATCCGACAATAATCGTAGGCCGGAAGAGGCACGCCGTGCCGTCATCCGGCATCGACATTCAAGACAAGGGGGCATCATGAAAACCAAACTGACACTGACACTATTACTGACCGGCATGGCCGCAGGCGCCATGGCTCAGCAACCATCATCCGTGTTCGACCGCGGCAATCACCTGCAGGCCTGGCAGGATGCGCGTTATGCCGATGTCATCGCGTCATGCAACAACCCGCCGGCGAGCATACGGCCCAACAACCCGATTCCGCCCAACAATTCGACGCCGCCGTTCCCGACGCTGCCGTTCTCCACCGCCATCCCCGGCGTCATCGAGCACGGCAAGACCTGGACCACCGTGTGGTCATGGAAGGGTAACAACGCCGACGGCCCGATCACGACCGATGACGGCAAGATCCTGTTCGCCAACAACGACGCCGGCAACATCATCGAGCTCGATCCCGCCTCAGGCCTGGCGCGCATCGCCTTTGACGACATCGACACCGGCGGCGCCGTGTCGCGCAGCAAGAACGGCAACCTGTACGCCGCCACCCGCGGCATCGGCACCGGCATCGTCCAGCTCGAGCCGGAACGCAAGGTGCTGGCCAACACCGTCAACGGCGACCCGCTGGAATGCGCCGGTGGCGTGATGAACGACCTGACCGCGGCCGCCAACGGCGGCGTGTATTTCTCCGTGTCCGGCAGCGGCGTGTTCTATGCCGATCCTGACGGCAACGTCACCAAGTATGGCAACGTACCGGCGGCCAACGGCATCATCCTCAACGCCGATGAAACCGTGTTGTACGCCACCAACGGCGCCGAAGTGGTCGCCTTCGACGTGCAGGCCGACGGCTCGCTCGCCAACCAGCGCACCTTCGGCATGCTGCAGGGCGGCACCGGCGGCGACGGCTCGGCGATCGACAACGAAGGGCGCCTGTACGTGGCGACCGGCCGGAGCGTCGATGTGTTTTCGCCCGAAGGCGAATTCCTCGGTGTGATTCCGGCGCCCCGCGGCACGCACGGCACCTTCTTCGGCGGCGTGGACAAGCAGACCCTGTACGGCATCGTCTTCTATGGCGGCTGGGGCACGCAGAGCGCGCGCAACGCCATCGTCGGCATTCCGGTGCTGACGCCGGGATACCTGGGCCGCGCCAAGTAGGCCGGCATCGCCGGCCGGGGTCAGACCCGTTTTGCCTTACACGGTGCGACAATCCGGAGCCAGAATCTTTCGGCAAACGGCTCTGACCCCACGATTACGAATGAACTTAAAGCAACAATAAGGTAGCTTGTTTTGGACGCCTCCACCGCCGTCACCACCTCCGCCGCCATTTCCCTCTCGGGCTTCGCGGTGGTCATCTTCCTGCTGTTATTTCTCATCGCGCGCTGGAAGTGGCACGTCTTCTTCGCGCTGCTGTTGCCCATCATGCTGTTCGGCATTCTGCCGGGCGTGCAGCAGAACAACTTCATCGACGCCTTCGAGTCCGGTTTCGGCAACACGCTCGGCGGCATCGGCGTGGTCATCGTGCTCGGCTCGATCATTGCCGAGGCACTGAAGCACACCGGCGCCATCCAGGTCATCACCCGCTCCATGGTGAATCTGGTGGGCAAGGCGCGCATGCCGCTGGCGCTGACCCTGACCGGTTTCATCATCGGCATCGCGATTTTCTCCGACGTCGCCTTCGTGATACTGAACCCGCTGGTGCATTCGAGCGCGCGGGCAATGGGGGTCGGCATCGCGGTGATGTCCACCGGCCTGGTGGGTGCGCTGCAGCTGACCCACGCCATCGTGCCGCCGACGCCCGGCCCGCTGGCCGCGGCGGCCCTGGTCGGCGCCGACATCGGCAAGACCATCATCGCCGGCAGTGTCGCCTGCCTGTTCGGCTCGCTGGCCGCGTGGGCGTGGGGCGTGTACTTCGCCGGTCCGCGCATCGCCACGCAGGCGTCCGATGAATTCGACAACATCAAGATTGAAGGGCTTGGCGATACGCCGGAACATCTGCCCAGTACCCTGAGTTCCTACATGCCCATCGTCATTCCCATCCTGCTCATCGGCATGCAGAGCATCGTCAACCTGACCATGGATGACGGCACGCTGGTGAAAACCGTCTTCGGTTACCTGGGCTGGCCGGTGGTGGCCTTAAGCATCGGCGTGTGGCTGGCCTATCGCAATATCACGAGCCCCGATGATCTGCAGAAGGCCAAGGACAAGTGGGTGGAGGACGGCCTGCGTACCAGCGCCATGATCCTGGTGGTCACCGGCCTTGGCGGCTCGCTGTCCGCCATTCTGCGCGGCACCCCGGCGGTGGACTTCATCGCCAACCTGTTCGCCGACTACGGGCTGCCCGCCATCCTGCTGCCGTTCGTGCTCGGCATCATCGGCAACATGATCACCGGTTCCACCACGGTAGGCGTCATCACGGCGGCGTCCCTGTCCGCACCCATGCTGGGCACACTGGGTTTGAGTCCCGAAGCGGCCATGCTGTCCGGCGCCAGCGGCTCGGTCATCATCAAGTACGTGAACTCGTCCTATTTCTGGATCTGCACGTCCCTCACAAGACTGAGTGTGGCGGACGCGGTGTTCAGCTACGGCGGCGCCACGCTGGTGGGCGGGGTGGTCTCGTTCGCGGTAGTATGCGCCATGTGGATCACGGGGTTGATATGAAAAATCAAAGGGGTCAGAGTAACTTGATATTTCTTTCCGGCTTTAAACCGCATGTTCAGACGATATATCAAATTACTCTGACCCCTTTGATCCTGCTCGGCGCCCTGGCCGGCTTCCCGGCCCTGGCCCATCACTCCACCGCCGAGTACGACGACAACACCATCACCGAGGCCGAAGGCGTCGTGGTCGACGTGCTCTGGCGCAACCCGCACGTGCGCCTGAGCATCAGCACGGAAAGCGTCGATGGCGAAACCGAACTGTGGGAACTGGAAGGCATGGGCGTTATGCGCCTCGACCGCGCCGGCATTCCCCGCGACCTCATCAGTGTCGGCACGCCGGTGCGTTTCGCCGGCAATCCATCCGTACGGCGCAGCCGCCACATGTACGTCACCAATGTGCAGATGCCCGATGGCCAGGAAATCCTGCTGCGCACCACCGCTACTCCTCGCTGGTCGCAGGAAGTGGTGAGCATCCGCGGCGGCTCGGACATCGACCCCGCGCTGGCGGCGGCGGACCAACCGGAAGGCATCTTTCGCGTGTGGGTGCCGGCGGGCAACCGCGCACCGGACTGGGCCGACAATCCGCCGTTGACCGACGCGGCCCGGGCCGCGCGCGCCGCCTACGACCCGACCCGCGACGACCCGTTGCTCAACTGCACCCCGCCGGGCATGCCGCGCCTGGTCAGCCGCGCCGGCGGCCATCCGCTGCGCTTCGTCCAGGACGGCGGCGACATCCTGCTGCAGAACGAATACTTCGGCCTGGAACGGCGCATCCACATGAACGAAGGCGCCGCCCCGGACGGCACCGAACCGACGCCGCTGGGCTATGCCACGGGGCGCTGGGATAACGGCAACCTGGTCATCACCACCACGCACATCGACTGGCCCTGGTTCCAGCTCTACGGCCTGGAGGGTGTGCCGCAGGGTCCGGATGTCAGCCTGGTGGAGCGTTTCCGGTTCGATGCGGCGAACGAGGAATTGCGCTACGACCTGACCGTGACCGATCCCGCCACCTTCACGCAAACCATGACGGCAAACGACTACATCTGGTTCCGCTGGGAGCCGGGCCTGGACTTCCTGCCCTATGAATGCGTGACGAAAGCATCGGGCAACTGAACACGCGTATTCTGGTGCGGATTTTGCAGAGTTGAAAAGACAGGGTGCACTCGCCGGAGTGCATGAATATCAACTTTGCAAAATCTGGATTCGTTGAGATGAAGACATGCAGCAGCGGTACCCGACAGACAGGGGCGACCGTCACGGAAATCATTACCTATATCCTTATCGCGATTACAATTGCGGCCGTTATCCTGGGTAAATACGTCAATTCCTCCCTCGACAAGGCCATCACCGAAGCGCTCGCTGTTGGTGAAGCGCAGAAAGCGATGATCGAGGAGTATTTCAGTCAGCACGGGCAAATGCCCCAATCTGGTGCGGACGTTGGTCTAGAACAGTTCACGCCGACGGGTGTGCTGAAGGGGCTGACCTGGCAACCGGGTGCACTCGGTGAAGGCGATTCCGATACCTTGCTCACCGGCACGCTCAACGGCCTGGTAACCCTGGGCGAATTCGGCAAACGCTTCGAAGAATTCGAATCGGCATATTTGCTGATCGCCAGGGCACAGGATGACGGCACGATCATCTGGGACTGCCAGCCGGATCGGGTGACACCTCATGCCTTGCCGGGCCGATACCTTCCTGAAGTTTGTGAGAAGGTCAGCAAGGACGATGATAAAGAGGAGATGGGTGGCGACTTCTGAGTCTGCACCACGCCGCCGTTTGCCTGGTTCATGAAGTAACCGGGCAAACTGTCAACAGGCGGTTTTCAAACCTGCCAAAACCGGGCATCATCGTTTGGTCAATCCATCGGGATGCGGGGCAGGGATATGAAAACAATCGATAGCAAAAAGACATACTCTCCAACTACGCTCAATCGTCGCTGTTTCCTCAAGGCCTCCACCATGGCCGGCGCCGGCTTCTCCCTGGCCACGTATTTCCAGCCTACCGTCGCCCAGGAAATCCGCGAACCTGCCTCTGATAACGACAGCGACCAGCTCGAACTCAACGCCTTCGTCGAAATCGGCCTCGACGGCGCCATCAGCATCTACGCCCATTGCCCGGAGAAGGGCCAGGGCATCAAGACCTCGCTGCCCATGGTGGTGGCCGACGAACTCGGCGCCGCCTGGAACGACGTTACCGTGGTCCGCGCGCCCTTCTTTGAAGCCCGCTACGGCCAGCAGCGCGCCGGGGGCTCCACCTCCACGCCGCGGGAATTCGATCCCATGCGCCGCGCCGGCGCCGCCGCCCGCACCATGCTCATTGCCGCGGCCGCCCAACGGCAAGCCATCGATCCCTCACTCTTCTATACCGAAAACAGCCGCGTCATCCACCGCAACACCGGCGAATCCTTCACATTCGCCGAGCTGGCCCTGGACGCCGCCAGGCAGCCGCTGCCCGACGTGGACACCCTGGTGTTCAAGCCCAGAAGCGAATACACCATCATCGGCACCCGCGTGCCCGACGTGGATATCGACACCATCGTCACTGGCAAACCCCTGTACGGCTCCGATCTGCGCTTGCCCGGCATGCTCTACGCCGTGTACGAGAAATGCCCTGCCACCTACGGCCGGGTGGTCAGCGCCAACCTCGACCACATCAAGGCCATGCCCGGCATCCTCGACGCCTTCCTGGTCACCGGCAACGACAATGTCGGCGAACTGCTGGACGGCGTCGCCATCGTTGCCCGCTCCACCTGGCAGGCCTTCAAGGCGAAACAGCAGCTGGAAGTCGAGTGGGATACCTCCCTGGCCTCCAAAGACGACGACCGCGACCTTTTCGCCCGCATGCAGGACATCGCCAACGCGCCGTGGACGAATGTCGTAAACAATGGAAACGAAATTACCGCCTCCGGCAACGTGGAAAGCGAATTCGACAGCGAGCTGACCACCACCGTCACCGGCACCTACCAGTTTCCCTATCTCTCCCACGCCGTCATGGAGCCCATGAACTGCACCGCGCACTACCATGCCGACACCAACAGTCTCGAGATCTGGGCGCCGACCCGCCAGCCGCAGATCACGGTGTCATCCGTGAACAACGTCTTCGGCATTCCCGCGGAGAACATCCGGCTTCACATGATGCGCATGGGCGGCTCGTTCGGGCGCCGCCGCTTCCAGGATTATTCCTGCGAGGCCGTCGCCATCGCGCGCCGTTTTGACGTGCCGGTGAAACTGCAGTGGACCCGTGAAGACGACCTCATGCACGACCAGTACCGGCCCGGCGGTGTCTACGCCTTCATTGGCGCGGTCAGCCGCGAGGGCAGGGTGGTCGCCATGCAGAATCACCTCATCGGCCCGTCCGTGCGCGGCGTCGCCACCAACGGCACCAGATTAGGCCGCGACGAATTCCCCGCGCTCAATATCGACAACTACCGTGCGGCCATCTCCCTGGTCGACTCCAACACCCCGACCGGCTCCTGGCGTGCGCCGGGGTCGAATGCCACCGGCTGGGCCGTGCAGAGCTTCATCAGTGAGCTGGCCGTGGCCGCCGGCCGCGATCCCGTGGAGCTGTTGATCGAGATGATGGGCGAACCGCGCTGGTTCCAGGAAGGCAGCATGGGCTCATTGAATACCGGCCGTGCGGTGGACGTCATCAAAGCGGCTGCGGAGCGCAGCGGTTGGGGCAAACCCCTGCCCGCCGGGCACGGCATGGGTATCGCCTTCCACTTCAGCCACAACGGCCATGTGGCCGAGGTCGCCGAAGTCAGCGTGGATGCCAACAATAAAGTGACAATTCACAAGATCACAGCAGTAGCGGATATCGGCCCGGTCATCAACCTGAGCGGCGCCATCAAGCAGGTGCAGGGCGCGGTGCTGGACGGCATCAGCACACTCGCGGGCCTGGAGATCACGCTGCGCGACGGCGTGGTCCAGCAGGACAACTTCCACCAGTACAACCTGCTCAGGATGAAGAATGCCGGCACCGAGATCGATGTGCATTTCATCCAGAGTGATTTTCATCCAACCGGGTTGGGGGAGCCGGCCCTGCCGCCGTTGATGCCGGCGGTGTGTAATGCGATTTATGCGGCGACGGGGAGAAGGGTGAGGGAGTTGCCGATTACAAGGGAAGGGTTTTTGGTCTAATTCAACAGAATCAAATTACTCTGACCCCTTTGATT
>CAZVSC010000067.1:6956-11980 GCA_964629325.1 uncultured Enterobacteriaceae bacterium
GGGAAGGGTTTTTGGTCTAATTCAACAGAATCAAATTACTCTGACCCCTTTGATTACCCCTTTGATTCCTGCGCCATCTGCGAAGGCACGTTGCAGGTCGCGGCAGGCGTCCTGCGCAGTGCCGGCGATACACGATGGATGATGTGGGCGTCGGTGTCGCTGCACTGGGCCATGCTGGTAGCGCAGTATTACGACATTCGCCTGTCGGACTTGGGCCCCCTGGTGTCCTGGGTTTTGTTCGTGCTGATGATCCTAGGGATTTGCCTAGTTTTTTATTTCGCTTGTGGGGAAATAAATGGAGAGCTCCCTGCGTAATTGACAAAGTAATGCGAGAGTACTGAGAAATTATATAAACATTGGAGCACTTGAAATGTCTGAAGATAAGGAAAAAATCAAAGGGGTCAGAGTAACTTGATTCTTGATTCCCGCTGATATTTCTTTGATTTTCTATCGCCGCCCCACTCGAAGGGCGGGAGCTTCCTGCCCAGCTGCAGTTCTATCTGCTCCTTAAATCAAAAAAAGAATCAAAGGGGTTAGAGTAACTTGATTTCTGTTTCCTGAGGATTTCGCTTAACTTCTCACCCTTATGGAATACCAGAGAAATTAGTGTCCCTGTTGGGCTTACCTGTAGGACTTCAGGCTGCAATAACAAGTTGGACTACTCGGTATTAGCCGTTTATTCTTCCTAAATCAATGGGGTCAGAGTAACTTGAAAATCAAATTATTCTGACCCTTTTTATTTCAGTTGCTAGGCGTTACCTGCCGCAGTTGCATTGAACAAGTCATTGTCTAAGCATTTCAGGCCCTCCATGTAAATCGCCAGCTGGCGGTGTGCCAGTTCCTTGGGACTTTCCGAACACACAATATCGAGCTTGCCGGCCATGGCCAGTACGCAGATACCGTGAATGCTCGGCCATATGGTGCGGGCGGCGATTTCCGCTTCCTTCTGGTTTTGCGTAATGGGGGAGAAGGCCCTTATTACCAATGAGAACAGGTTCTCGACCTTTTCGATATACCAGGGCGGGGTAAGTTCCTTGGGGTCGCTGGGCAGGCCAAAGACAAAGGCCCACAGAAAGTGTTTCTGTTCGAACAGATTGATATAACTATCGACAAGGTATTCTGCCTTGGCCTCCACTTCATCCATGCCCGTAGCCATACTGTCATACAAATTGTCGAGAATTCGTCCCTTGACGTGGTAGCGCAGGGTTTTGAGGTCCCCGTACACATGGTAGATGGTGCCGAAGGAATAGCCGATTTCCTTGGCAATAGCCCGTGTGCCAAAAGCACTGGGTCCAATATCGGTGATCAGCTTGATGCTTGCCCTGATGATCAGCTCTTTGAGCTGTTCTTGGGTGTGGTCGGATCTGCGTCCCACTTTGCTGGGAGCCCTCTTATTAAAGTTACAAATAATTACTTAGTTTTTGCGCAAGGTAGACAAATGGTTACTTAGTTCTTGTGTACAAATAAATTGCACAGTGTATAAGGTTCTTTTTTTTGAACATGCCTAAATTAATTTGGAGCAACACAATATCCTCGCTGACACGCAAAATAAAGATCTTAATTTATGTCTCGTCGGCTGCTAGACAAGCATCGTAATAACACTTAGGAAAGAAGTGAAGCGTTTTGAAATTGATGATTACTTGGGAGATTGGCAAAAAATGACCAATATTAAAAAATTAGTTTCTGCGGTTAATTGTTCCTGTAAATTTTTGACTGGTTCAGTTGTGGCGTCAGCTCTGATTCTTGGTTCTTCTGGCTCATTTGCCCAGTCTACCACTGGTGCAATAGCTGGTAGTGTGAACGGAGCCTCGGGCGGAGAAACTGTTACCGTTACTGATACATCAAGGAACATCACGCGCTCCGTCCAGGTTAACGCTGACGGAAGCTTTGCATTCAACTCTCTGCCGCCGGGGCAGTACCAGGTTGTTGTCGTTCAGAACGGCAACAATGTCGATACAGAAACTGTAAGTGTCAGACTAGATAGTGAGACTGTAGTTAATCTTGCGACCTCGCAGGCTGGTGTTGAGGAGCTGATAGTACTTGGTTCTACACGTTCTGCAGTTGAAAGTAGTATCGCTGAATCCGGATTGATCGTTGATGCAGGTGCATTGACTGAGCTGCCTGTACCAAGAAACTTTGACTCGGTCGCCCTCTTGGCACCGGGGACTACTATTGGCGATACGGCATTCGGCACAAACGTAAGCTTCTCCGGGTCCTCTGTTGCCGAGAACACTTCGTATATTAATGGCCTGAATACAACCAACTTCAGGAATGGTCTGGGTTACTCGAGGGTACCATTCGAATTTTACGATACCTTGCAGGTAAAGACTGGCGGGTACTCTGCCGCCTTCGGTAGGTCTACCGGTGGCGTTCTTAATGCAAGGTCAAAGTCTGGTTCAAATGACTTCCAGTTTGGTGTTAATACCTACTACGACAAGCTGATTGAGACCTCCCCCAACACCTTCGCCGCAGACAACGGTCAAGACGAGTCCTCATCGACTACTTACGACATATGGGCGTCTGGCCCAATCATCCGGGATCGTCTGTTTTACTACGCGCTCTACTCTGATGTTAATTCCGCTGACGAATACTATGGCATTCAGTCAGGTCGTGGTTATAAATACTCACTTGGCCAAGACTTCTGGGGTGTAAAGCTTGATGGTTATCTAACTGACAACCACCGCATAGAGGTTACGGCGTTCACTGATGAGAGGACAGGTGTAGAAGGCGCATACGAATATAATTCTGACACAAAACAGACGGGTGCCTTTGTTGGTGACACTTTCTATGAAAGGGGTGGCATGAACTGGATAGCGACCTACACCGGTCAGTTAACGGACAACCTAGTCATTTCTGCATCCACCGGTGAGAACGAGGCGGCGAGGACAACAAACCCAGCCACTGCCTCTGCCCCGGTGCTGTATGAGGTAACAGCTGCAAATGGCTTCGTGGTTTTGGGTGATTGGACCGAGTTTTTAATAGATGTAGGTGAGGATAAGAGGGAATCGAATCGTTTCGACCTAACTTATTCACTTGACAGCCACACCATCAGGGTTGGATACGACGAAGAAACCAATAACTCTATATCTTCAACTATCAACTCAGGAGGAGTCTACTGGCTTCTGCATCCATCAAATGACTACGGTCCATATATATGTGATGTAGCTACCGAATGCCCAAGCGGCGCGGATGCAAGGCGCAGAACCTACAGTAATGGTGGTTCCTTCGATGTAGAGTCCAAGGCTTACTATATAGAGGATACCTGGCAATTTAACGATGACTTAACCCTTGAAATTGGGTTGCGAAATGATGAGTTTATAAACTACAACGCCGAGGGCAAGGAGTTTGTCGCACTTGATAACCAGTGGGCGCCTAGAATAAGCGCCCTATGGCAACCATCAAGCATGCCTGACTATCAGTTCTTTGCAAACTACGGAAGGTATTATCTGCCAGTAGCAGCCAACACCAATATCCGCTTGGCCGGCGGCGAGACCTATATCCAGGAATACTTTGACTGGGACGGCAAATCCAAGAACGCAGATGGCACACCAGTAGTGAAGGGTGGTTCTTTTAGAACGCAGACCTATTCTACTGGTGCGGTACCTGATACGAGGGGTCTTGTTGATCAGAACCTGGAGGCCATGTACCAGAATGAGATCATTCTGGGCGCCCAGATGATCGCCGACAATGGAATCACTTGGGGTGCAAAGTACATTTATCGTGACCTAGCAACATCCATCGAAGACGTTGCCATCGATGCAGCCGTGATCAAACACTATGCTGGTAGCTGGCCTGAAGTCGCGGACGTGTTCACTGGGTTCCACCAGTATGTACTGGCCAATCCTGGTGCCCCGATGACGGTGTACATACCGGAGCAGTCTGAATTCATCACCCTATCATCGGATCAGCTGAATTACCCCGAGGCGAGTCGTACCTATCATGCCTTTGAAATAACCATGGACAGGCCCTTCGATGGGAAGTGGGGGCTGTCAGGGTCCTATACCTGGGCCCACAGCTATGGTAACAATGAGGGCTATGTTAGGTCTGACAATGGCCAAGACGATGCTGGCTTGACTACAAACTTCGACCAGCCCGGTTTAACTGATTATGGCTTCGGTAATTTGCCTAACGACAGAAGGCATACGGTTAAACTATGGGGGACATACCAGATGGATAATGGTGTCAGATTTGGTGCCAACTTTATGGCGCAGACGGGTAGACCTATCGGTTGCTTTGGGGTGCATCCTACCGATACATTTGCGGCCGCATACGATAACGCCTCGTTCTACTGTGACGGGCAGCCAGTTCCGCGCGCTAGTAAGGGTGAGACTAGTACTTGGTGGAATCTTGACCTAAACGCCCAGTACACCATAGATTTGACAAATGCTCAGCTCGTTCTGTCGGCTGACATTTTCAATGTCATTAATCAGCAGAAAACCAGGGAAGTCTATGAGGACGATACTCCATTCTATGGCTTGCCAACAGGTTTTCAGCCTCCAAGGTCAATGAGGCTGAGCGCTCGCTACAGATTCTTCTAATATAGGAATAAAACTAAATTAAACCCTGGCGCACGCTGGGGTTTTTTAGGAATAATTTTCTGGCATATTTACGGATAAGGAGAATAAACGGCATATCGCAGTCAGTCCAGCTTGTTGTTGATGCCTGAATCCTGGCCATATCCTGGTTATCCGCATGAAACGGACCGCTTTCCTCCCTTCAACACTTCCGCTTCACCGCTACAATCCGTCCAATTCTGACCCAGGCACGAGCGCAGCCCTGCATTCCCTTTAGTTGCATCATCCTTGATGTCGCTGGCTGTCAGTCGATCAGTCCCTGATCCATTCCTGGCAACCATGGCGGGGCGCGGCTGGGTGGCAGCCGATTCGGGCGGGTACCAAATAGGACACCCACCCTTTAGTCTCCTTTCGAATATACGAATATATAGTGACATCCACTCTTAAACTTTACGTGCCATTTCCCCGAAATGATCTCGTGATCTTATGCAGGTTCAGCTGAACGGGTTA
>CAZVSC010000067.1:12080-13234 GCA_964629325.1 uncultured Enterobacteriaceae bacterium
TGCCATTTCCCCGAAATGATCTCGTGATCTTATGCAGGTTCAGCTGAACGGGTTAATCGAGGTTAGTTTGCGAGCAGGAGCGGTTCCAGGCAGTTCAGCCTGTATTCCAGAGGTGTTAGCTCAGGCCGCCTGTGTTTCGGGCTGCTGATTTTTGTGGGCTTTCAGGCGTTCCAGCCCATGAATGGTGTTAATACTCCGCTTATGTATAGCCAGGGCCAGGTATTCCCAGTCCTGTTCAGTCAGCTTCAGTGATTTAAGAATCCTGGGTTCCGTGGCTGCGATAAATCCTCGCTTGTCCCTTCTGACTATCCGGCCTGTCCAATCCACCAGCTCGATGTAGTCTTTCAGGTGAAAGGGAAGGGTAACGATGCCGTCCGCCAGTGTCCTGCTTTCCGAGAAGGCCATTAACGGCGGCCTGTTTTTGGTGTGGTGGTCCGCCACTTCCCGGATCCTTTCCTGGATGGAAGTAAAACTGGATTCTTTCAGGTTCCGAGCTATGCCGGCCCTGACCGGGTTCAGGTCCACATAGGCCATGGTGGCCAGAAGCGCCGTTTCATCAAGTAAAGCCTTGGACTTGAAGCGGCCTTCCCAAAACCGACCCTTGCAACTGTCCTCGGCATTGGCCTTGCGGGCGATATGTTCATTCAGGCAGGCCATGAACCAGCTGATGCTCGACAGCCGGTCCCGCCATGTTTGGGCGATTTCCAACACCTTGGTCCTTTCCGCCGGAAGTAACGGCTCCCGCTTTTTATATCGCTGCATCAGCTCCGGACCTTTATAAAGCGTTAGCCAGCGGTCGATGACGTCATCTTTCGACCATTGCCGGCTTCGGTGTTGGTCGACATGCAGGACCAGATGGTAGTGATTGGACATCACGGCATAGGCGGCGATGTCAATGGCAAAGACACTGGCCAAGAGCCGGAACCGTTTTACCAGCCAGGGTTTGCGGTGGTTGAAGGATTTGCCGGTAAACCGATCCTGTCCACAGAGGAACGCTCTCCTGACACAGCGCGAGATGCAGTGGTAATAGGGCGTCTCCTCCAGGGAAACGAGGGTGGAGCGAGGTCGAGTCATATCCAATTGGGCTATCTGTAGATACAACTCAGTGTAGTAGGGATTTTGACGATTGCCAGTAAAGTGGGTGTCCCTGTTTA
>CAZVSC010000068.1:0-3445 GCA_964629325.1 uncultured Enterobacteriaceae bacterium
TTTATAACGACTTTTATTACGACATTTATAACGACACAAAACCAGGCTTCGGCCTGGTTTTTCTTTTCGGCAATCAGTAAAACCTGATTGTTCAGTCCTTGAGAACCCTGCACCGCTTCCCTTTATTAATCGTGCCCTGCGAATTAACATACTGGCTACTCAGGGGGACGGAAAATGATCGTAAGAAATGCCTGGTATGTGGCCGCATGGGCGGATGAAATCACCGAAAAACCCGTCGCACGTCGTATCTGCAATGAGCCCATAGTGCTGTACCGGACGCTGGACGGCGCGGCCTGCGCATTGCAGGACAGCTGCAGCCACCGGGGCGCTCCGCTGAGCCTTGGCACGGTGACCGAGAAGGGTATCCGCTGCAACTACCACGGTCTGGTGTTTGGCTGCGACGGCGCCTGCGTGGAAATTCCCAACCAGGACATCATTCCCAGAAAAGCCCGTGTGACCAGGTATCCGCTGGTGGAAAAGGACCAGATGCTGTGGATATGGCATGGCGATCCTGAAAAAGCCGACGCAAGCATGATCCCGGATTACCCCTTTCATGATGACAGGGAGAACTGGCCGCATATTCACGACATGATGCCGGTGAAGTGCCATTACCTGATGCTGGTGGACAACCTGCTCGATGCCACGCACCTGGCTTATGTACACCCTGCGTCCGTGGGCGGCTCGGCCCCCAGTGTCCACATGGTGGCAAAAAACGCGCTCGATGCGACGGACAACGGCATAAAGTTGAGTCGGCAGATGAGCAATGCGCCGGCCCCGCCGGTATATAACAACTGCGTCCCTTTCCCCGGGTTGATCGATCGCTGGCAGGACTTCGAGTTTATCGCGCCGGCGTTTGTCATCCAGTATTCCGGCGGGGTGGAAGCCGGCAAGGACCGGGCAACGGCGGGGGCACCGCGTTTTGACATGCGGATATTCCACGCACTGACTCCTGAAACGGATACCTCCTGTTTTTATTTCTGGTCGACGGCCAATGGCCATGAGACAGACAATCCGTCAGCGACTGACAGGATCGACAGTGAAATCAGGAAAGCCCTGGCCGAAGACAAGGTGATGGTGGAAGCGCAGCAGGAAAGAATCAATGAGTTCGGGGAAGACTGGTTGGTCGACAACAAGGCGGATGCGCCCCGGGTCATGGCCAGGCGGGCGGTGGCAAAAATGATGCAGCGGCAAAACCCGGATTGACTGGCATGTCGGAAGAAAGAAGTTTTGAAATACAGCTGGCGAGGAGCCAGGAAATCTATACGATCCCGGCGGATAAAAGCATCATCGATGTGCTCTATGAAAACGGGATACAGCACCCCATTTCATGCGAACAGGGAATTTGCGGAACCTGCATCGTCAAGGTGCTGGACGGTGAGCCCGATCACCGCGACAGCATCCTCACCGAAGACGAGCGCAATAAAGACGGTCAATTCACGCCCTGTTGTTCACGGGCCTTCTCCGACCGGCTGGTCCTGGATATCTGAACCACAATCAGGCATTGCGGCTGGCTGCGCGCGCCTCATTCACAGGCCCCAGCAACTTTCGGCCAGCCAGTGCCTGAATCGCCGGGGATTATTTCTTCAGGGGGTTCGGTTGTCCGGCCGTGAAGGTCCTGGGATTACCCTCGTTGTAGATCTTGTGCAGGCTGAAGAACCATTCACCATCGATCTTCACGTACTCGTCTTCCCAGGAGCCGAAGCTCAGCCACTGGATCTGGCGGCGGTCCGCGTTGTTGGCGTAGTTCATCCAGTAGGTGATGGCCTTGGCGGTATTGCCTTCAACGGTGATGACCTGGTTGGTGATGAGGTGGCGCACAGTTGACGGCCATTCCTTGCCGTCGGGTGTCGTGGCCGGCTGGAAGCCCATGGTTCTCAGGTCGTAGGTGCCGGTGGACATGAATTCGCGAATCGCCTCGCGGCCGTCGACAATGCCTCGCGCCCAGTCGAGCTTGCCGTCCGGGGCGAAAACTTCCGCATAACCGTCGGCATCGAAGTAATCCATGGCCAGCACATAGCGGTGCTGCAGGTCGATGATGGCGGCGCGATCGTCGGCGTAGCCGTCCGGGTATGTTTCCGCCAGGGTTGTGGTGGAAAGCAGCAGCAGGGCAAGCATGGTCAGCGTTTTATTCATGGGGTTCCCCTCGTCTCGTGTGGCAGGAGTGCCTGGCATTCTTGCCACGGTTTCCTGACTCAAGTTGGTGTCGGTCCAGTGTCAGGATTTTGTGTGTGGTTGTTCCAGTAGGATGATATTACATCATCGCGGCGCACGAGAGGCCAGTTATTCGGTGTTGGTTATGCGGGAGGGGGCAGTCCTATAATTCCAGGCAGGGCTGCCGGGTGAATTGTTGCTTCAAAAATCCTTCTTCGAATTCGTCGATCACGGAAGGGTCCGCTTCGCTCGCCCAGACCTTGAATTTTGTCAGCTCCGCCGGCCCGAAGGTGCTGCTGATGGATACGTCCGCAGCATCGCGGCCGCGGGCGATAAGCACCCTGCCGGTTCTCGGTGTGTTGTGGCTGGGATCGACCAGGTGCCACCCGCCGCCGATATACACTTCCATCCAGGCGGTGAAGTCGCTGTGTGACTTGTCTGAGGGTAATTCCAGGTCGGCCAGGTACCCGGTGCAATAGCGTGCCGGAATATTCATGCAGCGGCAGAGGGTTATGGCGAGGTGGGCGAAATCCCTGCACACGCCTTTACCCTCCTGGAAGGCTTCGTTTGCTGTTCGTGTGTTGCGGGCGTTTTCGCAACCGAATGAGAGGTGGTTATGCACAAAGTCAGCGATTGCCAACACCCGTGCCATGCCCGGCTCCTCATGTTCAAACAGGTCCCAGGCCGCCTCATTCAGCAGTTCCGTTTCGCAGTACCGGCTGCCGAGCAGGAACATCACGATCTCTCCCGGTAGTTCATGCACAGGCCACTGCCTGCCCGTGGCATTGATGGTTTCCGGCTTGCCGCTGTCCTTGATGAGGGCATCAGTGGACACCGAAAAGCTGCCATCAGGCGCCAGCAGGCTGCTGCACCAGTTGCCGTACGAATCCCAGGAACCGCGGATATTCACCGGGGGACTGGTTGCCATGTTGTCCTGGATCAGGATGTCAGACACCCGGCTGGAGTGAATGCCCAGCATGAGAATCATGGGCGTTGGTTGCTTGAACTCGTAGGCGATTTCATAGCCAAGCCTGATGATCATTGGTTTATCACGCATGAACTGTTGTTTTCACGAAAGCCGCGATTGCATTCCCAGTTGTTGCCGGTGTAATCGAGGTGTGCATTGAGGGGAAGTTCAACGCTGGCACAGCCCGATTCTTCCTGTTTTCGAAAGCCCCGGAGGCATTCCCAGTCATTGCCTTTTTCGGACAGGAAGCCGTTGTCAGGAATGTCCAGCATGACGCAACTGTCCCGTTCACGGGTATAACCGCGTTCACATGTCCAGCCGTCACCG
>CAZVSC010000068.1:3545-12839 GCA_964629325.1 uncultured Enterobacteriaceae bacterium
GACGCAACTGTCCCGTTCACGGGTATAACCGCGTTCACATGTCCAGCCGTCACCGAAAGGCGCCTTGAAGGCATTTTGGGGAATACTCACTTCAAGGCACAAACCCGCGTCTTCCCGGAATCCGTAGTGGCATTTCCAGCCGGGTCCGTAAGTGTCGCCGGTGGCATAGGCATTGGCGGGCACCGTTACCAGCAAACATGCGTCGCCGGATTCACGATAGGGGGAATTGCATGTCCAGCCTTTTCCAAACGTACTGTCATCCAGCCTGGCATTGGCCGGGATTTCTGTTTGCACACATTCGTTACCGTTCGTGTGATACCCCCTGATGCAAGTCCAGCCGTTGCCATAATCAGGATTGGAATAAAACGCGTTGGCCGGCACTGCAACCGGTGCGCAGGCCGAGTTCTGTTTTTTATAGCCACGTTCGCATACCCAGCCCGAGCCGGAGGCGTTCAGGTATGCATAGGTAGGCAGGTCAATTTCACGGCATACGTCACGGACGCGGGTGTAGCCACGCGCACATGACCAACCGTTGCCGTAAAGACTGGCCTGGGCGTTTGCGGGTAATGGTTCGCTTGCGGATACAGCTGCCGACTGGGCGTGGGGCTGGCCGGTAACGAGGGTGGAGAGAAACAGCAGCAGTGCGCAGTGCATTGCCCCGACTAAATGGCCTTTCGAATGGGTCATTGGATACCTTGCTTGTCAGCGGCAGGGGGGAGTGAGGAGACGGGATCGTTGATGGGGATCCGGATAGAGTGGTTACCATACGCCCTTTTACCTGTGATAGATATGAAATTCCCGGCCCAGGCGCCGGGTGTTGCGGCTGATGCAATGGACAGGGCTAGCGGTGGGGGCTATTCTTGCTCACTCAATAAGTTTCAAAATAAAACTGTCCGACAGTCCGGGGGAAGCCATGAAAGCACCGAATCTCGTCCTGTTCTGCCTGCTCGCGCTCAGCACATCGCTGTTCGCGCAGGCCCCGATGAAACCCGATAGTGAACGCGCCTGGCCCGAAGGCTATATCACAGGCCGCGTCACCAGCAGCAACGGCCCTGAAGCCGGTGTCTGGGTGATCGCGGAAACCCATGAAACCAATACGCCCTATATCAAGATTGTCGTCACCGACGACGACGGTCGCTACACGCTGCCGCAGATGCCGGAAGCGACTTTTGACGTCTGGGTACGCGGCTACGGCCTGGTGGATTCCGAACCAGTGGAAGGCCGTCCCGGTGACCGCAATCTGGACCTGACTGCTGTGGTGGCCTCAAGCCCGCAGGAAGCGGCCATGGTGTATCCGCCGGATTACTGGTTCGCCATGCTGGAGATCCCGACCGCCGACATGTTTCCCGGCACCGGCCCGCAGGGCAACGGTTTCGCCACCGACATCGAGACGCAGAAGGAGTGGGTGCACGAATACAAGGCGCGCTGCCATTTCTGCCACCAGCAGGGCAGCCAGATCACCCGCACACTCGATCACATGGATGCACTCGGCTTTGATTCCCACGAGGAAGCCTGGGATTACCGCCTGCAACTAGGCGTGCGCGGCGGCGGCATGTACGGCTCCTTCGTCGGCCTCGGCCGTGAAGGCATGCTGAAGATCCTGGCTAACTGGACGCGCGGTATCGAAGCGGGCCTGGTGCCCCCCGAAGCGCCGCCGCGTCCACAGGGTGTCGAGCGCAACGTGGTCGTGACCCTGCGTGACATTGGCGGCGACCATGACTTCATGCATGACGAGATCGCCACCGACAAGCGCAACCCGACCGTGAATGCCATGGGCCCGATCTACGCGGTGTCTTCCGGTCACGGTACCCTGGAAGTGGTGGATCCCATCACCAACGACAACTACAAGATCGTCATACCCACGCGCGAGGACCCGCGTGAAGTGCGCAGCCGCTTCCCGCAACCAGGCCGGCCATCCAATTTCTGGGGCATGGAGCATATCTGGGGCGTGGAGAATCCGTCCGACCCGCACAACCCGATGATGGACGAACTGGGCCGCGTGTGGATGACCTCCAAGATCCGCAACGACCAGCCGGACTGGTGCCAGAACCGCGGCGATATCCGGAACAAGTACGCCGAGTACTATCCCTTAACACGCAGCGGCCGGCAGGCGTCCGTGTATGATCCGGCCACCGGCGAGTTCGGCCTGATCGACACCTGCTTCGCCACCCATCACCTGCAGTTCGCCGACAACCCGGAACGCACGCTGTACTTCAATGAATTGAGCGGCCCGATGTTCGGCTGGGTCGATACCGCCACCTGGGACCGTACCGGTGACGAGATCAACTCACAGGGCTGGTGTCCGCAGGTCATCGACACCAACGGCGACGGCCGGATCACCAAGCCGTGGAATGCCTATGACGCAGAAAATCCCGATCCTGCGCTGGACACCGAGGTGCGCAAGAACCTGTACTCGGTGATTCCCGATCCCAGCGACGGTGACGTGGTGTGGGGCGCTTCGGAATCCTTCCCGGGTTACATCGTGCGCCTGGATCGCGGCGACAATCCGCCGGAAACCTGCATCGCCGAAGTGTATGAAGTGGCCGACCCCGGCCTCGACCCGCGCGGCATCGATATCGACACCAACGGCGTGGTCTGGACCGCGCTGGCCGCCAGCAGCCATTTCGCCCGGTTCGACCGCAACCAGTGCCCGGTCCTGAACGGTCCGGGCACCCAACTGGGCACCCACTGCGAAGCGGGCTGGACGCTGTACAAGACCGACGGGCCGACCTATCCCGACACCGACATACCCGCCGACTTCCATTACTTCGGCTGGGTGGACCAGTTCGACGTGGCCGGCTTCGGCGCCAACACGCCGATCATCACCGGGTCCAATTCCGACTCGTTGATCGCCCTGGATCCGGACAGCGGGGAGTGGACCCGCATGCGCGTACCGTATCCGCTGGGCTTCTACCAGCGTGGGCTGGACGGTCGCATCGACGATCCCGACGCCGGCTGGAAGGGACGCTCACTGTGGGCGAACTACGGCACGCATCTCGTGTGGCATATCGAGGGCGGCAAGGGCACCAAGGGCAAGATCGTGCAGTTCCAGGTCAGGCCCGACCCGCAAGCCCATTGATGGGAGTCAAGTAACGAGAAGGTCGCCCCAGGGCGGCCTTTTTTTTGGGGGGTCAGACGGCGAAGCCGTTGAGCAGCCAGGCCACCAGTAATACCTGGGGCACGGTCAGCAGCGGCAGGAAGAGGGCGATCTTGAAACTGCCGGTGGTTTCCTTCAGCACCATCACTTCCGTGTAGTCGGTGGACACGCCGGTCATCAGGAAAGCGAAGCCGTTGCCCGGCGCGTTGGCCCGGGTCAGCAGGTCGGCGGCAATCGGTGTGGAGCCCTCGGAGCACACTTCCATGACAGTGGCGACCAGCACGGTCAGGCCCAGTCCCGCCAGCGTGGGCCCGAACCAGGTGCCGAAGGTGTCCGGCGACAGGAAGGCGCGCACCAGGCCGGCCAGCACAATGCCGAAGAATATCCAGCGCAGCACCATGCGCGATTCCTTCACGCCGTCCTTCAGCATGCCGGCGAACAGGCCGATGCTCCAGGTGACGCCGGACAGGCCTGCACGCGCGGATTCCCAGAAACGGAAATGCGCCGGCAGATCGATCTGCGCCGGGTTGTCCGGCAACACACCGCGGCCCACCAGCCTGTCGAAAAGCAGGCCGGCGATTATGGCGATCACCATGGACAAGATGATGAAGGCGAGCGTCCATTTCAGGCCGACCAGTGCAATCAGCACCAGGGTCAGGGAGAAGGAATTCCACGGGCTGGCGACGAGGAAGGCCACCACCTGGCCGATGTTGGCGCCGCGTTCATAGAGTTTTGCGCCCACCATGAGGATGCCGTGGCTGCACAGGTCCAGCAGCAGACCGGCCGCGGTGGCGCGCAGAATGCCGTTGAGGCCGCGCCTTGTCCCGAGAATGGACATGACGAATTCGCGGGGGACGCGGGTGAGCAGGGAGATCATCAATACACCGAGGGTGATGCCCCACCACATGGTGTTGACGAGATCGAAGATGGAACTGGCCAGTGTTGCATACCAGGCAAAGATCCCCGTGGATGCCGGGAACAGCAGTTGGTGCAGGTAGAGGATGACAATGAAGGCCAGCGATCCCCACAACAGCTTGTCGGGCTTGCCGCTGGGCGGGTGACAGGCGTGCTCCTCGTGACCGCGATTCTCGCCATGGCAACTGTGTGCTGCCTTGTTCTCGTGTTCGGAATGACAGTGATGTTCGCTCATGGTCAGTACCAGAGTCTGAGGCCCAGGATGAAAGAGGTTTCGCTGGTGTCCTTGCCGGCCGCTGGCGTGGCAGATACCTTGCGAGCCGGACGCGGTGTATACCACGACAGTATCACCCCGTTGATGAATGCATAGGGGAACAACGTCATGACGATCGGGAAACCGGCGTCCGTGAACAGCCAGCCAAGCAGGTACTTCCACACGAAAGAGAGAGTCAGTGCGGAGCAGGCGAGGTCGAGAAAATAGTACAGCAGGACGCGGGGAATGCGCAGGTTGACCTGCCAGAAGTGGGAGCCCACCAGGAAATGGCCGGCAATAATGCTCAATCCCTTGGTCACCGGCGCGCAAATGCACAGCAGGATCAGCACCGATACAAATGATGGTTCGGGAATGGCAACACGGTCAGTGACATGAAAATGCCAGGACAGGTAGACAATGGTCAACCCGAGTCCGGCAAACTGGAGAAGCCAGTAGAGGAGTTTCGGTGAACGACGTCCGTGCAACGCAGTGATTCCTGAAAACGCGATAGTCGAAGGGTAACCCGAAACGGCCGCGCAGGAAATCGTCAGAAGCTGCCGGCGTCCTTGCACCAGCGTCGCCACATTTCCCGGTAGGCGTTTTCCAGAGGAGCAGTGATGGCCTGCGCGTCGAGCAGCGGAGATTGTTCCAGTGTTGCGCGCAGGCTGCTGCGCAACTGCCGCAACAGGTCCGGGTCCCTGGCCAATGCCACCGCCCTGGCAACGAACTCATCGGGTGATTCGGCGATAAAGCCATTCAGCCCGGCCTGGCTGAGCACACTGGCCCCCATCCTGCCGCGGGATTCTTTTTGCGCAAGCGTGATGACGGGTACTCCCATCCACAGGGCGTCGCAGGTTGTGGTGTTGCCGCACCAGGGAAACGTGTCCAGTCCGATATCCACGCGGTTGTATAAATTCAGATGTTCTGCGATAGGCAGCCAGCCCTGGAAATCCAGCCTTTCCGGATCCACTCCCTGTTGTTTGAACATTGTCAGCAGGTGTTCGACAGCGCTGTTGTCGTCCAACGCTTTCGCAGCCAACAGCATCCGAGAACCCGGCAAGGCCTGCAGTACGGAAGACCAGAGTGCAACGACTTCATGGTTGATCTTGGCTGTGTTGTTGAACGAAGCGAAGGTCACGTTTCCGGGTGATACAGCAGGCTTTTCCAGAATGGCAGGACTTTGTTCATAGGGTGTGAAGCAGAAACTTCCATTAGGGAGCCGGACGATTTCTTCTGAGTGAACGTGTTCGGTCATGCCATCGGGATCAAGCCAGTTGTCACTGATCCTGTAGTCCATGGCCGACAGCCCCGTAGTGCTTGGATAACCTATATAAGTCACCTGTATCGGCGCAGGTTTGCGGGCAAAGACAGGCAGTCGATTGCCGGCCGTGTGTCCGGACAGATCCACCAGGATGTCGATACCGTCCCGCATAATGAGGTCAACGACCTGGTCGTCTACCATACCGGCGATTGACCGCCAGTGGTCGGCATATGCCTGAAGTCGTTCTGCGACAACGTCATGCCAAGTCGTGTTGGAGTAACAGGTGATCTCGAATTTATTCCTATCGTGGGCCTTCAGTATGGGCTCGAAAAAGCGGCTCACCGGATGAAAATGGAAATCTGCAGAAACATAGCCGATGCGAAGCGGACGATCCGGATCCCGCAAATTCTTGTGGATTGGCAGATTGGCAAAACCTGTTGTGAATTTTCCATTCCACGCCTGGTGTGCGGCGTACAGGGAAGCAGCGTCGGTTTTTGCATCGTAGTTCATGCATAACAGCAGGTTGGAATGGGCGCCGGCATGAGCGGGGTTCAGTGCCAATACCCGTTCATAGGAATTGAGCGCTTCGCTGATCTTGCCCAGGGCTTCAAGTGAGTTGGCCAGGTTATTGTGCGCCTCGGCGAAGTCAGGATCGATGGCGATTGCCTGGTGCAGTACCGCGATCGCTTGCTCAAACCGACCGAGTTTGTGCAGAACTACACCCAGGCTGTTGTGGGTATTTGCCTGACCGGGATTGAGCGCCAGTGCCCGGTCAAACTCAGACAGTGCCTCGTCGTAGTTGCCGATAGTTTCCAGCATGATGCCCAGGTTGCTGTGGGCGTCCGCGTATGTGGCATCGAGAGCGATGGCCTGCCTGTATAACAGAATCGCCTGTTCATTGTTGCCCTGCGCCTGCATGGCCAGGCCCAGGTTGTTGTAGAAGGGAGGCTGGTTGCCATCGGCCAGGATGGCCATGGATATGAGTTTTGCCGCATCGGCGAACCGGCCGACCTGGTAGGCCAGCATGCCGAGCAGGTGGTTTGCTTGCGCATTTTCCGGCTGCGCCTGCAATATGCGGCGATAAAGCTGCTCCGCTTCGCCCAGTTGGCCTTCCCTGTGCAAGCGGCGGGCCTGGGCCAGGGCCTCTTCCGGGTTGAAATGGTCGCCAGCCATTGCCTCAGGTGGTACGACGGGTTTTGACGGAGTCGGCCAGTTCGGTCAGCAGGGCGGCGGTGTCTTCCCAGGACATACACGCATCGGTGATGCTTTGCCCGTAGGTCAGCGGCTGGCCCGGCACCACTTTCTGGTTACCCGCGACCAGGTGGCTCTCGAGCATGATGCCCTTGATGTTCTTTTCGCCGGCGGCGATCTGGTAGGCGACGTCACGGCAGACGACTATCTGGCGCTCGTGGCTCTTGCCGGAATTGGCATGGCTGCAGTCGATGACGATGTTGGGTTTAAGTCCGGCCTTGACCAGTTTCTCGGAAACATCGCGCACGTTTTCCGGGTCGTAGTTGGTGTGCTTGTGGCCGCCGCGCAGGATGATATGGCAATCAGCATTGCCGGAAGTCTGGAAAATCGCGGAATGGCCTTCCTTGGTCACCGACAGGAAATGGTGCGGGTGCATGGCCGAGCCGATGGCGTCTATGGCGATCTGCACGTCACCGGTGGTGCCGTTCTTGAAACCGACCGGACAGGACAGGCCGCTGGCCAGTTCGCGATGACACTGTGATTCGGTGGTGCGCGCACCGATAGCGCCCCAGGCCACGAGGTCGGCCACGTACTGCGGGCTGATCAGGTCCAGGTATTCGGTGGCGGCGGGTATGCCGCGTTCGGCCAGGTCCAGCAGGAGTTTACGCGCGATGCGCAGGCCTTCGGTGATCTGGAAACTCTCGTCCATGTACGGATCGTTGATGAGGCCCTTCCAGCCGACCGTGGTGCGCGGTTTTTCGAAATACACGCGCATGACGATCAGCAGTTCGTTTTTCAGGGCTTCCATCGACACGGCCAGGCGCTCGGCATACTCCAGAGCCGCCTTCGTGTCGTGGATCGAACAAGGACCTGCTATGACGAAAAGCCGGTCATCCTCGCCGTTGAGGATTTTCTGGATGCCGTTGCGGGCGTTGAAGACGGTTTCAGACGCTTTTTCCGTCATCGGGTACTCGGCCAGCAGCTGCTCGGGAGCGAGCAACTGTTTCATCGCCTTGATTCTGAGATCGTCTGTATGTTGCAGGGTCATGGTTGAATTCCTGTTGAAGCAATTGTATTGCCGGCAGCGTGCAGGCCGGAAGAGGGCGCAGCCCGTCATCCGGCATGGCGATCGCAAGACGCCCGTGCAGCCAGTCTACGTTACCTTTTTGATATCCAGTGTCAGTTCGTTTCCATCCACATCGAAGTGGTGATCACCGGCATTCCCGGCCACAAATTCCGTGCACAGCGTTTCCCCGGCGATGTAGTCCTTGTGTTTCTCGATGGCTTGCGCCAGCGCTGCATCGGCGCTGTAGTCGACACTGATCCGGTCGGTGACATTCAGGCCGATATCCTTGCGGGTTTTCTGAATGCGGTTCACCACCTCGCGGGCCAGGCCCTCATCAACGAGATCATCGGTCAGTTCACAGGCGAGATCGATGGAAATGAAGCGGTTGGATACAGCTTGCGTGCCTTCCTTCGCTTCGCGGAACACCAGAATGTCATCGGTGCTGAAGCGTTCACCGTCGAGCGAGATGCTGCCGTCATCCTGCAGCTGGTTAAGCGATTTTGCATCCAGGCCCTGGATGAGCTGGCGATACTTGTTCAGTTCCCTGCCCAGGCGCTTGCCCAGCACGGGGAGATTCGGCTTGGCGAAGAGATTGATGTAGCGGCCTTCATCCGTGGAGTACTCGATCGTCTTCACGTTCAGTTCGCCGCCGATGTAATCGGCGAGACGGGCGATTTCGTCGAGCATGTCCTGGCTTTCGTGGATGATGGTGAGCCGGCTCAGCGGGATCTTGGTCTTGATCTTCACCTGTTCACGCTTCTGGCGCCCGAGCAGGATGATGTTCTGCATGCGGGTTACTGCCTGTTCCAGCACCGGCTGGATCAAGCCGTCTTCGGCTTCAGGATAAGCACACAAGTGGACCGAAGCGGGACGATCGGCCGCATTGCCGGCAAACACGGCCAGCTCACGGTAGATATGCTCGGCCAGGAAGGGCGCGAAAGGCGCCATGCACACCGTCAGCTCGCTGATGGTGGTGTACAGGGTCTGGTAGGCGGCCGCCTTGTCGTCGGTCATCTCTTCCACCCAGAAGCGTGAGCGGTTGAGGCGGATATACCAGTTGGTCAGGTCCTCGATGAATTCGAACAGTGCGGGGACCACGTTGTAGAGTTTGTACTCCGCCATCTCGCGGGCCACGTTGGCTTTCAGTGACTGCAGGCGCGACAGAATCCACTGGTCGGTAATGTTGTCTGAACCCGCCACCTGAGTATCGGCTTTCCAGGCATCAATGGCGGCATAGGTCTGGAAGAACTTGAAGGAGTTGTACCAGGGCAGCAGGGCGCGGCGCACCATGTCCTTCACGCCGGCATCGGTAAAGCGTTGCTCCTCGGCCTTCACCAGGCCGGAGTTGATCAGGTACAGGCGCAGGGCGTCGGCGCCGTATTCTTCCATCAGGACGTCGGGCGGCGTGTAGTTCTGCAGGCGCTTGGACATCTTCTTGCCGTCCTCGGCCATGACGATGCCGTTGACGATGACGTTGCGGAAGGCCGGCTTGTCGAACAGTGCGGTGCTGA
>CAZVSC010000069.1:0-8760 GCA_964629325.1 uncultured Enterobacteriaceae bacterium
TCTTACTTCTTACTTCTTACCTCAGAGCTTACGCTGGTTCTTCTTCCCTGCCATCGGCATAACGGGCAAACCTGCCACGCGTTCCGTGCACCTGGTCATGCCTTTCCCAGGGCCAGCCGCCGAACTGGTCGCGCTGGTAGTCATTGAAAGCCTGCTGCAGTTCCGCGCGCGTGTTCATGACGAACGGCCCGTAATGGGCAACAGGTTCGGCGATGGGCCTGCCCTGCAACAGTAGCAACCGCGCCGGCTGGCTGCCAGTCTTTAGTGGCACGGCCGCCTCGGACTGCAACTGGACGCCCTGGCTGACGGTGATTTCCTGCCCGGCCATATTCACGCTGTCGCCGGCGTAGAAATACAGCACGCGGCTGAGCCCCGGCACCGCGGCCGGTAATTCCCACTGCGCCCCGGCCGCCAGTTCAATCAGCCAGACCGCCACGTGATTGGCGGGATTCGATGCCCAGGAATCCGGCGGCGGCGACGGCGCCCTGGCACCGGCATACTCGCCAGCCACCACTTCCACGCTGATGGCTTTGCCATTGGCGTCTGTTTCGTGCCTTACCGGAATGTCCTTGTCCCAGAACATGGTGAAATGCGGCTCCACCATCTTGCTGGCGGCCGGCAGGTTGAGCCAGATCTGGAACAGCAGCAAGGGATTGGCTGCGTCCTCTTTCACCAGGGGAAACATCTCGCTGTGCTGGACACCCTTGCCCGCCGTCATCCACTGGACGTCGCCGTGCCCGTAACGGCCGGCCGCACCAAGGGAATCGGCATGATCGACCAGGCCGTTCTGCACGATTGTGATGGTTTCGAACCCGCGATGGGGATGCCCGGGGAACCCCGGCACCTTGTCACCGTGGTACATGCGAAACCCGTCGCGTTTTTCGAAATCCTGGCCGATGTTGCGCCCGGCCAGCGAAGCCGCCGGCCCCATTTCACCGTTGCCCTTCGGAAAATCGTCCTGGTGGAAGGCGCAGAACAGGAACGGGTCGGCGGTTTGCCAGTGGAAATCGAGGGGCTGGATTGCAAGGATGGGACTGCTCATAAAACTCTCGGTATTCAAGTGACTGGTTGCTGGCAACCAGCTACTGGTCACTCGGCACTAAATCAATGAAATAAAAGGAATCAGTGAAATATACAATAACGCACCTATCATAACGACATAGGCGATATAGCGAACGGGATTTTCCCGCGCGATATCGAGAAAAGTGCGGGCCTTGCCTGCCGCTTTCAAGGCCTGGTATTCGCCGCGCATGCGCTGGAAGCGCTCCTCGGCATAGGCATCGAGCAAGGCCTTGGCCTGCGACAATTGCTCGTCGTGGCGCAGCCACAGGGCAGGCATGGAAATACCCCAGCTCCCCGCACTGGTTTCATAGACCTCGATGTCATGCTCGGCCATGAGGGCATGAATCTCTTCCAGCTCATCCGCCGGCATGTGCCTGAGCTTGACCAGTTGGGTCGCCATCAGTGCACCAATATTTCACTTTTCATGGATGCCTATGTTACCCCAGAAGTCGATTGGATTTCGCCGCTTGCGCACATTCCCGGTGCTTTCATTGGAGCGGTCGCCGCGGTATCTTGGCGCCATGAAACGTTGTTCCGGCTTGCTCGCGTATTGCTTTCTGGTGAGTTCTGCAGTCCACGGCCAGGATGAAGAACCCTGGTCGTTCAATTTCTTCCTGGAAAACGACCTGTTCGCGAATACTGATCTTAACTACACCAACGGCGTGCGCTTCTCGTCCATATCCCCGGACCTGGACAGTTTCGAGGACCCCAACGGCCAGAAATATCCCTGGGTGGAAAAACTCAACGGCATCCTGGCTTTCGTACATCCGGACCCCACCAGCCCCGACACCGATCCGGTCAACCAGAACATGGTTATCAGTTTTGGCCAGCTCATGTTCACACCCACCGACAAGTTTCGCACCACGCTGGATCCGGATGACCGCCCCTATGCCGGCTATCTCTACCTCGGGCTGGGTTACCACGCACGCACCGGGGCTACCCTGCATTCCACCGAATTCAATTTCGGCGTGGTTGGTCCGGGTGCACTGGCCAGGCAGGCGCAAAACCTGGTTCATGACATTGGCGGCTGGGAGCGCTTCGCGGGCTGGGACAACCAGCTGAAGAACGAGCCTGCCTTCCAGCTGGTCTTCGAACGCAAGCACAAGAACGGCAAGATCAACCTGGGCGTACTCGACGATATCGAAGCGGAGCTCATCACGCACTGGGGCGGCAGTATCGGCACGGTGGCCAGCTATGTAAACCTTGGCACGGAGTTCAGACTGGGCTGGGACCTCCCCGATGATTTCGGCACCTCGACCCTGCGCCCGGGCGGCGACAACAACACCCCCGGGCTGACCCGGTCGGATGACAGCAGGATACGGCTCCACGGCTTCATCGCGGTGGACGGCAGGCTCATGGCAAACAACATCTTCCTGGACGGCAACTATTTTCGCAGCAGCCACAGCGTGCAGCGGCGCGAGACAGTGGCGGATATTGCCGCCGGTATTGCCGGCAGCTGGGAAAAACTGCGCTTTTCCTATGCCCACATCTACCGGACCAAGGAGTTCTACGGGCAGCAGGAAGGTCAGTTCTACGGCGCCTTTTCCCTTTCCTACCTCTATCAGTTTTAACGCCGGAGCCCTTTCTTGGCGGGCCTGGAACGATATGCTTTAATCAGCGGTCTTATCTCTTCGTAACCACATGAATAGCCCCCAATAAGGAGTTAAGGATGCATTCTGCGCGCACACACTTCGAGACCTCTTTCAAAACACTCATCGCAGGCCTGGCGCTTTTCATCCTGGCCGCCTGCAGCGAATCCCCGGCTCCCGAAGCGACCGATGCGGGCATGGGCGCCGCCGCGCCGGATATCGGCTATACCCTCATCGAGCGCGTGGAAGCCGACAGCAGCGAAATCGTCATTCCCTACAGTAAGTACGAACTGGACAACGGCCTGACCGTCATCATTCATGAAGACATGTCAGACCCGCTGGTACATGTGGATGTGACCTACCATGTCGGCTCTGCCCGCGAGGAAGTCCGTCGCTCTGGCTTTGCCCACTTCTTCGAGCACATGATGTTCCAGGGCTCCGAGCACGTGGCCGACGAACAGCATATCGGCATCGTCACCGAATCCGGCGGCACCATGAATGGCACCACCTCCTTCGACCGCACCAACTATTTCGAAACCGTGCCCAGCAACCAGCTCGAAACCATGCTGTGGCTGGAGTCCGACCGCATGGGTTATTTCCTCGACGCGGTAACTGAAGAGAAATTCGAAGTGCAGCGCGACACGGTGAAAAACGAACGCGGCCAGAGCTACGAGAACCAGCCCTACGGACTGTGGTCGGAAAAGATCTTCACCGCCATGTTCCCGGTGGAACACCCCTACGCACACATGCCCATCGGCTTCATCGAAGACCTCGATGCCGCCGACCTGGATGACCTGAAGCATTTCTTCCTGCGCTGGTATGGCCCGAACAATGCCACCCTGACCATCGGCGGTTATGTCGATGAAGAGGAAGTCATGGACCTGGTCGTGAAATACTTCGGCGAGATTCCCCGCGGTCCCGACGTGGAAAACGATGTGAAACAGCCTGCCGTGCTGGATGCGGACCGCTACATCTCCTATGTCGACCGCAATATCCGCTTCCCGGCCCTGTTTATTGCCTTCCCGACCGTGAATTCCGACCATCCGGACAATGTCGCCCTGGAGGCACTCAATGAAATCATCACCGTGGGTCGTAAATCCTTTTTCTACAAGGAGTTCGTGCTGACACAGAAGGCCATCCAGGCCAGCGGCTTCAACTTCCCGCAGGAACTGGCCGGCCTGATCACCTTCCTGGTGCTGCCCTTCCCCGGCACGCCGCTGGCGGATTTCGAGGCGGACATGCGCAACATCCTCGCCAACTTCAGCGAGGACGACATCACCGACGAAATCCTGCAGATTTACAAGTCCACCAACGAGGCTGCCCTGATCAACTCCCTGGCCAGCGTTAGCGGCAAGGTCGGACAACTGGCCATCAACGAGACACTGCTGGGCGACCCCAACCAGATCCAGAAGGATCTCGACAAGATTCGCTCGCTCACCAGGGAAGACGTGCTGCGTGTGTACAACACCTACATCAAGGACAAGCCCGCCATCTACCTGAGTGTGGTGCCCGAGGGTGGCGAGGACATCGTCGCCATGCCGGACAACTTCACCATCCCGACGCCACCGCCGCGCATGGGCAGCACCACCGACGAACTGGAAATGCGTGATGCGCCGGAGTCCTTCGATCGCAACGTGCGCCCGACACCGCCGCAGAACCCGCTGGTGACCATGCCCGATTTCTGGCGCCAGGATCTGGACAACGGCATCCAGGTCATCGGTACTGCTAACGCAGAGGTCCCGCTGGTCACCATTCAGCTGGATTTCGATGGCGGCCACCTGCTTGAATCGCCGGACAAGTACGGCGTCGCCAGCCTGACCGCGCAGATGATGAACGAAGGCACCGAGAACTACAGCGCCGAGGAGTTCGAGAACGAACTGGACAAGCTGGGCAGCCGCATCAGTGTCGGCTCCGGCAATGACAGCTTCACGATCACCATGCAATCCCTGCTGCGCAACGTGGACGCCACGATGGTCCTGCTCGAGGAACGCCTCTTCCGACCCGACTTCACCCAGGCCGATCTCGACCGCCTGCGCCAGCAGCAGGTCGAAAGCCTGGAAGCCGCGAAGGAAGAACCGTCAGGCATCGCCGGCATCGTCTACCCGAAACTGATCTACGGCGATGATCATGCCTATTCCGTTTCCGCGGCCGGCACGATCCCCACCCTGCAAGGCATCACTCTGGAAGACATCAGGGCCTTTGCCCGCCAGAATCTTGTCAGCCAGGCGATGCAGGTATCCGTTGTAGGCGACCTGACCCAGGAAGAAGTGCTTGAAAAGATCGCCTTCCTGCAGGCGCTGCCGAATGAGGATGTGCAGTTGCGTCCGCAGCCCGGCGTCTCCAACATCGACGAGACCACCATTTACCTGGTGGACAAGCCGGGTGCCGCGCAATCGGAGATCCGCATCGGCTACCTCAGCGACCTCACCTATGACGCCTACGGTGAATACTGGGAGCGCTTCCTGATGAACTACACGCTGGGCGGCGCCTTCAACAGCCGCATCAACCTGAACCTGCGTGAGGACAAGGGTTACACCTATGGCGCCCGCAGCGGCTTCAGTGCCGGCAAACTGCCCGGTCCCTTCACGGCATCCGCCAGTGTGCGCACCGATACCACCGCCGATTCCGTCGTGCAGTTCATGAACGAGATCACCGGCTACCTGGAAAACGGCATCACACCGGAAGAGCTCGCCTTCACCAAGGACGCCATCGGCCAGAGTGAAGCCCGCGACTATGAAACCCCGGGGCAGAAGGCGCGCCTGCTCGACCAGATCATCACCTACGACCTGCCCGCCGACTTCGTGCGCCGGCAGCAGGCGGTGATCACCGGTATGACCCAGGAGCGCATCCAGGAGCTGGCCCGGGAACACCTGCCGGTTGACCGGATGAAGATCGTGGTCGTCGGCGACAAGGCCGTGGTCGGTGACTCACTGGCCGCGTTGGGCTACCCGCTGGTCGAACTCGACGAGGAAGGCAATCCCGTTAACTAGACATGTAGGCCAACGCCAACGTCGATGACCGGCCGGTGCCAACGAAAGCTGGGGCGTTGACATGCCGCCCACGGAAGCAGGCGAGCAACCCCGGGCACGGCCCCAAAGCACTGCTACAATGGATTGAGGCACCCGGCGTTTCCGACCGGTGCCGGGAGGCAGCTATCAATACCTTTTACATCCTGACGGGACCGGAATCCTGCGGCAAGACCACGCTGGCCACCGGTCTGAGCAACGCGCTTGGCCTGCCCCTGGTGAACGAGGCGAGCCGGGACTATCTGGACCAGAAGCTGTCCGCCGACGGCAACTTCCGCTACGACGAAAGCCACCTCCTGGAAATCGCCAGCCAGCAGGACAGTACCGAGCAGTTGACACTGGCCGGCAGTCCCGACCGGGTGATCTGCGACACCGACCTGCTGGTGGTGATAGTCTGGAGCGAGGTGCGCTTCGGCCAGTGCCATCCGTGGATACTGGAGACCTTCGCCAGGCGTATCGATCAACGTGACCGTCATTACCTGTTGTGCGGCTGCGACATACCCTGGCAGCCGGACCCCCTGCGTGAAAATGCCGACAGTCGTCCAGAATTGTTCGAACTGTATCGGCAGAAACTGGATTATTTTGAGCTGCCTTACACCATCATGCGTGGCGATGAATCCACTCGCCTGAAACATGCCCTGGAAATCCTCGACAAGTCACGACCACACTGACCCCTTGCCCCTTGTTCCTTGTTCCTTGTTGCCGCCTCTGTTAAAGTGGCGGCCTTCCTAAGGGGTGGCTTCGGCCTGAGATCAAACCCTTTGAACCTGATCCGGTTAGTACTGGCGGAGGAATAGGAACAGGAAACGCTTTCGTGTTTCCCTCTCTTTGCAACCTTTCCACTCCGGATCCTAACAACGCCACGACCGGAGTGTTACATGACCTTACGCCGACTCCTCGCCCTGTTGCCCCTGCAACTTGCCGCCCTGCCCGCTATCGCCCAGCCGATACTCGAGGAAATTATCGTCACCGCGGATTACCGGCAGTCTGCCCAGGATGACATCGCGGCCAGCATCAGCGTCATCGATGTGGACACCATGGCGCGCAAGAATGCACAGCACCTGGAGGACGTCCTGCTCAACGCCCCGAACGTTAACTTTGCTTCCGGGGCCTCACGCGCACGATTCATTCAAGTGCGCGGTATCGGTGAGCGCGGCCAGTTTTCCGAGCCCCTGAACCCCTCAGTCGGCCTGATGATCGACGGCGTGGATTTCTCCGGCATCGGCACTGCCGCCATGCTCTACGACATGGAACAGGTGGAGATCCTGCTTGGTCCCCAGGGCACGCGTTACGGCTCCAATGCCCTGGCCGGCCTCATCAACCTGCAAAGCAAGGCGCCGGCCACAGAACAGTCGTGGGGCATGCAGGTGCAAGCCGCCAACGCCGGAGAACGCGGCATCGCCGGCTTTATCTCTGGCCCCGCCACGGATGACCTGTTCTACCGGCTGTCCGTGCAGGAACTGAAAAGCGACGGCTTCGGCACCAACACATTCCTCGACAGGCCCACCAACCAGCGTGAGGAAACCACCGTCCGCGCCAAATTGCGCTGGCTGGTCTCCGACACCGAGCAGATCGATTTCACCACGGCGATGATCGACCTCGACAACGGTTACGACGCCTTTTCCCTGGATAACGTGCGCGACACGCAGTCCGATGAACCGGGCTTCGATCGCCAGGATTCGACACTGGCGAGCCTGCAGTTCACCACTCACCGCTTCGATGCCTTCGACCTGGAAATCATCGGCGGCTATGCCAGCGCGGACATCGCCTACGGTTACGACGAGGACTGGGTATATCCCGGCTTCCATCCGTGGGAATACGCCTCCACCGATCATTACTTTCGCGACCGCGAAACCGTGAGCGGGGAAGTGCGCCTGGTCTCCGGTGATGCCGGCGCCCTCTTCGATGGGCGCACGTCCTGGGTGGCGGGCATCTACAACCTGCACCAGGACGTGGACCTGGCGCGCAACTACACCTTCCTGCCCGACGTGTTCACCAGCCGTTACATCATCGACCGTTTCGCCGTGTATGCCGACACCACCACCAGCCTGACCGACCGCTGGTCGCTGGATGCCGGTTTGCGCAGCGAACGTTTCAGCGCCGGTTACAAGGACGGCAACGGGCTCGTCTTCGCACCGGACGACGACCTGTTCGGCGGCAAGCTCGGCATCAATTACCGTACCGGCACTGACAACCTGTTGTATGCCAGTGTCTCCCGCGGCTACAAGAGCGCGGGCTTCAATACCGACGGCAGCCTGGATGCCGACCTGCGCGAATTTGACGCGGAAACACTATGGAATCTCGAGGCGGGCTTCAAGGGGGACATCCTCGACAACCTGCAGCTACGGGTCGCCATCTTCCGGATGGATCGTGACGATGTGCAGATCTCCAGCTCACTCGTGCGCGTGCGCGATGACGGCAGCGCGGAGTTCATCGACTACACAGGAAATGCGGCGGCGGGGATAAACCAGGGCATGGAAGTGAGCGGTCAGTGGCTGGCTTCAGACAACTTGCGCGTGTATGGCTCGCTGGGTTTGCTCGATGCCCAATACGCTGACTTCATCAATGCCGCCGGCGACAATCTTGACGGCCGCCAGCAGGCGCATGCGCCGGATTACCAGTTCACGCTGGGCATGGGTCTGTCGCTGTCAGCGAACCTGGCACTGGATATCAACGTGCAGGGTCGCGACGCCTTCTACTTCTCGGACAGCCACGCAGTCAGGTCGGACAGCTATGCCCTGCTCAACGGCAGCCTGCGCTACACCCTGGGAACCCTCGACCTGACCCTGTGGGGCCGCAACCTGACGGATGAGGATTATTTCGTGCGCGGCTTCTACTTCGGCAACGACCCACGGGATGGGTACACGCCGAAGGGTTATACGCAGCTCGGGGAGCCGGTCAGGTATGGCCTGACGTTGAATCTGGATTTCTGATTGTTCTTGGTGGCTTCGATGATTAAACGGGCTGCCGTTTTGCCCGCGTCGGTCAGAGGAAGGGACATTCCCTCCGCGGGCAAAACCGCCCCCCTTCACCCTTCGACAGATTCAACGCTCGATTCCTGAATACAACACTGGACCTGGCTG
>CAZVSC010000069.1:8860-11445 GCA_964629325.1 uncultured Enterobacteriaceae bacterium
GCGACCCCGAGCCGTGAATATCCCTTCTCTGAGCGGAGAGGGGTTGGGGCCAGGCCAGCCAGTTGATATTTGCTTCCATATCACACCCCCTCACGAGGCTTTCGGGAAGCTTTCTCACGGACATAAAAAAAGGCGAACCGAAGTTCGCCCTTTTCAAGATACAACCTGCGTCAAAGCACTTTTGCAATCGAATCCGCGAGATAGTCTATATTCTTCTTGTTGATACCGGCGACGTTGATGCGTGAAGATCCCACCAAATAGATGCTGTATTCCTTCACCAGCTTCTCCACCTTGTCCTTCGGCAGGCCGAGGAAGGAGAACAGGCCCTTCTCGTTCTGGATGTAGGAGAAGTCCTGGCTGACGCCGATGGCCTTCAGCTTGCTGACCAGGTCGCGGCGCAGGCCGTTGATGCGGTCGCGCATCTCGGTCAGTTCAATGTTCCATTCCTTGGTCAGCTCGGCATCGTCCAGGATCATGGCCACCAGGTAGGCGCCATGGGCCGGAGGCACGGAGTAGATCTGGCGTGCGGTAGCCACCACCTGGCTGCCGACCGCCTGTGCCACCTTATTGTTCGACGTGATGATGGTGACGGCGCCGACACGGTCGCGGTACAGGCCGAAGTTCTTCGAATAGCTGTTGGCGATGATGAGTTCCGGCAGCTTTTCCGCCATCAGGCGCGCGCCATAGGCATCCTCGTCCAGGCCGTCGCCCAGGCCCTGGTAGGCCATGTCGATGAACGGGGTGAAGCCGTTCTTGAGGGCAAGCTCGGTCACCTCTTCCCACTGGGCGACGCTCAGGTCGGCGCCGCACGGGTTGTGGCAGCAGCCGTGCAGCAGCACCAGGTCGCCTTTCTTGGCGGTCTTCAGCGAGCCCATCATGGCGTCGAAGTCCAGGCTATGCTTCGCATAGTCGTAATACGGGTATTCTTCCAGCGTCAGGCCGGACGACGACAGCAGCGGCACGTGGTTCGGCCAGCTCGGGTTGCTGACGAAGATCTTGCTGCCGGGGGCGGCGCTGTTGATGAATTCCGCCGCCAGGCGCAGCGAGCCGGAACCGCCGGGCGCCAGTACGCAGCTGGCGCGGCCGTCGCGGATCACCGGGTGGGCGTTGCCCAGTACCAGGTCCAGGGTGTGCTTGATGAAGGATTCTGGACCGGCCTGCGCAATGTAGGCCTTGGAATCTTCCTCGTCGCATTTGCGGCGCTCGGCGGTCTTCACGGCCTTCATCACCGGGCAATTACCTGCCTCGTCCTTGTAGACGCCGACGCCCAGGTCGATCTTGCTGGGATTGGTGTCTTTCTTGAACGCCGCTGACAGTCCGAGAATGGGATCGGGTGGCCGTGCTTCGATTGCATCAAACATTGCTGTGTCCAGGGTTGCGGTTTATGAAAAAAAACGGCGCGAATTATACCAGCATGTTTCAGGAAGCGCCGACAAATAATCAGTTAATGGCGCCAAAATCCTTCAGTTCACTGGCGATGGTACCGGCGATCTCGGCGTAGCCTGCCGCGTTGGGGTGCACCGTGTCGGCTTTCTTGGAGGGCTGGGACAACACGTCGGCGATCACTTCCGGTATGAAGGCGACGCCGGTCGTATCGGCAACCGTCGCGTAGACGTCCTCACTGCTGAGGAAGATGCCGGGGGCAGGCACACCGAGCAGCAGCACCTCGATACCGCGGTTTTGCGCCATGCTGATCATGGCCCGCAGATTGCCTTCGAGTTCGCTGACGGGGCGCTTGCGCAGGAGATCGTTGCCGCCATGGCACAGGATAAGCAGGCGCGGCCTGTGCTGGTCGAGCAGGCGCTCGAGGCGCGCCCTGCCCTGGCCGCTTTCCTCACCGGAAACACCGGCATTGACCACGGTACGGTTAATGATTCTCGACAGCTGCGCCGGATAGCTGCCGTCCGCCGGCGCCCCGTTGCCGGCCGTCAGGCTGTCACCGAAGGCGAGGATGACGGCATCCGGCGCCAGCGGCGTGAGCAGTGGGTCGCCGCCGCACCCGGACAGCGCCAGGATTCCCGCCAATAACCAGGCCAGCCGTTTCATGATGATTTCTCGTGCATGAGCAGCCCCTTGGCCTCCTCGTAGGTCAGTTCGGCAATGCCGGCCATGTCCATGGACAGGCCAAGCGACTTGCCGAGGATATACGCGAGGATGCGGCTGTTGTATCCCAGCGCTTCCTCGAACACCGGCAGCACGTCGGCAACCGTTTCGGCCTGCTCCAGTGCCGCCTGCAACTTGTCCTGCTGTGCCGTGATCTCCTGCATGAACGCCTCGTCATGGGTCATGGCGGGATCCAGCGCCATGGACCAGGTGCGGTCCTCGTGCAGGATGCACTCGCCGATATAGCGGCCGCGGTAAGGCGTACTCCATTCAGTGGGCCCGACCATCAACAGCTTGTAGCGGCCGTCGGTCTGGTAGAGGAAATAGCCCTCGCCGGGCACCGGGTTGAAGCGGATGTCGCTTTTCAGCACGAACATCGAGGTGAACAGCTCCATCTGCACCTGGTCGATTTTTTTCGGCGGCAGCAGGCGGTCCAGACGGTGGCGGTCGATGCCCTGGAGGATGGGAACGAGGCCTTTGCC
>CAZVSC010000069.1:11545-12617 GCA_964629325.1 uncultured Enterobacteriaceae bacterium
CAATGGATCCGGGGTACCTGTTCCAGACTATCATCATTCCGTTCGGCCTGTTCCTGGTCATGATGGGCCTTGGCCTGACGTTGTCTATCGACGATATCCTGCGTGTGGTCATCATGCCCAAGGCGGTGCTGGTAGGCCTCGCCGGCCAGCTGCTGCTCCTGCCGTTGGTGGCATTCGGCCTCGCCTTCATCATGAATCCCGCCCCCGTCATCGCCATCGGACTCATCCTGCTGGCGGCCTGTCCCGGGGGTATCACATCCAATGCCTACGTGTTTGCCAGCCGCGGTGATATCGCCCTGTCCGTGACACTGACCACCGTGGCCAGCCTGTTCACCGTGGTCACCATGCCGTTGCTGGCCTGGCTGGCCCTGACCACTTTCGCGGAAGGCAGTGAACTGGTCAGCGTTCCCGTGGCGGGCATGATGACCAGCCTGGCCCAGCTGACCCTGCTGCCGATCGCCATCGGCATGGGCATCCGCAAGTTCAAACCGGCGTTCGCCGAAAAAATGGTGGAGCCGGTGCGCAAGATGGCGATCGCCATCCTGATCATGGTGATCATCACCAATACGTATTTCAGTATCGACACCTTGAAGCAATATATCGTGCAGGCCGGCGTCGCCGCCTTCGTGCTGAACATCACCTGCATGTCGCTGGGTTACGGCCTGGCGCGGCTGAGCAAGCTGAATGCAGACCAGACCATTTCCATCACCTACGAGGTGGGCATCCAGAACCTGTCCCTGGCGCTCGTCCTGGCCAATACCCTGCTGGGCGTGCCGGACTATGCCGCGGTTACCCTGATCTACGGGTTTTTCATGAAGATGACCGCGCTGAGCTTCATGGCCTACGCGCGGAAATTGAAGGAATTGGAGAGGACGGCGGGGGAAGTGGCTTCGACTTAGAGATCGATAAAGAGATAAACCGATAAAGGGATAAAGCGTAAACAAACCAGATCAGTAATGGTCTCAGTTCAGCGAATTCTCCACATCCACCGATAATGATTTTGGTGTTGCAGTCGATTACATACGCTTTATCGTTTTATCCCTTTATCCCTTTATCCCTTTATCCCTTTATC
>CAZVSC010000070.1:0-8031 GCA_964629325.1 uncultured Enterobacteriaceae bacterium
CTTTCCTCTTTCCTCTTTCCCTTTTCTTCTTTATCTTTCCCCTACAATAAAACTGCAGTGGAATTCCTTCATGAAACCCGACCTGACAGACCTGACCGTTCTCATCACCGGCGCCGGCCGCGGCCTCGGCAGGCACGCCGCCCTGCACCTGGCATCCTGCGGCGCCATTATCGGCGTCGCCGACATCGATGCCGGCAATGCCAGGGCCGTCGCCGGAGAAATCACCACCAACGGCGGCAAGGCCAAGGCTTACTCGGGAGACATGTCGGTCCGGGAAACCTGGATGGCTGCTGCGGCCGATTTCGCCAGAATGACCGGCCGCATCGACGCCATCGTCAACAACGCCATGCTGCTGCGCTACAGCCCGGTCCAGGATGTGGACGAGTCCACCCTGTCGGCCATGCTGGATATCGGGGTGAAAGCCCTGTTCTGGTCAGCCCAGGCCATGCTGGCGCATTACGACAAGGACAAGGGCGGCACGATCATCAACCTGGCTTCGCCGGTGGCAACACGGGGCTTCCCCAACACATCCGTCTACAGCACGGTGAAAGGGGCCGTCTCGATGTTCACCAAGACCATGGCCGCTGAACTCGGGCCGCAGAATATCCGCGTCAACGCCGTATCTCCGGCCTCCGTGCCTACTCCGGGCGCGCTGGGGCTGAACAGCAAGGAAGAATATGAAAAGCGCGCCGCCTGGATACCCCTGCGCAGAAACGGTACCGAGGCAGACAACTCCAACGCCATCGCCTTCCTGCTGAGCAAGGAGGCAAGCTTCATTCACGGTGAAATTCTGAACGTGGATGGCGGGGTGGCGGCCTGCAACTGAATTGATTGATCTGTAGGTCGGATAGGCGAAGCGCCATCCGACATGGCGAACGAAGTTCGCCCCGGAGAATCAGAAAAATTCAACCAGATGCCGGATGACGGTCCTACGGACCTTTTCCGGCCTACAACTGCCGTGCCGACCTACATGTCATCCGGCCGAATATAAAGCGTCGATAAGCCTCGCCGCCCTGGGTCCGTTGGTGCCCACCGCGTGCATCTTGTTGCAGCAGTAGGAAAACCCGAGCTTCGCGTCGGGATCGCCGAAGCCGATGGAGCCGCCGATGCCGTGGTGGCCGAAGCTGCGCATGTTGGGCCCCATGTACACCGCTTCCGGTGTATTGAGCAGGATGCCCAGGGCCTGGTGATAGGGCCTGTCCTGGAAGGCTTCGTGCTGATTGTGCTGTTCGGTGATCATGGTTTCGAGGCCCGCCTTGCTGAGCAGGCGTACACCGTCCATTTCCCCGTTCACCACGCAGCCATAGATGCGTGCGACACCGCGCGCGTTGCCGTGGCCCGATCCGCTGGCCACTTCCACTTCCCGCCATTCCCTGCGATTCATGGTGGTGGCCCAGGGTTCGTCGGGATTCTGCTTGAAGGCGAGATGGCGCAGTGACGTGTCGTCCTCGGAGTCCTTCGCGGCAAACAGTCTTGCGTTCATATTGGGCATAACTTCCGCCACGTGGCGCTGCTCTGCGTCATTCATGCCGCCGATGTAGTACTCGGCATGCAGCGGCGTGGTGACTTCCTGGCGCAGGAAGGGCCCTACCGTCATCCCCGTCACTCTGCGCATCACTTCACCCAGCAGGAAGCCCTGGTGGTGGACATGGTAGGCCGCTTTTGTACCGATCTCCCACAGGGGCTCCTGTTCCTCGAGGGCATGGACGATGGCCTCGCGGTCGAACATGGCGCCTTTCCACAGCGGGTTGGTGGTCAGCACGGGTACCGCGGCGGTGTGGTCGAGGAAATGCCGGATCAGTGTCTTTTCCTTGCCGTTCTGCCCGTATTCCGGCCAGTACTTGATGACCGGATCGTCCGGCGCCACCAGGCCCCGGTCCATGAGCATATTGAAACAGATGCCGGTGATGCCCTTGGCCACCGACATCATGCACACGGTGCTGGCCGCATCCCAGGGGTCGTCAAGCGCGCCGTTGCGCCAGCCGCCCCAGATGTCCACGACGGTCCTGCCCGCGTGAATGATTGAACAGGCGGCGCCGATCTCATCCTCGGTTTTGAAGTTTTCGATGAAAGCATCGACTACAGGTTGGTACTCGGCCTCGTAATGGCCGCCCAACGGATAGTCATGGCTGCGTGCCGTGATGGTCTGTTCAAGTTCCAAGTTGACTCCTGACTCTCATATTGCGAGGGTTTTTGCTATATTCGTCCCTTGCCCGCTGCCGGGAAAGGCCAGGGGGCAATGATAGCAAAACCAGTTTTGAATTATTGCCAAAATGAAGCGCATTAACCGTAGTGAACAAAAAGTAGCGCCATGACAGAAGCCGCACAGAATTTTTTACGCACCTTCGACTACATCGTGGTCGGCGCAGGCACCGCCGGCTGCGTCATCGCCGCACGGCTGAGTGAAGACCCCTCTTGCGAGGTCTGCCTCATCGAGGCCGGCGGTTCCGAACGCCACCCCTACGTGAGCATCCCAGCCGCGGTAGGCTGCGCGATCATGAATCCGAAGATGGGCTGGGGCCTGAAAACCACACCGCAGGAAGCCCTCGGTGGACGCCAGGTGCCATTACCCCGCGGCCGCATTATCGGCGGGTCTGGCTCGATCAACGGCATGGCCTACTACCGTGGCGACGGCAAGGATTACGACGACTGGGCCGCAGAAGGCAACCCGGGCTGGGATTTTGCCCACCTGCTGCCCTACTTCCTGCGCTCGGAACACAACCCGGAAAAAGCCGACTCCCCCTACCACGCGACCGGCGGTCCGATGGGCGTCAGCTTCATCAGGAAACCCAACCGGTTGTGTGAAGCCTTCAATGACGCCATGAAGGATTTCGGCTACCCCTATTGCGACGACTTCAACGCTGCCCATCCCAACGGCTACGGTTACCGCCAGGGTACCATCTGGAAAGGCAAGCGCGTTTCCACGGCCAGCGTCTATCTGCGCCCGGCCATGAAGCGCAAAAACCTGACCGTGCTGAAGGACACCCCGACACGACGGGTATTGTTCGAGGGCAAAAAGGCGACCGGCGTGGAAGTCCAGGCGGCAGAAGGCATCCAGAGCATTGGTGCCGGCAAGGAAGTCATCGTCTGCGGCGGCGCCTACCATTCCCCGCACATCCTCCTCAATTCCGGCGTCGGCGACAGCAGTGAACTGGAGGCAGCCGGTGTCGGCGTCGTGCACCACCTGCCCGGCGTCGGCAGGAACCTGCATGATCATCCCTCTACCTACACCGCTCTCGACATGAGCAACAGCACCTCGTACGGCATTTCCTGGAAGGCGGCGCCGCGGGATATCCTGCAGTTCTTCCAGTACGCGTTGTTCCGCGGCGGCCCGATGGCGAGCAACCTGTTTGAAACCAATGCCTATATCAAGACCATGCCGTACAGCGACCGTCCCGACATGCAGCTGGTGTTCCAGCCGGCGCGGCGCAATATCAAACCCTTCCCGATTCCCATCAATCACGGTTACGCGGTCGCCACGGTGTGCCTGTACCCGCTCAGCCGCGGTGCGGTGACCCTGGCCAGCAACGATCCGCTGGCGGCGCCGCTGATCGACCTGGCCCTGGGCAAGGAAAAAGAAGATATCCAGACCCTGGTGCGCGGCCTGAAACTGGCGCGCAAAGTGGCGCACCATGACAGCTTCGGCAAGTATGCCGCCAGCGAGCGCGTACCGGGTATGGATATCCAGTCGGACGAGGAACTCGAAGCATATGTGCGTGAAACCCTGATCACCGTGCATCACCCCGGCTCCACCTGCCGCATGGGCAACAGGGATTCGGACGTGGTGAACCATGAACTGAAGATTCACGGACTCGATGGCATTCGCGTTGCCGATGCCTCGATTTATCCGCGCGTGCCGGGCGCCAACACCAATGCCAGCGTGGTGGCCATCGCGGAAAAAGCCGCGGACATGATCCTGGGGATACCGGCACCGGAACCTATGCCGGAACTGGCCTGACCGAAATTAACGGTTGGCGGCGGAGGACTCCGCCAGACAGGCGGCTATGTTGATGATCTTGGCGTCCGTCCGGCCGGCGCGATTATCCACGACACCAGCGGCACACTGCCGCCATCAGTTTGCTGACCCGACGGCACCATGACTTCCCGGTGCGTGACACGCATCCCGTGATCCCATGCCAGGGTCTCCAGCACGAACAGGGCGTCCCTGCCGGTGCTTCCCGCCAAGAAGCCGGGGCTGATGCGCCACTGTTTCGAAAGATGCCCGACCCAGAGCGGCGTCACATCGCCGTCGATGTTGTGAACTGTTACGTCATGCTGGCTGAAGCTGGCAGCCATCGCCAGGGATTCGGCATACCGCGCATCGGTAATGAAAGCATCCAGGGCGACAGGGTGTCCGGCTGGTGCCGCCAGCACCTGCTCCATGAATGCCTGCTCCATGAACGACAGTGGTGCGACCGATGCCGCCGACAGGGCCAGGCTGGTGTGAATGAATTGTCTGCGGTTTGCCATGGGAGTCTCCGGTGAGGTGGCAACGCTGTCTTTGCGTTCCTGCTGTTCTCTGCAAGCAGTTTTATAGAATTACCCGCCGCTTTACAACTCCCCCTGCCGGTATGGGCATTACCCGGTGAGCATGATAACGTTGGTTGCCATTCCGGAGCCGTCGGAACGCATTTCGAAAAGAACGCAGCAGTGACATAGGGGCGCATATGGCTATTGAGCATCTACATACCTGGAAGATCGGTGAGGTCGAAATCACCCGCATCGTAGAAGTGAATGGCTGGGAGGACGATATCGCCATGTTGTGGCCTGATGCCGTTCCTGGGGACGTGCAGAAATATCCCTGGCTCAAACCGCACTGGGCCACCGAGGATGGCAGGATGATCATCAGCTTCCAGTGCTTCGTGATGCGCACACCCGATCACTGCATCATGCTGGACACCTGTATCGGCGCCGACCGCCAACGCGAATTCGACATCTTCACCAACATGCAGACCTCGTTCCTGGACGACCTGGCCCATGCCGGTTTCACCCCGGAAGATATCGATATCGTGTTATGCACACACCTGCACTTCGACCATGTCGGCTGGAACACGCGGCTGGTTGACGGTGAATGGGTGCCGACCTTCCCCAACGCCCGTTACCTGTTCGGCAAGAGTGAATTCGAGCACTGGCAGATGCTGGAGGAGACCAAGGGCTACCATGACCTCAATCACATGTATGATGCCGTAATGCCCGTCGTGGAAGCAGGTCTCGTGGACCTGATCGGGCCCGATCACAGGCCCTGCCCCGAAATCACCCTGATGCCGACTCCCGGCCACACGCCCGGTCATGTCAGCATCGTCATCGAATCGAAGGGGGAGAAGGCCATCATCACCGGCGACCTGATGCACTGCCCCATCCAGGTCGCGGAACCGGAACGCATCGTCCGCTTCGACATGAACCAGGCACAGGGCGCACAGACCCGGCAGGCATTCGTCGAGAAATTATCGAACCAGGACGTGCTGGTGCTGGGCTCACACTTCGCCGACCCGACCGCCGGTTATGTCGTCAGCGACGACGACGGCTGCCGGTTCAAGCCGGAGTAATTCAGCCTGCCGTGCCGACCTTGCTCGGTGCGGTCTCCTTCAGGAACAGCGCCGCAATCCCGGACAGGAACGCGCACACCAGGCAGAAATACATCGGCGCATTCAGGCTGGTCGCATCCGCCATGATGCCGGCCAGCCAGGGTGAGGCAAAGCCGCCCACCAGTTCGCCGATACATACCACCAGGCCCATGCTGGATGCCGCCAGTTTCGGGTTCACCGTTTCTCCCGGCACCACGCCCATGAACAGCGGGAAGGAACCCGTGGCGCTCCAGCCGATGAAGAACAGCACGCCCATCATCCAGAGCGGACCGTCGAAGAACAGTGCCGTCAGCGGTGTCACCATACCGATGAACGTGAATACGATCATGACTGGCCTGCGCCCGATGCGGTCCGACAGCCCGGGCACCAGGAAACCGCCCAGCATGGTGCTGATCCCCATGGCGGAAGTGACCGCTCCGGTCTCACCCGGTGTCAGTCCCCGCATGGTGGGCAGGAACAGGAAGATGAACGTAAGCGTGACCAGGAACCAGGACACCAGACAAATGGCGATCAGCGCACAGACGCGTATATTGTGTTCCTTCAGCATGCCGAGCGCGCTGAATTTCATGGCTTCTTGAGCCTCCCCCGCCTGCGTCTCGGGTTCGGGTTCCCGCATGAACTTCCACACCAGGAAGGCGCAGATGAGGCCGGGTACGCCGGTCAGGAAAAACGTCACACGCCAGTCGAACTGCTGCGCCAGGGCCGTCAGCACCAGCGGCGCCATCGTCGTGCCCAGCAATGCAGCAAACACGTTCTGCATGATGCCGGCGTTCATGCCGCGCCGGTGCGGCGAGCTCTCCCGGTTCATGACCGACAGGCAGATCGGCAGGAAGGGCCCTTCCGCGACACCCATCACGATTCGCGCCAGCAGCAGGAAGCCGAACGAGCCCGCCAGGCCGGAAAATGCCGAACAGGCGGAAAATACCAGGATCGATACCAGGATGAAGGGTTTGCGTGCGCCTTTCCTGTCGGACATGGCGGCAAACACATAGGCGGAAATGGCCCAGGCCAGCGCCAGCATGGAGCTCAACATGCCGAGCTGGGACGCGCTGAGCTGCAAGTCGTCCAGGATGAAGGGGGTAAGCACACCGACCGCGTTGCGGTCGAAGAAAATCAAGCCGAACGTGAATCCCAGCAGGACCAGGATGCCGTTCTCGTACGTGAAAAAACCTTTCTTGTTATCCGAAGTAGCGGCAGGCGCAGCCATGACGATCCCCCTTGTTGTTTTTGTTAGCGGGGACGAGTCTACCAGAATTACGTGCGGGCTGAAGTGCCGTGCTTTATCGCTATACCGCTATAACGCCATACCGCTGCATTACTCGTCGATGAAGGAGATGGTGCGAATCTCCATGCTGTTGCGCGGCGGTGTGCTGTCATCCGTCCATGGCAGATCGATGGCGGTGTGCCCGGAGTACTGCGGCACATCCTCGCGGGAATCATAGAGCTTGAAGGCGAACACTTCCTCAGGCTGCATCTCGAACGCATAGTACCACTTGTGGCGCGGGTTATAGCTGAGATTCCAGCCATACAGCGGCGACCGGTTCGGGTCGTTCAGGCCGCCACGCACCTCGGCGAAGTTAAGGTCATCCTTTGCCACGGTGGACGCGTCACACAGGGCCAGGGGTGAGCGGTACACGGTCTTGATGGGCCGCCAAAAATTCATCAGGACCACGCGTTTCTTCAGCCACTTTTCCGCCTCGTCACCCAGTATATTGCAGGCGTATTCCTCGATCGTCTTGCGACCGTAATCGACATGCGCGGCATGGGAGGGCTGCGCATGCTGGCGGGCATCGGGTGCGTCGCTGCGGGCGACATGTCCGAAGGCGATGGCCTTGACGGCCCTGTTGACCTTTTCCGCCAGTGCGCACATTTCCGGGTAGAAAATCTGCTGCACCTTGTCCTCGTCATAGTAATTGTCGCCGCGCATGCGGGTGTCGTGTTCCAGCAATGCGAAACCGTTCTTCTCTACCGTGGGACGCTCACTTGCCGGCAGCGAATGGATATCGACGACTTCGACATCATGATACTCGCCGGGCCAGTAGGATTTTTCCCGTTCGCCGGGATAGAAAATTGTGCGTTCTCCCTTAACGACATACTTAATCCTCGTCCAAACATTTGCTACCAACGGGAGTATTTCTTCTGTGTACATTGAGAAAATTAATTATCTTTTGGGTTTATGGTCTAGTTAATTAACTTGATGAGAGACAAGATAAGTATACTGGATATGCATTAAGTAAGACCTCGTTAGACATAGTCCCTTTTTAAAATTTCCATCCCACCCTGAATTGATCATCAGAATTAATGGCGCCGACAACTTAATTGGTTACGACGTACCTGAAATACTATCCATCTAAAACCGGCATCATGATTCCTAGAGAAAATATTTCTCAAGTATTTCATGAAAATATCGATATATGTCCAAAGGAATATAAGAAATTAAATAAAG
>CAZVSC010000070.1:8131-12448 GCA_964629325.1 uncultured Enterobacteriaceae bacterium
AACCATCAGTTGTTTGAAAAGCTGGACACGAAGACATTTGTGATACAGGCCGGGCCCAACAAAAACGAAACTGTTACTTTGGACATACCTCAGATTTATGCAAACGGTTTTTTTGGCTTTAACAACGGCGACTTCGAGAATCCGGGGGCAGATCCAGCGAAGATTAATGGTTGGACTAAATACGATGGAAACATATTAATGAATGGTGCCAGCACTATTGCAGACTGGCCTGTTCCAATCAATGACACAATGCCTCGAGCAGAGGCTGCCGAAACTTCGAGGGTTGGTCCTGGCACATTCTCCTCAGGCATTGAGGGTGTCAGGGCTCTAGATAATCCTGATGGCGGCTCTAATAGTATGAGGCTTACTTCTAATAATCTAACCACAGATTCTTACGGCGTTGTTCATGGTCCTTACGTTGTCAGTGACAGCGCCGTTACCATAAAGGCGGGAGAGTCGGTTTCTTTTGACTGGAGGGCTGTAGGTGGTGGAGATGCTTATGATGTTTATGCATACTTGTTAAACACAAAAACCGGAGCCACTATTAAACTCTTAGATGAGACGGGTAATTCAACTGGCGGGGATTCCGGCTGGCAGCATGTTGAGACTGTCGTTAATACTGGAGGTACGTATAAGTTTGTCTTTATATCAGGCACTTTCGACCTTACTGGTGGCACTAAAGCAGGCGCCCAACTTTTTGTAGATAACGTGACAGCCCCTCCATCGCCCAACCCAACCCTTGACCAAACCAACATTACAAATTCACAGAAAGCTAATCAAGCCATTGTGGAAATTGATCTAACGACTGAGACAGTAATTAAGGCCAGGGCCCATCTCGCAGCAGCCGAAAATCGAATGAACCGAATAATTGACACACATAAAAAGGTCATACTCGGCTTCTCTAAATTCAACAATGCTACGGAAAATGAAATACCGGAGGTCATGGTCCAGCAATCCTCTGCCGCTATTAAAAAGGATGGCGCCATCTATGTCCTGAATTCCATCAAAGATAAAAGCACGCTCGCCTACTCCATGATCATGGATAACTTAAAGCTTCAGAATGATATTTATCTCTAGGCTTATTTAAAGGCGTAGCTTCTGTATTCACCGCAAAAACATAGCTCGCATTTGCTAGCTATTGTGCTTCTGTAACCTCATAAAATTCCAATTTTCTGACGCCATCACGGCGGCTGTACGCAAATTCGCAAAATTGCATTACTAACAGGCTATGAGGAACTTTTTAATGACATTACAGGATTCTTGATTAAACCCTACTCCTTTAAACTAAAATCAATTAGCATTGTCGAAGTCGTACAACAACAATAATCCCCGGCAATGACAGACCCAACCAACATCAAAAATGAACCTGGCTATCCCGACCCCGTGTACGCCTGGTACGTCGTCGTTATCTTGTTCGTAGCGTTTGTCGTCGCCTTTATTGACCGTCAGATTATTTCGTTATTGGTGGACCCTATTAAGTCCGACCTCGGTATAAGCGACACCCAGATCGGGCTTCTTCAGGGATTTGCCTTCACATTCTTTTACACTTTCGCCGGTATTCCGCTTGGACGACTAGCCGATAAGAAAAATAGAAAGGTCGTCATCGCCATCGGGATGCTGCTCTGGAGTATCATGACCGTACTATGCGGCCTGGCCCGAAACTTTACCCACCTCTTCATCGCCCGTATTGGAGTTGGTGTTGGTGAAGCCACACTGTCGCCGGCATCCACCTCAATCATTAGTGACTACTTTCCTAAAGACAAACGCGGCAAGCCCATCGCGATGTTCTTCATGGCCGTGTACGTCGGTATTGGTCTCTCATTTATTCTAGGCGGGGTGGTCATTGGCATGATCTCTAGTGCCGGCGACGCCATCATGATCCCCCTGCTCGGCGAACTCAGCGCCTGGCAGGCCACGTTCGTCATCGTCAGTCTGCCCGGCTTTTTCCTCGTGCTCGTCATGAGCACCATCAAGGAGCCTTTCCGTCACGGCATGACCACACGGGATGGCCAGGCTGTAGACAGCAGTCTCGGCGCCACGAAGGATTTCTTCTTCCGCCACTTCAAGACCTACGCCATCATGTTCCTCGGTTTCGGGCTCGCCGGCGCAATGGCCATCGGCTTCTTTGCCTGGACCACTCCCCTGTTCAACCGCATTCACGGCTGGGAAACCGCCCGCATCGGCCTGACCTTCGGCACCATCGTCATGGTCATGGGTACGCTCGGCATCATTCTTGGCGGCGCCGTCGCCGACAGGCTGCTGCAGAAGGGCCAGCAGCATGCCTATATCAAGGTGGCCATCTGGGCCGTGCTGGGCGCCATGATATTTGCCGGCACCGCGGCAATGGCGCCCAATCCCTACGTGGCTTTCGCCTTTCTGTGTCCCGCGGTGGCCTGCTTCGGCATGCCGGTGGCGCTGGCCCCCGCGGCGGTAAATCACATCACCCCGAACCGGTTTCGCGGCCAGGCTATCGCCATCTACGTTTTCGTGGTTGGCCTGATCAACAACGTCATCGGCCCGATCAGTGTCGGCTTCCTCAACGACTACCTGTTCCACGATCCGATGGCCATCAACAAGTCCATGCTGACCATCGCCATCGTCTTTGGCATCGTCGCCGCCCTCATCCTTGCCTGGTCGATCAGGCATTTCAACCGGAGTGCAGCCGAGATCCTTGCCGACGACACGGAGTAAATCTTGGACAGCCGGTCCTGTACTGTTCCCGAACTGCTCGAGCACCATGCCGTTCTGACCCCGGACAGGGTCATGGTGCGCTTCGACAGTGGGGAAACCTACACGGCGGCAATCCTGATGGACGAAGTGCGTCTGCTGGCCGCCAACCTGCAGCACCTCGGTGTGCGAAAATCCGATAACGTCCTGACCTGGCTGCCCAATGGCCCACTGGCCGTGTGCCTGCACCTGGCCCTGAATTACGCGGGCGCCATCAATGTCCCCATCAATACCGCCTACCGCGGCAACCTGCTGGCCCATGTCATCGCGAATTCCGGTGCGCGCCTGATGATCGCCGATGGCCCGCTCATCGAGCGCCTGATTGATGTCGACCTGGCCGCCCTGGAAACGCTGCTGGTGGACGGCGAGGAGCGCATAGACCGCGACCTGCTGCGACAGGAAACCGCCAACCTGCTGCACCAGCATCCACTGGAGCCTGTTGCCCCGGTAAGCATGCACCCTCACGACACCGCCGCCGTGATCTATACCTCGGGCACCACCGGTCCTTCCAAGGGCGTGTTGTGCAGCTACCTGCACCTGTACACCAGCGCCATGGAATTCCGCCATGTCGGCCCGGGTGATACCAACCTGGTCGCCCTGCCCATGTTCCATGTCGGCGGCATCCTGGGCCTGTGGTTCGCCCTGGTGCATGGCGGCTGCGCGGCCTACGTCGAGCGCTTCAGCACCACCAGATTCTGGCCGACCGTCAGGGCGCTCGACGTCACATCGGTGGGCCTGCTTGGCGCCATGGTGCAGTACCTCATGTCGCAGCCGGTATCTCCCGGCGAAAAAGAACATCCCGTCAAGCGCGCGGTCATTGCCCCTTTCGGCGACGACGCCCTGGCCTTCGGCAAACGGTTCGGCATCGAGGTGCATACCGAGTTCAACATGACCGAGCTGTCGGTACCCCTGTGGGGCGGTCCCGACCCGACGGCGCGCGGCACCTGCGGCAAACCTCGCCCCGGCGTCAGTCTCAGGCTGGTGGATGCCGGGGGCAACGATGTCGGCACCGGCGAGACCGGCGAACTGCTGGTCCACGTGGACGACCCTTTCACCATCAGCCACGGTTATCTCAACGACCCGGTTGCCACCGCCGCCACCTGGCGTGACGGCTGGTTCCATACCGGCGACCTGTTCACGCGGGACTCCGAGGACAACTACTTTTTCGTCGATCGCGCCAAGGATGCACTGCGGCGCAAGGGTGAAAACATCAGCTCCTTCGAGGTCGAGGCGGAACTGCTGGCGCACCCCGGTATCCGTGAAGCGGCCGTGGTGGCTGTCCCCGGTGACGGCGGCGAGGACGAAGCACTGGCCGTACTGGTTGCAGATGGCGTGAAAGGCGACCTGCAGGGACTGGTGGATTTTCTTGGCAGGCGCCTGGCGCATTTCATGGTGCCGCGGTATTTTCGTTTCGTGGAGTCGCTGCCGAAAACACCGACACAGAAGACGGAGAAGCACCGGCTTCGGGAAGAGGGAATCACCGGGGATACGCTGGATCGGGAAATGTTGGGAATTAAACTGATTGATCGATAAAGGGATAAACCGATAAAAGGATAAAGCGTATGTAGTCCAGTTCAACCAATTATTTTT
>CAZVSC010000071.1:0-12242 GCA_964629325.1 uncultured Enterobacteriaceae bacterium
GCTTCTTGATGGAGGCACGGATGGTTTTATAGTTGGTCAGCATGCCGCCCAGCCAGCGCTGGTCGACGTAAGGCATGGAAGCACGTGTTGCTTCGTCCTTTATGATCTTGCTGGCCGCGCGCTTGGTACCGACGAACAGGACTTTCTGCTTGCGCTCCGCCATGTGGCGCACCTGCTCCATGGCCTGGGTCAGTGCCGGCAGGGTATGCTCGAGATTGATGATATGGATTTTATTGCGGGCCCCGAAAATGTATTGATTCATCTTGGGGTTCCAGTAGCGGCACTGGTGTCCGAAATGCACACCGGCCTGCAACATGTCTTTCATGTTTACAGAGGTCATAATATGTCCCTGGGTTAAGCCTCCATACATCCTTCGAGTCAAACCTACAACCTGTTGATATATAACAGATTTATGGCACCCAGCCCGAAGTGCTGATGTATGTGCGACGTTTTAAGTTAAGTTGGTTTAGCAGGCCTTGCCTGCCCCCGTTTTGCCCGACGGGGCAAAAACGAGCGGCTTTATACCACAAAGGCCGCTCAACTTAAAGATATCCTATGGTTTACGGGCAGTTAGGGCGCTTCATATCTTTGTGTTTCCAGTTGCCATAAAATAGCGCCTTTTTTATCGCAGACCGCCAGATACCGCAGACCCCCATGGCCGTAACCATCAAGACCCCCGACGAAATTGCCAAAATGCGCGTGGCCGGCAACCTTGCCGCCCGAGTCCTGGAAATGATCGAACCCCATGTCGTACCCGGCGTGAGCACGGGTGAACTGGACAGGATTTGCCATGACTATATCGTCAATGAGCTGGATGCCATCCCTGCCCCGCTCAACTACAACGGCTTCCCGAAATCCATCTGCACTTCACCCAACCACGTGATCTGCCACGGCATCCCCAGTGACCAGACCATCCTGAAGAAAGGCGATATCGTGAACATCGACATCACCGTGATCAAGGATGGCTTTCACGGCGATACCAGCAAGATGTTCCTGATCGGTGATGTGGCGCCACATGCCCGCAAGCTGGTGCAGATAGCCCATGAATGCCTCTACAAGGGCATTGAACTCGTGCGCCCGGGCACCACGCTCGGCGACATCGGCAGCGCCATCCAGCAATACGCGGAAGCCAATCACTACTCGGTTGTGCGGGAATACTGCGGCCATGGCATCGGGAGGATTTTCCATGAAGAACCCCAGGTGCTGCATTACGGCATCGCCGGCACCGGCATGAGGCTGCAGGAAGGCATGACCTTTACCATCGAGCCGATGATCAATGCGGGTTCGCGCCACACGAAACTGTCACGCAAGGACGGCTGGACCGTCACTACCCGCGACCGCCGCCTGTCCGCACAATGGGAACATACCCTGGCGGTCACCTCCGACGGCGTCGAAGTCCTGACTCGCCGGACTGAAGAGCCCTTCAGTTGACCTCTATGTCATCGGCATCGGTAATACGCGCACGCAAGAAACTTTTCGACGCCGACGCCTTCCGGGGGAACCTGGCGGGCAGTCCCTCCCCTATTACCTGCTACCGCGATGCCGTCAAGCAGGCACGCCAGATCCTCGACGAGCGCTTCATCAAGCAAGAGGACATAGAGCGGATCATCCAGGACCAGACCTGGTTCGTGGACCAGCTTCTGATCACGGCATGGGAAACCTACAGCTGGAAAGACGCCAATGATATAAGCCTGATTGCCGTCGGCGGTTACGGCCGTGGAGAACTGCATCCCTACTCCGATATCGACATCCAGATCCTGCTGGCGAAAAACAACAAGACCAGGTACAAGGACGACATCGAAAAATTCCTGACCTTCCTCTGGGACATCAACCTGGAGATTGGCCAGAGTGTTCGCTCCATCAAGGAAAACCAGCAGGAAGCAGCCCGCGACATCACGGTGGCAACCGCCCTCATCGAGTCCCGCACGCTGTACGGCAACGAGGAACTGCTGCAGACCGTCATGTCCCAGATCGACAAAAAGAAGGTCTGGAAACCGAAACAGTTCTACGAAGCCAAGGTTCGGGAGCAGATTGCGCGACACGGCAAGCATGACGATATCGAGTCGGCACTGGAACCCAACCTGAAGGAAGCCCCGGGGGGGCTGCGCGATATCCAGACCATCGGCTGGATTTCGAAGCGGCACTTCGGCGCCTCCGACTTCAGCGACCTCCTGGAGCGCAAATTCCTCGAGAAAGGCGAGTACAAGGATCTGGTCAAGGGCCGCAATTTCCTCTGGACCATTCGCTACGGCCTGCACATGCTCAGCGGCCGCCGCGAGGACCGACTGATGTTCGAACACCAGCGCAAGCTCGCGGACCTGCTCGGCTACAAGGACGACCAGAAAAGCCTCGGCATCGAAAAGCTGATGAAGGAGTACTACCAGGTCGTACTCAACCTGCGTGAACTCAATGATGTCCTGCTGCAGCTGTTTGACGAGGAAATCATACGCTCCAAGGAACGGGCGAAGATTCGCTCGATAAACAACCGGTTCCAGGTGCGCAACAACTACCTGGAGGTGAAAAACAGCAAGGTTTTCGAACGCACGCCGTTCGCCCTGATCGAGATCTTCGTGCTGTTCGCGCAGGACCTCGCCATCGAGGGCATTCGCGCGTCCACCATCCGCCTCATACGCAACAGCAAGGATCTCATCGACAACGAGTACCGGCGCGACCTGCGCAACATTTCCATGTTCATGGAGTTGTTGCGTTCACCCCATTACATGGTCGGGCGCCTGCGGCAGATGAAACGCTACGGCGTCCTGTCCGCCTACCTTCCGGAATTCGGACGCATCGTGGGACAGATGCAATATGACCTTTTCCATGTCTATACCGTCGATGACCACACGCTGCAGGTCATGGAGAACATGCGACGCTTCCGCCATCCGGAGGCCGCCGAGAAATTCCCGATCGCTGCCCAGCTGTTCCACCGTCTGCCAAAGATCGAACTACTTTATATAGCCGGGCTTTACCATGACATCGCCAAGGGCCGTGGCGGGGATCACTCCAAACTGGGCAAGCGCGATGCGGAACTGTTTTGCCGGCGCCACCACCTGGGCAAATGGGATACCGCGCTTGTCGGCTGGCTGGTGGAGCACCACCTGACAATGTCCAGCGTTGCGCAGAGGGAGGACATACAGGATCCGGAGGTCATCCACAAATTCGCCAAGCTGGTCGGTGACCAGACCCACCTGGATTACCTGTACACCCTGACGGTGGCCGACATCAACGGCACCAATCCCACGCTGTGGAATACCTGGCGCGCCTCCCTGCTGAGCAGTCTGTACCTGAAGACCAAGCGCGTGCTCAGCCAGGGCCCGGAGGAAACCGTGGGGAAAACCGACCTAATCCGCCAGAACCAGAAAGTGGCATTTGCCCTGCTGGAAAAATCCGGTTTCAGCGCCAAACAGGTGCGCGATATCTGGAACAACCCGAGTGAGGATTATTTCCTGCGCGAAACACCCGAAGATATCGCGTGGCAGACGCAGGCGATCGCCGGCCACAAGAGCAATGTCGCACCGCTGGTTCTTATCAAGAACAATTCGGAAAACCGCAGTGAAGGCGCCACCCAGGTCTTCATCTATACCCAGAACTCGCATTTCCTGTTCGCCAATATCGCCACCGCGTTTGACCGGCTCAACCTGAATATCCAGGATGCACGCATCTATACCACCGACAGCGACTATTCGATGACCACCTTTATGGTGCTGGAAACCAACGGCCAGCCCATCGGCAAGAATCCCCAGCGTCTGGAGGAGATCAATCGCACACTGATCAATTATGTCAGCGCCAAGAGCGCGCAGAGACCGGCGGAGCGCCACCGCCCGTCGCGCAAGCTCCGCCAGTTCACCCGCAAGACCGAAACCACGCTGAGTAACTTTAACGACACACCCTACACGATCCTGGAAGTGCTGTGCCCCGACCGTCCTGGCTTGCTGGCCAAGGTAGCCGGCATTTTTGTGGAAATGGGTATAACGCTGCACAATGCCAAGATCACGACACTCGGTGAAAACGTCGAAGACGTCTTTTTCATCACCGACAGCGACAACGAGCCGCTCATGGATCCTGATGTGGGCCGCAAGCTCCAGGACGATATCAAGAAACTCCTGGATGCCGAAGCCGCCTCCTGACCATCACTTCCCGGAGAAAAATCATGGCCACTCTCTATGGCATTCCCAACTGCGACACCATGAAAAAAGCCCGCAAGTGGCTCGACTCTCACGGCGTTTCCTACGCATTCCACGATTACAAGAAAGCCGGTATCGACAAGAAGACCCTCGCCGGTTGGTGTGACAAGGTTGGTTATGAGGTCCTGCTCAATACCCGCGGCACGACATGGCGCAAACTGGATGCTGCACAAAAAGAGGGTGTCACCGCCGCCCGGGCCATTGCGCTCATGGCTGAACACCCTTCCATGATCAAACGACCGGTGCTGGTTTGCGGCAGCAAGCTGCTGGTGGGCTTTGACGAGCCTGCCTGGAAAAGCCTGCTATAATTCGCACCCTTCCGATTGGCTGTAAATAAGGGACAACCACACATGTTCAGTTTTGCCCTTGGTGTCGGCACCAAAGACAGTGCCGGCAACTGGCTCGAGGTGTACTACCCCGAACCCACTTTGAATCCTGATCCGGCGCTTGTTGCACCGGTACTCGAGGCCCTTGCCTATGCCGGCGGCAATCAGGCGCTGGAACTGACGACCGTGCAGGCTTCCACCTGCGCCGCCGCCGTGTCCGACGCCAGGCTGAAGCTGCAACTGGAGCACCTGCAGACCAGCAAGAAGCCGTTGGTCGCCGTCATCCTCGCCACCGATGACAAACCCGGCAGTGTGCCCGAGGCCTACCTGAAACTGCACCTGCTGTCGCATCGTTTGGTGAAACCCCACGGCATCAACCTGGACGGCATATTCGCCGCCCTGCCCAATGTCGCCTGGACCAGCCATGGAGCCATCGCCATCGACGAACTGGCTCACCGCCAGCTGCAGGCACGCCTGGCCGGCGAGAACCTGGAGGTCTTCTCCATCGACAAGTTCCCGAAGATGACCAACTATGTGGTTCCCAAAGGGGTGCGTATCGCCGATACCGCCCGCGTACGTCTTGGCGCCTACATCGGTGAAGGCACCACCATCATGCACGAGGGCTTCGTCAACTTTAATGCCGGCACCGCCGGTACAGCCATGGTCGAAGGCCGGATTTCAGCAGGCGTCTTCGTCGGCAATAACAGCGACCTGGGCGGCGGCTGCAGCATCATGGGCACCCTCTCCGGCGGCGGCAAGGAAGTCATCTCCGTGGGCGAGAACTGCCTGATTGGCGCCAATGCCGGCCTCGGCTTTCCCCTGGGTGACCGCTGCACCATCGAATCCGGCCTGTATGTCAGCGCCGGCACCAAGGTAACCGTCATGGACAGCGACCTGAACCCGGTGGATGTGGTCAAGGCCAGGGACCTGGCCAAGAAAAACGACCTGCTGTTCCTGCGCAACTCCCAGACCGGTATCGTGGAGTGCCGCACCAACCGCTCCAAGGTGGAGCTGAACGCTGAACTGCACAGCCACAACTGAGCATCGGAAATAGCCATATGTCGGCCACCCTGGACCTCAGCATCAACCTGATCGGGCGACACTCCGTCAGCCCCGAGGATGCCGGCTGCCAGGAAGTCATGGCCGCGCGCCTTGAGAAGATCGGTTTCACGATCGAACACCTGCCATTCGGCAAGGTATCCAACTTCTGGGCACGGCGCGGCAGCGGGCAACCGGTCGTGTGCTTCGCCGGGCATACCGACGTGGTGCCGCCAGGAAACGCCAGCCAGTGGCAATCGGACCCTTTTACTCCCGAAGTAAGGGACGGATTCCTGTACGGCCGCGGCGCCGCCGACATGAAAGGCAGCCTCGCGGCGATGGTCACAGCCTGTGAACGTTTTGTTGCCGCCAACCCGGAGCATGCCGGGAGCATTGCCTTCCTCGTCACCAGTGACGAGGAAAGCATCGCTGTTGACGGGACCAGGCGGGTCATGGAGACCCTGCAGGCCAGGGGCGAGTCGATCGATTACTGCATCGTGGGCGAGCCTTCCAGCAGCGACGCATTGGGTGATGTCATTCGCAACGGCCGTCGCGGCTCGCTCAACGGCACACTGACCGTGCACGGCACCGAAGGCCATGTGGCCTACCCCGACCTCGCCAACAACCCTGTGCATCGCTTTCTGCCGGCCCTGGCAGAGCTGACTGCAGTTGCCTGGGACAACGGCAACCGCTACTTTCCCCCCACCAGTTTCCAGGTGTCCAACATCCACGCCGGGGAAGGCACCAACAATGTCATTCCGGGCGAGATGCACGTGCTGTTCAATTTTCGTTTTTCCTCGGAGCAAACCGCCGACTCGCTGAAAGCAAAAACCGAGGCGATCTTCGATGCCCACTATGACAACTACACCCTGGAATGGCAGTTGTCAGGGAATCCATTCATCACGGAACAAGGTGCGCTGACCGAAGTTGTAAGCAGGGCCATCCTGTCAGTCACGGGAATAACGACTCAACTGTCCACCAGTGGCGGCACCAGTGACGGCCGGTTCATCGCGCCGAGCGGCGCCCAGGTGGTGGAAGTGGGACCCTGCAACCGTACCATCCACAAGGCCAACGAATGCGTTGCGGTCAAGGACCTCGATGACCTGTCGGCGATCTACGAGACCGCACTCGGCGCCCTGCTGGCCTAATTCCCCTTGCTAATTGCACAGGAAAACCTGGAAGTGGCAGGCTTTGCCCGGTACCTGGAAGTCTGGTTTCGGCAGTGCTTTGCGGTCGACCTTCCCCGGTCTCTTCAGGACCACTCTTTTTCTTGCCTGCAGGCGTGCCTGGCTGACCAGTTCATCGATGTCCTCGTTAGGCGGCAGGAATCGCTGCATCAACGCCATGTCTTTTTTCACTTTGGCTGACTTCTGACGCGGCGGGAACATGGGATCGAGGTAGATCACGTCCGGCCTATGCTCATCACGCAACTGCATGAACCAGTCGCGTGCCTCGACAGCGTGCAAAGTCATCCTGTCCAGGGCGGCGCGGGTGTCGGCGTCCCCTGTGTTCCTTCCCCGCCGCAACCCGTCTGCAAGCAGGGCGGCCATGACAGGTGACTTTTCCAGCAGGGTGACGTGGCACCCCATGGCCGCCAGCTGGAAAGCGTCGATACCGAGCCCCGCGGTGGCATCGAGCACATGCAGCGGCTCCCTGGCCTTGTCGAGTCCGGCTGCCTTTGGCAGTCCCTCATGCCGGCTCGAGGTTGCCAGGCGATGCCGGAGACTGCCGGCGAGGAAATCGACCCGGGTTGGCAAGGTCTGCAGATCCGTGGCTGCTGATAGCGAGAGGCCTCCCTCCGTGGCAATAAGCACCAGGCCGTCATGGCCCGCAGGAACATCCTTCGACTCGGGTAATTCCCGCAAGCCATGGATTGCCAGGAAGTCATATAGCCAGGAAATGTCGACTGCATCACAGTTCTGCAAGATTACCTGCATGGTTTCCCGGGATCGGTTTTATAGTTAAATAGGTGCATGGATAGCTTCACGTATAAATTTTTACTTTAAGTATTTAATATATCTTGTTGATTAATAAGTATTATGTTGGAAAATTTGATGGTTGCCCCCGGCACCCGCTCTGATCACATCAGCATTGTGCCACCGGCAGAAGCCGGTGAGAAACTCCTGTTCCGGGTGTATGACCACGCCGCGCCCATCGGCTATGCCCGGCTGAAAAAACTCAAATCGCGCCAGCGCCCTGCCAACATCCGGGATATGTTCGATCCTGACGGTGTAGAGGCCTATGAGCTCAGGATGATCGAGATTTCCCAGAATTACCGCCACAAGGGAGTCGGCTCCACACTCCTGAAAGAGGTCATCCGGTATTGCCGCGCCAGCAATATCCAGCGGCTCACCGGTGAGATCAAGGGCGACGCCCGCACCCTTCGCCAGTGGTACCGGAGCAATGGTTTCGTCGTAGACAGCCGCGATCGCATTGAACTGCTGCCCGTAAGCTGCTGCTGATTACAGCCCCTGTCTTATCCCACCTGATTGATTGTACCTGCCGGGTGAACCGGTTAATGTAGCCTTGTCTGGGAATGCCGAGGTGATATGGACTGGCTTGTCATCCTGCCGCCTGTATTGGCTGTGCTCGTTGCCGTCTGGAAGCGCGAAGTCATTCTCGCCCTGCTCACCGCCCTGTTTGCGGCAGAATTCCTCAATGCCGATTTCAATCCCCTGACAGCCTTCATCGGGTCGGTGGGCCGCATGACAGGCGTCTTTGCCTCGACAGGCAACACTGAAATCCTTCTCTTCAGCCTGATTATCGGCGCCCTGCTGGCGCTTTTACGCACCAGCGGGGGGGTCAGTGCATTTGTCGACTACCTGCTGGAACGCAATATCGCGCGTACCGCCCGCTCAACAGGCATACTGACCACGCTGCTTGGCATCGTCATATTCATCGAGAGCTATCTCAGCGTCCTCGCGTCCGGCATCTTCGCGCAGAACCTGTTTGACCGTTTCGGCATGAGCCGCGCCCGCCTGGCTTATATCATCGATTCCACCTCATCGCCGGTCAGTGTACTAATCCTGCTCAATGGCTGGGGCGCCTATATCCTTGGCCTGCTGGACGGCTACGGACTGGAGAACCCGCTTGCCGTCATGATTGCCAGCATTCCGATGAATATGTACGCCATCATTACCCTGGTGATCGTGCTTTACACCTGCTGGTCAAACAAGGTGCTCTTTACGCTCGCCAGCCATGAACAGCACGCGGAAAAACGCACTGCACATACCGTGGCCGAACAGCAAGGGCGAGTAAGGTATTTCCTGGTCCCGCTGGGTGTGCTTATTGCCTGCTTCATCGGTTTCATGCTCTACACCGGCGAAGGCAATCTCATCGCCGGATCCGGTTCCGCCTCGGTACTGTATGCCGTGTTGCTCGCCATTGCCGCGGCCATCATCCTGCTGTTGCGCAGCGGCGATCACGACCTGAAATCCCTGGCGGAAACCTCCTACCAGGGTATGGCTGAATTGCTGCCCGTGGTATCGATCATCCTGCTGGCTTTCGCCCTGGGCACCAGCATGCAGGCACTTGGCACCGGGCCGTTCATCGCCGGCATGATTTCACAGACCCTGCCGCCCTGGTTGATCGCCCCGGTGGTATTCATCACCGCTGGCCTGATTTCCTTCACGACCGGGACCTCCTGGGGCACCTTCGGCATCCTCATACCCGTGGCCATTCCGATTGCCCTGGCGACGGGATTGCCGCCTGCCCTCTTGCTCGCCGCCGTGCTCGGTGGAGGAGTGTTCGGCGATCACTGTTCTCCCATTTCCGACTCCACCGTGCTGGCCTCACTCGCAGCCGGTTGCGAGCACCTGGAACACGTCCGCACCCAACTACCCTATGCGCTGCTGGCGGCTGGACTGTCGGTGCCCTTTTTCATTCTCTTCAGTCTCTGAAAAGAACCTACCCCCTCCCGCTGATGCAGGCCCGGCACTTTCGCAGTAGTATTCCTGTAAAACCCGACGGGAGACAGCCATGGCCGAACTCACCATAAACGGCGCCACCATTACCACGACGGCGGACGATGACACGCCCTTGCTCTATGTCCTGACCGATGAACTGCAGCTGCTCGGCCCGCGCTTTGGTTGCGGCCTGGCACAATGCGGCTCGTGCTCTGTGCTGATCGATGGTGTGGAAACCCGGGCCTGCGTTACACCCGTATCCTCCCTGGCGGGAAAACGCATCACCACACTTGAAGGCATCGCCAGTTACTATGCTGCCGCAACCGGGCGGGCGCCGAGCGCAACCACTCCCCTGCAGGATGCGCTCGTCGAGGAGCAGGCCCTTCAGTGTGGTTACTGCTATAACGGCATGATCATCAAGGGAACGGAACTGCTGCTCAACAACCCCACACCGGACGATAGCGAGATCCGGGCGGCCATGAGCGGTCATCTCTGCCGCTGCGGCACCTACCCGAAAATCATCAATGCCATCCAGCGTGCCGCCGCCACCCTGGCGAGCGCTTCTGCCGATAAAGCGCAGACCGGGGAGGATCACGCATGAAGCAGCCCAACGCACAACCGATCGGGCGCCGCAACTTCCTGAAAGCCGGCGGTGCACTTGTTGTCAGTTTCCATATCCCGGCACTGGCACAGTCCACGCCGGTGCCCCAGGCGGGTCCTCCCGATGCGCAGCAGATCGACAGCTGGATCGCCATTCACCAGGACAACACCGCCACCGTATACATTGGTTTTGTCGAACTCGGCCAGGGTGCTTCCACTGCCCTGCTGCAGGTCGCCGCTGAAGAACTCGACATGGCCATGTCGCAGATCAGGACCACCGGCCAGGATACCCATCTCACCCCGAACCAGGGCGGCACCTACTCGAGTTCAGCGATTCGGGTGGGCCGGCCACAGGTGCAGCGTGCCGCCGCTGAGGCCCGCCAGGCGTTGCTGACCATGGCCTCCACCCGCTTCGGCGTCCCTGTTGCGAGCTTGACCGTGGAAAACGGTGTCGTGCGGGCAGGTAATTCTTCCGTAACGTATGGTGAACTGATCGGAGACCGCCGCTTCGACCTGGCATTCACCGGCAATGCACCGGTCAAGGACCCGTCGACCTACAAGGTGGCGACCCACCCGGTGCCGCGCAACGATATCCCCCTGAAAGCGCGGGGCCAGTATCGCCATGTCCAGCACCAGCGCCTGCCCAACATGCTGCATGGAAGGATCGTCCGCCCGCGCGGCCAGGGCGCCTACCGTGAAGGCGTGAAAGTACAAGGACTGGATGTTGCCTCCATCGCCCATATCCCGGGCGCCAGGGTATTGCGTCAGGGCGACTTCATCGGCATCGTTGCCGAACGCGAATGGGATGCCGTGAAGGCGGCGCAGCAACTCGACGTAACCTGGGTGCGTCCCCGCAGCCTGCCGGGTAATGCCGACCTGTTCAGCCGCATGGAAAACGGCCCGACCAATGACCGCGTGGCTGTCGACGAAGGGGATGTCAGTGCGGCGAATTCCGCGCATGCGGTTTCCGCGTTTGCAGGCACCGGCCCGTACCAGGCTCACGTGCCCTTTGCCCCGAACTGTGCACTTGCCGATGTGCGTGAGGACAGCGCCCTCGTGCTGTGCTCATCCCAGGATATCTACAACACCCGCGCCAGTGTTGCCATGCTGCTCGGGCTGGAACCGGAGCAGGTTCGCGTGCAGTACCATGAAGGCGCCGGCACCTTCGGACACAGCTGCTGGGATGATGCCGCCCAGGCTGCCGCCCTGATGTCACAACTGGCGGGACGTCCGGTTCGCGTGCAATTCATGCGCTGGGACGAGCACGGCTGGGATACATATGGCCCCGCCCATGTTGGCAAGGCCCGGGTCTCTGCAGATGCTGGCGGTAAACTGGTCAGTTATGAATACGAAGGCTGGCAGCACCACTGGAGCCTGATCGAGACCACGGCGCAGACAGCGACAGGAACACCGGCTTCCGAATGGCCGCCCTTCCCTGCCATGCAGCTCAACCCGCGCACCCTGGGCGGCATGTACGACGCCCCCAACCGCAAGCTGGTCAACCACCACGTGGACGGCCTCGATTACCTCAAGGGCGCCTGGCTGCGCTCGCCGCTGGACCTGTCCTTTGCCTTCATTTCCGAACAGGCCATCGATGACCTGGCCTGGCAGCTGGGTATGGATCCCTGGCAATTCCGGCAACAGAACATCAGCGAATATCACTGGCTGGGGGTACTCAATGCCGCCGCAGAAGCCGCCAACTGGCAACCACGCCGTGCCAATACGGGCAACGATTCACGTGGAACCACAGTGCGCGGGCGCGGCATCGGTGTCGGCACCCACCTTGCCTCCTGGGGCGGTGCCGTGGCGGACATAGAAGTGAACACGCAGACCGGCGAAGTGAATATCCTGCACCTGTACGGCGCCATCGATGCCGGCCTGGTGGTCAATACCGCCAACGTGGAAAACCAGATCATCGGCCAGTTGGTGCAGACAGCCAGCCGTATGCTGCTTGAAGAAATCACCTTCGATGACACCGGCGTCACCTCCCTGGACTGGTCAACCTACCCGATCATCCGTTTCGACCGCTGCCCGGCGGTGACTCCCGTCATCGTGCAGCGCCTGGATGAACCCTCTTCGGGCGCAGGCGAGGAAGTCATGGCCGCTGCCGCTGCGGCGATCGCCAACGCCTTCTTCGATGCGACGGGACGACGCATGACCATGTATCCCTTTACCCGGGAACGGGTGCT
>CAZVSC010000072.1:0-11662 GCA_964629325.1 uncultured Enterobacteriaceae bacterium
ACCATGACGGGAATCAAGGAAACGTTCACTCTTTCGCTGTCAGCCATACTGCTGACCATTGCCATGACTGCCACTGCCCAGGACAGCCTGCCGCCGGATGTCCGGGCCGACACCCTGTCCCGGCTCACTCCGGCGAAACGGGAGGATCTCGACGAATACGGCAAATCAGTCTGGGATCGTGTACTCGGCCCTGACAACACGGGCCCCTTCTACGGCCCAACCGGGTTTTACTTCCACATGCCCCGGGTCGCCGACGGCATGGACCTGATCAACAACTATCTGCGTTATGAAAGCGTCATCGGCCGGGGCCTGATCGAGGTCGCCATCTGCGTCCTGGCCAGGGAGTTCGATTCGCAGTATGAATGGGCATCCCACGCCCCCATCGCACTGGACGAGGGTGTTCCCCAGGAAGTGATCGATGTCATAGCCTGGAACCGTCCTGTGGATGGCCTCGCCCCGGAATACAGCCTGGTCATCCGCTACGGCCGGGAGATCTTCAACGACCACAAGCTAAGTGCGGAGACCTGGGCAGAAGCCGTGTCACTGTTCGGGCAACAGGGAGCTCTGGAAATCGGCGCAATAATGGCCGATTACGCCATGGCCGCCGTCATCCTGCACGCCGTCGACCAGCACATTCCGCCGGAGCGGACGGCCCGCATGCCGGTACTGGAATAATTTCGCAGGATTCGCGCGGGTATATTGCAGCATTCAAGCCCCTTCTGTATCATCACTGTGATACAGAAGGAGCCGGCATGAAACTCGACCTAGACCCGCAGTCCCCCACCCCCGTTTTCCAGCAGATCATCGACCAGATCCATTTCCAGATAAACACCGGCGAGCTGAAAGCCGGTGAGAAGCTGCCCAGTATCCGCACCCTGGCGGGTGAACTCGACCTGGCCACCAACACCATCGCCAAGGCCATGCGCCAGCTGGAATTCCGCGGCTTGATCATCGCCCAGGAACGCAGCGGCTATCATGTTGCCGGCTCTGCTGGTTCTTCCAGCGACAATGCCAGCCGCTACCAGGCCAGGGGCGTGTCCTCGGACAAGACCGAGGTCCACAACGTGGTCGACAATCTCGGCCATGGCCTGTTCCGCAACGCCTTCTGCAAGATCACCGAGGATTACCTGACCGGCAATCCCGAACAGTGCAACGTCATCCATGCCGACGGCAGCGGCACCAAGTCGATCATCGCCTACCTCGCGTACAAGGAAACCGGCAATACGGATGTCTTCCACGGCATCTCCCAGGACTCGATCGTCATGAACCTCGATGATCTGCTCTGCGTCGGGGTCAACGGGCGCATCCTGATTTCCAATACCGTCAACCGCAACGCCCTCAATTGCCCCGGTGAGGTGGTCGGCGCCCTGATTCAGGGCAGTGAGAAGTTCCTTGCCCAGTTGCGTGAATTCGGCGTGAACATCTACTCCGGCGGCGGCGAAACCGCCGACGTCGGCGACCTGACCGGCACCATCGTCGTGGACAGCGTGGCGGTTTCCGTCATGAAGAAAAGGGACGTCATCACCGGTGACCTGATCGCCCCGGGCCTGGCCATTGTGGGCCTGTCGTCCACCGGCCAGGCCAGTTACGAGGACATGGAAAACTCCGGCATAGGCAGCAACGGCCTGACCAGTGCTCGCCATGACATGCTCAGTCACTACTACGCGGACAACTACCCGGAATCCTATGATGCCAACGTGGACCCGAGTCTCATGTATTGCGGCCCCTACAAACTCGAGGATCCACTGCCCGGTTCTTCCCTGACCGTCGGCGAGGCCCTGCTAAGCCCCACGCGTACCTATGCCCCCGTTGTCTACAAACTGCTGGCCGATCATCCCGGTCTCATCCGGGGCCTGATCCATTGTTCCGGCGGTGCGCAGACCAAATGCATGAAATTCAGCGACAATATCCATTTCATCAAAGACAACCTGTTCCCCACGCCGCCCGTCTTCAAAGCCATCCAGTCAGCCTCGAAAACCGAGTGGAAGGAAATGTACAAGGTCTTCAACATGGGGCACCGCATGGAAGTTTACTGTGAACCTGACAAGGCCCAGACCGTTATCGATGTCGCCGCCGGCTTCGGCATAGCAGCACGGGTCGTCGGCCGGACCGAAGCCTCCACGCAAGGCAACCGGCTCAGCCTCACCCATGCGGGCGAGGTTTTCACCTACACAGGCTAGACTGGCAGACCATGAAAAAAGCACAGATCAAGACGGACCGCGCCTGGCAAAATCAGTGGTACGACACCGAGTCCACCGGCGGCCGCTTCGTCCGGCACGACGCCCTGTTCCGGAACTGGATAACGGCAGACGGCGCACCCGGCCCGACCGGCATCGGCGGCTTCAAAGCCGAAGCCGGCCGCTATCACCTGTTCATATCCCTGGCCTGCCCATGGGCGCACCGCACACTGATCGTACGCAAGCTGAAACAACTGGATGACATCATCAGCATGTCCAATTCGAACGCGTACATGGGGCCCGACAGCTGGACCTATGAACCCGAACAGGGTCGTATCCATTCCGGGGAAGGCGATGACGACGAATACATCGAGTACCTGTACGAACTCTATCGGCTCGTGGACCCGGCATATACCGACCGCGCTACCGTTCCGGTGCTCTGGGACAAGCAGCGGCAGACAATTGTGAGCAACGAATCCTCGGAAATCCTGCGCATGCTCAACTCGGAGTTCAACCATCTCATTGCCGACGATGCCGTCAGGGCCAGGGACTTCTGTCCCGACACCAGGATGCAGGAGATCGATTCACTGAACGAATGGATCTACCCCAACGTCAACAACGGGGTCTACAAGTCCGGTTTCGCCACCACACAGGAGGCTTACGAGGAGTCTGTGGTGCCGCTGTTCGAGGCACTGGACAGACTTGAGGACATGCTGACAACCCGGCGCTTCCTGCTGGGCGACAAGCTCACCGAGGTGGACATTCGCCTGTTCCCGACCCTGGTGCGTTTCGATTCAGTCTATGTCTCGCATTTCAAGTGCGCCCTGCGTCGCATCGTCGACTACCCGAACCTCTGGGCCTATACGCGCGACATCTACCAGCTGCCCGGTATCAGTGAGACCGTGGATATCGAATACAACAAGGCGCATTACTACGGCAGCCACGACACCGTGAACCCCCACCTCATCATCCCGATCGGGCCCGAACTCGATTTCACCCTGCACCAGGAACGTGCACGACTTGCCAGCGATCCATCACCGTTCTGATCCGGCCATGGCTGGCATTCCACTGCCCGCTCCCCTACAATTCGCGCTCCTTCCCGACTCCCTGAAACCGACCGCGGCCGCATAACGCCGCGTGGATCTGCTGTCATGGTAAAAGACTGGCATTACGACCCGCAGACGCTATCGACACTGGTGCGCATGGCCGTGCCAATGATCGTGTCGCAGGGCGCGTTCGCCATCATGATCTTCACGGACAGGTGGTTCATGGCGCAGCTCAGTCCAACCCACATGGCAGCAACGCTTGGCGGCGGCGTGTCCTGGTATTTCACGATTGCCCTGTTCATCGGCATCCTCTCCTACGCCACCGCACTCACGGCCCAATACCTGGGTGCGAACGAACCGCACAAGTGCTCCAGGGTCATCACCCAGGGCGTACTGATGTCGCTTGCCTGCATTCCGATACTGCTCGTGCTGGGTGGCATACTGCGCAACATGTTCGCCTGGATGGGCCATGCGCAGGCGCAGCTGGAACTGGAGGAAACCTATTACATCATCATGACCGGCTTCAGCGTTTTCATGCTGATCCGTACCTGCCTGTCCAGCTTCTTCTCGGGTATCGGCCGCACTGACGTGGTCATGATCTGCGATGTGGCCGGTGTTGTTTTCAATGTCCCGCTGACCTGGGCCATGGTCTTCGGCAAATTCGGGCTGCCGGTCATGGGTATCGCCGGGGCAGCATATGGCTCCGTCCTGAGCATGGTGTTCGCCATCGGCCTGTACTCGATGTTCTACTTTGCCAGGTCCAACCGGGAGCAATTTGCCATCGCCGCGTCCTTCGTTTTCGACCGCGGCATCACCCGCCGCTACCTGCGCCTGGGCTTTCCCTCCGGCATGGAAATGTTCCTCAATATTGCCGCCTTCAACCTGTTCCTGTTGATGTTCCAGTCCTATGGCATTCCGGAAGCGGCCGCCGCCACCATCGTGTTCAACTGGGACATCCTGTCCTTCGTTCCGCTGATGGGTCTGAATATTGCCGTGATGAGCATGATCGGCCGTTTTGTCGGCGCCGGCGACATGACCCGCACCAATCAGGTCACGACCGCAGGATACATCCTGGGCATCGGCTATTCCGCGATCCTGGCATCCTGCTTCCTGCTGTTGCGCGCACCGCTGGTGGAAATCTTCATCTTCTACGAGGAGCAGGCCGAAGAGATTCGCAGCCTGGCGCTGTTCATGATGGTCGGGCTGTCCTGCTATGCCATCTGCGAAGGCACACTGCAGGTGGCAGCGGGCGTCCTGCGCGGCGCCGGGGATACCCGTTGGGTGATGTGGGCCTCGGTATCCCTGCATTGGGCCATGCTCGTGGCGCAGTATTACGTCATTCGACGCTCTGACCTGGGCCCGCGCGTGTCATGGGTGGTGTTTGTGCTGATGATCCTGGCGATATGCCTGGTATTCCTGATCCGGTTGTGGGGCAACAAGTGGCGGGACCCGGACCGGCTGAGTGCCGTGATGGCGGAATAGTTTTCAGTTGATGACCGGTATTCTCAGCACCACGATCACGCCTTCTTCATCGAGGAGATTGTCGGCATAGATATACCCATTGTGGAAGTCGGCGATCATGCGGGCGATATGCAGCCCCATGCCCAGGTGCGGCTGCTTCTTCTTTCCCTCCGGCCGGACCGACACCATGGAATCGAAGATCCGGTCCTTCATGTCATGGTCCAGGTACGGCCCGGCATTGGCGACGCTGACGATGGCATCGCCCCCATCCTCGTAGCAGGCCACCCGGACAGGCTTGTTGTCCAGCGAAAATTCCACGGCGTTGGCCACCACCTTGTCCATGAGCTGGGCAATATAGTCGGCGTTGCCCATGATGCGGACAGGCTGCAGGGAAATCCTGCTCTCGAATTCCACGTTGGGATAGATCTGCTGGTATTCCTGCACGCAGGCATCGATGACCTTGGCCAGATCGGTTTCTTCCTTGTCCGACGACTGCAGGATCTGCTCCAGCCGCGCGGCCTCACTCATGTTGGTCAGGATCAGGTTGAGCCGCGTAATGCCTTCCTCCGCACGCTGAATATAGACCTGGGCATCTTCCCCTTTCGTCACCATGGCCAGGTTTTCCAGCGATGAGCGCACCACCGTGACCGGGGTGCGCAATTCGTGCGACAACCGGGAGGACATGTTTTCCAGATAATGGGTGTACTGGCTGAGGCGATCGACGATGCCGGCAAATGAGCGGGACAGGTCCCCCAATTCATCAGCGCTGCGCGACGGCATGATGGTGTTGGTGATCCTTCCGGCATCATCGATGATTTTTTCCGCCTGGTTGCGCAGGCCGCGAATACGTCCGGACAGGTTGGTGGCGAACAGGAACAGGGCCAGCATGGTGAATAACAGAATCGCCAGCATGGTGTCGAACAAAGCTTCCAGCGCCTGGTTGCGGAAGGTGCGTATGCCATTCATGTTCTGGTCCACGACGACGGCTCCCAATACATCATCGCCGGCGATAATCGGGTAGGCCGCCTCGAGGATGCGGATGGTGTCATCGGCAGCAGCATTATCGATGGTACGGTACCGGGTGGTGGCCAGGCCGGTAAGCGCGGGCACCAGGTGGTCACCCTCTACCACGCCGCCCTGGTACAGGTCGTCGACGAAATCTGTCGTGGGTCGTGTAAGCACCTTGTAGTACAGCGGGTGGAGGATATTGTCTTCCAGCCAGCCCAGGAAACCGGAACGGGTGGAGCCTGCGTCCGTCAGGACGAGGCCTGTGGCAGTCTGGATATCACCCACGCTGAGCAGTACGCGCTGGCTGAGATCCACCACCTGGACTCGTGAATTGGTATGGCCCATGCCGGCGACGATGCGGTCAATCTCGGGTGTGGGCCTGCGCAGCGTTCCCAGTTCGCGGGGAATTTCCATCCCGGAGGTGGATACTATAGCCGCCACCATGCGGGATGCAGGATTGTCGACATCATAGACGGCCAGGGAGAGCTTGTTGCCGACCATCTCAACAGGCAGTTGCAGCTCCACCTCGTAACCTTCAGTGATGACGCGCCAGCGCCCGCTGATGCGCGGCTCATGCATCAGGGATGAGACATCGATGACCTCCGTGTCAATGCGATAGGGATAGATGACAAGATCATCGTACGGTGCCATGACATAACGTTCGAATACGCCATCACGGTTAACCAGTGACAATCGCAGGGAGTCACTGCGATCGACACGCAATCCATCCCGATCGCGCAATACCAGATGCTCATCGATTACACGAAAGTATATAAACAGGGAACGCTCGTGCTCTCCCAGCATGAGCCGGAAGCTCAGCGGGTCACCGAGAGCGTCCTGGCCGCGAAAACTGGACAGCTGGTTCTCGGGATTGGGAATCAGGCTCGACTCGCGGTAATGCTGTTCGTATTGCTGGTAGTCCTGCCAATCGGCCAGGGAATTGTCTTCCAGGGTCAACGGATAAACTATGGGGTAGACGTAGAGGTCCTGCCCGCTTTCGGCACGGCTGTAGCTGCTTTCTTTGAAAAGCTCCGGGCGCTCACTCAACGCAGTGGCCAGGGCACGGGCGGTGCCAAGCACCGTCTGCTCCTGCCCGCGACTGAGGTACTGCTCCATCTCCAGGATGTACCGGTTGCCCAGCCAGGGGATCACCAGCAGTAAACTTGAAAGCAGCACCAGCTTGAAGCGGATGCTGAAAAGATGAGTGAGGAAAGCCGGCATGGGGAAATGCGTTACTGGTTCCAGCGGTAACCCATGCCATAGACCGTATCGATGCAGTCAAACTCGGGGTCGCTCTGGATGAATTTCTTGCGCATGCGCTTCACATGGGATGTGATAGTGCTGTTATCGACGAATATCTTTGATTCCTGCATGAGCGCATCCCGGCTTTTCACGTGCCCGGGGAACTTCACCAGCGCGTGCAACATCCAGAATTCGGTCACCGTCAAAGGCACGGTCACCTGTTTCCAGGCTACCGTCAGGCGGCTTAGATCCATCATCAGATCACCTCGTTCCAGCAGGTTGTCGGGGGCCGTCGGCTGGTCCATGGCATCCTGGCGCCGGAACAGCGCTGCGATGCGTGCGGTGAGGTGAGGCAAGCTGATGTCCTTGGTCAGGTAGTCGTCCGCACCCATGCGTAATCCACTGACGGTATCGAAATCGTTATCACGCGCAGTCAGGAATATTATCGGCAATGTATCTGACTGCGAGCGCAGCGACTGGCACAGCTTGAAGCCGCCGTCGATTTCATCCTCAAGACCGATATCAATGATGGCCAGGTCGGGCAACCGTGTGCTGAAGGCATCCTGCGCCTTGCGCCGGTTGGGATACGTGGAGACATCGTAGCCCTGTTTGCGCAGGACGTCGGCGTAATTCTCCCGGATAGCGGCCTCGTCTTCGACGATGGCAATGCGTTTGCTCATAGCTGGTACGTTCTGCTGGAATCCTGTTTGAGTGTCTAACCGGCTGATTTGACGCCGTATTTGCATATCTCTTTGATACAGGATACCGGAAAAAATTCCCGGCATGCAGTCATATGCCACCCCCGGGGTCAAATGCCATATTTCGGACATAATTGATCAGCCCCCTGCCCCTTTTGCTCCCCCATAATGCTAGACAGCCCCCTTTAAATAAGCATCCAGGTTGATACGCATCGTCAACCGCTACATTCAACTGTCGATGCCTGTAAAAAGGAGAACACCATGAACAAACACTCAACGTTGATGTCCGCCCTGTGCGGCATTGTTTTCTTGACCGCGACCTCCAGTGTGCTCGCTGACGATAACGCACTCAGTGGCGGTGAACGCACGAAACGGGAAGCGACCGGCGTTGTCAGCGGTGCTGTCATAGGCGGCCTGGTGGGCGGACCAATCGGTGCCATCGCTACTGCCGGTTTCGGCGCATGGGTAGGCAACCTGACCGCGGCAAAAAAGGAAAGCCAGCTGATGGCCCAGGCCCTCGGCGAACAGGAGCAGGAATTCATCGCCCTGCAGGCCGAATACCGTGCCCTCGAAGCCCGCTACCAGGTGGCTGTCCGTGACATACAGGCGGCGAGAGTGCGCAATGCCAGCTTCGAAAGCCAGGACCAGCGCACCAATCGCAACCAGGCAGCATGTTGCAGTGACAGCGAAGTATCCCTGCATTTCAAGAGCGGATCCACGACCATCGAGACGCTTTACGACCAGAAGCTGGCGGATATCGCGGCACTGGTGAAAGACCTGCCCGATACGGTCATCGAAATCACCGGTCATGCGGATAGGCGTGGTGATTCCGCTGCCAACCTGGCTCTCTCCCAGCGCCGTATCCAGGCCGTGGAAAATCGCTTGCGCGAACTGGGGGTGCGCAACCGCGCCATCCAGACCAGCGCCTTCGGTGAAACCCGTCCCGTGACGGAAACTGACACACTGGAAAACAACTTCTTCGACCGCCGTGTCGTGGTGAAAGTAGTCTCTGCCGGCAACGGCATGCTCACCCGCGCTAACGACTGACGCGCATCAGTGCTGGAGGAACAACGGCATGACTGATTTGCATTTGATCACAGGGAACAAGAATTTTTCGCCCAGCTCACTGAGGCCCTGGTTGCTGCTGCAGGAGTTTGGCATTCCTTTCACCGAAATCGCTATCGACCTGTTCAAACCGGACTCTGCTGAAAAACTGGGCATCTATTCCCCGTCATTGAAAGTGCCTGTATTGATTCACGAAGGGATCAAGGTCTGGGACTCCCTGCCGATCTGCGAGTACCTGTCAGAGACGTTCCTCGAAAACCGCGGCTGGCCCTGCAACCTGAAAAAGAAGGCAGCGGCGCGCTCCGTGGTGGCGGAACTGCACAGTGATTTCCAGCACTTCAAGCGCGACTGGCCGATGAACTGCCAGATGCAGGTGAGAATGAAGCCCGACGAAAAGCTCGAGCAGGAAATTGCCCGCCTCGACGCCATCATGTACTGCTGCCGACGCAAGTACGGCGACGGTGGTGACTACCTGTTCGGGCAGTTCTCCATCGCCGACTGTTTCATGGCTCCGGCAACCATTGCGCTGCGGGCGTACGGTGCGCAGCTTAGCTGGAAGACAAACCTGTACATCGACACCCTGCTGGCCAATCCGCACCTGCAATGGTGGCTGGAACAGGCGCAGCAGGAAATGGAAGCCCTGCCCCTGGAAAAGGCAGGATGATTGAATTGACGGCATCAGTCGGGTGGGCGGGATGGCAGGACTGATGCCGACTACAAGGTGACCTTGAGCTGCGATGCTATTTGCCGGGACTTAAAATCCCGGCTTTTTTTTGCTTATGCCGAGGGGGCTGCGATGGTGAAACTGTCGCCGCTGGGGTTCCATCGGCTGGGTTTTTCGATGGGCGTGAGCACCTGGGCTGCCCTGATCACAGGCTTCAGCAGGTCCGCGAAGGCTTCCACATCATGAAATGACGGTGCCAGCCAGCGATTGATCAGCGCCTCGTCATCCACCGGCAGCATCAGGGGCATGGATTTGGGATGAATGGCCGCCCACTCCGGCAATGGCGGCAGTGTGATGATCGAAGCGCTGTGAATGACCTCGCCGCTGTTCTTGTCGACGGTTTCCCGGTGCAGGCCGCCAAAGGCAATGGCTTCGTTTGCCAGCTCGATCTTGTGGTAGGTTTTCTTGTCACCCTTGCCTTCCAGGAAGGCTGTGGCAGGGATGATACAGCGGGATTCGCGGAACGGCTGGTAGGCAATCGCGCGGGGGCTGTCGAGCTTGTCAGACCGGGAATTGAAGGAGGCGTACTTGTAGTTGGGCTTGCCGGTGGCGGGATCTATAAGCAGCCACCAGACGGCCTGGGTGACCACATTGTGGTCCTTGGGGCGACGAATGATGGATATGCGGCTGCCGGGCGCCTTGTCCGCAGAATACAGGATATCCGCCCCGCTCACGTCCAGCTTGTTGAGGAGCTTCTGGGATTTCTTGTTCTTTTCAATCTGGAAACGCCCGCACATGGCCTGAGTGTAAGGCCAAACCGGTGCGCTAGCCACCTCCCGCCGCATGCGGCGACCAGGGGCCTGCCACGTGCAACAATTGTGTAAATAGTGGCTTATTGGTATGGGGGAATTTATACTGTATTTTTAGTCACTAAAAGAGACTGATTAGCCCGCAAATCGAAGGCTGACAGCTCAGCATAACAACCAAACAGAAAGGGAAAACTCCTGGCATGAAATTTCGCATAACCGTATTTTCAACTGCTGTCCGGATCCTGGGATCTGCCGTTTTACTGGGCCTGGCCGGACCGGGCCAGGCCGCATCAAGTGATATCCCGGACCTTGATGGGTTGTGGTCACGTCCCACCTGCCAGGGCGGAGGTTTCGGCGGGTGCACTGTCCTGCGTGAAGACGATGCCCGCCTGACGGAACGCGCCCGTGCCTACCAGGCCGTTATCGACGAGATGGCCCAGCCGAAATACGACTGTGCCCCGATGCCCATCCCCCACATGTGGACCGATCCCTACAGCTTCAAGATCGAACAGCTCGAAGACCGCGTCCTGATCTATTACGGCAAGGATGACGTCGTGCGCACCATCTGGTTGGAAGGTCATGGTCATCCCGATCCAGCGATAAACGAGTTTTTCTATTTTGGCCATGCCGACGGACATTACGAGGATGGTGCCCTGGTCGTGGTAACCGACAAGTTCACCTTCGACCCACAAGGATTGAACGCAGACTTCCGCATCCCGTCATCCACCCAGAAGCAGCTGACCGAGCGCTTTTCCATCGACAACGGAAACCTGAAACTGGAAGTATCCACAGTCGATGCTTTTTTCCTGAAAGAACCCTGGGAGTTCACCGTGTACTCCTCACCGGTTCAGGAACTGGATGCCAACTGGACCTGTGAGCTCGATGGCGCCCGTCGCAGCCTGCGTTTCGAAACATCCAAATATCCGGACGATCCCGATCCGGCCCGTATCAATTACTGAACCAAGGAATCTGAAAGCCATGAATACCAGCAAAAAACTGATCCTTGTCCTCGTCGCTGCGGCAGCCCTGGTCTCCCAGGTATTCGCTCACCACAGCACCAGTGGCATCTATCACGAAGACCAGGAACTGGAACTGACCGGCACCGTCCAGGAATGGGCCTTCATTAACCCACATCCGTACCTGACCATCACGGCTCCGGATGCCACCGGTGTGATGCGGGACTGGGATATCAGCTACGGCGGCGCCGCAGTGGTTCACCTGCAGCGCCAGGGCTACACCAAGGATACCTTTGCACTTGGCGAGACCATTACCGTAAAAGGTCATCCTGCCCGCAAGGAAGGTGTCTATGGCCTGCTCATGGAAGGCGGCGGTAACATCCCGACACGGGCGGACGGCACCCCGGTGGTGAAAGGCGGATCGATGTTTTAAGCGATTTTAAAGCAATAAAAAACCCGGCAAAGCCGGGTTTTTTATTAGTGGCGGTGAGGGAGGGATTCGAACCCTCGATACGTTTCCGTATACACACTTTCCA
>CAZVSC010000073.1:0-10917 GCA_964629325.1 uncultured Enterobacteriaceae bacterium
GGCGCCATCGCCACATCCGCCATGGTGAACCGGTTGCCCACCAGCCATTTGCTTTTTGCCAGCACCGCCTCCATTTTGTTCAGGTAGTCCAGGTACAGGCGAATCTTCTCTTTCGCGCCAGGCGCCTCGATACCTTCCTGTATCCACTGCCATTTCAGCAGGCGCGCGGCCTTGCCGGCACTGTCGCCGTTTTCCACGAAGTCCTCGAAGCTGCCGACGCCGTTGCGCAGGATCGTGTGACGATGGGACACCACGTAGGTAATCGCCGAACAGGCCGGGTGCAGTTCCTCGTCCACCGCCTTGGTCCACAGGCGCACCTGTGCCCGGCTTTTCGGGTCGACAGGCATCAGCGGATAATCCGTGTATTTTTCTTCCAGATATTCACAGATCACCGTGGATTCCGGCAGCACAAAGCTTCCGTCAATCAGCAACGGTACTACCCCCTTGGGATTCAGCTTCAGGTAGGCCGGAGTGAATTGCTCGCCGGCCAGGATATCCACGTACCGCCCTTCCCAGTCGAGTCCTTTCTCCTCGAGGGCGAAGCGCACCTTGGCGGCGCAGGTGGAGGAACCGTGGTGGTACAAAATCAGCATTTCAATGAATCCCCTGAATACAAGGCCAGCAATTAGCAGGCTGAAGGCTTAAAGCTGAAAGCTGTCTTGTGCCGGCGCAAGTTATCACGACACTATTCGGCCTTCAGCCTAATTTCCGGATCGTGTCCCCGGTCACGACCGCGCCGGCTTTAACGACGCGGGCGTTGATGCCGCGCAGGTTCAGCGACTTGCCGAGCTCGGAGTTGACGAACATGTTGGCGTCACGGCCGAAACGGGTGCCGAACTTGGCGCAGCCGAGATGGGGCAGCGGCGTCACTTCCACTTCTGCATTGCCCACGGACAGGCGCGTACCCGGCGGAAGGTTTTCCATGCTGAGGTCGAAGTCCACATAAAGCTGGTCACCGGCCTCGGGCCAGCGCGCCTCGGCGTCGGTGATGGCCTTGATGGCGCGGGTGTTCATGATGGTGAGCTGGCGCCCCGGGTCGGCCTTGCCGCCGGGAGTATGCTTGTCGCCGCGGGTGACCCAGTTGTCGCCGACCAGGCCCTTGTCCAGGTCAAGATCGCAGCTCTTGATGATCATGCGCTCGTTTGTCTGCGGACGTGACACGATCAGGGTCACGGTGCCCGCATCCGCCGGGGACTGGCGAATATCGTCGAGATGGGCTTCCATCTCTTTCAGTGCCCTTACAACAACTTCTTTCATGGTCTACTCCTTTTGGGATGACTGTTGTGGAGACTCATGCTCCGGTTTGCTGATCCGTGGATTGCACAGATCAGCTGTAATATGCGTTGACTGCCCCGATGAAGGCATCGATGTCGTCTGCGGTCACCTGCATGTGGGTGACCAGGCGGATGGCCTTGGCCGCATCCACCAGCATGTCCTTGCCGGCCAGGTAGTCGGCCAGGTCCTGGTGGCGTCCGTCCTTCGGGCGGAAGAACACCATGTTGGTCTGCACGCCGGCAAAATCCACATCCAGCGCATCGATGGCGGCCAGGCCCTCTGCCAGCCGGCGCGCATTGGCGTGATCCCCGGCCAGGCGGTCGATGTTGTTCTCCAGGGCATAGATGCCCCCCGCCGCGATGATGCCGGCCTGGCGCATGCCGCCGCCAAGCATCTTGCGCCAGCGCCGCGCGGTCTTGATGAACGCCCTGTCCCCGCACAGCACCGAACCCACCGGCGCACCCAGGCCCTTCGACAGGCATACGGACACGGAATCGAACTGCGTGGTGATGTCCTTCACGTCGCAGCCCAGCTTGACGGCGGCGTTGAACACGCGGGCGCCGTCGAGATGGAATTTCAGCTGGTGTTCTTTCGCCAGCGCGCCGGCTTCACGGATGTAGTCCATGGGCAGCACCTTGCCGCCGATGGTGTTTTCCAGGCACAGCAGTTTCGTGATCGCGAAATGGAAATCGTCCGGCTTGATGGCGGCGCGGATCTTTGCCAGCGGGATGGTGCCGTCCTTTTCCACTTCCAGCGGCTGTGGCTGCACGCTGCCGAGAACGGCGGCGCCACCGCCTTCGTACTTGTAGGTGTGGGCATCCTGGCCGACGATGTATTCCTCGCCGCGCTGGCAATGACTCATGATGGCGAGCAGGTTCGACATGGTGCCGCTGGGCACGAACAGTGAGGCGGCCATGCCGGTCATGTCGGCAGCCAGGGCTTCCAGTCGATTGACGGTCGGGTCGTCACCCCAGACGTCATCGCCGACGGGGGCGGCGGCCATGGCCAGACGCATTGCTTCTGTTGGCTTTGTTACGGTATCACTGCGCAGGTCGATCATGGTGGTGTCTCATTAATCTTCGATAAAGGGATAAACCGATAAAGGGATAAAGCGTATGGATTCCAATTCAACACCAGAATAATTATCAGCAAAAACGAAAAGATCTGTGGAGATCAATCTTCAATTACATTGGTTTGCTTACGCTTTATCGTTTTATCCCTTTATCCCTTTATCCCTTTATCGATCTCCAGAAGACTCCTCCGATGTGTGGAGCCTCGTATTTATCATCCTCAGCGTCGCTTCCACGGCCGCATACACCTGGTTCGCATGCACACCGCGGGTGCGCATGTTGCGTCCCGGCCTGCCGCGGGCATCGCCGACCCAGGTGATGGTACATTCAGTCAGCGCACCGGTGGTACCGCCGCGCGGAATGCGGATGGCGTAATCCACCAGTTCGGGCATGGTAAAGCCGACCCTGCCCATGATCTTCGTCAGGGCATCGATGAAGGCCGCGTAACCGCCGTTGCCGGTGCCGCTGTCGGCATGCTTCTCACCATTGATCTCAACATCCAGGCTGACCTCCGAATCGCTGCCCAGCTTGCTTGATATCTGGCATTCGAGCAGGCGGATATGCTGGTAATCGTTGCTTTCCAGGACATCGGCGATGATGAACGGCAGGTCGTCGGCAGTGATGGTTTCCTTCGAATCGCCCAGGGCAACCACACGCTGCAGGACCTTTTTCAGGTTTTCATTGGACAGGGTGATGCCCAGTTCCTCGATATTCTTCAGCACCGAGGCCTTGCCGCTGAGCTTGCCCAGGGCATAGGTGCGCTTGCGGTCGAAGCGCTCAGGGCTCAGACGGGTTTCATACAGCCCGCCCTTCACATCACCGTCGGCATGGATGCCGGCGGTCTGCGTGAACACATCCTGCCCGAGAATCGGCATGTTGGCGGCGATGACCTTGCCGGAAAAGCGTTCGACCATGTTGCTGATATCGTGCAGGTGGGACTCGTCGATGCCGGTGCTGACGCCCATCTTGTCCTTCAGGACCACGCACAATTCCGCCAGCGATACGTTGCCGGCGCGCTCGCCCAGGCAGTTCATGGTGCAGTGGATATTGGCGATACCCGCCTTCACGGCTGCCATGCAGTTGGCGGTGGCAAGGCCGTAGTCATTGTGCGGATGAAAATCGAATACCTGATCCGGGAAATTTGCGCGCATGTCGCTCAGCGCGGAATAGACTTCGTCGGGACTCATGACGCCAAGCGTGTCCGGCAGCATGAAATGCTCGATACCACAATCCTTTATCGCCGCCATGAGGCTGAACACATAGCTCTTGTTGTCCTTGTAACCGTTGGACCAGTCCTCCAGGTAGGCATTGACGTGCAGGCCCTGTGCCTTTGCATAAGCCACGGTCTTCAGTATATCGGCGACATGCTCATCGAGGGTCTTGCCGAGCTGGTTCGTGCAGTGCTTCTCGCTGCCCTTGACCAGCAGGTTGAGCACTTTGCCGCCGGCTTCCTTTATCCAGTTGACGCTGCGCTCGAAGTCGACAAAGCCCAGCACTTCCACCCGCTGTTCCAGGCCATGCTCCGTTGCCCATTCGATGATGCTGCGCACGGCTTCCTGTTCCCCTTCGGACACGCGGGCGGAGGCCACCTCGATGCGATCAACACCCAGTGATTCCAGCATCGCCTGGGCGATGTTGAGTTTTTCACCGGCGGCAAAGGACACCCCCTGGGTCTGTTCACCATCGCGCAGCGTGGTGTCCATCAGGGCAACATAGTCGGGCAGTGTGCCCGGCAAATTCATGGTGCTGGCCGCTTCAGTCAAAACGTAACTCCTTCATTTTTGCTGCCACCAGAAGCAGAAAACCCGCCTGGTGGCGGGTTTTCAAATCTTTTGTGCTGACAATGATCAAAGATCCAACCCGCGTTCAGCGCTGGATAATAATGTCCTTGATCATGGTCCTGGTGGCGTTCATGGCGCGAAGTCTCTGAGGTTTCCTCAATAAAGTCAAGCCCTTATTGATTTTTGGCTGATTCGGAGAGCTTTTCCGCCAGCCGGCCGTGCAACACGTTCGGGTCCACACTGCCTTGCAGGCTTATCTTGAAAATTTCGCCGATGAGGGTCACGACATCCACGGGATTGCCCAGCACTTTCTCGGTTTTCTGGCCGTCGCGGCTGTATTTCACCCAGGTATTGTTGAAAAAGGCATGGCGGCCGTTCTTGAACGGCCTGGCCATGACCAGGTTCTGGACGAAGCGCGATTCGGGATGCGTGGCCACGAAGTAGTTGGCGAGGGCAAAGTCGGCTGGCTGCTGCGTGGACAGGTCAAAAACGTACATGGCTTTCCAGGTGTCACCCAGCCTTGCCGAGATCATGTAGTCATCACCGTCCCGGGTGATGCGGTATTCCTCGTGCGGGGACGACTGCGATGACGGGTCATGCAGTTTTAGCGGCGCCGTCATGGTGAGGCCGCCAAAACCGACATCGGCAATCCAGTCGTCTTGCCCGATGCCGATCCTGAGCAGCATGTGCGTGCGCGGCGCCGTGCTCTTGTCGATGCCATGCCAGATCACGCGGGCGGCATGGGTGGACACACTGAAGCCTATATCGCGGAGCACCTGTGTCAGCAAAAGATTCTGCTCGAAACAGTAGCCCCCCCTGCCCTGTGTCACCAACTTGTCGAACACGGCATCGGGCTCTAGGCTCACCGGCGCGCCGGTAAACGAACTGATGTTTTCAAAGGGAATGGCCAGCGGATGCAGGTGATGGATTTCCCGCAGGGTTTCCAGGCCGGCTGTCGGCGTGCCGGTGAAGCCGATGCGTTTGAAATACTCGCCAATATTCATTAAAGACCCTGTAACAATTGCCAAAACGGAAGCAGGATACAGGATACAAGATACAGGGAGAATGGTTCGGTAACGGTTCACGCACATCCCGCCCTGTATCCTTTATCCTGTATCCTGTATCCTTCTCTGCCAGTCCTGATCACCTGCCAATTTTCACACTTGTCCCGACACGAAACCTCACCCGTCCTGCTGGCCGCTCTCTGGATGCTGGGCACACTGACCTCGCTGCTGGCGCTGGCCATCGCGGCGCGGGAGCTGTCCGACACCATTTCCACCATGCAGATGATCACGGTACGCAATGCCGCAAGCCTGCTCATCCTGTGCGTGTTGCTGCAGGCCGGCGGCTGGCACCAGCTGAAAACCCGGCAGCCCCTCGTTCACCTGGTGCGTGCGGTGTCGCACCTGGTTGCCCAGTACGCCTGGATATTCGGCATCGCCGCCATCCCGATCACGGAAGTGTTCGCCCTGGAATTCACGGGGCCGGTGTGGACGGTCGTCATCGCCAGTGTCCTCCTCGGCGAAAAGATCAACCGTTTCCGCATCCTGACGCTGGTCATGGGCATCATCGGCGTCCTGGTCATCCTGCGCCCGGGTTTCCGCGATCCCGACCCGGTCATGTTTGTCGTCATCTTCAGCGCACTCTGTTTCGCGCTCGCCAATGTCCTGACCAAGAAACTCGTGGCCGCCAATTCGCCCCTGAACATCATCTTTTACGTGTGCATCATCCAGTTCCTGATCACCGTCATACCAACTTCCCGTGTCTGGGTCACGCCGGGTGCGACGGAATGGTTCTGGATGGCCGTGATGGGGGTGGTCTCGATTACCGCCCATTACAGCTTTGCCCGCGCCTTTGCCTACGCCGATGCCATGGTGGTCATCCCCATGGATTTCCTGCGCCTGCCGCTGGCGGCGATCCTGGCCTGGATTCTGTACAGCGAGGGCCTGGACCTGTTCGTGCTCGCCGGGGCGCTCATCATGTTCAGCGGCAACTTCATCAACATCCTGGCCGAGAAAAAGCTGCTGGCTAAACTTGCAGTAAAATGAGGCTCCCATGAAACGGCAATTGCAAACCACCAACATCCCCGCCCCGCTCTGGCGCCGCCTGGCCGCCATGGCCTATGACAGCGTACTGGTCGCGGCCATCTGGATGGTCGTCGCCTTCATCGTGCTGTCACTATTCGGCATAGACAATGCGCGCACTGTCGACGGCGATGCGGTCACCCTCGATCCGATGTACAAGAACATCCTGTTCGCGGCGATGGTCCTGAGCGCCTGGTCCTTTTTTGCCTGGTTCTGGACCCACAGCGGCCAGACCTTAGGGATGCAGGCCTGGCGTATACGCGTGCAGAATGCCGGCGGCGCTCCCGTCACGGTCGGCCAGACCGTGATCCGCTTTGCCGGTGCAATCGTGTCCGTGCTCGTTGCGGGCTTCGGCTATTGGCTGATGCTGTTCAGCCCGGACAGGAAGACACTCCACGACAGGCTGTCGGGGTCAGAGGTGATGCTGGTTGAACTGATGGAAAAGGACGGCAACAAGCCGCCTCAATGATCACGCCGCCCGGCGCAACAGCACCAGTCCCAGCGCCAGGCATAGCAGTACCGGGGCCGAGACCGCCAGCAACGGGTCGAGCTGGTATACCAGGCTCACCGTACTGAGCAGGTTCTGCACGAGGTAAAACAGGATGCCGAAGCAGATGGCGGTGAAAACTTTCGATCCCATCGTCGCCGAACGCAGCGGCCCGAAGATGAAGGACACCGCAACGATCACCAGGGCGGCCGTCGTCAACGGCTGCAGCACCTTTTTCCAGAACGACAGGAAATAGGGGCTCGAATCCTGGCCCTGGCTGGCGAAGCGCCCGGCATAACGGTACAGATCGGAAATGGACATCTTGTCCGGGTCGATGATCAGCACCTTGAGTAAATCCGGGGTCAGGTCCACGTCCCAGCTTTTCTCGATGAAACCATAGCTGTCGCCCTGCCGCTGTTCACCTGAACCGAAGGTGGTTTCCATGCCGTTCTGCAGCAGCCAGTAGCCGCTGCCAGCACCCTGGTCATAAAAAGCGGTTTCCGCCGTGATGACCGATCTGAGCTGCTGGTTGTCGAATCGGTAGATACTGATGCCATGCAGGAAGCCATCGGTATCGATGGCATTGAAGTGCATGAACTCGTTGGCGTCGCGCTGCCAGTGGCCGTAGCGGGACAATGCGACTTGCTCGTTCCGCGCCAGCGCCCTGTCCAGCTCCCCGCGCAGTTCCAGCCGCGGCGCGATGAATTCCCCGAGCAGCAGGCCGATGATGATCACGATGATAGCGGGTTTCATCACCGCCCAAACGATGCGCAGCACCCTCACACCGGAGGCCTGCAGCACGACCAGCTCATTGCTGGATGCGAGAATGCCGAGACCGGCAAGGGCGCCGATAAGGGCTGTCATCGGCAGCAGTTCATAGATATGCCGCGGAAAGACATACACAACATAGCGTATGGCATCGATAGTACCGTAGGCGCCCTCGGTTTCACCGATCTCGTCAACCAGTGTGAACACCAGGTCCAGCCCGCCCAGCACGAGCAGGACGACGGCCATGGACATCAGCACCTGGCGCAGTATGTAGTGGTCTATCCTGTTCATCGGGTGTGGAACCACGGCAGGTGTATGTGCGGCAGCTTGCCCGCGAACAGCAGCCACCCCAGCAACAGGAAGACAACGTGCACCCACCACTGGCCCAGCATCACCGGAATATCCCCCGACGCCGTCAGGTCGCGACTGACCAGCAGCAGGCCGAAGTAGGCAATATAAAGCAGCACCGCCGGCACCAGCTTGGCGAACCGGCCCTGCCGCGGACTTACCCGGCTGAGCGGCACGGCCATCAGGGTCAGGATCGGAATCAGCAGGATCAGCGATATGCGCCACTGCAATTCGGCCAGGTGGGCAGGTTCCCGCGAGCGCCACAGGGCACCCGTGGCCATGGATCGTTCCTCGACGCTTTCGTTGATGCTGATCTCCCGCGCCGGAATACGCACACCCATTTCACCGAACAGCGTGAGCACGTAACCCTGCTCGTCGTTTTCCGCAACCGAGCCGTCATTGAACAACACGAAACGGGCACCTTCCTCGTCTTCGGAGGGCACTGCCGTGCTTGCGACAGTGACCCGGCCGGTGCTGCTCTCATGCATGAAGACGTTCTGCATTTCCTCGTCCTCGATGGCCTCGGTGTAGGTGGTGCGCTGGCCGCGGGAGATGTTCTGGAACAGGCCGGGCACCATGATGTCGAATTCGTTCAGGTCCTTTTGCGCCTCGAGCAGGCTGTCGGTATTGACCAGGCCTAGCGGAGTCAGCAACAGGCTGAGCAATCCAACAGTGATGGCGACCAGCGTCGACGAGATGAGGGTAATGCCCAGCAGGCGCCGCCGGCTTAGGCCGCAGGCGGAAAGCACGGTCATTTCATTGTCGGCATACATGCGCCCGTAGGCCAGCAGGATGCTCAGCAGCAATGCCAGCGGCAGGATGAGCTGGATGAACTCGGGTATGCGGTAGGACATCAGCACGATGAGCACACCGGGGTCGATCTCTCCCTGCGAGGCTTGCGCCAGGTATTTCAGGAAGCGCCCCAGGACGACTACCGCGAGCAGGATGAAGGAGGTTGCCGCAGTGACCTGGAGTATCTGGCGCGTGAGGTAGCGGGAAATGATCATCCCGGCATTCTATAGAAGCTTCAGCCTGAAGGCGAAAGGCTAAAAGCTGCCATGGCAGGCCGGAATTGGCCTTGACGGGTCCCGCGGAGTAGAATTTCCTCCCCAACCCTGCAAAACACGAATTTGGTTTCATTATGAATTTCGCAATCAAGACCGGATCCCTCAAAAGCCTGACCACCGCCTGCCTCGTCCTGGGCGTTTACCAGAACAAGGCGCTGCCCGACATTACTGCCGAGGTCGACAAGCTGCTGAAGCGCAAGCTCAGCCGCATCGTCGCGGCCGGCGACATGAGCGGCGCCCTGGGCCAGACCGTAATGGTCCATAATCCCGATGGCATGCGCGCCAAACGCATCCTGCTGGTCGGCCTGGGCAAGAGAACCGAGCTCGACAGGAAGAAATTCGCGCACGCTGTCGGTGCCGCTGCCGGCACCCTGAAGAAACATTCCGTCCCTGACGCCGCAGACACCCTGGCCAACGTCACGGTGAAGGACACCGACATCGGCAAGCTGGGACAACTGCTGGCCTGCACCCTGGAAAACAGTATTTACCAGTACAACCACACCAAGTCCAAGAAGGGCAAAAAACCTGCCCTGAAAAAAATCGACGTCTACCTGGCCGACAAGTCCCGGCAAGGCACCCTGCAAGCTGGCCTGGATATCGGTTCCGCCGTTGCCACCGGCATGAGCGTGGCGCGCGAGCTGGGCAACCTGCCTGCCAACATCTGCACACCCACCTACCTGGGCGAACAGGCCATTGCTCTTGGTGAGCGTTACAAGGACCTCACCACCAAGGTTATGACCGAGGCGCAGATGAAAAAGCTCGGCATGGGCTCCCTGCTCTCCGTTGGCAATGGCAGTGACGAGGAATCGCGCCTGATCATCATGGAATACAAGGGAGGAGACCCCAAGGTCAAACCCAATGTCATCGTGGGCAAGGGCATCACCTTCGACACCGGCGGCATCAGCCTGAAGCCCGGTGCGGCCATGGATGAAATGAAATTCGACATGTGCGGGGCCGCCAGCGTCATGGGCACCATGGCAGCGCTGTGCAAGCTCAGGCCGAATATCAACGTGGTCGGCGTCATCGCCAGTGCCGAGAATATGCCGAGCGGCCACGCCACCAAGCCTGGCGACATTGTCACCAGCATGTCGGGCAAGACCATCGAAGTACTCAACACCGATGCCGAGGGCCGTCTCGTCCTGTGTGATGCACTGACTTATGTCGAACGTTACAAACCGAACTCAGTCATCGATATCGCCACCCTCACCGGTGCCTGCATCGTCGCGCTGGGTTCGGTCAACAGCGGCCTGATGAGCAACAACGACGAGCTCGCCGACAAGTTGCGCAGGCATAGTGTGGAAGTGAACGACCCTGTGTGGCGCCTGCCGCTGGACGAGGAATACCAAAAGCAGCTGGACAGCAATTTTGCCGACATCGCCAACATTGGCGGCCCCAAGGCAGGCACGATCACGGCCGGCTGCTTCCTGTCGCGCTTCACCGAGAAGTATCCCTGGGCGCATATCGACATCGCCGGTACCGCCTGGCTGCAGGGCAAGGAAAAAGGCGCCACCGGCCGGCCGGTGCCGCTGCTTGTCGAGTACCTGTTGAATAACTAGGCACACCTCCATGGCGCAAGTCGACTTCTACAGCATCAGCCAGCCAGACGAACAGGCCCGCCTGTTTCTCGCCTGCCGGCTGGTCGAAAAGGCCATGACCCAGGGCCTGAAAATCTATATCCATACGGACAACGAACAGGCAGCCATGGACATGGACGACCTGCTCTGGAGCTTCAAGCCGGAAAGTTTCATCCCCCACGTGATCGTCGGCATCGATGTCGAACTGGGGGATGACGACGAGGTGCCGGTGTACATCGGGTATTTCGACAAGGCCCCTGCCGGCGCCGACCTGTTGATTAATCTGGGCACCGGCATTCCGCCTTTCCTCAACGACTTTCCCCGTGTCGCCGAAATCGTACCCAATGTCGAAGAATCGAAAACCAGACTGAGGGAGCACTGGACCGACTACAAAGCGCGGGGTTTTACACTGAACCATCACCAGCTCTGATTGCCAATATTTCTTTACCCGAAGTAACCCTAA
>CAZVSC010000074.1:0-10441 GCA_964629325.1 uncultured Enterobacteriaceae bacterium
CGTCATCGGAGCGACAGTACGTCACCATCACGTTTTCCAGGATAGCCGCCTGCCGCGCCATGGAAATGGCCGAAACAATATCTGACATGACACCGTCAGCTTGTTTTTCATCACGAGACCTGGCGAATCCCTGCGAATCCAGGCTGGCCACCAGCAAGGCCAGAATGGTCAGAACCAGCAGGAGCTCGACCAGTGAAACACCGCACATCCTTTTGCGCATGCACACCTCCCTGTGTGCATGCAGTTAAGTGCAGGTATGCGGATTTGTAAAGAAGCCGGGTCATCCCGGTCCTGCGATTATGGATAATTTGTGAATTCGTGGTTTAGAGGTTTACTACTAAAATCAGGTAGTTATACTGCCACACTTTGTGGTTTTGCTCAGTAAAAAGCAACCGCATCTAATCCAGAGAAGAACATATCAACAAGCACATGCATCAAATCCGGATAATACTCAGTTGCGTGTTGCTGCTTGGTCTTGGCATGCAACCGGGCCATGATCTGTTCGCCCAGGGCAGTGCATCTCGTAAAAGCATCGAGATAGTCAGGACCGAGCTGCAACCGGAAATCGACGGTGTGCTGGACGACGAGATCTGGAAGACCGCCACTGTCATCACCGACATGCACCAGTTCCAGCCCGTGGACCAGGGCGAGCCCAGCGAACGCAGCGTGTTCTACCTGGCCTACAGCGAGCGCTACTTCTATCTTGCGGCCCGCCTGTATGACAGCGATCCTTCCGCCATCAGTGCCCGGCAACTGGTCCAGGGCCAGAACATGCAGTTCGATGATGCCTTCGAGTTCATCCTCGACACATTCAATAATGGCCGCACCGGCTACCAGTTCCAGGTCAATCCCAACGGCATTCGCCGGGAAGGTGTGTATGACCAGCCGCAAAACCTGAACCGGGACTGGACCGGGATCTGGCTGGTGGAAAGTCGGATTGACGATGAAGGCTGGACGGCGGAAGTCGCCATTCCCTTTAACACGCTCAATTTCGATCCAGCCACCGATACCTGGGGCTTTACGGTGGCGCGGACCATAGCCCGCAAGCAGGAGGAAATCGCCTGGTCGTCGTTCAATCGCAATATCAACCCGACCACCACGGGACAGATCACCGGCATACGGAATATACGCCAGGGCATCGGCCTCGATATCATTCCCTCTATTGCCATGGCGGCCAGCGAGAATCATCTCACCGACACCACAGCGGACCGCTTCGACCCGTCACTTAACGTATTTTACAAGATCACACCTAACCTGACCGGTGCCGTGACCTTCAATACCGATTTTTCCGCCACCGAAGTGGACAATCGCCAGGTCAACCTGACTCGTTTCTCCCTGTTTTTTCCGGAAAAACGTGATTTCTTCCTCCAAGACGTGGACATTTTCTCGTTTGGCGGCCTCGGTGGCGGCGGCAACTTCAACAACAACCAGAACGGTATACCTTTCTATTCCCGCCGAGTCGGCCTGAACAGCCGCACCGGACAACCGGTCGATATTGATGCCGGTGTGAAAATGACTGGACGAGTCGGGCAATGGAACGTGGGTGCGCTTGCCGTGCAGCAGGGTGATTCACCCGGGCTTGACGGTCAATCGGTGTTTGTTGGGCGTGCCGCGATCAATGTCCTGTCTGAATCCAGTATCGGCGGCATTTTCACCTATGGTGATCCCAATAGTGAAACCGACAACAACCTCGCCGGAATGGATTTCCGATACCAGAATACGCGCTTTTCCGATCGGTACACCATGCGCGGCAATGCCTGGTACCAGCAGACCGACACCGATGGAAGAATCGGCGATGACAAGGCCTATGGCGTTCGAATCAACATGGATACGCAGGGCGATGGCTTCGGCGGCTCCACCGGCTACACTTATGTTGGCGAGGATTTCAACCCGGCACTGGGTTTTGCCAACCTGCGTGGCGCCGAAACCTACAGCCTGATGGGCCGCTTCAGGCGATTCTTCAGGCGCGATCATCCCTGGCTGCGAACCTTCAACATGTTCGGCCGCTTCGATCATGACCGCGACCTGGCCACCGGTGAAATGATCAGTGAAAGTCTCTTCACCCGCTTCATCAACCTGAATACGCATCGTGGTGACCAATTCGGCCTTGGTGTTTCCAGAAGCCGTGAAGGCCTGTCCCGCGATTTTGAAATACGTCCAGGCGTAGTCATTCCGGCCGGCAAGTACAGCTTCCTCAACCTGAACGGCCAGTTTGAATTTTCCAACCAGCGCAATTTCGCGCCGCGGATCGGCTTCAACATGGGCGAGTATTACGACGGTGACCGCAGGCAGTATGACGTTGGCCTCGAGTGGCGCCCCGATGAACATTTCTTCCTGAACCTGAACTACAACTACCAGGATATCGAACTGCCCTATGGTGATTTCATCGTCAGGCTGGTGAGCGCCAACGTCAACTATGCATTCAATTCCAAGTGGTCCTGGGTCAACCTGGTCCAGTACGACAATTTTTCCAGTTCCATGGGCATCAACAGCCGCCTGCGCTGGAATCCCCAGGCAGGAGAGGACCTGTTTATTGTCATCAACTACAATTTCGACTCCGAGGGCACTTTCTCCCGACTCAGCCGCGAACAGTCGGAAATCGCCCTCAAGTACACCAAAACCTTCCGTTTCTAGCTGACTGCGCCAAATCAATTCAGCAATCGGGAATTCAGGTAGAATGACCCCGTATCCCATGATTTCCCTATGCTGAAAATCTACGCCAAAACAGACGTCGGCCTGGTCCGGTCCAACAACGAGGACTTTTTCTTCACGGACGCCGACAACCGCCTCATCATCGTCGCCGACGGTGCCGGGGGCCACGACTATGGCGAGATCGCCAGCCGGGTGGCGGTGGAAAGCTGCTACCAGTACCTCACCAGGGAAGACTACCTGCAGGACACCTCCGACATTCCCCAGACCCTGATGGACAGCATCATCTTTGCGAACCAGCAGGTAATCGAGTACAAGAAAAAGCACTTGCCTGGCAGCAACATGGGAACCACGCTGTCCTGTGTCCATGTCGGGCCTGACAAGCTGAGTTACGCCTGGATGGGTGATTCACGCATTTATCTGGTCGACCGGCTAAGCCGGGAACAGACCCGCCTCAGCACGGACCATACGCTCTACCAGGAAATGCTGGATCGGGGTGAAGTGGGACAGAACTTCAACCGGCATATCCTCAGCAGGATGCTGGGCAACAATCCCTATACCAGACCCGATGCAGACAGTTGCGACGTGTCCTGCGGCAATATCGTGCTGGTGTGCTCTGATGGTTTCAGCGACATGGTTAACGAGGAAACCATGGTCAATGTACTGGCCGGATGTGACGGTGATCTCGACGCGGCCCTGGATCAACTGGTGGAGTCCGCCAGGGGACAGGGCGGGCGTGACAACATTACGGTTGCCTTCGCAGAAGTGGTATAGGGGGCTTTCCGGATTATGCCAGCCGGCGGGTTTCCTGCAGCAGGCGGATATACTCGCTCATGGACTGCAGCCTGTCTGCCGGGTCCTTGTGCAGGCACAGCAGGGTAGCCGTCTCCAGCAATTCGGGGATGCGGTACTTCGCCAACTGTGAAGGCGGCACGGGAATGTCGTCCTGCACGCTCCTGACCAGTTCATCCATTGTGTTGCCCTGGGCTGCCGTCCGGCCTGCCAGGATTTCATAGATCACGGCCGCCAGACTGTAGATGTCCGTCCGGGCATCGATACCCGGATCCCGGGCAATCTGCTCGGGCGACATATAGGACACGGTACCCTGCAGCTTGGCTTGCCCGGTAATGCCAAGATCGTCACTGTCGGTTTCCGGGCCTTCACCGATGTCTTCCTGGGTTCCCTTCGTATCCCAGACCTTGGCCAGTCCCCAGTCCATCAGGATGACTTCACCGAAGGGGCCTACCAGGACGTTTTCCGGTTTGATGTCCCTGTGCAGTACGCCGTGGGAGTGGGCATATTCCAGGGCATGGCCGACATCGATAACCACGTCGAGCAACTGCGTCAGGTCGTAGCGCTCCCTGTAATCGAGGATTTCCCGCAACGTGTAACCGTGCACCAGCTTCATCGTGAAGTAATAATGCCCGCTCTTGTCCCGCCCGAGCTCGTAAGTCGGGATGGTATTGGGGTGCTGCAGCATGGCGGATACGCGGGCCTCACGAAGCAGGCGCTGCTGCTCGATGGGATCGTCGGCGAATTCGGGCTTGAGGGACTTGTAGCAGACAAAGCGGCCCAGGTGCAGGTCCTTGCAGGACTGGATGATCGACTTGCCGCCAGTGGCAATAGTGCTGAAGTAGGCGTATCTGAGGTTCTGGTCGACCTTCGCGGGAAGGGGTCTGTCGGTATCTTCCTTGTAGACCTGGGCATATTCCTTGACGGGAAGTTCGGGAAACTGGGGCATCGTGCTGGAAATTCAGGGCCTGTTAACGGTATTTGTATCATTACTGCCGGAGTCAATTTCCCGTCCGGCAAGGATCGAAGGAGCGTTCAGTATCGACCATACAAGAGCGACTGAGTACGCCGCCGGGCGGGAAATTGGCCCGGCCCTTCGGGTTGAGGATGATAACACGCCACTCCTCGTTGCTCGTCGGTCATTTGGGGTCGCCAATCTTCCCTCCTCGCGCCTTGATTGGCGCATTATCAGCCTCAACAGTGACGATACAAATACCGTTAACAGGCCCTGGGCTTTGCTGCTGGTGGCGCTATTTTGACAGAAGCCTGGGGAGGTGTCTTGCCCAATCCAGGGCGCACCATGAAAATGCACAAATGATTCATTTTGGTGCAATCCGGCAATCAAAATAGTGCAGAACGCCTGTTCCTGGCAATGTCCGGTGAGGCCTTTCCAGCGTTCCGGCAATAGCAGGAAACACAGGAACCCTGCCTGGTTGCCCGTGAAATTGGCTTTTTTAGGAAGATATGCTGAGGTACACTTGAGCACTTTTCTGCACCGTTATGTGACATATGACAGTCGGGTATGCAAATTGCATAACGGAGTTCTCAACCTATAAAAACGTGCTACTGAGCAGTAAACAGGCAGTTAATACGTAAGATAACGACAATCGCTAGGAGTAAATAAAATCATGAAATCCAAGTTGGAATATATCTGGCTCGATGGTGACGTGCCAACCCAGGGCCTGCGCAGCAAAACCCAGGTTCGCGACAATTTCGGCGGAACCCTGGAAGAATGCCCCATGTGGTCTTTTGACGGCAGTTCCACCGGGCAGGCCGACGGCAGCAAATCTGACTGTCTGCTGAAACCGGTCGCTATCTTCCCGGATCCCGATCGTACCAACGGCTACCTGGTCATGTGTGAGGTCCTCAATTCAGACGGCACTCCGCATTCAACCAACAGCCGTGCCCGGATCGATGATGATGACGAGGATTTCTGGTTTGGCTTCGAGCAGGAATACTTCCTGTGGGATCCGGACACCAACCTGCCCCCGGGCTTTCCGCATGCCGGTTACCCGCGTCCGCAGGGTCCTTACTACTGTTCAGTGGGCGCCCGTAATGCCTATGGCCGCGCCATCATCGATGAACACCTTGACCAGTGCCTTGCTGCCGGCATCAACGTCGAAGGCATCAATGCCGAAGTGGCCGCCGGTCAGTGGGAATTCCAGGTATTTGCCAAGGGCGCCGACAATGCCGGCGACCAGACCTGGGTAGCCCGCTACCTGCTGGAAAGGACTGCCGAGAAATACGGTCTGGCCATCGAGTGGCATCCGAAGCCCCTGGGCGACACCGACTGGAACGGCTCCGGCATGCACGCCAACTTCTCCAATGGTGTGATGAGGGAATCCGGCAAGGAAGAAATATTCACCAAGATCTGTGAAGGGTTCGGCAAGAACATCCAGCGTCACATCAGTGTCTACGGCGCGCATAATGACCAGCGCCTGACCGGCAAGCACGAAACCCAGTCTATCGACACCTTCAGCTATGGTGTGTCAGACCGCGGCGCTTCGATCCGTATTCCGATCGGCACTGTGGAAGATGGCTGGAAGGGCCGCCTGGAAGACCGTCGTCCGGCTTCCAATGCCTGTCCCTACGCCGTCGCCGCTGCCATTGTGAAGACAACTAAAGAAGCACTGAAGTAATTTAAGTCAGTATTCGGACTTCTGTAAGCCGAAAAGGCCGGTTGGAGAGTTATCTCCAACCGGCCTTTTTTATGGGTTTCTGGAAAGTGACTTACGCAGCAGCTATTGCGCTTGGCCTGGCTTCGTTAAAGGAAAAATCCGAACCGCTCTCGTACTTCAGTACTGTTCCCGGTCTCGAATTTTCCCTTTGCCTCGCCAGGCCGGCGCTCATGACGCTGCCAGCGCGGAGGTTTGTTGGGCGTTCGGCGCGTTGCTTGAACGCCTGCCTGTCGGCGGTGAATATTCAGGATTCAGCGAGGTAGGTCGGATAAGGCCTGAAAGGCCGCATCCGACGTATCGGTTACGGGTGAGTGATGAAGAGCAACTGGTCGGCGTCGATGTCTTCCAGGATCTTTTCGGCGCCGGAGGGCCAGACGACGCGGATCATGTCGGCGGAAGTGCTGCTGCCCAGGCCGAAGTAGGCTTCCACCGGGTTCTGGGATGCATAGTTGCTGCCCGCACGCAGTTCCCGCATCTGGGTGATGCCGTTGGCGGAAAGGTAGATGCGAGCGCCGACGGCTTCCGTATTGGCACCTTCCCCTTCCAGCCGGACGTGCAGATAGTGGTTGGTGACGCCGTCGTTGCGGTAGAGGGCGGGTGGCTGCCGGTTGTTGGCGATGAAGACGTCGATATCGCCGTCCTGATCATAATCGAAACAGACGATGCCGCGGCCCTGTCCGGTGTCATCGATGCCCAGTTCAGCGGCCCGTTCCAGGAAGGCGCCGTTCTGGTCGGAGACGAACAGCTTGGATTCGTCCTCCAGGAAGGGGGAGATGGACAGGTCGCCGCCGCCGCTGAAACCGTTGACATGGAACAGGTCGAGCCAGCCGTCGTTGTTGAAATCGGCAAAGCAGGCACCCCAGCCCCAGTGGCCTATGCGCGTACCGGTGGCGTCGGTTGCGTCGCTGAAGTTGCCCTGGCCGTCATTGCGGTAAAAGCGGTTGCCGGTGATGCCCCAGGGATATTGCTCGCTGGTCCGGTAATCCCAGATGCTTGTCACGAACCAGTCCAGGTCGCCATCGTTGTCGTAATCCCCCACGGCGCCGCCCATGCCGTTTTCATCGCTGATCACAGGCGTTGTTGCGAGCCTGAAGGTGCCGTCCCGGTTGTTCATCAGAACCTGGCTTGAGCCGTAGTCGCCCGATATCAGCAGGTCGGGCCAGCCATCACTGTCTATGTCGGCAAAGTTGGTGGTGAAATCGGCATGCGTGCCGATGGGAATGCCTGCTTCCTCGCTGACGTTGGTGAATGTGCCGTCACCGTTGTTGCGCCACAGGTAGGTCATTTCGCGCGTGAACAGCCAGTGATTGATCCAGAGATCGAGGTCGCCATCCCTGTCGTAGTCGGCGAAGCTGGCGCCGTAACTGAGTGCCATCTCGGTAATGCCGGAGCCGGCAGTGACATTGTCGAATGTGCCATTGCCGGTGTTGCGGAACAGGGTGGCCTGGGTACCGTTCATGCCCATGACGATGAGATCCAGCCAACCGTCCCCGTCATAGTCGGCAAAGGTGGCGGCCGTATTTTCCACACCGGCAAGATCCACACCTGCGGCAGCACCGGTTTCCGTGAAAGTACCGTTGCCCAGGTTGCGGTATAGCAGGTTGGGGCCGATGGTGCCGCGAACGACATAGAGATCCACCCAGCCGTCCCCGTCATAGTCGCCGGCGGCTACGCCTGCTGAGTTGGTGCGCCGATCGTGGGCCGAGCCGGAATTGCTGACCGCGAAACCATGGCTGTAATCGATACCCGCTGCCAGGGAGATTTCGGTGAACTGCCAGTTATTGGGTACCACGCTGATGCTGGCAGTACTGCGCAAAGGGGGTTCACCGGTAATGGCTACCTCGAAGATGAATTCGTATTCGCCAACCCCGAGTGCGGGCAGGGTAATGATGGGGAAATCACTGAATCGCAGGGCGGGCCCCCGGGCGGATGCCTGTTGGGATTCGACGGGTTCGAACCGTTTCGGATAGAAATAGGCAAACATGCCGGCCAGGGATTCGGCGTAGAGGTAGTAGTCGACTTTTTCCTTCAGGTGCGTACCCGGATTCAGGCTGATCGACAGGGTAATTGCCTCGCCTTCCGGGATGACCAGGCTGGCACTTTGGTTGGCAGCAACGGCAATCTCCATACCCGGACTGCCGGCATCCTGCATGTCGGTTTGCTGTACGAACTCTTCGAGGTTGGTATAGCCGTCGCCATCAGGGTCCTTTGCGTCCAGGTCGAGGGCGGTCAGCACATCCTGTATGAAGGCTGAACCCGGCAATGCTCCCGGGATGGACTTTACCGTGCTGTCGATGGTGCCGGCATTCTCACAGGCTGGCGGCTCTGATCCTGCCAGGGTCGCGCTGAGGAAACCCTGGTCCGGATTTTCGACGGATACCACGGTGAGCAGATAATCCCGGCGCACCCTCGGAATGGACGGGAACAGGGGGCCGAAATTACAGTTGTTTAACGTTACTTCAACTTCATTCAGGCAGGCGATGGCCCCGGTACGGTTGAATGAAGAAGCACGGATACTTTTTGGCAATTCGCCATGGGCAGCATGCAGGTCGCCGGAAGGGTCGGCGAGGAGCAGCCGGTTGCGGTTTGTGATCAGCGGCAGCTCGGGAGACTGTCCCGAACAGAACGCCGCGACGGTAGCTTTTTCCGCCGTGGACAGGGCCCACTGGGCGTAAGCAGGCTGGCCGCAAAACAGCAGCAGGCAGGCTGTCAGAAGTATCAGGGCTGAAGCGGGGCTTGGTGGCCTCATGCAATAACACCGGTAGGCGCCGTAAGCGCAAAAACTGCCGAATCTGCGGTATTCATGCCATGAATGCTGAGAACCCCCGCAGGCCAGGCATTATATACGACCGCTATCTTCCGTGTTTGGCACATTTTCCTGGATTCGCGTACAGCCCGGCCGGGTTGGCTGCAGCAGGAAGTATTTACCGGCACACCGACTTTGTGATTTCATGCCATGCCGGTATGGCCAATTCACGGGGGAGTGAACCGATGCAAAAATCAATCAGGAAAACCGCCTTATCTGTAGCGATGGCCCTCGCTGCCAGTGCAGCCATGGCACAGCCACCGCAGTTCCAGGTGCCCCAGTTGCCTGAAGGGGAAGGCAAACAGCTCGTGGAACTGGCCTGCTACAGTTGCCACAGCTCGTTCAATATTGTCACCTCGGCGGGCTATGACACCCCCGAAGAATGGAAGCATGTATTTTCCGGCATGGTGAACCTGTCTGATGCCCAGGCCAACACCATCGCCACGTACCTGGCGGACAATTTCCAGGCGGATGAGAGCCGCCGCCCGACACTCGTTCCCGGCGATAGCCAGGTCACATTCCGCGAATGGATCGTGCCCACCCTGGGGCAGCGGTCCCGCGACCCGGTTGAAGCACCTGACGGTTCCATCTGGTGGACCGGTATGTGGGCCAGCCTGGTGGGAAGGCTGGATCCGCAGACCGGTGACATGCAGGAATACCGGCTGCCGCTGGCGGCCCGCCCGCACAGTATCGTCCCCGATGCCGAAGGCAATATCTGGTACACCGGCAACAGCAACGCCACCATTGGCAAGCTGGATCCCGCTACCGGGTTGATCACCCAGTATGAAACCGAGGCCAGGGACCCGCATTCCGCTGCTTTCCATCCCAATGGCAACCTCTACTTCACGGCCCAGGGTGCCGGCATGCTCGGCCGCCTGGACCCGGAGACCGGTGAGCTGACCGAGGTGCCTTCCGAACCCAGGCCCTACGGCATCCAGGTTGCGGCCAATGGCACGGTCTGGGTGGCCTTCAATGGCGCCAACAAGATCGGTGCGCTGGATCCGGAAACCATGGACATACGCTACTATGATGTTCCCAATGAGGCGTCACGGGTGCGCAGGCTTGGCCTCGACAGCAGGGGCATGGTCTGGTTCGTCAATTCGACGCAGGGCAAGATCGGCAGGCTGAACCCGGCGAACGGAAACATCCAGCAGTGGGATTCACCCAGCGGGCCGACCTCCCATCCGTATGCGCTGGCAGTCATCGATGACAAGGTGTGGTACAACGAATCCGGCATGCGTCCTGACGCCCTGGTCCGCTTCGATCCGGAAGATGAATCCTTCCAGAGCTGGGCCATTCCTTCCGGCGTGGGCATCGTCAGGAACATGTGGGTGACGAAGGACGGCAACCTGCTTATCCACCAGAGCAGTTCCAACCGGATCGGGCTGGTGGAGATCGATTGATCAGTTAACAGAATAAAAAACGCCGGCTTATGCCGGCGTTTTTTTATGTATGAGGAGATCACTGACCAAGCGCGGCCGAATACTCGTCGATCAATTGCCTGAACTGCTCGGCA
>CAZVSC010000075.1:0-9715 GCA_964629325.1 uncultured Enterobacteriaceae bacterium
CTTGTTAACTACTTCTAGTTAACTACTTCTTGTCAACTACTTAGCCCAACCACACCCTGGCATTGCGGAACATGCGCATGGTCGGGCTGTCCTCTCCCCACGCTTCCATCCGCCAGGAATTGCCCACAGCGCGGAACACCCGCTCCGGGTGCGGCATCAGGATGGTGAAACGACCGTCGTCGTTGCACATGCCGGTGACCCCTTCCGGGGAGCCATTGGGATTGGCGGGATAAGTCACCGTAACATTTTCATAGTTATCGACGAACTGCAGGGCAACATTGCCACTGGCCAGTGCCGCCGCTTCCGCTTCCTTCGAGGCGAATTCGGCCCTGCCCTCGCCGTGTGCACAGCCAATGGGGAAGACCGACGCCGTCATACCCTGAAAGAACACGGCATTGGAATTGGCCACCTTGACCAGGACGGTGCGCCCTTCAAACTGTTCCGAACGGTTGCGGACAAAACGCGGCCAGTGCGCCGTGCCGGGTATCAGTTCATGCAGGTTGGACATCATCTGGCAACCGTTGCAGACACCCAGGGCGAGTGTGGTCTCGCGCTTGAAAAAATTCTCGAATTGCCGGCGCGCCACCTCGTTGAACAGAATGGACTTGGCCCATCCCTCGCCCGCACCCAGCACGTCACCGTAGGAGAATCCGCCGCAGGCTGCGAGCACGTTGAAGTTTTCCAGTGTCACCGCCCCGGACATGATGTCGCTCATGTGCACATCGATGCAATCGAACCCGGCTCGCTCGAACGCCGCGGCCATTTCCATCTGCGAATTCACGCCCTGTTCGCGCAGGATGGCTATCCGCGGCCGTTCTCCCAGGGCGATAAACGGATGGCTGATGTCTTCATCCGGCTTGTAGGTCAGCTTGGACTGCAGGCCCGGATTGTCACCATCCAGAATAGCGGCGAATTCCTCGTCGGCGCATTCGGAATTGTCGCGCATGCGCTGGATGCGATAACTGGTTTCTGCCCACAACTGCTGCAGCCGTGCACGACTGTCATCCATTATCGTGTTGCCGGCCAGCGTGATATGCAGGCGATCCCCGGCTACCGGCTCTCCGAGGTCGCAGCAGATGTCCAGCAGCCCGGCTTCATCCGCGAGCTCGCGGAACCGGTTCATGTTCGCCGCGCTCACCTGTACCACCGCGCCGAGCTCTTCACTGAACAGGGTTTCCAGGAAATGGCCGCTGCTGCCTGCCTCGTCGAGGCTGGTGTCGAAACCGCAACGCCCGGCAAAGGCCATCTCCGCGAGGGTGACAAACAGGCCGCCGTCGGAGCGGTCGTGGTAAGCAAGCAGCAGATCCTCAGCCATGCAGTCCTGGATGAAGCCAAAGAAAGCTTTCAGGTCGCTGGCACTGTGCAGATCCGGCGCTTCGCGGCCGATGCTGTTATATACCTGGGCCAGCGCCGAGCCGCCCATGCGGTTGGAACCCAGGCCCAGATCGAGCAGGACGAGGCTGGTGGCGCCCTTGTCCAGTCGCAGTTGGGGCGTCAGGGTCTTGCGAATATCCAGTACGGGTGCGAAAGCGGAAATGATCAGGGACAGCGGCGCCGTCACACTCTTTTCTTCCCCGCCCTCTTCCCAGACGGTGCGCATGGACATCGAATCCTTGCCCACCGGGATGGTGATGCCGAGTTCCGGGCACAATTCCATGCCGACGGCTCTGACCGTCTCATAAAGGTTCTTGTCCTCACCGGGATAACCGGCGGGCGCCATCCAGTTAGCCGACAGGCGAATATCGCTGATTTTGCCGATGCGGGCACAGGCGATATTGGTCACCGCCTCGGCGACCGCCATGCGCCCTGAAGCCGGCGCATTGATGAGGGCCAGCGGGGTGCGCTCCCCCATGGCCATGGCTTCACCGTAAAAACTGTCATAGGACATCGCGGTCACCGCGGCATCAGCCACGGGCACCTGCCACGGACCGACCATCTGGTCCCGCGCCACCAGCCCGGTGATGCAACGGTCGCCGATGGTAATGAGGAAGCTCTTGCTGCCGACCGTCGGCAGGTGCAGTATCCGCTCGACGGCATCGGTAATGTCGATACCGGCCAGATCAAAGGGCGCCAGGTCGCTGACCCTGGCCTTGGCATCGCGATGCATGCGCGGCGGTTTGCCGAACAGTACCGACATCGGCAAATCGATGGGCTTGTTGTCGAAATGGCTGTCCTCCAGGGACAGGTGCAGCGCTTCCGTCGCTTCGCCTACCACGGCGAAGGGGCAACGCTCCCGGTTGCAGATGGCGGTAAATGCCTCGAGCTGTTGTCCCGGAACGGCCAGTACATAACGCTCCTGGGCCTCGTTGCACCAGATTTCCATGGGCGACATGCCCGGCTCGGCATTGGGAATTTCCCGCAGATGGAACCGGCCGCCCCGCTCGCCGTCCTTGACCAGTTCCGGTAATGCATTGGACAGCCCGCCGGCGCCGACATCATGAATGAAACTGATGGGATTGGTATCACCCATGGCCCAGCACTGGTCGATGACTTCCTGGCAGCGCCGTTCCATTTCCGCGTTGTCGCGCTGCACGGAGGCGAAATCCAGGTCTTCACTGCTGGCACCGGACGCCATCGACGACGCCGCGCCGCCGCCCAGGCCGATGAGCATGGCCGGGCCACCGAGGACGATCAGCTTCGCGCCGACCGGAATGTCTTTCTTCTGCACGTGTCCCGCGCGAATGTTGCCCACGCCACCGGCGATCATGATGGGCTTGTGGTAGCCGCGCACGCCGTCGGGCGCCCTTTCCTCGTAGGTGCGGAAATAACCGCACAGGTTCGGCCGGCCGTACTCGTTGTTGAAGGCAGCGCCGCCGAGCGGCCCTTCGATCATGATGTCGAGTGCGGAGACGATGTGTGACGGTTTGCCGTAATCATGCTCCCAGGGCTGGGTGAATCCGGGAATTTTCAGGTTGGACACGGTGAACCCGGTCAGGCCTGCTTTCGGCTTGCCGCCGATACCGGTGGCGCCCTCGTCACGAATCTCGCCGCCTGACCCCGTGGACGCACCAGGATAGGGCGCGATGGCGGTCGGGTGGTTGTGGGTCTCCACCTTGGCGAGGATATGGATGGGTTCCTCGTGATAGGTGAACTGCCGCGACCCCGGATCGGGGAAAAAACGTCCCGCGGTGAAGCCTTCGAAGACGGCGGCATTGTCCTTGTACGCCGAAAGAATGCCCTTGCTGTTGCATGCATGGGTATTGCGGATCATGGCAAACAGGGAATGCGGCTGGGCGCGGCCGTCCAGGGTCCAGGTGGCATTGAAAATCTTGTGCCGGCAATGCTCCGAGTTGGCCTGGGCGAACATCATCAGTTCGATATCGTTGGGATTGCGGCCCAGTTCCGTGAAACTGGCCACCAGGTAATCGATCTCGTCCTCGGCCAGAGCCAGGCCCATCCCGGTATTGGCAGCCACCAGGGCCTGCTTGCCGCCACCCAGGATATCCACGCTGGCCATGGCCCCCGGGCTGTGTTCGCTGAAGAGGATCGCCGCCTCCTCGGTGGAAGACAGCACCGCCTGGGTCATGCGGTCATGCAGCAGACTTTTCAAAATTCCTTCATCGTAATCGCCATCGGCTTCTACCAGGTAGGCGATACCGCGTTCGACCCGTTTCAGCTTGGACAGTCCACAATTGCGGGCAATGTCGGTGGCCTTGCTGGACCAGGGCGAAATGGTGCCGGGACGGGGCGTGACCAGGTACAGGCGGGCGTGCAGGCCTTCGGATGCCTCCTGCAGGCGCGGGCCGTAGGTTAAAAGACGGTCCAGGAGCGCCCGTTCAGCACCCGAAAGCGCTTCCGACAGGTCGGCAAAATGGGTGTACCAGGCGTGAATGGATGTAATGGCAGGGAGGGCGGACTGGATGTTCTGGAGCAGCTTCTGGCGGGAAAATGCAGAAAGGGCTGGTGCTCCACGCAAGGTTAGCATCGCTGACAAAAATACCCCTGGCGACCGGTAAAACAGAAGCGGCTATGGTACTAAAAAGCCGCATCCTTTTATAGAAATATCAGGCCAGAAGTCCTGCCCCCGCACCTTCAGCGCATTTCAGGTCGGCCCGGTATACGTTGGTGCCTTCTGATGGATCCTGTAATTCCGCGACGCACCAATTGTGTGCATCAAATTGGTGCTCATTTCTAACCTGGCGCTGGGGAATCTGCCGCCTGTAAATTAATTCCCTTTAAATAACAGATAGATACGTTTTTTTGGGGAAGTTGGCACAAGGAATGCATTATCTGAAGTAATGGTCAATATCATTTCCCCCCTTTGATGATAGTGAGACCATTATTTCCCTTTCAGGAGACCCCCCCAAGTCTCTGATTAATTCAGGCCCCTGCCCCCAGGGGCCTTTTTTTTGCCCGCCGTTTCCATGCGCTGAGCAATATCAAAGCATCTCCACGTCCTTGCCGAATTTCTGCTGGATGATGGTCTGGAAAAAATCGCCCAGATCCCTGTAGAACGTCCGCAACGGGGATGTGTCGCGCCAGGCCAGCGCATGCACGCGGTTGATGTGTTCGCCGGCGACGCTTTTCACCCGCAACTCGTCCCGGTCGACGATTTCCGAACGGATATACAAGGCCGGCATGAAGGCGATGCCCATTTCCATGTGGACCATCTGCCGGATCGAATCGAGACTGGTGCCTTCGTAATCACGCAGGATGCGGGCGTTGAACTGCTTGCAGATGTCCTCGACCTGGCGGTACAGGAGGTGGTGCTCTTCCAGGGTCAGGATTTCGACACCTGCCAGCTGGTCGCCCAAGATGTTGCGGCTCCTGGCCAGGGGATGCGCCCGGTTCATCACCAGGAACAGGGGCTCCCGGAACAGCGGCATCACCGTAATGCCCTCGTCCTTTAACGGCAAGGTGGTCAGGATCAGGTCGTAGCGGCCGCTGTACAGCCCTTCCGCCAGCTTGTCGGGCACCTCTTCCCTGACGAAGAATTTCACCCCGCGGTACTTTTCGTGTACTTCCGGCAGTATCCAGGGCAGTGCATAGGGCCCGAGCGTATGGCTGGCCCCCAGGCGGAAGGTGCCCGAAGGGCCCTTGGTGGCGAAATTGGCGGCATCGATGATCACTTCGGCGGCATTCACCGCCTGCTGCGCCTGCTTGAGCAGGTCACGCCCCAGCGGGGTCAGGGTGACGCCACCCCGGCTGCGCTCGAACAGCTCCACACCCAGGGCTTCTTCCAGCTTCTGCAACTGGGCACTGAGTGAAGGCTGGCTGATCTTGAGTTCCCGGGCCGCCTGGCGCAGGCTCTCATGCTTGGCCGCAACCAGGTAGTATCGCAGCTGTTTCAGGGAAATATTGAGGTCTTTCATGGCATGAACCCTTGAATTTACGGGCACTGTAGCATGGAAGCATTTTCCTATCACAACATCTCTATTAGTGTTGATTCATTTTCACTATATTTGCATATTCCATTATTACATTATGAAAAGGCCCCTGGTTATCCACGGGATAGGGACCTTAATTATTGAAAATTCAACTGACCGAGGTAATAGACGAGCATCATGGAAAAACTCATCGAAGGCATCGCCAAATTCAAGACAAAGGGTTTCCAGGAAAGAAAAGACCTTTTCAGGTCACTGGCGACCGGGCAAGCTCCCGAAGTGCTGTTCATTACCTGCTCCGACTCCCGGATTGACCCGAACCTGGTCACCCAGACGGAACCCGGCGACCTGTTCATTGTCCGCAATGCCGGCAACATCGTGCCGCCGCACACCATGCCAGGCGGCGGCAATACCGCGTCCATTGAATTCGCCGTGCAAGTTCTCGGGGTCAAGGACATCGTGATCTGTGGGCATACCGACTGCGGCGCCATGAAAGGTGCCATGAACATGGACTCCGTGAAATCCCTGCCGCACGTCTCCAACTGGCTGGGCCACGCCGCGGCAGCCGTCGCCCGCTGCAAGGCCAGGCATGGCGAACTCGGCAACGAGCACATCATGGAGATGATCCAGGAAAACGTCCTGCTGCAAATGAAGCACATCGAAACCCATCCCAGTGTGGCCGCCAAGCTGGCCACCCACGACGTCACGCTGCATGGCTGGGTCTATGACATCGAAAAAGGTGAGGTCATTTGCTACGACGCCGATTCAAAAGGGTTCATTCCGGTCGAAATCTGGTACGACAAGGTCACCGACGCCAGTAATCGCAAATCAGGTTGATAACAAACAGACAAACGCAAATACTGAGCACTGGCAATGTGCCTGCTGGCCGGCCCCAGGGATAAAGGAGAGTTACTCATATGATTAAACTGGATACAAGCCACCTGCGCGGTGACATCTACGGCGGCGTAACGGCCGGCGTTGTCGCCCTGCCGCTGGCCCTGGCCATGGGCGTGGCCTCGGGCCTGGGCCCGATCGCGGGTATGTATGGCGCCATCTTCGTCGGCTTTTTCGCCGCATTTTTTGGCGGCACCGAACCGCAGATCTCCGGCCCCACCGGCCCGATGACCGTTGTCGCGGCCGGCCTGGCAGCCAGTATCGCGGCACACCCCGACCTCATGGGCAATACCAGCCTGATTTTCACCGCCATCATGCTGGCCGGTGTCTTCCAGGTGGTCATGGGCGTGTTCAGGCTTGGTGAATACATCCGCCTGGTGCCCTATCCCGTCATCAGTGGTTTCATGAGCGGCATCGGCGGCATCATCATCATCCTGCAGATCGCGCCCATGCTGGGTCATGAAGCGCCGGCGGGTACGCTCGATGCGCTGTTCTATACGCCGACAGCCGTCGGCGACATCAATTTCATCGCTCTCGGTATCGGTGCCCTGTCACTGGCCATCGCCCTGAAGTGGCCAGCGAAGCTTGGCAAATATGTGCCCGGCGCCCTTGCTGCCCTGATCATTGGCACCCTGCTGAGCCTGGTCGTCACCGGCGCACCGATCCTGGGTGATATACCGAAAGGCCTGCCGTCCATGCACATGCCGACCATCGACAGCATCTCCTTCTTCATCATCGCCGAAGCGGCATTCGTGCTGGCGCTGCTGGGTTCGATAGACAGCCTGCTGACCTCGCTGGTTGCCGACAACCTGACCCGCACCCGGCATGACTCCAACAAGGAATTGATCGGCCAGGGTATCGGCAACTTCTTTGCGGGCATCTTCGGTGGTGCACCCGGTGCCGGCGCTACCATGCGCACGGTGGTCAATATCCGCACGGGCGGCCGCACGCGGATTTCCGGCATGATCCATGCCTTAGTCCTGCTGGCCGTAGTGCTGGGCCTTGGCTCCCTCGCCAGCTATATCCCGATGGCAGTCCTCGCCGGCATCCTGATCAAGGTGGGCCTGGATATCATCGACTGGAGCTATATCAAGAATGCCCACCGCGGCCCGCGCTGGGACCTGGCCCTGATGATTATCGTCGTGGGTCTCACCATCTTCGTCGACCTGATTACCGCTGTTGCCGCAGGCGTGGTGCTTGCCTCCATCGCTTTCGTGAAACAGGTGGCGAAGGATCAGATGGAGCGCCTGCACCAGCAGCACCTTATCCGCCATGACGCCACTGAACGTGAAAAGGAAATCCTGGACATTCTGGGTGACAAGCTGACCGTGTTCGATTTCGGCGGTCCCATGAGCTTCGGCGCCGCCGCGGACCTGGGTCACCATGCCCGATCGCAGCTGGAAGGCGGTGCCCTGGCCATCATCCTGGACTTCGAGCGCGTGCCCTTCCTCGACGTCAGTGCAGCACTCGCCGTGGAAACAGTAGCTCGTGATGCGAAGCAGGCCAGCCGCAAAATCTACCTCTGCGGCATGAACACCGAGGTCGAGGAAACTCTCAGCGCCCTCGAGGCCGACAAGCACATGGATCCCAGTGACCATTTCACAACCAGGGAACAGGCCATGGAAGCCGCCCTGGCCCACTTGGGTCTTGCTCTGCAGGGCGGTGCCACTTCCCCCAAAGCTGCATAGTCATACTGAATTCTCCTTAAGCCTGACGAGGCCATGACCGGTTACCCTTCTCCGGTTGTGGCCCTTTTTTTTGTTTTGCATTCATAACCCCGGGCGCAATCCGATAAACACTTTCATACCGGCGAAAAAAACCGGCGCTTGTTGGCGCCGGTTTTCTGTATAGCTTGGTACTGCGTGATTACAGTTCGAAGTCTACACCGTAGGAAACAACGAACTTGATCTCGTCGTTATCACGGGCAGGCATGCTGGCGTAATCTTCGAAGCCATCACCGTCGTCGTCATCACCCAGGCTGGTCATGGATACGGTGGCGGTGAAACCGTCCTTGGAGAGACTTACGTTGTAATCCCAGTAGTCGTCAGTAACCCCGTTGAACGAGTAGGCGAAGTCGCCTTCATGGAAACCGGCATGCAGGCCAAGTTCAGCACCGCTGGCCAGTGGGATTGTGTAGTCAAGTGACAGGTAGGAAGCTTCGGCAAAACCGAAATCCTCACCGGGACCTTCGTCCGGCTCGGCATATGTCAGCAGCCAGTAGGTGGCGCTGAAATTGCCTACACCGATAGAACCGTAGATTTCACCAAAATCGTAACCGGCATTTTCATCGTAGTTGTAGTACAGGTAACCGATGTCATAGCTGAAGCTGTCAGTTTCGCCGGCGTAACCGAAGTAAATGTCATGTTCATAGGAATAGGCATCGTCTGAGTCGTAGGACACGTTGGACACCCAGGTGCCGATGTAGAAACCAGACTCACTTGCGTAATCCAGACCACCCTGTACGGCTGCCTCGTTGATTGACTGGGTCAGGCCGCGCCACAGGTAGTTATTGGTAACACTGACGTTACCGGACAGTTCTGCGTAAGAAGGTGCAGACACCGAGGCCACTGCCAGTGTGATTGCTGTCACAGTCAAAGGCTTCTTGAAAGTGGTGATCAGCGATTTTTTCATATCGTTTCTCCTAGTGAGTCTTACAGGGGCAAGACTGGTAATGGTGTTTTTGCAGGAAAGCATTTATTTCCTGAACATCTATTAGCAAAGACCTTGCCAACAAATGTATCTAATTGATTTATATGAATTTTGTACAATTCTGGGCGAGAAAATGGCGTGTGTGACACTGTGACAGGGTGCGGGGGCGCCTAGAACTGGTGCGCAAATCACTGCATATGCACCAATTCAGTGCAAAAAGAGCAGGTTCCAGGAGTTACGCGGACAAGCGGTGCACTGTAAGGGGGAAAAAACGCGCTAAACGCTTCAAATCAGGCATCCTGGTGACGGCAAGTCACCGCCTGGCACGGAAAAAGTTACCCATCAGCGAGGCACACTCGTCGGCCAGGGGTCCTTCCTCTATTTCCAGGCGATGATTGTAAACAGCGGCTTCATGCAGGTGCAGGTTGCTGACCAGGGCACCCGCTTTCGGCTCCCGGGCGCCAAAAACAATCTTAGCCACCCTGGCATGAATCAGGGCGCCGACACACATGGTACAAGGCTCTATGGTGACGTAAAGCGTCGAGCCCGGCAGACGGTAGTTGTCGACACGGGCACCGGCATCGCGCAGGGCAGCGATTTCGGCATGGGCGGATGGATCCCTCGCGGATATGGGACGGTTGAAACCTTCACCGATGACTTCATTATCCCTGACGATGACGGCGCCAACCGGTACTTCTCCGAGTGCCTGCGCTTGTTCGGCCAGGTCCAGCGCGTAACGCATCCACTGCAGATCAATGTCGGTCATGGCAAAGCAAACGGGTTGAGATGGACATGGCAATGCGGATTATGCCATGGCTGCTCGCCGGGGGCCGGGCTCACTCCCACTC
>CAZVSC010000076.1:0-6437 GCA_964629325.1 uncultured Enterobacteriaceae bacterium
GCCGGCACAGTTTCGCCGCGTTTCCCGCCTGAAAACAACCCCATCAACCTGCCGAGCCATTTGCTCGTCCCCAGCTGCATGTCATCCACCAGCGTGTAGAACACCGGTACGATGAACAGGCTCACCACGGTCGACACGATCAGGCCGCCCATCACCGCCACGCCCATCGGCGCGCGGAAGCTCGGATCGCCGGCCCAGCCCATGGCCACCGGCAGCATGCCGGCACTCATGGCGATGGACGTCATGACGATCGGCCGTGCGCGCTTGGCACAGGAATCCAGTATGGCATCGAGTCGTGCCATGCCGTGGTCACGCTGCGCCATGATGGCGTACTCCACCAGCAGGATGGAGTTCTTCGTCACGATGCCCATCAGCATCAGCAGCCCGATCAGTGAATTGATCGCCAGCGCGTAATTCCAGATCAGCAGGGCCACGATGGCGCCCGCCGCGGACGGGGGCAGGGCGGACAGGATGGTCAGCGGCTGCACGAACTTGTGGAACAGGATCACCAGCACGGCATAGATGGCGAAGATGCCGATGATCATGGCGTTCGCGAACTGGCCGAAGATCTCCGTGATGAAACGGGAGGAGCCGGTGCGCAGCCATTCGACGCCCTCAGGCATGTTGCGCATGGGCGGTGACGCCGCCAGGTCTCGCAGCACGTTGCCCAGCGGCAGGCCGCTGAGGTTGGCGCTGAGCGTGATGTTGCGGCTGCGGTTGACGCGGGAAATCTCGGCTGGGCCGGCGCCCAGGCGAATGTCGGCGACGTTGACCAGAGGCACCGGGCCGTTCTTGCCCATCACCGTGAGTTCACTGATGCGTTCCAGATCGGTACGGGAATCATCGTTCAGGCGCACGCGGATCGGCAGCTGGCGGCTGTCCAGGTTGAACTTGGCCAGGCTGTTGCTGATGTCGCCGGATGTGGCGATACGTGTCACGAGACTGATCTGCTGTGTGGTCACACCGAGTTGGGAGGCACGGTCCTGGTCCACCTCGATGACAATCTCCGGTTTCTGCAGCGCGGCACTGCTGTTGACGGCGCCCAGGCCTTCGATGCTGCGCATTTCCCGTTCGATGGCGGCGGCGACACTGTTGAGCGCGGCGGAATCGTCGCCCACCAGGGTGATTTCCACGCTGTCGGTATTGGCGCCCTGAAAGCGCACGCGGGCGCCGGGAATGCTGCGCAGCATGGTGGAAGCCTGGCGCTCGAAAGCCTGCTGCACACCGGTGGCGCCGCTTGGATTGTCGAGCTGGATGGTCAGGGTGGCGTTGCGCACGGCGCCAACGGAGCCGCCCTGGCCGAAGCCGTTGCCGGACGAGCCGGCGCCGATAGTGGTGAACACCGAGCTTACTTCGGGGAACTCCATGACCATCCGCCGTGCCTGTTCGGCGGCGGCGAGCGTGTCCTCGATCTTCGACCCCGGCGGCAGTTCCACGGACAGTTGCGTGAAGCCATTATCGGAGGCGGGCGCGAACCCGGTCGGCAGCAAACGGAACAGGGACAGCATAAGCAGCATGGTGACGCTGGAAACCACGACCACGACCAGACGGTGGCTCAGGCACCAGCGCACCTTTTTGATATACCAGTCGATGGTCCTGCTGCGGCTTACCACTTCCGCGTGCGGTTTCAGGAAATAGGCCGCCATCATGGGTGTCAGCATACGTGCCACCAGCAGGGAGAACAGCACGGCGATCGCCACGGTGAAGCCGAAGGGCCGGAAAAATTCGCCGGGGATGCCGTCCATGAAGGCAACCGGGATGAATACGGCGCAGATGGTGAACGTGGTGGCCACCACGGCCAGGCCGATCTCGATGGCGGCATCCATGGCCGCCTGGCGCGGCGGTTTGCCCTGCCGCAGGTGCCGCACGATGTTCTCCACCTCGACGATGGCATCGTCCACGAGAATCCCCACCACGAGCGTCAGCGCCACCAAAGTCAGGATGTTCAGCGAGAAGCCGAACAGGTGGATCAGCCAGAAGGTCGGGATGATGGACAGCGGCAGGGCGGCTGCGGAAATGAGGGTGGCGCGCCAGTCTTTCAGGAACACCATGACAACGATGACGGCGAGGATCGCACCTTCGATCAGCATCTCAATGGAGGCGTCGAAGGAGGTCTGGATGTATTCCACCGTGTTGGTCGCTTCCGCGAAGGTGACATCCGGGTATTTCTGTTTCAGTTCCTCGACCCTGGCGCGGGCATCCTTGGCGACACCGAGCGCACTGGCACCGAAGGCACGGACGATCTGGAAGCCGACCACCGGCTTGCCGTCGAGCAGCGCCATCTGGCGTTGTTCGCTGGGCTGGTCATGTACTTCAGCCAGGGTGTCGAGGCGTACACTGCGGCCATCGGGCAGGGAAATCGGCAGGGAGCGCAGGTCCTCGACCGAGGTGATCAGACCGGTGGTTCTCACCGTCTGTTCGAGCCCGCCGAGGCGCGCCTCGCCGCCGGGGAATTCTGCCTGGATCTGGCGCAATTGCCGGGATACGTCGGTGGCCGTAATCTGCATTGCCGCCAGCCGGTTCGGGTCGAGGTCCACCCGGATCTCGCGATCGACGCCGCCGACGCGGGAGAAGCGGCCAACGCCCGGGATGGCGGTGAGTTCGCGCGCCAGGGTCAGGTCGACGAACCAGGACAATTCGGTATCGGTCATGCGCTCGGAGCTGACCGTCCAGGTCACCACCGCACCGCCGGCCGTCGTGTTGCGCGATACGATGGGTTCGTCGGCATCCTGGGGCAGGTCGGGACGAATGCGGGTCATGGCATCGCGCACTTCGTCGGTGGCCTCCTGCATGTTGGTGCCGAACAGGAACTGGATGATGGTGGTGGAGTTGCCTTCGTTGACCGTCGAGCGCATCTCGTCGATGCCCGCGATGGTGGCTACCGCGTCTTCCACCTTGCGCGTGACCTCGGACTCCATCTGCGACGGCGCCACGCCGGCATAGCCGACCGTGACGACGATGGCGGGGAATTCAATGTCGGGTCTGTCGAGTACCGGCAGCTTCGGAAAGCTTTGCAGGCCGCCGATGGTCAGTGCGATGAACAGCATCACCACCGGGACGGGGTTGCGGATGGACCAGGTAACGAAATTCATTGAGTACTCCTTGTGGAGGATATTGTCATATGCATGGAGTACTAAAAATCCCCTACCACGTTCACCCGGTCGCCGTTTTTCAGAAAGCCTGCGCCGCTTGTCACGATGTTGATTCCCGCATCCAGGCCGGAGCGGACTTCGATGTTGTCGCCCTGGATGGTGCCGGTTTCGATCATCTGCCGGCTGACGGTCATGTCAGGATTGACGACGAACACGTAGTGGTAGCCGTCGCTGGAGACGAGACTGTTTAGCGGCACCATCAGGGATTTACCCTGGCTCAATTCGATGCGGCCGCGCGCGAACATGCCGGGACGCAGGGCGTCATCGGAAGGCACATCCACGTACACGGTACCGTTATGGGTATTCGGGTTCACGACAGGCGACACGATGCGGATGGTGCCGGGGTGCTGGCGGCCATCCACGCTGGTGATCGTTACGCCCTGGCCGACGTGCAGGTTGGGCAAGTCACTTTCGGGCACATCGCCACGCCATTCAACGCGGTTCTGCCGCACGAGACGCAGCAGTTCAACACCGGCCTGGGCGATCTGGCCCACCGACACGTTGCGCGCACTGATGACGCCGTCATCCGGCGCTTCCACGTGGGCAAAGCGCAGGCGAACACGCGCGGCCTCGAGATCCGCCCGGGCGGCATCGACGCGGCCATCGGCACCGATGGAATCACTTTCCAGGCGGTCGATTTCTGATTGCGACAGCAAGTCGCGGCTGGCTACGGTCCGGCCGCGTTCCAGGGCAAGCCTGGCGTTAATGGCTTCCGCCTCGCGCTGTTTCAGCGCGGCTTCCCGCGAAGCCACGTCGGTTGCCAGCAAGGCGGTGGACAGGCGCACAAGCTGCTGGCCCTTGTTCACGTAATCGCCGACATCGACCAGCACTTCCTCCACCCGGTAACCGCCGACTTCGGCGGCGATGATGACTTCCTGCCAGGCGTTGATGGTGCCATTGACACTGAGGAAGCGGGTGAAGTCCTGCAATTCGACTTTCGCGACATTGATGGTCAGGGCCGCGTCACTGTTCGCCGCGCCGGGAGCAGGGGGCTGCGCGGACAGCGGCAGGGCAGCCAGGCAGCAGGCCGAAAAAAAGATGGTCAAGACAAAAGGGGACGTGGCAGGATGGGACATCCGTGAATTCCTGGAGAAAGGGAGCATGTGACGAAACCGGGGAAATATGACTCGCGGGTCATATTACCAAAACCCCTCGGCTTCTCCTAGTAAATACTGCAGTGACAGACACTAAAGCAGGTGCCTGTAGCGAACACACGGCAGACTCCCGGATAAGCGATTCATTGACTGACCAGTCAGTCAGTTTTATAATTTGGCCGATTTTTCGGCATAAAAGCAGGTTTTTACCCCGGTGGAAGCAGTCAAAGAGCGAATACCGAGCAAGCGCGAACTCCAGAAGGAGGCCCGTCGCAATGCCATTATCGATGCCGGCTTCCAGGAATTCATCCTGCAGGGTTTTACCGCCACCAAACTCGATGATGTCGCCGTTCGCGCCGGCATCGGCAAGGGCACCATTTACCTGTACTTCGACAGCAAGGAAAGCCTGTTCGAGGAAGTCATCCGCAAGAACCTGTTTCCCGTGCGCGACGAGGCGGAACTTTTCTCCGCCGAATTCCAGGGGTCGGCCACCGAGCTGCTCACCATGCATTTCCGCCGCATGTACAACTCGCTCAACGAAGCCAACATGCCACAGCTGATCGCGCTCATCATGAGTGAAGCCACGCGTTTTCCCACGCTCGCGGATTTCTTTTTTCGGGAAATGGTCAGCCGCAACCAGGAAATGCTCAGGAATGTCGTCAAGAAGGGTGTAGCCAGCGGTGAGTTCCGTGCTTCCTTTCCCACGGAATTCACGCAGATCCTCATTGCCCCGGCCATGATCAGCGCCCTCTGGCGCCTGCAGTTTGATGCCCATTCACCTCTCGATTTCGACAAGTACTGCGAAGCGCATATCGACTTCGTTTTAAGAGGCTTGAAGGCCTGAATTACAGCAGCTGCTGCGCCAGAACATCGTTCACGACGCTACCTGCGTGCTGCATCTCTCCCCCATTGATTCCGGTCAACTGATACCAAAATGTTGCTTTCTGTCTGCAAATTTCAGGAGTAGATTGGCATCATTCTGCCTAGAGGGAGTCGTCCATGAAGTTCCGGTTGATTAATTTACTGTTACTTGTCGTTTCCATATCGGTTTCGGCTGGATCACTGGCGCAGTCCGATCCCGATGATCGCCTGGTGCTGGCATCGCCCGATGTCATCGCCGCTACGCCGGAACTCAAGACGCGCATGGAATCACTGGCGCAGGCTGCCATCGCCGACCATTGCGCGGCCTGCCACGGTGCCGATCTCACCGGAAAGATCGGCGTACCCAACCTGGTGGACTTCGACTGGAACTGGGGCATGACCGGCTTTGAAATGACGCAGGCGGAAGGGGTGTTCGAGATCATGCAGACCATCCTGTACGGCGTGCGCAACACCGATTGCGCGGATGACCTCAAGCGCTACGGCGGCTGTCCCGATACGCGCTATTCACAGATGCCCGGTTACCTGGAACTGGACATGACCGACGCCCAACTGAACGGGCTCGTGGATTATGTTTACAGCCTGGCGGGGAGGGATCACGATGCCGCTGCGGTGGAAAGTGTTGCCGGCCTGAGCAGTCTCTGCGCTGAATGCCATGCCGAGGACGGCAGCGGCTACAAGCCGTTCGGCGGCCCCGACCTGACCGATGACATCTGGCTGTTCGGCGATACGCGGGAGCAGATATACGATGTGATTGCCAACGGCAGGACGGAAAGCTGCCCCGCCTGGAGCGATACACTCAGTGCCGCGCAGATCAAGGCGCTGTCCGTGTATATCTACAACCGGTCCATGGGTTACTGATCACGTCGTAATCAGTCGTCGTCGGGCAGGTTTTCGAATTCCGCTTTTCTTTCGTTGTACCACTTCTGCATGGCATCCGGTGCATGCATGAGCTGGCGCATCGCCTGCATGGCGGCAAGGTGGTCGGCGTCCTGTTTTTCAAACATGTCCATGCCGTGCTGCTGGCTCATGGCAGCAATCTGCTCAAACGTCTCGGCGGTGAATGTTTCGTCGCAGGCGCCGCCCAGCTGGCGGCAGGTCATGGTTTTCATGGGGCTTCTCCTATTGTTTGACAGCCAGGCACTCGATCAGGGTGACCCGGTTCTCGTCGAGGTTGCGGTGCAGGTTCCAGGCTTTGGTCTGGATGTCACGGCCGGCCAGCATCCAGACACCCAGTGCCGGTAATACCGGTTCGCCTTCAGGCAGTTTGGCGCCGGCAAAGGCTTCCCGCGCCTGCGGCGTCTTGTCCTGC
>CAZVSC010000076.1:6537-9637 GCA_964629325.1 uncultured Enterobacteriaceae bacterium
CTTGTCCTGCATGCCGAGCAGGTCGGTGAGTTTCTTCGCGGTGTCGATGTATTCGTCACTGAGGTCGATGCCGGTGACCCTGCAGCCGGTTTCATGGGAGAGACGGCGCGTGGAGCCGCCGATGCCGCAACCAACGTCCAGGATATGCATGTCGGGTGTAAAGGCAGCGAGCGCGATCAGCTCCCGGGTCGCCTTGTCGCCGCGGATATGGAATTCGTCGACGGGCTGCAGGTCGTCCGGGGTGAGTGAAGCCAGGTCCTTGCCCAGGGTTTTCAGGCCGGCAAGGATGTTGCCGTACAGGTCTCCCGGCGAGTAGTACCTGTGTATGTGACTGATGTCGTCGTTCATGGCCAGTTTAACCTTCCAGAAAATTTGGTTGTCATGTCTTTTCAGCCCAACTAATGTGCATCGTTTCGCCGAAAGGTGTCGCCCGCCAGTGACCGGTCAATTGGCGCGCGCGTTCAAACAGGCGCTGGGCCAGGTCCGGTGTCGCGATCTGTGGCTGGAGGCGTTCCAGCATGGCGAGATACTTGTCCGGCGGTGCCTCGAGGCGCATCAATGTCTGCACCGGGCCCGCCAGCGTTTCGGCAAGGGCAATATCCCGGCCGCCGGCGCCATCGCCGGTCAGCGTGGCACCCGCCGCCACGCAACCCCAATAGCCGAGTGCCACGGGGACCTCGGTTTCCACGGCGAAGTGCGCAAAATCATGGCGCAGGAATTCACGGGTCACCATTGTCGTCGATTCGGTAGATCCGTCCCGGCGCGTGATGGTGACGCGATGCTCCGCGTCGGACAGTTTGGTGATGGCAATATCCATGACTCGCTTTTTTACTGCTTCCAGAACGTCAGGCGAGAATAAACGGCTGCTCCGGTGGCGTCCAGTAACACCCGGCTGGATGACGCTGCCGCGATTTGTTGACGGAACTTGCAACAATCCTTTTCGCTCACTTCGCCAGCAGGTAACATTGGCGGCTGTCACACGCTTATGCACGCTCAAGGGGGTCCACGCATGCGTTACCTGAACTTTACCCGTTTTGCCATCCTGTCCATCCTGGCTGCATCGCTTGCCGGTTGCGGCGATTCCGGCGCGCCAGCCACTGAATCAGCGAGTACCACAGCGCAGGGTGGGGCGCCTGTCCTGGCCGCGACATCTCCAGGCACAGTCGAGGCGATGGCGGATCCGGGCCAATGGCCGGCCTACGGACGCGACTACTCCGAGCAGCGCTACAGCCCCCTCGACCAGGTGAATGCCGACAATATCGAGCAACTCAGCCTGGGCTGGTACGCCGATCTCGCGGAGAAGGGCGGCGCCTACGAAACCACACCGGTGGTCTACGACGGGCGCATCTATGTTTCCGCGCCCTGGAGCAAGGTCTACGCCTTCGATGCCGCCAGCGGTGAACAACTGTGGAAATACGATCCGGAAGTGCCGGGCGAATGGGCCGTGAACCTGTGCTGCGGCATCGTCAACCGCGGGGTCGCCACCTGGGACGGCATGGTCATCTGGGGTACGCTCGACGGCCGCCTGGTGGCCGTCAACGCGGAAACCGGTGCACTGGTCTGGGAAAAACAGGCCACCGACCGCAGCAAGCAGTTGTCCATCACCGGCGCGCCGCGCATCGCCAACGGCCGCATCTTCATCGGTGAAGCCGGTTCCGAATTTCACATGCGCGGCTATCTGGCCTCCTATGATGCCTACACCGGCGAGGAGCTGTGGCGCTGGTGGGCGGTGCCCGGCAACCCGGAGCTCGGGTTCGAGCAGCCGGAACTGGCCTGGGCCGCCGACACCTGGAACGGCGACTGGTGGGAAACCGGCGGTGGCGGTACGCCCTGGGACGGCATTCTGTATGATCCGGAAACCGACATGGTCATCATCGGCACCGGCAACGGCGCGCCCTGGCCGGCCGAAATCCGCTCCCCGGGCGGCGGCGACAACCTGTTCACCGCCTCCATCGTCGCGCTGGATGCCACCACCGGCGAATACCGGTGGCATTACCAGGCCACGCCAATGGACAGCTGGGATTTCGACAACACCCAGCAGCTGACCACCGCCGATATCGTCATCGACGGCGTCGAGCGTCACGTGGTGATGCAGGCACCGAAGAACGGCGTGTTCTATGTCATCGAGGTGGCCACCGGCGAAGTCATTTCGGCCGATCTGTACGTGCCGACCGCCAACTGGATGCTGGGTTTCGACGAGAACTTCCGTCCTGTCATCAACCCGGACGCCAACTACGGCGCCTTCGGTGACCGCGGCTTCCACGTGGTGCCGTCAGCCGGCGGCGCGCACAGCTGGCACCCGATGGCCTTCAACCCGAATACGGGCTATATGTATATCCCCACCAACTACGGCAGCTTCCCGCTGGTGGCCGAGGCCGGCGCCAAGATGGGCAACCAGTTGTTGTCCATCAATGTCGGCAAGCGCCCACAGGATCCGGCGCCGGAACTGGAAGGGGCGGGCTCCTACCTGCTGGCCTGGGACCCGGTCGCCAAGGAACCGGTATGGCAGCAGCGCCAGGGCGGTTCCCGCTCCGGCGTACTGACTACGGCCGGCAACCTGGTTTTCCAGGGAACTGCTGACCGCACCTTCTCGGCGTTCCGTGCTGACACTGGCGACAAGATCTGGACCACGGAAACGCAGTCCGGAATAGTCGGCGGCGCCGCCAGTTATGCCATCGACGGCAAGCAGTACATCGCGGTGGTGGCCGGGCAGGGCGGCGGCTTCGGTCCCAACGCCTACCGGGCGCCCAGTTATTCGCGCCTGCTCGTGTACACACTGGACGGTGATGCGGTGCTGCCGGAAATGCTGAGCTACACGCCGCCGGAACTGAACCCGCCCGCCAACTTCGGCGATGAAACACTACTGGCGGCAGGCGAGCAGCACTACAACGAACACTGTGCGAGCTGCCACGGCAACAACGGCCGCGTCAGCAGCCTGTTCCCCGACCTGAAATATTCACCGGCACTCAACAGCGCCGAGTTGTTCAGCGCCATCGTCATCGACGGTGCGCTGCAGAACAACGGCATGGTGTCCTTCAGGGAATTCCTGGATGCGGACGATGCGGATGCGATTCGCGCCTACGTGGTGAGCCTGTCCAAC
>CAZVSC010000077.1:0-9346 GCA_964629325.1 uncultured Enterobacteriaceae bacterium
TGGCCGGTAGCCGAACCTTCACTTCCTGAAATCAACCAGGTCTTCGTACACCGGCTGCTGCACACCCTCCCCGAAGTCTTCCTCCCTTGTTCACCCACCAGGCCGGCCTTGCATATTCAGCCTGCTGAAATCGATAACCAGTGTTCGGGCTCACTGGCAACTGTAGCTGGCGGCATCGTCGGGATTGCCACTACCGTCCCAGGTCGCGACGCCCGGGTACGGGCACAGCGGCCGGGTCATGTCGACGCGGCCTTCCCGTATGCGTGAAGCGGTGATGCTGTCAGGGGCAACGCCTTCTTCCACCCACGCTTCCAACGCCCCGAGGAAATCGGCGTTGTCGGGACCGATGCCGCCGCTGCAATGACCCATGCCTGGCATCATGTACAGGCGCATCCACTCATCCATATCACCGCCAACGGTATTCAGCACGCCCTGGTAATAGTTGATCGTGTTCAGCGGCGAGGGACCCGGGTCGTTCCAGCCGTGGTAGAACAGCAGCTTGCCGCCGCGTGCCTGGAAGGCCGCCAGGTCGGGATCCAGGGCTTCGAGGTAGCCGGCCTTCTCCCGCACCGCCGGCAGGTCACGGTCGAGATCGAAGTCACGCCAGTCCCAATCGGGATCCTCGTAAAGCACGTAGCGGGTGGCATCGGTCTGCAGGGCAGAAGGCGCATCATCCGCCGCCGGCATGCGCCAGCCCAGCTCGAAACCGCGCGCGTGGCCGGGGTAGTACAGCTCACCTGACGGCGAATACACACCACCGTAGACCCGTTCCACGGCCTTCACCTGGTCGGCGGTCAGGCAACTGAGTCCGTCAGTGTTGCCGCATAGCAGGGACACCGGCTCGAAGTCGCAGGCCAGGGGGTTGTTGAGGAACCCGTCGGCAACGCCGTCGTTGGCTTCGCAGGCGGCCAGCACCGCGTTGTGCAGCAGTTCGATCTCGCCTTGGGAGAAGGACTGGCGGCGATCCTCGATCAGGGTCTTCATGTTGCTGAACTGGGTGGCGTTGAGCGCCAGCATGTTGTACACCGGCGCACCAATGATCATGCCGTCAAAGTCGGCCGGAAAGCGCTGCGCTTCCGTCATGCCCTGGCGCCCCCCGGTGGAGCAGCCCTGGTAGTAGGACAGTCGCGGAGCCACGTCGTAAAAGCGTTCGACCAGTGTCTTTGAAAGTATGGTCATCTCATGCATCGCGCGCCAGCCGAAATCCACCACCTGCTCCGGATGCCCGACCGCGAACGCCGCGCTGGCGCCCCGGTGGCCGGTGTCGTTGGAGGCCACGGCGTAGCCCGCCTGCAGGCCGCGCGCCATCGCGGAGTAACTGATACTGCCGGCCCAGCCGCCGTTGCCCACGGCGAGGAACTTGCCGTTCCAGTCATCCGGCAACCACAGTTCCATTTCGATATGGGAATCGTCCGACGGGCTCAACACTGCCGCAACGCGGCAATGGGCGGGCAGGCTGAGGCTTGGGCCGAAACGCTGGTCAAGGGTGCCCGCCGTCTTGCTTTCCGTTTCCGTTATGGTGACGGTGGTGATGACCGCTCGACCCAGGTCGGCACAGGTGGCTGCCATGAGGGGTAGTGACGAGAACAGTAGCGTGGCGATAACGGACAGTCGCAAAATGGGCGCGGTCATGGGTGTCTCCCGTAAGCATGGCATGCTGCCTTTATAGCGGATTATTCCGGTTCCCGGCAATGGAATCCTGAGTCGGGATGGCATTTATCGGGGTAACTGGTTATGTTAATGGCCGCACCCGCCAATAAAACGAATTCCACTAAACACCAGGGGACAGCATGCACAAGGGGACTCTGATACCGGTACTGGGATGGTTGCTGACCACGCCCTTGCTGGCCGCGCAGGAGGACTGTGACCGGACCTGCCTGGTCGGCATCGCCGATACCTACCTGGCCGCCCTGGCGGCGAACGATCCTGCCGCCGTGCCGCTGGCCGACGATGTCGCCTTCGTCGAGAACATTACCCGCCTGCAGCCGGGGGAAGGCACCTGGGCTTCCGCCACGGCGGTTTCCGATTCCTATCGCGTCTATGTACCCGACCCGCGCCAGAACAGCATCGGCCTGATGGCCGTGCTGATCCGCCGCCATGACGGTGAGAATGTCCAGGCCCTGCTGGCCGCGCGCCTGAAAGTACGCGACGGCAGAATCGTCGAGGCCGAACATCTCATTGACGATGTGCCGCCCATTGCCGACCCGGCCAACCTGTTGAAACCGCGCGCCGCCATGACCGCCGAGGTGCCGGTTGCCGAGCGCATGGACTACCGCGCGCTGGCGAAGATCGCCGGCTCCTACTACGACGCGCTGAACATCAGCGATGGCGCGCTGGCGCCGTTTGCCGCCGACTGCGAACGCCAGGAGAACGGCATGATCACGGCGGCGTACTACCTCGAACCGGAAGTGTTCGACCAGGTCGACAGAGGCGGCAAGCCGCCACCGGCTACAGCGCGCGACTGCATCGGCCAGATGGATTCGGGCCGCTTCGCCTACATCGACAGCATCGACAACAGACGCCTGTTCGCCGTCGACCCGGTGCAGGGCCTGGTGATGGGCCTGTCCCATTTCCGCCAGTCCATGGCCTATGGTCCGCACCCCCTGACCGCCGCCGACGGCAGCGTCGTCATGTGGGACGAACGACGCGAACCCTACGATTTACCCGCCGCGCATATCCTGAAAATTACCGACGGCCAGATTCACGAAGTGGAAGCGATCGGCATCTTCGTCGAATTCGATGCGGATACGGGGTGGGAGTAAAAACAGATACAAGATTCAAGATACAGGATACAAAGGAGATCACCGAGTGAACAAGCTGAACTATCTACCTGGACTATTATTGTTACTGACAGCCTGTAGTGAACAACCTGCCGAACAGCCTGCAGCGCCAACCGCTGCCACACCGGCACCGGTGGCCATGCAGCCCATGGCCTGCGAGGACCTGGCCACAGCCGAATTCGCCCTCACCACCATCGGTAGCGCGTTGACCGTCGCCGCGGGTGCCTTCCAGCCACCGGCAGGCGGCTTTCCCGGTTTCGGCGCCAATTACGATGGACTGCCTGCGTTCTGCCGGGTGATCGGTTCGATTCATCCCACGGATGATTCGGACATCCGTTTCGAGTTGTGGCTGCCTGCCGAAAACTGGAACGGTCGCTTCATGCAAACCGGTAACGGCGGCGCGGCCGGTAACATTGTGCACAACTCCATGATCGACCCGTTGATGCGCGGCTACGCCGTCGCCAACACCGACACCGGCCATGTCAACGGCGGCGCCGATATATGGGGCTGGGCGGTGGACCATCCGGAAAAACTCACCGACTATGCCTGGCGCGCCGTGCATGAACTCACCGTCACCGGCAAGGCCATCACCACCGCACGCTATGGCGACGACCCCGAACGTTCCTATTTCGTCGGCTGCTCCACCGGCGGCCGCCAGGGCCTGATGGAAGCGCAGCGCTTCCCGGACGATTACGACGCCATCGTCGCCGGTGCGCCTGCCGCCAACTGGTCGCCGCTGATGGCACTGAGCATCGTTATCCAGAACAATATCGGCACGGGAAAACTGGCGCCGACCAAGCTCGGCCTGCTGAAGGAAGCCGCCATCGCCGCCTGTGATGCCCTCGATGGCGCCGAAGACCGTGTCATCACCAATACCGCGCAATGCACCTTCTCGCCCGCCGACCTGGCTTGCCAGGGTGAAACCGGTGCCCAGTGTCTCGCGCCCGAAGAAGTCGCCGCCGCGCAAGCCATTTATGCCGGCGTGCAAGGGACCGACGGCACCGTCTGGTTCCCCGGCACTGGGCCCGCCAGCGAACCGCTATGGGCAGCCTATACCTCGCCGCAATTCACCATCGGCAGCGGCTTCTTCCGTGACGTGGTACTCGGCGATCCTGCCTGGCAGTCGACCAGCTGGGATACGGATACCCACATGCCCGTGGCCATGGCGGCCACTGAAGAACTGATCGCCATGGATCCGGACGTCAGCGACTTCTTCAACGGCGGCGGCAAGCTCATCATGTACCATGGCACTACCGACGGCCTGATCTCCTACGGCAACAGCGTGAATTATTTCGAGAGTATGCTGGCGACCTTGGGCGAGGACACCGTCAATGCGAGCGCGCGCTTCTACCCCGTGCCGGGTATGGATCACTGTTCCGGCGGCGAAGGCGCCGGTAACGTGGACTGGCTGTCCGCCATGGAAGCCTGGGTCGAGGACGGCGCTGCGCCCGGCACACTGATGGGCACCCATCCGGCACCACCACCGGGAATCCCGAGGTCAGAGAACGCGATGGGTGAGTTTACGCGGCCAACCTGTGCCTGGCCGGAAGCGCCGGTGTACAACGGCGGCGGTGACCCCATGGATGCCGCGAGCTTTTCCTGCCAGGCACCCTGATTATCAGGAAGCCGGTTTTTTCAGGGCAAAGACAGACAGCGCCACGGCAACGATTGCGCAGAAGGCTACCGCGGAAACCAGCGGTACCGGCGTATTGTTGAACACCGCGCTGACGATGGCGATGGCGACTGCACCCACCATCATCTGCAATGTGCCTCCCAGCGCCGCGGCGGTGCCCGCAATGGGGCCATGATCTTCCAGCGCCAGCACCATGGAAGTGGGCAGCACCAGGCCGAGGAAGGCGTAGGTGCAGAACAAGCCTCCCACCAGCACCGGGAAAGCATCGAACCCGGCCATCACCAGCACGAACAAAATACAGCCGAAAGTGCAGTAGCCGGCCACCGCCCACCTGATCACTTTCATGACCCCGAACTTCGCTTCAAGGTTGGCCGCCGCCTGGCTGGCGGCAAAGAAACCGAAGGCATTCAAAGCAAAGGCGAGACTGTACTGGAAGGAGGTCAGCCCGTAATAGTCCATGTACAAAAAGGAACTTGTCGCCAGGAAGGCGAAGAAGCTGCCCATGCCCATGCCGCCGATGAACGTCAGCCCCATGTAGTGGGTATCGCGAAACAACACGCCGAAAGCTCCCAGCAATTCCTTCATTCTGAATGGCTTGCGGTTTTCCGGTTTCAGGGTTTCCGGCAGGGCGAACCGCGTCATGGCGAAACCAAGACCGGTAGCCATCGCCACGGCGATGAATACGGCACGCCAGCCGAAGGGCACGATCACGGCGCTGCCAAGCAGCGGCGCGAGCATCGGCGACACGGCGATGATGAGCATGATGGTGGACATCAGGCGCGTGGCATCGTTGCCGGTATAGCAGTCACGGATGACGGCGCGCGGGATGGACATGACCGCGGCGGCGCCGATGCCCTGGATGAAGCGCATGGCGATCAGCATCTCGATGTTGGCCGACATGGCGCAGCCGATGGAAGCCAGCGCGAACACCACCAGACCGAAATACAGCGGCGGTTTGCGACCCATTACGTCGGTGGCCGGGCCATACACGAGCTGGCTGACGCCGAAGGAAATGAAGAATGCCATCAGCGTCGCCTGCGAGGCGGATACGGACGCCTGCAGGTCATCGGCGATGACCGGCATGGCTGGCAGGTACATGTCGATGGCAAACGGGCCGATCCAGCTCAGCGAGCCCAGGATCAGGGCCATCTTGAGAATGTCTTTCTTCATGGGGTGTACTGCTAGGGACTACGGCAAAGGGCGCATTATAAAGACCCTGAAATATTTATCAGTGAATATTTCTAGAGCAGGCCCTGGAACTTCATCACCAGGAACAGCCAGAAGCGGCAGAATTGCTCGTTGAATATCCGCTTCAGAAAATCAAGCGGACCGGCAAAGGGTGGCGGCGAATTCGCCTCGAGCTGGTGGCCGATGCCCTGCAGCGCGATAGCCATGACGGCGATGACAATACTGGCCGCCACGGCCACCAGGTCCCCTGACAGCAACCGCAACACGCCGATCAGCACACTGGCCATGAAGAACGGCACACTGATGATATGAATAACGATGTTGCCCCAGTGCTGGTGCACGCTGGCATAATCCCGAAGATCAGTCATCAACGGCAGCCATGGCGAAAATGGCCCTGAAATGGACTTTCAGGTGGATTCTGTCTTTCATGGCCAGCAATTCCTGTATTAGGATGTCCGTGTTTCATTATAAGCAGGGTCCGGGCAATTGTGAGCAGTGATCTTCCCTTCCAGGGCGTCCTGGGCGTCATCGCCATTCTCCTCCTGGCCTGGCTGTGCGGAGGCATGCAGCGCCAGTCCTGGAAAGTCATCGCCGCGGGCCTGGGCCTGCAGTTCCTGTTTGCCCTGCTGCTGTTGAAGGTGGGTCCGTTCCAGCAGGTACTGCTGCTGCTCAACCGCGGCATTTCAGCGGTGATTCGCGCCACAGAAACCGCCACGGCCTATGTGTTCGGCTTCGTCGGCGGCGGCCCTGCCCCGTATGCCGTGATCGAACCGGGCAACATCGGCAGCCTGGCGTTCACCGCCCTGCCCGTCCTGCTGCTCCTGAGCGTGCTGTCCGCCCTGCTCTGGCACTGGCGCGTCATTCCCGTGGTCGTGAATGCATTCAGCAAGGTATTGCAGAAGAGCTTCGGCCTGAGCGGCGAGGTGGGCTTTGGCGCCGCGGCCAACATCTTTTTCGGGATGGTGGAATCGCCCCTGCTGATCCGCGCCTACCTGCACGGCATGACCCAGGCCGAGTTGTTTATTCTCATGACCTGCGGCATGGCCACGGTGGCCGGCACTGTGATGGGCCTGTACGCCACCCTGCTCACCGGCGTCATCGACACACCACTGTCCCATATCCTGGTGGCATCCGTGATCAGTGCGCCGGCCGCGATCATGCTGGCGATGATGATGAAACCGCTGGACGAGGTGTTGTCGGTGTCAGTGACCGACGCCACGGCACGCGCCGAGCACGACCTGCATTACGACGGCAATATGGACGCCATCATGCGCGGTACGGCGGACGGCCTGAAACTGCTGGTGAATATCGTTGCAACCCTGGTGGTGTTCGTGGGATTGGCGGCGCTGGCCGACGAAGTGTTGTCACTGTTGCCCGCAGTTTACGGGCAGGTCATCACCGTGCAGGGCATCTTCGGGGTGGTTTTTGCGCCGCTGATGTGGCTGATCGGCATTCCCTGGGAGGAAGCGTTCACCGCCGGACAACTCATGGGCACAAAGACCATCCTCAACGAATTCATCGCCTTCGTGAACCTGCAGGCAGCGCCCTTGAGCGAGCACAGCCGCATCATCATGACATATGCCCTGTGCGGGTTTGCCAACCTGGGTTCGCTGGGGATCATGATCGCCGGCCTGGTGACATTCTGCCCCGAGCGTCGCAAGGAAATTCTTGCGCTGTCACCAATGTCCATCGTGTCCGGCACCCTCGCCACCACCATGACCGGGGCCGTTGTCGGGCTGATCCTTTAATCGGTTACGGGCATTTCAGAGCTCAACGCCCAGCTGGCCATCCCTTTCCTCCAGCGCATAGACGCGCACGCCATTGCAGGGACCCTCGTAACCCTCCAGGCAGTCGCCATTGTCGAGATTGAAGAGATAACCGTGCATCGGACAACGCAGGTGGTTGTCGATAACCTTCCCCGCATCCATCGGGTAGCCCGCATGGGGACAAATATTATCGAGCAGGTGCGACCTGCCGTCGTGGTGAAGCAGCAGCAGGTGATGGCCAGCCAACCGGAACACCTTCCGGTAGCCATCCTGCATCTGGGCGGTATCTTCGAGGGGGAACCAGGTCATGAAAAGCTGTGGCTTGCTGAATCGGCATATCTTGGAGAAAGTACAATTTTACCTGCCATGAATGTGGAGTCTACTTGCGTGATCACTATAATTGGCACCATCACGCACTTCTACCTGGACTCATCCCATGGCTGAATTCCCCGATGTCACCCTCCACTACTTCGACCTGCGCGGCCGCGGCCAGTTCATTCGCGGCCTGCTGAGTCATCACCAGGTGCCGTTCACCGACGATCGGATCAAGCTGGCGAAGGACAACAGCAACTGGCCGCAGATCCGCAGCGACAGGAACCTGAGCGGTGATTTCCAGAAGCTGCCGTTTCTGCAGTGGGACGACATGCGCCTGAATGAGGTGCTGGTGATCCTGGAATTCCTCGACAGCACCCTGACCGATCCGGATGATTTTTCCGACATTGACTGGCTGCGTCACCGCCAGCTGACATCCAGCGCCTTCCTCGACCTGCTTGTGGCCTGCATCAACCTGATCTGGTGCGACATCTTCCACCCGGAAACCAATATCGCCGCGGCGACCGGCATTCTCAGGCGCCGTATGGAAATGCACCTGGCCACGCTCGACCAGACGCTCACCGAATGGGAATGGGCTGCCAGGATGGCCGACCGGCCGGTCATGGCGTCCGATGCCGTGTTATGGGAAGCACTCGATGTCATCCGTCTCACTTTCGATGAGCATGTAAGCTTCGATGATCGCGGGGCGCTCAGCGCCTTCTATGACGGTTGTCCCGGCGCTCCCGCCTTCAAGAAACTGCTCAGCCAGAAACCGCAGACCATCACCGGCCGCCCCGGCGAACCGGATGCACTGGCAATCATCCACGCAAGTCTTGCGGAAAATTGAGGCGCCGGATCAGGGCGTTGTGCTGATGACGCGCATTTCCTCGATCATCACCGGTTGCGCGGGCAGGGACTCCAGGTAGACGCCGCCGTCTTCCCATAACGCCCCCTGGTCGAGACCGCCGCTGGGATCGCCGACAGGAATGAAGGCCTCGGCCGCCGCCATGCCGTCCGTGATCATGCCGAAGACGGTGAAATTCAGGTTCGGCGCCGCCAGGCGGTTGTTATTCACGTAGTTGATGAATACCTGCGTGGAGTTGGTATTCGGGCCCGCCTTGGCAAAGGCCAGCGTGCCGGGCTCATGCGCGAACAGCACGGGGTCGTCGTCGAAGTTGCGGTCCTGCCAAGCGGGAAATTCCCCGCGCCAGTTGATGCCGAACTGCGCCACGAATCCGGGCACCACGCGAAACACCGGCGTGTTGTCATAAAAGCCCTCATTGACCAGGGTGATGAAACGCGCCGCGGCATTGGGTGCCGCTTCCGGGAAGATGTCGAGGGTGATATCACCGGCCCCGGTGCGCATCAATACGGTAGTCTTCTGCGTCAGCTCGGGCACGACGTCTTCCAGGCCCGGCAGCGGCGTCAGTACCTGCTGGACACCGGCGGGTTCAGCCATGGCCGGCGCCGCGGCTTCTTCAGCTGCCGGCGCATCACTGCTTTCCCCGGAACAGCCCGCTAGTAAAAACAGGGCGGCAATGATTGCCGTTAAATGGAACGGGTTCGCTATTTTTCTCACTTTCACTCTCTCTACTCTCTATTTTTGCAACAAAATTCTGCGTCGTACGCTTTATCCTTTTATCCTTTTATCCTTTTATCCTTTTATC
>CAZVSC010000078.1:0-9229 GCA_964629325.1 uncultured Enterobacteriaceae bacterium
GACGAGTACATGCTGAACTCGGGCTTCTTCCACGGTATCTGGGGTTACAACTTCGCTACCGTGTCCCGCCCGGCAGAGTACGGTGCGTCACTGACTGTTCGCTTCTAATTCGCAGTTAAATTAGCAGCGACCCGTCAGGGTAATGAAACAGGACGCCGGCAGTCGCAAGACTGCCGGCGTTTTTCTTGGTAGCATTTCCAGCTTGACTGAAGTTCATTAAGATGGTCGTTCAGAGGGGGTGTTTTTTATTGCCTTTGTTGTTCCCGCCTGTATGCAAACCGGATGCATCTGGTCTTTACTGAAACCAGCAGTATCCTGATAACGAGGTACTGGACATGAAAATCATCAATCTGCGAATTCTTTTTGTCATGGGCTGCCTTGTTCCGACTGTGCTGCATGCCCAGGCCATGGTGGTTCTCGGCGGCGGCCAGAAAGCCCAGGAATGCTACATGAACGCGGAAATGGCGGCGCGTAACCTGCCAGGCGTCGGGCGAAGCCTGCTGGAAGCCTGCGATTACACCCTCGAGTTTTCCAACCGGCTTACCCTGGAAGACCGTGCGGCCACACTGGCCAACCGCGGCATCGTGCATGCCGCCATCAGCAATTTCGATGAGGCCATGGCCGATTACAACGCTGCTATAGCAATGCGGCCTTCAGCACCGGAGTTCTATATCAACCGCGGCAACTCCTACTTCATGATGCGGGATTACACCCGGGCGCTCAACGACTACGAGGAATCTCTCAAGCTGGGCCTGAAACAGCTTCACTTTGCCCATTACAACATGGGTATGACCTTCGAGAGGTTGGGCAACGACCCGGTGGCGGAAAGGGAATACCTGCTGGCCCTGGAAAACGAACCAGGTTGGTTCATGGCGAGTGACCGATTGCAGATTGTGCGGCATAGAATGTCTGAGGATGGACCAATCGAAGATTAGCAGTAATTGCTGATTTTTTTGCCCCAATTTACGAAAAACATAGGAAAGTCAACCCTAAATAAGTTTGCCTCCATATAAAATGCCGGTATGGGACGCTGTTCAAGTAACGTAACTAAACCGATAGAAGCCCACCGCTTCCAACTGGGCTGAAAAACCTTCTTCCACGCTTACTAATAACCCCCCTGACGTTTGCGGATCGAGCATCACGGGCCACATTGCATGGCCCCGAAAACGCGCAGCCCAGGGATAGCCGGCAACGTGGGATGCGTTTTGTGGCAACAGTGAAGCACGTATGCCGGTATTGACCAGATCATTCACACCGGACAATAACGGTAAAGCATCCGGCTCAATTTCGGGTTTCAACGCGGTTCCTTTCACCATTTCTGACAGATGACCAAGCAAACCGAAGCCACTGACATCCGTACAGGCATGCACCGCTGTCGATGACAGAAATGAACGTACCTGACTGTTGGAAATGGCCATAACATCCAGCGCAGATTGCAATACCCTGCCAGGTGTCACGTTTAGCATATGGCCCGCCAGGACGATGCCCGTACCAAGCGGCTTGTTCAGCATAAGGACATCACCAGGTTCAGCACCTTGCTTCGCGAGGCTGCGCTCCTCCGGCAGGCCGTTTGCTGTAACTCCTACTGTCAAACGGGGACCTTCGCCGGTGTGGCCACCGAGCAACCGGACATTTTCTTCCCGGCAGGCATCATGGATACCGTCAAGCACGAGATGTAACTCCCGTTCCTGGCACTTCCTGCCCGCGAACGGCAGGGTAACCATTACCTGTATCGAATGCGGTTTCGCATTCCTGGCAATCAGGTCGTTCAGGGCATGCAGGACACTGATCCTGCCGAACAACCAGGGGTCATCGAATGGCGCGCTGATCTGGTCCACGCTCTGGACCAACTCCTTGCCCGGCCAACTGACTGAGGCTGCATCCTCAGGGTGCCATTGCTGTCCTGCAACCGAGAGGACTTTTTCCAGGACCACTGGACCTACCTTCCCGCCGCATCCGGCACAACGCAGGTTACTGTCCAGGGTTTCTTGCGGCTCCTCCGATGCTATAAAAGATGCCGGTAGATCCTGCAGTCCGAACTGGTATGTCATTCCGGGGAGATCAACAAACTGCTGCATGAATGTCCTGTCTATCCGGTCTTTCCAATGCCAGGCCCAGCGACCCGCGATGCTGAGGCCGCCCCTGTTCCCGGCGGCATGTTTATCGCCCAGGGCAAGCAGGCTGAGAAAATTATCCTGCGGTTTATAGGGTTTCATGGCCTCGCCGAGCAGGAAATGCTGAATATTCCGGAACAGGGCCGGCGCCTGCCTGACGGCATAGACTCCCGCTTTAGCACGCGGGCTGTTCTGCATGTCTGCCAGATCTCCTGCCACAAAAATATCTGGATGACTGACAGATTGCAGGAAGGCATTCACCGTGACAAAGCCTTCGGAATCACACGTCAACCCGGCTTGCTGGGGCCAGCCAGGTGCGCAAGCCTGGCCACACCAGAATACATGATCCGACACCAGCGTGGTTCCCAATGCTCCCTGCAGGCCATTCGCAGTAATGGCTGCAACATCCCAGTTTGCGTGTACCTGAACGCTTGCGTTGGCACATGCACGCATTGCCGCGCGGCGTACCTTGCCGGGATAACCCGGCAGCAACTTGTCTGCCCTGGTGAGCAGGTGAAATTCCGGATTGTGCTTCAGTGCCCGGATATGCCGGCATGCATGTGCCATCGCCAGGACGATTTCCACCGACCCTGCACCGCCACCGACTACCGCGATGGTTTGCCGCTTCTCTTCCACCAGCATTTTTTCCAGCAACGACTGCCAGCGTGGCCAGAACCCGGCAATGGGCTTTACGGGAACGGCGAATTCGGCAATACCGGGAACGCTGTCGGCAGGGGTTGATCCCGTATCGAGGGAGAGCACATCGTATTCAAGTTCCGGCCTGCTTTTAAGAAGTACCCTTTTATTGCCGGGGTCCAGGCCTGTGGCCGTGTCCTGAATGAACCTGACTCCGGCCCAGTGACACAACCTGGACAGGTCGATGTGAGTCTCACCGAACGAATAATGCCCGGCGATCATTCCGGGCAACATGCCCGAATAAGGTGTCAGGGGGTCGGGAGAAACCAGGGTGATACGGACACCTGGAAGGGGCTGAGTCCCCCACTTCCTGATCAACAGCGCATGGGTATGCCCTCCGCCGACAAGGACAACATCCCTGAATACAGGAACGGGATTGGGTCGCACCGGGTCTCGGTTCCCCCGCGGCCTAGTAGACCGTCATGATGTCGTATCCCACGGCCAGGCTGACCAGGGGGTTACGCCCCTCCGTCGACCGGTATTCATGGGACACAAAATGCTCGTATCCGGAGTCGGCGATCTGCTGCGCTATCCATCGGTAATCCAGTTCCTGGGTGCGATCGATCTCGCGCCTTGATGGGACACCTGCCACGTGCATATGGGAGATTATGGGCAGGTTGTCGCGCATGGTGCGAACCACGTCGCCATTGGCGATCTGCACATGGTAGAAGTCATACACGACGGTGATATTGGGCGAGCCTGTCCGGCGGCAGACATCGAAGCCCCAGTGGATGTTGTCAAAGACCTGGTCGGTGCGATTGTCCGCGGCTACTTTCGAGTTGGTGATTTCCATGCACACATACACGCCTTTTTCTTCGGCGTAAGGCGCGATTCGGGCGAGAACTTCAGCCGCATTTTCTGCACCCTCCTCCCGTGACATGCCGCGGCGCTCACCCGGAAACAGGATAAGGTTCTTGCATCCGGCCGCCACGCAGATGTCTATGCCCTTTTGGGTTTCTTCAACGATCTGCTCATGCAACTCACGCCTGATTACACCGTTCTGGAAGGAAGTGCCGGAGGTCGCCGTCATGAGGGTCGGTGTCAGCCCGAAGTCCTGCAGTATGGGCACCTGCTGGGGCTGCGGCAGGTCCATGCCGGCGAAGCCCATCAGTGACAGAATTTCGCAGCGCTCCTCGATGGTGAAATCGGTGCCGGTCCACACCTGAGGCATGACGCTCTGTTTGATCCTGCCCTGGCGCGGTCCCAACCCTTCCGATTGCGCCGCCTGGAGACGAGTTGCAACCAGTGGCGTTGCCGCCAGTGCTTTCAGCAGGTTTCTGCGCTTGATGATGATATCCATGATTTGGCCCTCAGTATTCGTTTGCGTCCAAGTATACGTGATTGTCTTTCAATTCACCTACCGTTGACCTACAGCAAGGCGATGCTGCGGACAGGAATTTACAGTGAAAGCTGTACCCACAAACCCCGGAGGAATGACTGATCAATCAGTCCAGGCATCATGAATGACACAGCAGTTATGAAGAACGGCAGGCGCATCCTGTCAATTACCCTATGCAGCGCACTTCTCACAGGGGTAACGCTCTTTCCGAGCACCCTGTTCGCCTATGAGGAAGGTGACATCATCCTGCGCTTCGGCCCCACGCTGGTATCCCCGGATGATTCCAGCAGCGACCTGGTCGCCAACAACCTGGGCAACCTGACCCAGGCGCTCGGCGGCAAGACCGGCGTTGGCGTGGACGACAATACCCAGCCGGGCATCACGGCCACTTACATGCTCAGCGGTCACCTTGGGCTGGAATTGCTTGCCGCGACACCGTTCGAGCATGATATATCGGCTGTCGGAGTCGGCGGTCTGGGAGTTTATTCTGTCGGCGACACCAAGCAACTGCCCCCTACTCTCAGCCTGCTGTATTTTCCTGCCGCAACCTCTTCCGCATGGCAGCCATTCGTGGGCATCGGTATCAACTACACCGTCTTCTTCGATGAAAGCACCAGCGGTAATTTCGAAAGCGTCTTCGGCGACAGCAGTATCAGCCTGGATGATTCATGGGGCCTTGCCGCACGCCTGGGAGTCGACTACAACTTCAATGACAACTGGGGCATGACTGCTTCTGTGTGGTGGATCGACATCGACACTGATGCGTCCGTGAAATCGCCATCAGGGGCCGGCCTCGGTGTCACCGAACTGAAGGTATCGGCACAGGTCGATCCTGCCGTTTTCCTGGTGGGCCTGAACTACCGGTTCTGAGAGGAACACTGGTCGAAAAAAAAGCCCCTGCATGCCGGGGCTTTTTTGTGTGCAACGCCGGCTGCTTGTGTCAGTGCGGATGACTCTGGTAATGCTGGCGCAGCAGGTCCTTGCCGTAATCATTGCCGTTCGGCGTGCGCACGATGGAATGGATATGCTCCTTGTAAGGCACACCTCGCTCATAGAGATGGGTCAGGCCAACCGGGGTTTCGTGATCGAACTCGATGAGCACCACGGGACTCTGTATGCGGTAGTAGAATACCGAGTCGGCCCCGGTCTCCCCGATCCAGGCAAACCACGTGTCATCGAGATGCTGTTCTATTTCAGCCATCCGGAGACCCTGGTGAGTTTCGCGCATGTTGCCGATATAGATGCCGATCAGCCGCATGAGTTGTTGCTTTTGAGCGGGCGTAAATTCAGAGACCCGGATACCGGCGTAATCCAGGACCACGTTATCGCTGAAGGCCTGGGTCATGATGTTGTTGCCCGTCTTGGCCGTCGCCAGGATTGCACTGGTTCGCTGTGATGCAGTGAGGCTGTTGACCATGGCCAGCCCGTAGCGCTGTTCATCTTCCATGATCGCGGTGCCGGCGTACGCACCGCTGGCAGCCACGGCCGGTTCCGAGCCCCAGAATGCCGGTGTCATAACCACCTGGTCACCCAGGACAAAATAGTTCAGGTCGAGGTGGTGCCCGTCGAGCTGCCAGCCCCATGGCTCCGTGGTGGATGGTGTACCCATGATGGAGAGCCAGTACTTGCCCTCCCCGTACTCGACGAAGTTGTCACCATTGAGCTCACCCAGCGTGGTGTTCAGGTGCATGATGTCCTGCGACAGTGCCAGGCCGCGTGCACTGAGCGACTCCCCCAGCAGGGCAAGCGCTGCTTCTCGTTGCACCGGGGTCATTTCCTCGAAGGAAATACCATCCCGGTAATAGATATGCTGGTTGGCCCACTTGCGCCATTCATCGTCATCGATGCCGAAACTGATGCGTTCGCGCTGATCGGCGTTCAGCGTGGCAAGAAAGGCACTGGCCGCTGCACTGACCGGCGCCGTTGAAATCCCGGTGGATCGGATCTCGAACAACCCCGGCTGCACATTGCCGTCGGTCGTGATGCCGCGGAACGGCTCCGCCAGGCCGCGTTCATTCATGGCATTGCTGAACTGCATGGAGCGCTGGCGGTAGGCCTCAGGATCAGGCGGTTGCGCCACGGCACCGATCGCACAAAACATGCCCAGCAAGATGCCTGCTTTGGTCTTGAATGTCGCCATGACTCTCCCTCCCGAGATAATGTGATGGCCATTCTAGCCTTTTTCTCCAGGTTATAGTCACCTGTCGATCAGGCCGGCGGCCATTTCCTGCATGTAATCGTTCCGCTGGCTGCGGTCATCCGTATAGTACTGGACGAACTCCCAGTCGTTGCCTTCGGCATCGTTGAAATAGATGCGGCGCCGCGCAGGATGGTCATTGGCTATCGTGGTTTCACGGTAACCGGCTTCGAGAAGCCTCTGGCGCACCGCTTCGGCGTCGTCGACGACGAAGCCGAGGTGGTTGATGCCGGCATTACCGTCGTACGGCGTTTTTCGTGATGTCTCGTGACCGGTGGCCCGGTATACGGCCAGGTAGAAATCGTCGTTGCCGACATGCACCCAGCGCTCTGGATCCTGCGAACCACTGTCATAGCGGATGGCGAAATCAGGGAATGCTGACTGGATGAAATCAAGCATTTTATCGACATCCTGCACGTGCATGTTGGCGTGTTCCAATCGAGTTTTCATGGATAATCCCTCCTGTATTCAATGAGTCCTGATTATTCTGGAATATATCCATTATAAAAACATTTTGGTTGTTATAATGTCATATTATTGTTAAAAGAGAATCCTTCGACAAGAACCGGACCTGATCTCCATGACAGAAACCGCACAGAACCTGGCAGCCAATATCCGCAAACTGCGTGAGGAGCGCGGCCTTACCCAGCAAGGGATATCCGGGGCCTCCGGTATTCCCCGGGCCACCTGGGCAAGCCTGGAGTCCGGTGCCGCCAACCCTACGCTCTCGGTGCTCAACCGTGTCGCCACAGCCTTGCAGGTGTCCATCGAGGAACTGATCGGCGCCCCCAAGACCCAGGTTCAGTTCTTCAAGGCTGGATTCGGCAAGGAGATCAAACGCGGCGGCGGCTCACTGAGACCGCTGATCCCGGAAGTGATACCCGGGCTGGAGATTTCTAGGATGACCCTGGCTCCCGGCGGCAGCTATCCGGGAGCACCACACACGCCGGGCACGCGGGAATACCTGAGTTGTGAAAGCGGTGCGATTGAATTGTACGTCTCGGGGGAACGCTGGCAGTTGCAGGCGGGTGACGCCATCGCGTTTCGTGGCGACCAGAAGCATTCCTATCACAACCCCGACAAAAAGCGCCCGTGTGTAGCCCAATCGGTGGTATGTTTCTCCGGTTGATCAGCGGGCGGGGTCTATCGCCTCGCCAAGTGAGTTGTTTTTTCGAAACCAGCCGGTTAAGGAATAACGCGGCACGCTTACCGGCAACACTTCATGCGGAAATTCACCGCTGAGGAAGAACACCATGCTGCCGAAACGGGGCTCCACCTTTGCCAGTGTTCCGCCCTTGTCAGGGTGGTAGATGACCAGCTCCCCGCCATCTCCCGGCTGCCAATGCGGATTCAGGTAAAGCACGGTGGATATCACGCGCGTGTCGGTGCCGCGGAAAGTATCGAGATGTGTCTTGTAAAAAGCCCCTGCCGGATACCAGGCGTAATGGCATTCGTAATCGAACAGTCCCAGGTACAACCGGCGATTGAGCCCTGTGCGAATGCGTTCCATCCAGGCAAAATACTCGCCCGTTGCAGGATGGGTGCCTTCGAGCCAGTGAATCTCGTCAGTGCGAATGAACTGGTTGACCTGGAAGTCCGTCTCCCGACCAATGCCTGCCCGGCTGAACTTTGCCTCATCCAAGGCGCGGACATGGGCCAGCAAGGCTTCCAGCAAATCAGCTGGCAGCAACTCCCGGGTAAGAACATAGCCGGTTGACTCCAGCTTTGCGGCGATATCATCGAGGGCGGCTTCCAGTGCGTTTGCCGGATTCAAGGCGAATGACTGACTCATCTATTTCACCATACTCGCCATCTTTACTATCTTCCCATTATCCTAACTTCCCCATCAAAAAAGGGGTCGCCATGGCGCCCCCTTTTCCGGTGTCTGCAATACATTCCTTGCTAACGGGGATGCTCGTCCATCAGGGAACGGATTAGCGCGGCCATCTCGGGCAATTCGCCGATGACATCGAAGGCGCCCAGGGATTGTGAATCCGCCTTGCCGGTGGCGTAATCGAGCGGGATCAGCCCGTTGTTATCCTCGGCGTACAGGTCGGCGCCGTTTTCCACCAGGAAGGCAACGACGGTCTGCCAGTTCATGCGCGCACTGGTATGCAGCGGCGTTTCACCACGCACACCGCCGCGCTGGTTGATATCGGCACCTGCCGTCATCAGCACATCCAGTGCCTGCATCACGTCCAGCTCAGTCTTCATATAGCCACGGGTATTCTCGTTGGTGGATCGGCTGGTCAGGGCGATCATCGGGGTCACACCAAAAATGTTCGGCTGCCTCCAGTCGGCGCCGTATCCAAGCAGCAGCTTCATCATCTCGATATCACCCATGTAGGCGGCCTGCTGGATGGGTGTGGCACCGGTGTTCATGATGTTGAAGTCATTGGCGCGGTCATACACGATTTCACGTGCGGGCGGGTAGAGCTTGAGGCTGAGATTGGGGTTCGCACCCTTCTCCAGCAACCGCTTCGCCACATCCATCGCATCATACTCATCGACGGATGGAAGGTCGCCGCGATTACTGCGGCCCACGACCAGGTGTGTGTCCACGGCGGCATACAAGGGAGTGCGGCCATAGAAATCCCACTGGTTGATATCGGCGCCACGTTCGATCAGGAGCATGGCAATGTCGTAACGCAGATTGATCAGCGCCAGGATCAGGGGTGAAACATTATCGGGATCTGGCCTGTTGATATCGGCACCGGCATCAAGCAGCGCCTTGACACAATCGATGCAATTCTCACGTACGGCATACAGCAAGGGTGTGAGGCCGCCGGTTTTCATGTCTTTCATGCGCGGTTCGGAGGTCACCTGGCGTTCCCAGTTCCTGTCGATGCCCCGGGCTTCCACATCGGCACCACTGGCGATCAG
>CAZVSC010000079.1:0-9128 GCA_964629325.1 uncultured Enterobacteriaceae bacterium
GCCCAGCAACCCCAGGTCAGCGCCGCGCGCAACCCGATCGACGTGAACGTCGATGCTTACCTTGAGCGCATCCAGTTGCCCGAGGGGTTCGAAATTTCCATCTATGCCCGCGGCATGGAAGAGGCGCGCCAGATCGCCCTGAGCGACAACGGCGTGCTGTACGTGGGCACACGTGGCGCCGTGGGTGCCGACTCAATCGGCAAGGTTTACGCCATTCCGGATGCAGATGGTGACGGTGTCGGCGACGAAGTCATCACTATCGCCGAGGGCCTGAATTTTCCCAACGGGGTGGCCTGGCATGACGGCGACCTGTATGTCGCCGAGATCAGCCGCATCCTGCGCTATCCCGATGCCGACAATCACCTGCGTGATATGCCGACACCGGAAGTGGTGACGGACACGCTGCCCACCGAGTACCAGCATGGCTGGAAATTCATCGACGTCGGGCCCGACGGCAAGCTGTATGTGCCGGTCGGTGCGCCCTGCAACATCTGCGTCCCGGAAGGGGAGTTCGGCACCATCCTGCGCATGGACCTGGATGGCAGCAACCGGGAGATCGTGGCCCGCGGCGTGCGCAACACCGTCGGCTTCACCTGGCATCCCGAGACGGAGGAGCTCTGGTTCACCGACAACGGCCGCGACCTGTGGGGCGACACCACGCCGCCCGAGGAGCTCAATCGCGTGAGCCGGGCAGGCCAGCACTTCGGCTACCCCTGGCGCTACGGCAAGAATCTCGTGGACACCGAATTCCCCACCACCCTGCAGGACAGCGATTTCACACCGGCCGTCCTCGAAATGCCGGCACATACCGCGGGTCTTGGCATTGAGTTCTACACCGGCAGCCAGTTCCCGGCGCAATACCGCGGCCAGCTGTTTGCCGCTTACCATGGCTCCTGGAATCGCAATCCGCCGCTGGGCTACCTCATCCGCCTGATGCAATTTGCGGACGGCACCGCACAGGGTTACGAGGACTTTGCCACCGGCTGGCTCGTCGAGGATCCCAATGACGCCAACCGCCTGGTCTACTGGGGCCGTCCGGTCGACATGGAGCTGACCCCGGACGGGTCGCTGCTGGTGTCGGATGACCACAACGGGGTGGTCTACAAGATCAGTTATACCGACTGATGCGGGGTTAAGAGGTAAGAGGAAAGGGAGCTTCGGTTCCCTTTTTTGATGCGCATCAAACGCCCGTTTACAGAGGGGCGTATTATTGGCAAAATAAATCGAATTACAATGAACAATAGATTACTTAAATGATAAAACTGCGTGAACTGGAATACCTCGATGCTATCGAGCGCTTCAAGCATTTCGGCAAGGCGGCCGAGGCCTGCCATGTCAGCCAGCCCACGCTGAGCGGCCAGATCATCAAGCTGGAAGAGCAGCTGGGCGTGACCCTCATTGAACGCCATCGCCGCAACATCATGCTCACGCCCGCCGGCAACCAGTTGCTGGCCAAGGCCAGGAAGGTGCTCAATGCCGCCCATGACCTGGAGGTCACTGCCAAGACCCTGGGTGACCCATTATCCGGTGAGATGCATCTGGGCCTGATCCCGACACTGGCGCCATACCTGCTACCGCATATCATGCCCGACCTTATAACCGGCCTCCCGCGCATGGAGTTTTACCTGCACGAGGGACAGACCGCCGACCTGGTGCAGTCGCTGGACAAGGGGCACCTGGACGCCCTCATCCTGCCCTGGCTCGAGGACATGAAGGATTTCGACGCCTATGACCTGTTCGACGAGCCCTTCGTGCTGGCGATGAACAAAAAGCATGCCCTGGCGAAAAAGAAGCGCGTCAAGCTGGAAGACCTGAAGGGCTGCCACGTGCTCACCCTCGAGGACGGGCATTGCCTGCGCAACCAGGCCCTGGGCTACTGTTTCAGTGCCGGCGCCGACGAGGACAAGCGCTTCCAGGCCACCAGTCTGGAAACCCTGCGCTACATGGTGGCTTCCGGCATCGGTATCACGCTGCTGCCGAAGCTGTCGGTCATCGACCAGCGTGAGAGCAACGACATCGTTTATATTCCGTTCCAGCAGCCGCAGCCGTCACGGCGCATCGTGCTGCTGATCAGGCAGAACTATACGCGTGTCGAGACCGTGCGTGAGATTGTCGGCCTGGTCAGGGGCAGCGTGAAGAAGAACCTGAAACTTTGACACTATGGACTGGACTGGCCACTGCCTTTCCATTACCTTTTCAAAAAATTTGCAGATAGGGGAAGCAGTTCATGAAACGATACTTAGGGATAGCGCCAGGTATTCTTCTTTTCATCCTGGGTGTGGCAGCCGTCTCGGTGCCGGCAGGTGCCCACCATTCCTTCGCTATCTACGATTCACAAAATCCGCGGACAATGACCGGTGTGGTGCGCGAACACCGCTGGACCAATCCCCATGCGGCGGTGGTGCTGACAGTTACGAACCCGGATGGGTCAGAAACCGACTGGGTGCTGGACCAGGGCCCGGTCAACATGCTGTCCCGCCAGGGCTGGACGCGCAACACCCTGAAACCGGGAGATCGCCTGACCGTGACCTTCGACCCCCTGCACAGCGGCCAGCCGGGCGGCCTGCTGCAGGAATGGGCTTTCACCGAAGAAGCCCAGGTGGAACTGACCGGGACGGGCACGATCCTGCGCGGTGATCGGCCGGATAACGTCCCCATGAGCGATGCCGAAGCGCGCAACTTCAACGGCGTCTGGGCCAATGCCAGCGGCGGCATCCATTTCGATACCCTGAATTCGCCTTCACGCCGCGGCCAGCAGCCGCCGCTGCGACCGGACTACCTGGCCATGTGGAACCAGCGCTGGGCTGACGCCGATGCCGGTCGCGCCACCACCGATCCCACTGCCCGCTGTATTCCGCCTGGCTTTCCGCGCTTCCTGACCATGGTGCTGCCAGGCGAGATCCTGCAGGCCGAGCATCAGCTCAACTGGTATGCGGAGTTTTCCGAAGCCACGGTACGAGTCTACCTCGACGGCCGTGAACCGCCTGCCGACCTGGTGCCGAGCTTCAACGGTTATTCCACAGGACGCTGGGAAGGCAATACCCTGGTCGTCCAGACGGTCGGACTCAGGGGCGACACCCTGGTGGACACCACCGGGGTTCCCCACAGCGACCAACTCACGGTGAACTGGCGCATGACGAAGGTGACGCCGGATTTCTTCGAGGTGGAGATCGAACTGGTGGACCCGGTAGTGTTCACAGCGCCCTGGACAACGACCAAGTACTACTCGCGCTTGCCAGCAGGCGAGTTCGTCCAGGAATATGCCTGCCAGGCCGGCAACCGTTTCGAGGTCAACGCGGAAGGCGAGATCGAGGTGATCTTCGAGTAAGTGTTATCCCGCTCAATCGAACGAGAGCGGGTTTTCTGCGGTGGACTGCCGGCTTTTCAGCCAGTCCGTGAATGGCTGACTGTAGCTCATGCCGGTATCGAAGCCGTTCGGGTCGGCTTCCCGCACCATGCCGAAGTTATTGCCGCCTTCATACATGAAGCTGTTCAGCAGCAGCGTATAGTTTGCATCTGGCGTGAGGCGCGTGTTGCTGCCTGACAGGAACCATTCCCCATTACGCTCAATGAGCCCGGCTACCACGGGCCTGCCGCCCTCACGCAGTGCCTGTTCAACCACCTTGCCGGGGACTTCTGCCACGATGATGGTGTTGTCGAATGGCAGGATGTCCACGATAGCGGACAAAGTGATCTCACCTGCAGGCAGTGCAGAGCGTATACCGCCGCGGTTGGTGAGGGCGATGTCGGCATCGGGGTAGGCCGCCAGCCAACTGTCGATGATGAGTTGGTCAAGGATGCCCCCCTGTTCGAGACGCGATGCGTTCCAGGCGATCGTTTCGCGCAAGGCTTCTGCGGATAATCCTGCCCATTGTGCAACAATATTGTCTACAACCCTGTCGGCATCCCCGCCACGGTTCTGTTGTGTGCCATAGACTGTGCCCAAATACCGGTCCTGCGTGGGATCGTAGTAGAAAGTTGCGGAGGCGTAGGCGGTGAAGTGGTAACCGCCGCCCAGCACGATCGTGTCGCCGATTTTTCGCGCCGAGAGTTCGTTGCAGTGGCCGCCGCCAGCCAGGTCGATGCCGAGGTCGACGATTTCGCGGACCAGGGGCTCCAGTTCGTTCATGCAGACATGGGAGATTAAAAACTGCAGGTCGGTGCCGGCCAGGGCAGGGAAGACCTCCCGTACGGCAGCGGCATAGGGAGTGAAATCAAGGTCGCGGACATGGGTCGGCATCGTCACAAAAGGTGTGCTGGTTGTGGTCAGGCCGATAATACCGATACTCAGGCCGTTCTTCTCGACGATGGTATATGGCAGGATGCCGATGTCTTCCGGTACGCGGCCTGTGGCCTTCCAGCGAATGTTGGCGCCCAGGTACGGAAAGCCGGCTTCAGAGGCCCGTGCTGACAGGGCGTCGAGTCCGAAATCGAATTCATGGTTGCCCACGGCCGAGGCGTCATAGTGCATGGCATTCATCACGTCCACCATGCTGGCGCCCTGGACCCAGGTGGAAATTGCCGGCCCGGTCCAGTTGTCGCCACCGCTAAGCACGAGGAATGGTCCATCCTCGCGATAGCCTTCCCGTTCCCGCCATAAGTTGTACAGATTGGCGGCACCCTGTCCGGGCGACATGCCTTCCATCCAGCCGTGTTCGTCATTGGTGTACAGCACTGTCAGCTCGCGGGACGCCGCGCCCTGCTGGGCGAACAGGGGTAATGCACATGACAGCAGCGCAAGCAGCAATGCGTAACTCAAGCTAGACCGTGTAACCATGGCGCAATAGTACGCGAAAAATCCTGAACTGCGCCATGCAGCCCTTTGCCCGGTTCCCGTGCTTGGGTATAGTCCCTTTCTGGTAACGGGGAGCATCCATGACTACACCGATCAGGGCAGCGGTATTGCACGCACTCGGCGAACCCTTCGCGCTGGAGACCCTGTCCATCGAGTCGCCGGGAGCTGGTGAAATACGGGTCAAACTTGTCGCCACCGGGATCTGCCATACCGACATCAAGGTCAGCCACGGCTATGCCGGCGTGCCGCTGCCGGTTGTCCTGGGTCACGAAGGTGCAGGCGTCGTTGAAGCGGTCGGCCATGCAGTGGAAGGCCTGACAGCGGGTGATCACGTCATCCTGACCTTTCCGTCCTGCGGGCGGTGCGGCCCGTGTCGCGAACGCCATCCGGCCTACTGTGATGCCGGCCAGGTGCTGTCGTTTGCCTGCACTGGCAAAGGCGCGCCATACTCGCCAGCCAGCATCCATGGCCACTTCTTCGGGCAATCCTCCTTTGCCAGCCATGCCCTGGCTGCGGCACGCAATGCGGTGAAGGTGGATAGTCATTTCGACCTCGAACAACTCGGCCCGCTGGGCTGCGGTTTCCAGACCGGCGCGGGCATTGTCCTGAATGTGCTGCAACCGGCGCCGGGTCGGTCCCTGGCCGTGTTCGGTGCCGGCAATGTCGGGCTGAGCACCATCATGGCGGCGAGAATTGCAGGCCTCGATCCGGTTATCGCCGTGGATGCCAACCCGCAGCGGCTGGAGTTGGCCGTTGCCCTGGGTGCGACCCACAAGCTGGCAGCAGCCGGGCGTGAAGAGATGTTGGGCAGCATCAACAGGATTACCGGGGGTGCCGGGGTGAACTATGCCGTGGATACCACCAACGACCCGGATACCGTGAGGACGGCCTTCGAGGCGCTGGCCAACCGCGGCACCTGTGTGCACAGTGGCGGCGGCGGCAAGGATCTGGCGTTTCCGGGTTCACACCTGTTGCACGGCAGGACCATCACCGGGGTCATCCAGGGCGACAGTGATCCTTCCGTTTTCATTCCGCAATTGCTGGAATACCACCGGCAGGGACAGTTTCCGTTTGACCGGCTGCTGACCTTCTATGCGCTGGAAGACATCAACACGGCTGTTGCCGACATGCAGGCCGGGAAGGTGGTGAAACCGGTGCTGCGCATGCCCTGACGTTGCCATCCCGGCAGTGAGAAGCTACATTCGTAGCCAGCAACCAGTCGGAACCAGAAAAAGGACACTCCATGAAAGCAGCCGTATTCCAGGGCGTCAACAAGCCCCTCGTCGTCGAAGATATCCCCGCCCCCGAACCTTCGGGCCCCCGTGACGTGGTCGTGCGCGTGGCCCGCTGCGGTATCTGCGGCAGCGATCTGCACATCTCCGAGGATCCGATCTTCGGCGTGCCTGCCGGCGTGGTGCTGGGCCACGAATACTCCGGTGAAGTGCTGGCCATCGGCAGGGACGTAAAGCACGTGAAAGTGGGGGACCTGGTAGCGGTGAATCCGCTGGCATCCTGCGGCGAATGTGCGGCCTGCCTCAGCGGCGACCTGGCCATGTGCAAATCCATGATGGTGGGTGGCGGCGGCTACGGCCAGTATTCCCTGGTGAAGGAGCACCAGTGCGTGAAGATGCCGCAGGGAGTGAGCCTGGAGGACGGCGCCCTGGTGGAGCCGATGGCTGTCGGCCTGCGTGCGGTCAACCTGGCGAACATGCATTCCGGGGCCCGTGTGCTGGTGGTCGGCGCCGGCCCGATCGGCCTCGCCGTCACGTTCTGGGCGCGGCGCATGGGTGCGGGCAGGATCGCGGTGACCGCGTCTTCCAACCGCCGCGAAGCCCTGGCCCTGGAAATGGGCGCAACCTGTTTTGTCGCCCCCGGCGAGAACCCGGTGGAAGACGTCAACAGGGCGTTGGGCGGCCCGCCGGAAATCGTTTTCGAGTGCGTGGGCAAGGTCGGCATGGTGCAGAAATGCATCGAGCATGTCGGACCGCGCGGCAACGTCATCGTGGTGGGGCTGTGCACGCATCCCGACACCTTCAATCCCTTCCTGTTCGTGTCGAAGGAATGCCGGCTGCAGCCGTCGGCCTTCTACACCACGCGGGATTTTCATACCACGCTCGATGTGCTCGAGGCGGGTGACACGCGGCCGCACCACATGATCACCGACACCGTCACCATCGATACCATGCCGGAGGCCTTCGAGGCACTGAAACAGCGCACCACCCAGTGCAAGGTGCTGGTGGATTCGTGGAACTCCTGAAAAGGGCCAAGGCATACACCATGACCAGAGCACTAGCCGGTCGGACCGGAATCCTCTCGACCATCGTCCTGGTATTGCTGGCCTCGGCACCCTTGGTCCGGGCCTGGGAACCGCCGGTATCGGACTACCTGCGTGCCACCGACCCGGCGCTGGGCATCGGCATCGAATTCGGCCGCTGGAACAGCCAGATCAACCTGGTTTACGATCCTGACGGGGCGCCGGCCCTGTTCAGCAACAACAGTGAAGTGATCGCCCTGATCGAGGAGGCGATCGCGGAATGGGAGCTGGTCAGCGGCATAAAAATCAATATCACCGGTGCCGACAGCAACGCGGCTATAGATGACAACGCCGGCCCCGCCGGCAAGGATGGCCTGGTCAGGGTATTCTGGGGCACGGCTGGCGGCGCTGCCGGCCTGGCGGGTCCCGATGGCGATTTCTATGACGAAGACCTCGGTTACTTCCCGTTCATCGACGGCAGCGTCGAGATCAACAACGATCCCAACCAGTGGGAGTCGCCGTCGGAGCTGGTCGCCGTTCTGGTGCACGAACTCGGCCATCTCATGGGTCTGGGTCATTCCGACAATCCGGATTCCGTCATGTTCGCCAACCCCTACAACCACCTCAATCATCCCAGGGCGGATGACATCCTGGCCGCGCGTGCACTGTACGGTAACGGCTCGCTGAACATTGCCGATGTGACGGCGCCGATCAGCCAGTGGCTCTATTCACCACCCCCGGCCGCTTCGGTCGGTGCCACGGCGAACCTGTTCAAGGCCAACAGTATTTTCGATCGGGGCTCCTTCATCGCCGTCGATTCCGAACAGCCTCTCGATGCGGTCGACGCCAGTACCCAGGCCGATGAGTTCCTGTGGTTTTATTACGCGAACGGCCCGGACAACAGCGATGATATCGATATCGACGCCACCATCGCCTTCGTCGATCCCTTCGGCTACCTGTACGAGGCCAGGCAGCGGGATATCGACTGCCAGATGAATTTTTCCTGCGCCGCGGGCGTCACCATTAACGAAACGAATGTGCTCAAGACCATCCCCGGGCAATGGACAATCTATGTCATCGATAATGCATCCAACACCACGCTGCATGAACTCGCTTTTAATGTGAACACCACGAATTCTTACAATGCAGGACCGGTGGCGGATGTCAGTGTGACCAGCATCTCCAATACTGTCGTCAATATCAGCCTCGATGTCAGTGATGCCGAAGGCGATGCCATCGAAGTGGTCTGGCATCCGCAGAACAACCAGTCGGGTACGTCCATTACGGACAATGCCAGTGACGGTGACACCGTCAGCCGGGATATCGGTTTCCTGTCCGCCAGCATGCATACGATCTTCATCGAACTCCGGGACGACGCTCCCCGGTACGATGGCAGCAATCCCGGGTCCAGTGGCTCCGGTGACGGTTTCCAGAACCTCATTGCGATCACCGTCGACCTGCCGGTCTCCAGCAGTGATGACGTCACTGTGCGCCAGAGCTATATGGCCGGCGACGCAGTCATCGATAGCGGCGGATCCAAGACCGGGCAGGAACTGGTGAACGCGATCGCACAAACCAGTGCATTGCAATTGATCACGGCGTCGGACGGCTCCACGACGTCGGCGCAATTCGGCGCCGGGGCGACAAAGGACGGCGGCGTCACCACCGGGGCGTCCTTCAAAGCCGGCGACGAGATCGTCATCGCAGCTTCGGTGTCTCCCCAGGCGGGCGATGTCGGTTTGAGCGGCGAAGTCTTCGTGGTGCTCTATACCAGCACCTCGCTGTCCTACCTGGATACCGACGGCAATTTCGTCCGGTGGGGCGGCAGCCTGAAAAATCTGCAGCCGGCTTTCGAACGAGCGGACCTGTTATCCACGGAGAGTTTCGAAGTGTTCTCGGGAGTGGTGGAAAGCGGGCTTTATCGCATCTTCATGGGTTACCGCGTCACCGAAGGCGAGGGCGGCCCCATTCATTTCAATGCCAAGGCGTTTCGGGTGACGGTGGACTGATGCCGAAAAAGGGAAAAAGGGATAAAGGGATAAAGGGATAAAGGGATAAAGCGTAAACAAAGCAGTATTG
>CAZVSC010000080.1:0-9066 GCA_964629325.1 uncultured Enterobacteriaceae bacterium
CTCAGACGATCGCCTATAACGCTCGCCGATCTTTCTCCTACCAGCTCCTACCAGCTCCTACCAGCTCCTACCAGCCCTACAAACCAAAAAACAGAGGACCAAAAACTCCCGACAGAAGAGCTCTTCGTCCACTGTTTTCTGTAGTTCGTTGCTGCCAGGCTTGATTGAAATCTGACTGGTGGAGGGGGGTGGATTTGAACCACCGAAGCTTACGCGTCAGATTTACAGTCTGATCCCTTTGACCACTCGGGAACCCCTCCAACAAAGCATCAGACGAATTACAACGACCTGGCTCTTAACACAGAGGCGGCATTTTATGGGAATCAAGGACCTGATGCAATGATTTCGCAAGGTTTTTCTACCACTTCCAGGTCCAGCCCTTCAGTCAATAAATCCAGCAATTCCGAGCCTTCCAGGAGGGCCTGGGAGAGACCTTCGATGGTTACCCAAATCTCATTCCCCGCCGTGACCACCTCTTCGATGGAAGTGGCATAACCCGCACCAGCCAGCCTTTCCTGGAGGGCTATTGCCAGTGATTGCTGGCTGAAAACCCCGAGGGAAATACCCCCGGACAGGTTCCCGGTCGTGATGATGAAACTTTCGATGCCTTCCGCCTGCAGGGTATCGAGGGTCTGCCGGGCGGCTGCGGGCGAGTTGAAGGGCGGCATAAAGACCCTGAAGCCGCGGCTTTGCTCGGTTTCCACCAGTTCAGCCCGGGCCTGCATGCCACGTTCGAGAAGGGCTGAAACCAGGAAATCACTCTCGCCCGTATTATTGAAGACCCCCAGGGAAATGCAGGATTGCGGAGCAGTTGTGGGAATTTCGGGTAGGGGAACCTCACTGACCAGCTGCAAGGTCGATCCGGCCTGGGTGGCAGGCCCCAGTAATGGCGCCGGGGGGGAATCCTGGCGCACAGCCAGGTTCCAGCCCAGGTAGGCCAGATTGGCCAGTAAAAGCAGGATGACAAAGGTACGCATGGCTCGTGGATTACACTATATATAAAGAAGCAAGATAACTGCCATGAAACATCTCAGGGCAGCACCAGGGCCAGGCCGTCCAGGACAAGGTCGGCGACTATGGCATGTTCATGGCCGAGGTGCCTGCCCACGACCTTCGCATCACCTCCTGTCAGGAACCAGCGGACATCGGCACCACCAGACGCCCTTGATGTTTCCTGCCGGCAATGTTCTGCAAATCCGCACACCATGGCAAGGATGCCGTTTCCGATGGCTGCCCGCGTACTTTTTCCCGGTACTGGCTCACCCCAGTCCTCAAAGGCAATTTCCAGCGCCTGGGTCTTCTTCGCCAGGCTTTGCCGCATCAGCTGCATGCCGGGAACGATGTACCCCCCCTGGTGTTCTCCCCTGGAGTTCAGCCAGTCATAGGTAATGGCGCTGCCGCAGTCGAGTACGCAACAGGCACTTCCGGTTCTGTGAAAAGCCGCAAGCATGGCCAGCCAGCGATCGACGCCCAGGGCAACGGGATCCTCATAGGCGTTCGTTACGCCTGCGGCTTGCCGGCTGACTACTGCAAATTCCGGCAGCAATTGCCAGGTGTGCCGCACCATGGCCTCCAGTTCGCCCGCAAATTCCCGGCCCCTGACACTGGCAACGCGCAATCGCCTGACTTCTGTCATCTGCTGCCCGTGCAATTGTGCGGCAAGCTCCTGCAGGCTCATGGCGGCACCGGCCGCCGCGCTTTCGCCTTCATGCAGGATGCGCCACTTGATGCGGCTGTTTCCTGCATCCAGTTCCAGAATCATGGATTCAGACTCCTCAGGCTGATTTCACCGCCATTGAACAGTTGCATGCCCTCCCCGGTATCGAGGATCAACGCCCCGTTATCCGCAATACCCATGGCCTTGCCGATCCGGCTGCCGCTTGCCGTACTCAGCTCGACATTCCTGCCCAGCATGACATCATGTTGTCGCCACTCTTCATGAAATCCCGGCAAACCGTGTTTTTCAAATTCCAGGAGTGCGGCCATGACATGACTGACAACCGAGCCGACAAGGACATTCCTGTCAATTTCCCGGTTGCAGAGGCTGTAGCAATCCGTCCAGGGCTGTTCTACATCCTGCATGGCGCCCGGCGGGCAGCGTACATTGATGCCGACGCCGATAAGTAGCTGGCAAACCCCGGTAATATCGCCAGAGATCTCGAGCAGGATTCCAGCCAGTTTTTTTCCACCTGCCACAACATCATTAGGCCATTTGACACCAAGTGCTGGGACCCCAAGTGCGCTGAGTGCACGTATAAGTGCCAGGCCCACCACGAGGCTGATTCCCTCAGTACCGGTGGTGCCCGTATCTACGAGACGCACCATGGTCATATAGATATTCCTGCCATAGGGACTGACCCAGAGCCGGCCGCGCCTGCCCTTGCCCCGGGTCTGCTGTTCCGCGAGGACCACGGCATGCTTGCCAGCGTCCAACGGCAGCTTTCCTTCCTGCAGCCGGCGCATGGCATAACTGTTGGTGGAATCGATGACATCGAGAATTTCCAGCCGCCCCAATCCCGGCAGCATCTCTTTCGCGATTGCGGCCCTGATTGAGGCCCTTTCCAGCAGGGAAACAGGTTCCGGCAGGCGATAACCCTTGCCGCGCACGGAATGCACTTCGAGTCCGAGTTCGGACAGTTGCTGCATGTGCTTCCAGACCGCCGCCCGGCTGATGGCCAGGGCTTCCCCCAGTTCCGTACCGGAATGGAAGCGGCCGTCAGCCAGCCTGGAAATCAAGGGACGCAGCAGTTCAGACATGAGTATCGGTATTCTGGGAGTCAGGCATAAAAAATCCGGAAAGCACAGGCTTTCCGGATTTCCATGATAACACTGTTGGGCGTAACGAAAGGCCGTTACATGTCATATCCCCGCTCATCATGCAGGACGATATCCAGGCCTGTGCGTTCCTCCTCTTCAGAAACGCGCATGCCGGTTACCACAGTGACAATCTTCAGGATGATGTAAGTCAGCACGCCGGTGTAAACTGCCGTAGAGATTATCCCGATCACCTGGACTATCACCTGCCCACCCATGTTCACGCCTTCGGCATAGCCCTGGCCGCTGAAAACACCCAGGCTGGCGGAGGCAAAGATGCCGGCGAGGAACGTTCCCAGCATGCCGCCTACACCATGTACCGGGAAGACGTCGAGGGAGTCATCGATACCCAGGCCGTTCTTGATGTATTGCGTAGCGAAGAAGCAAACGACACCTGCCACCAGTCCGATGACCAGGGCGCCGCCCGGGCCGACAAAACCCGACGCCGGCGTGATGGTGCCGAGACCGGCAACCATGCCGGTGACGATACCCAGCACGGAAGGTTTGCCGTACTTGATCTTTTCCATCATGACCCAGGAGATGGAACCTGCAGCAGCAGAAATATGTGTAACCAGCATGGCCATGGAGGCATTGCCGTCAGCCGCAAGCGCGCTGCCGCCGTTGAAGCCGAACCAGCCTACCCACAGCATGCCGGCGCCAGTGACTGTCATGGTCATGTTGTGTGGGGGCATCGGGGTTTTGCCAAAGCCTGTCCGGGTGCCCAGGACTACGGCACATACCAGTGAGGCAACCCCGGCAGTGATATGCACCACGGTGCCGCCGGCGAAATCCAGCAGGCCTCGTTCAAACAGCCATCCGCCTTCGGCCCACACCCAGTGGGTTATCGGCGCATAGACCAGCAGCAGCCAGAGCACACTGAACAGCATCACTCCGCTGTACTTCACCCTTTCGGCAAAGCCGCCAAAGATCAGCGCCGGTGTAATAACGGCAAACGTCAGCTGGAACAATGCGAAAAGGGATTCAGGTATGGAGCCGGAAACGGTTTCTTCCATGACGTTCGCAAACAGTACATTGCTGAATCCGCCGACAAAAGCATTGCCTTCACTGAATGCCAGGCTGTAACCGCAGATCAGCCAGACGAGGGTTGCCACGCAGGTGATTGAAAAACACTGCATCAGCACCGACAGTACATTGCGGACCCTCACCAGTCCGCCATAGAAAAGTGACAACCCGGGGATGGTCATGAACAGGACCAGTGCCGTCGACGTCATGATCCAGGCAGTATCACCCCCATCGATATCCTGCGCCATGGCAGCAGCAGGCAGCATCAACGAAACTGCAATTAAAAGGCGTTTTCCAAAGAATTTGCGAACCATGATTTCCCCCTGGTTATTCTTTTAGTAATTCCCGGTGCGTAAAAAACGGTGCATATTTTTATCAGGTTTGCGCTTTTTCTTAACACTTGCACCACAAATGAGCATAAAAGAATTGCCTGAGGGAGACAAGGCAAAGCATCACTCCAGACCATTCCCTACACGACCTCAATTCCTTGCAATGGCTTTATATTTGGGGGATCCGACTGCCTTGTGCCTGGCCTTTGCCGGGACCAATCCGTGTCATCTCTGAACCAGCCAGCCCCATCAACAGGACCGGCGACTCATTTCCCGGCGGCACATTGCCTGATACCGATCATTCGGGTCGCAAAAGTGTGCAGTTTTCCTCAAGAAGGCACCAATTTGGTGCGAGCACTTCTTGATTAAAAATGACGGCATATGTGATTTTAGCTATCTGCATGATTTACAAAGATATTTTTTTTTGGCATGGCGATTGCTAAGTCAGTCTTATCGCGGCTTTTTGCAGATCGATGCGGTACACGGGATGCAAGGCCTCGAATTAAGCAGGTGAACTGAACACGACGACAGCAACACTCTGCACCATGCAATGAATGTTGCTCGACTATTCAGTTGTATTTGGACTGTGAGACTCATCCCGGCAGAACCTGGGGGCGGCTTACTAATTTATATAAAAGCAGTGCTGTGCACATACTGCCAGAACGACGTACTAGGAGAACCAGATGAAAATGATTAATGCGATTATCAAGCCATTCAAGCTTGATGACGTCAGGGAGGCCCTGTCAGAAATCGGCGTGCAAGGGATCACCGTCACGGAAGTGAAGGGGTTCGGCCGACAAAAGGGACATACCGAATTGTACCGCGGTGCAGAGTATGTCGTGGACTTCCTCCCCAAATTGAAAGTCGAAGTAGTAGTGAAAGACAGCGCTCTTGAACAGACTATCGAAACCATTTCGAAGGCGGCCAACACTGGCAAGATCGGTGATGGAAAGATTTTTGTTTCTACCATTGAAGAAGCAATTCGAATTCGTACCGGTGAAACCGGCGACGACGCCATCTAACTAGTAGAAATATACGAAGCTTTCAGGAGGGCTTAGTATGCAAAACGAAATTTTTGAACTGCAATATGCAATGGATACCTTTTACTTTCTGGTAATGGGTGCCTTTGTTATGTGGATGGCAGCCGGATTCGCAATGCTTGAAGCCGGACTCGTCCGCGCCAAGAACACAACAGAAATTCTTACCAAGAACGTCTGTCTTTTTGCCATCGCCTGCACCATGTACCTGATCTGCGGCTACGAAATCATGTACGACGGCGGCTACTTCCTCAGCGGAGTGACCACTGTTGCCGGCATGGATGACGCCGCGGTATCTGCGATCCTTGATGCATCCAACGAAGCTGGATTCGGTGACATGGGCGAATATGCCGGTGCCTCCGACTTCTTTTTCCAGGTGGTGTTCGTGGCTACAGCCATGTCCATCGTTTCAGGTGCCGTTGCTGAGCGCATGAAACTCTGGGCGTTCCTGACCTTTGCCATTGTCATGACCGGCCTGATCTATCCGATGGAAGGCAGCTGGACCTGGAATGGTGATGCAGTCTTCGGCATCTTCGAACTGAATTATTCAGACTATGCCGGTTCAGGCATCGTTCACCTGGCTGGCGCATCCGCTGCCCTGGCCGGTGTGCTGCTGCTTGGTCCACGTAAGGGTAAATACGGCGCCGACGGATCCATTCATCCGATCCCGGGTGCCAACCTGCCGCTCGCCACACTGGGTACCTTCATCCTGTGGATGGGCTGGTTCGGTTTCAACGGCGGTTCCACCCTCAAACTGGGCGGTATCGGCGTAGCCAACGAAGTCGCCAACGTATTCCTGAACACCAACGCAGCCGCTTCCGGCGGCCTTATCGGTGCCCTTATCGTTGCCCGTATCCTGTTCGGCAAGGCCGACCTGTCCATGGTGCTCAACGGCGCCCTGGCTGGCCTGGTTGCCATTACAGCCGATCCGGCTTCCCCTGGCCCGCTGGCATCCACAATCGTCGGCCTGGTAGGCGGTATCATTGTGGTCTTCAGCATCATGTTCTTCGACAAGATCAAGATCGACGATCCGGTCGGCGCCCTGTCCGTGCACGGCACAGTCGGCGTATTCGGTGTCATGGTGGTCTGTGTTACCGGCGGTGCCCCGATTGGCGGCCAGTTCATCGGCATGATGACTATCTTCATCTGGGTCTTCGTCAGCAGCCTGATCGCCTGGTTTATCATCAAGGCAATCATCGGCCTGCGTGTCTCCGAGGAAGAAGAGTACGAAGGTGTCGACCTTGCGGAATGCGGTATGGAAGCCTATCCCGAGTTCGTCTCCCAGAAGTAAATTCTCACGTCCTGAAAAAGCGCCACGAAAGTGGCGCTTTTTTTTGCCTGTCATTCAGGCAAAAAAAAACCGGGGTGCTGCCCCGGTTCATTGCTTGCTTCTTGCGAGAATCTACCTGTCGCTGCCCTGGCCCTGGCCATCGGTACGGCCCAGAGTTGTACCGTCGCTGAGGATGACCCCGACGTAGAGGCCGCCCTGGCTGCCGTCATTGAGCGTGATGGCATTGCGCAGGGGGTTGGCATACACGGTGACCTTGTCGCCAACCTGCAAAGAATTGCGCTTCCATCCTTCGTTGATGAGGACATTGGGCGCTGTCATCTCGATTGTCCAGAGCCCATCCGGACCGTTGTCGGCCGTGCCCTCGAGCTTGAATGACGCATGCGGATTGATCCAGCGCACCTGGGTGATCTCGCCTTCAATCTTCAGCACCGCGCTGCTGTCAAAAGCCGCGGTGGAATGATGACCTGCTGCCGGGAAAGCCAGCAAGGCTGAAGCCAGCGCACATACCCCCAGGGCCCTGTTGTAACGTGTTGTCGATTTCATGATCGGTATCCTGTAAAAATTTTCTTCGGTAAAGCCTGGTTAACGTGTCAGGCCAGCCTGGCCTGCCTGGGTGCTGGGCAGGTTGTCATTGAGATCAGGCAGGCATTCCACTTCGCCTATATCGGTATTGTCCACGCGCAACCACTGCTTGGTATTACGCCACTCACCCACCCAGCCATTGGGGTCAGTCATGATGTATTCGATTTGCAGGATTTCGCCATCTTCCAGGAGCTGCATCCTTTCCTGCACACGGAAATCTTCTGAAATCGGTATGCCGCGGTCGATAAAGTGGTTGTAGGTCTCGATGTAGCGCGTATCTACAACCAGCTCATCACCTTCCCAGTGACCCAGGGACTCGCCATTATAGGTATAGATAACCAGGTTAGGATCAGAGTACTCCCGGCCATCGAGGAATATCTGGCGAAAACTGTTGTTGAAGTTGGACACCATGTAGATGGCCGTGGGCAGCTGAATCATCGCGATGGGCCAGACACGGGTCATGATCATGGGGATGCCGGCAGGGAAACACTGTCCGATGGCATCCCTGTAGGGCCTGCCCTCTGCGGTAGCGCGCTGGCCTTCCTCGAAATCCAGTTTGGTCTGGCCGATGAATTCAGGATATGGCGGGCCAAACATGAATCTGGAGAACCCTTCACTGAGATCCACGAACCAGGTGCCGGTGAGATCAAATGCAGGTTCCGGTCGATCCATGGCCAGATTTTCCGGTGCCAGGGCACCCAGCTGCCCCGGGTGGGCAGGAATCATTCGGCTCAGCTGCTCCCGCCTTGCATCAGCCGACTGACCCATGACCGCTGAACAGCCCAATGTGCAAAGCAGCACAAAGACGCCTGCCTTCCCAATGGTGTGCTTCATTATCTTCCCCTGTGCATCCGCTTGATCCAGGGGAGCAGACGGATGAATTGAATGTGAAATTTCAGCGCAGAGAATAAAAGCCTTTATGCACATTGTCCATAACCATGCCCCTGTCAGGCATGCGCAAGCTACCAGCACGCTGTATAATGGCGGCTTTGCACGCTTGCCTGGCAGGCGCAACCTGAAATACCACAGGCAGGAAACTCCTCTTTCCATGGGCAAGAAAAACCGCAACAAAAAAGCCAGGATCCAGCCGGCCAGTCCCCAGTCTTCCCCCGGACCGGCGGCAGAACCTGCCAAAGGCCCTCTTCCCAGGCACGTGATACCGGGCAGGCGCCTGGAGATTCCCGCATTCTGGGTCGCGGTCATCATACCGGTAATCTGCCTTGTCGGTGCCTGGACCTATCCCCCGGTCGCCACGCCGATGGAGCTGAAATCCTATACCTCCCAGATCTACCTGTCGGGCCTGCTCCTGCTCTGGTTCTGGATGCACCGGGACAAGCCCGCCTTCAGCCTGACTTTTTCCCCGGTCCGCGTCGCTTTCCTGCTCCTGTTCATCGCCGGCACGTTATCCCTGTTGTGGGCGGCCAACCCCCATTTCTGGGTGTACAAGTGGAACAAGTGGTTTGCCGGATTCGTCATGTTCCTGCTCGGTTTGCGAATCACACAGAATGAGAAAAACCTCGACACCATCGTCAACCTGGCGATCCTCGGCGGCCTGATCGTCGCCACCATTGGCATAGGCCAGTACCTGTTCGGTCTCGATGTTGTTCCGCAGACGGCATTTCCATCCTCTACCTTCGGCAACGGCAACATGGCCGGCCAGGTGATGGTATTCACCGCGGGACTGCCGCTGTATTTCCTGTTCAAGAAGGAGCTCACGACGAAGCAGGCCTGGTTCTATGCCCTGGCCATGTCTGTCCTGCTGACCTACATGTTCTTCACCCGCACCCGGGCGGTATGGCTTGCCTGCGGCCTGGAGGCCGGCCTGATCCTGGCCTTCCTGGTACTGGACAAAAAACGCCGCGAATGGTGTTCCTGGAACCTGCAAAAAACCCAGGCTGGGGCAGCTGCCCTGGCATTGTTCCTGGTCATAATCAATTTCAACCAGAGCGGCTTCCAGCCTTTCTGGGAGATCGCGATTTATGAAATTTCA
>CAZVSC010000081.1:0-2050 GCA_964629325.1 uncultured Enterobacteriaceae bacterium
TCGCCCACCATCCCCTGCAACTTGGAGCTGACATAGATTCCCACATGCCCGGCCGGCAGACACAGATCCGTGTAATCGTCGCTGCCCACGTAGCCGCCCAGCGCGCGGGAACACGGCGGCGGGATGATGTGATCATGCTCGGCGAAGATGTTCAGCACCGGCATGGTGATGTTGGCGAGGTCGACCTTCTCACCCATCAGCTGGAACTCGCCCTTCACCAGCTTGTTGTCCTTGTACAGGTCGATCAGCCACTGCCGGGCGGCGCGGCCGGGATGGTGCGGCCGGTCGGCCAGCCATTTCTCCATGCGCAGGAAATTCATCAGCTTGGCTTCGTCGGAGGCGGCGTTGAGCAGGTCGAGGTTGTACTTGGTCATGCTGCGGATCGGCGTCATGGCGGAGAACACCGCGCCCATCAGCTCGCCCGGCAGGTTGCCGAAAGCCTGCAGCAGCTTTTCGATGTCTTCATTGTCCAGGTTGCGTATCCACAGGTTGAGGAAGCCGTGGCTGGGGTCCTTGTCCTCGGTGTCGGCGCCAAAGTCGATCGGCGTGATGGAGAGGATCAGGTTGTTCACCTTCCCGGGATACATGGCGGCGTACATGGCCGTGAAGGTGCCGCCTTCGCAAATGCCGAACAGGGTCACGTCGTCCACGCCCTGCTGCTGGCAGATGGCATTCACGCACTCGTCCAGGTAGTGGCCCACGTAGTCGTCGAAATCGAGGTTCTGGTCGGCGCGGCTGGGGTTGCCCCAGTCGACCACGTACAAGTCGACACCACGCGAGAGCAGGTTGCGCACCAGCGAGCGGTCTTCCTGCAGGTCGATCATGGTGTAGCGGCCGATCAGGCCGTAGACGATAAGCACGGGCCCTGTCTTGAGTTTGCCCTTGCGCATCGGTTTGTAATGGTGAAGCGTGACCTTGTCGGTCTGGAATACGAGGTCCTTCGGCGAGGCACCCACGGTGACCTCACCGGGATCGAAACGGGAAATGGCCTCGGCGCCCTTGGCGATGCGTGAACCGAAGTCCAGCATGGCGTTGTAGGGTTCGAAGTACTTGTCCATATCGTCGTGCATGTTGGTCGGGTGGTTCACGTGGATCTACAAGTTATCGATAAAGGGATAAACCGATAAAGGGATAAAGCGTATGAATTCGAATGCAACTCCGGAAAAAATTCAGGCGAATCCGATAAGAACCGTGAAGTTATACTCATACCATTACCTGTTTGTATACGCTTTATCGTTTTATCCCTTTATCGCTTTATCGGTTTTTTTGCCTTCGCTTTAGCTTTGGATTTGGCTGCAACTTTAGGCTTTGCTTTGTTGCCGGATTCAATTTTGCGCTTCAGCGCCCGCACTTCCCGCCGCAGTTCATAGATCAGCTTGTGCATGTCGTCGACTTCGCTGCGGGTCGGGATGGTGTGGGCTTCGCACCACATCTCCGCGAATTCGCGGTACTTGAGCTTGTAGGCGGTGCCGGTGGCGAACAGGTCTTTCTGGGCGGCGAGGAATTCCGGGGAGCGCAGTGTGGCCACCAGTTCCTCGTCGGCGATCTTCAGCCAGCGCTGCAGGGATTCCTCCGTGGAGACGTTCTCGTCCTGCATGCGATCGAAGAACTCGTCGGAGAAATGCTGGTAGGCGCGCATCCAGGCGGCGGAAATCACTTCCTGGAAGCGATGACTGGCGTCGCGGAAGGCCTGCCAGTCCTGGCTGCTCTTCATCATTTTCTTTTCGAGCATGCCGATGTCGGCGAATTCAGGGCCGTTGACCAGCTTGCGGAACACCGAATCCATCATTTCGAACCCGGAGCGCATGAACGTGGTCGGATTAAGCAGGTAGGTCAGAGCCTGGGAAGCATAATCCTGCTCACCGCCCTTATCCCCGGCTTTCTGCTGGCCGGCGCTGGCGCTGACCCAGTTTTCCGCCGCTTTCATCCAGTGGGTGTACTGCTCTTCACACTGCTGCCAGCTCTTCATGGAGCGGTCGAGGAAATCCGCGTTCATGAACGGGTTTTCCGGACTCTTCGCCGGCTTCATCCATTCGCTCTGGGCGTCGAG
>CAZVSC010000081.1:2150-3237 GCA_964629325.1 uncultured Enterobacteriaceae bacterium
CGCTGCTGCTTCATGGCGTCTTCGGCGAGCATGGTCAGGTCCTTTTCCTCGACGCCGACCTGGCGCAGGGTGGTTTCCAGGCCGAGGTCGGGGCTAAGGGCGGCAATGCCCTTGAGCATGCCGTCGATCTTCTGCGCCTGCGATTTGCCTTCCAGAGCCGGGAAGATGATCGGGGCCAGTTCGGCGTACATGGCTTCCGCCTGGGGCATGTTGAATTCGAGCACGTGGGGCAGCACCAGGGCGTTGGACAAGCCATGGGGCACATGGAAATGCCCGCCCAGTGGATAGGCCAGCGCATGCACCGCCGCCACCGGGGCGTTGGTGAAGGCCATGCCGGCCAGCATGGAGCCGAGCAGCATGTTGCCACGGGCTTCCTTGTCCTTCGGGGATTCACACACTGTGCGGAGATTGGCACCCAGCAGCTTCAGGCCTTCGCGCGCCAGGGCGTCGGCAATGAGATTCTTCAGGCGTTTGGACGTGTAGGACTCGATGCAATGCACCATGGCATCGATACCCGTGGCGGCCGTCACGTGCTGCGGCAGGCCCAGGGTCAGGTCCGGGTCCAGCACCGCACAATCGGGCAGCAGCTGCGGGGAGACCACGCCTTTCTTTTCCGCCACGCCGGTGGTGACGATGGAGATCGGGGTGACTTCCGAGCCGGTGCCGGCCGTGGTCGGCGCCAGCACCAGCGGCAGGCGCTCGCCTTTGACCATGCCGATGCCGTACATCTCGCTTAGCGGCTGGTCGGTGTTGCACAGCACGGCGATCAGCTTGGCGGTGTCCATGGAGCTGCCGCCGCCGATGGAGACGATGCCGTCGACGCCCTCTTCCTTCGCTTCCGCAACGGCTTTCAGGATCATCGCTTCGGGCGGGTCGGCCACCACGTCGGAGAAGACCCACACATCCAGCCCGGCTTTCTTCAGGCTATCGAGCGCGGCATCGGCCAGGCCCAGTTTCAGGATCATGGCGTCGGTGATAAAGCCCACCTTTTTGCAGCCGCGGGCGGCCATGAGTTCGCCAATCTTGGCAGTAGCACCTTCCTCGTACAGGACTGAGCGGGTGGTTTGGAAACTCAGGGATTTCATGT
>CAZVSC010000081.1:3337-8511 GCA_964629325.1 uncultured Enterobacteriaceae bacterium
GTGAGCTTCATATTCTCGGCGTAATCGACGGGACAATCGACAATGGACACCGTGCCGTCGTTCAGCGCTTTCTGCATGGTCGGGATGAAGTCCTCGGCAGAGGTCACACGGTAGCCCTTCGCACCGAAAGCATCGGCCAGTTTGACGAAGTCGGGGTTGGTGAACTCGATCTTGGTGGCGCGTTCGAAGTGGCGCAGCTGGTGCCATTCGATCAGACCGTACTTGGAGTCGTTGAAGATCAGGATGACGATGTCGAGCTTCAGGCGCAGCGCGGTGTCGATTTCCTGGTTGTTCATCATGAAGCCGCCGTCACCGGTGACCGCGACGATCTTGCGGTCCGGATAGGCCAGCTTGCCGGCAATGGCACCCGGCAGGGCGATGCCCATGGCGGCGAAGCCGTTGGAGATGATGCAGGTGTTCGGCGCTTCGGCCTGGTACATGCGGCCGATCCACATCTTGTGGGCACCGACGTCGGAGATGACGATGTCCTCGTCGTCCAGGATCTGGCGCAGGTCCCACAGGATCTTCTGCGGCTTGATCGGGAAGCCCTTGTCGTCCTTGTGCTCGGCCCATTCCTGCTTGATCACGTCCACCAGTTTGTGGATCTTCGAATCCGGTTTGCGCTCCATCTTGCGGGCGATGCGCTCCAGCGCGTCGTCAATGTCGCCAATGATGCCGCATTCCAGGATGTAGTTCTGGTCGACTTCGGCGGGGCGGTGGTCGATATGCAGGATCTTCTTGTCGCCGTTCGGGTTCCACAGCTGCGGGTGGTATTCCACCATGTCGACGCCGATACAGATGATCAGATCGGACACTTCGAAACCGAAGGACACGTAGTCCTTGGATTTGAGGCCGATGGCGCCCAGCGACAGGCGGTGGCTGGCCGGGATCACGCCCTTGGCCATGAAGGTGGTGGCCACGGGGATGTTGAGTTTTTCCGCGAACTTGACCACTTCCTTCGCCGCCTTGGAGCGGATGACGCCGTTGCCCACCATGATCACGGGCGCCTTGGCATCCTGGATGTATTTGGCGGCCGCGGTGCACTTGCCGCGCGGGGCGACCGGCTCGGTGGCCGACTGCTTTTTCAGCGGCTTCATGTCCGGGATCTGCATGTGGGCGATGTTTTCCGGGAAGTCGATGAAGCTGCAGCCCGGCTTTTCGTTCTGGGCGGTCTTGAAGGCCTTGCGCACGATTTCCGGCACGATCTCCGGCTCCAGCACCTGGGTGGAATACTTGGTGATCGGCAGGAACAGGTTCACCAGGTCGAGGATCTGGTGGCTTTCCTTGTGCAGGCGCGTGGTGGCGCCCTGCCCGGCGATGGCGACCACGGGAGCGCGGTCCATGTTGGCATCGGCAATACCGGTCACCAGGTTGGTGGCACCCGGACCCAGGGTGGACATGCAAACGCCGGCGCGGCCGGTGAGGCGGCCGTAGACGTCGGCCATGAAGGCGGCGCCCTGCTCGTGTTTTACGGTGACGAATTCAATGGGGCTGTCGATCAGCGCGTCCATCACATCGATATTTTCTTCACCCGGGAGGCCGAAGATGTATTCCACACCCTCGTTTTCCAGGCACTTTACAAGCAGTTCACTTGCCTTCATCAGTTTTAATTGCTCCTTGGTAGCTATAACTTCGTGTTTCATTTTCCTGATATTTTCCGGACTGTTACGGTTCGGCCGTTGTTCAGGATTGAGCCTGGCGACCAGGCTCCTTTCGCGGGCGCGCATTCTACGTTCAGCACGTTAAATATTCATTAACTATTGACGAAAATTTGCACTTTTTTGAGGCGCCAGCCTCGTGGCCGCACCAGGAGAGTGCCCTTTTCGTCTCACTTTGGTGCACGAAATCCGGGGTATTTCGCCGAAAACCGCACTTCCGGGGCTGCCAGGGGGCTGAACGGCGGTTTTTGCGCACCACAACCAGACGCTGGCTCTCACCCGACAGGCGTTTGCAAGGAAGGTGCCAACTTGGCGGGAAGATTCGTAGGTCGGATAAGGCCCGCAGGGCCGCCATCCGACATTGGCAACACGTCATGCCGCGGCAAGGCATGTCGGATGGCGGCCCTGCGGGCCTTATCCGACCTACGGCAGTTCGGGTCTATTTATCGACATCCTTGGTGAAGATCTTCTCATTTTCTCCCCGAAAGAAATCCTTTCCGTAGACGAGAAGGGTGAGCACGATACCAACGGCAAAGGCCCAGGTCGCGCCACGGGTCACCAGCACGGCGCCGATGATGCCGGCGATGCCGAGGTCGCGGTTGCTGCGCGCCTCCAGGATGCCGATGCGCACGCTCACGAACCCCTGAATCAGCAGGGTGAGGGACAGGGCCACGCCCAGGATGGGCTGCACCAGGCTGACGATGGGCAGCAGGAGCAGCCCGGTGTTGGTGCCCCAGCGGAAGGAGCCGGAGCCGCCGAACAGGGAGTGCATGGCGGCCTTGCCTTCCTTGTAGCGCTCGCACACCACCACCTGCATGGCCGCCCACAGGGGGCCGCACATGGTGATGTCCGGGCCGAAGATGCTCATGAAGGTATTGCGCCCGCCGAAGATGAGGTGGGCGCGGTTGGGGTTGTAGTCGATGTGCTCGTCCGGCCTGAGATGGTCCGCCTCGGCGATGAGCGCCCTGCTTTGCAGCACGTCGCCGAACAGTACGATGTAGGCGGCCAGCACCGTGGGAATGGCGGTGACGAACATCGTCAGCGGCGGCAAGCCCAGGCCGATCACCGTGTATTCCCGGAACAGGGTGCCGAAATCCGGGTTGATCAGGCCCCACTCGATGGTCGGCCAGGGCGCCTCGCCGAACAGCGGTGCAATCACCACGGCGAGGATGATGATCGGGAAGATGCCCAGCTTGCCGATGAGGTCGAGCACCGGGTGGGTCTTCTTCAGCCGCGCGAAGTGGCGCGAGAAGATCAGGTAAAAGGCGATGCCGACGGCAATGGAAATGGACCAGGGGAACATCTCGAAGCGCCCGCCGACGACGAACACGGAATTCACCGCGGCAAAACCGGCGCCGAGAATGACGCCCGCCTTGATCGCCGGCGGAATGAAGCCCACCACCTTGTTGGCCAGCCCGGTGGCGCCCAGCACGATGGCGAAAATACCCAGCGTCATCTGGAACGCCACCAGGGAATGCACGCGTTCCGGTCCTTCCGGGAACGTCATGCAGTAAGCCATGATCAGCGGAATGGCCGGCGTGATCCAGCCCGGCACCACCGGGTCACCCAGCAGGTGGTGGGTGAGGTACAACAGGCCGTTCATCAACACCACGGCGAGTGCCACCTCGAAGGGCATGCCCAGCAGCTCGATCATCAGGGGAATGGCAGCGAGGTCGACGGCGCACATGAGCAGACCCTGGCAGTAGTCCGGCCACTCGAACTTGTAATGAATGAATGGCAGCCGCAGCTTGAACGGGCCCAGGGGGATGCAGGGGGACTCCAGGCCGTGCTCGCGGTTTTGCCACATAAATAAACCCTCGCTTGTTTGACGTGTAGGTCGGATAAGACCCGCAGGGTCGCTATCCGACGCCCTTGTTTATCTGAGAACCTGAACTATCGTGAATGATATGGGTTAAATAGCCAAATCAGGTATGCCTAACTACAAAAGATTACGAATTACAGGTGGCAGCTATTTTTTTACAGTGAACCTGCATAACAGAAATTCCAGCATGTTGGTGACCGAATATGCAACCTTGATGAATTGTGTAAATCGGATTAAACAACAACGACCATTCAAGTTGGTTGGCTGGGTCGCATTACCGGAACACCTGCATTGCATCTGGACCCTTCCCGAAAATGACCTTGATTTTTCCGGGCGCTGGCGTGAAATAAAGAAATTATTTACCAAAATACACAAATACCGTTATGGATCCGAAGCAGGCAAAATCTGGCAACATCGATTCTGGGAACATTACATCACTAGCCAATCAGATTTTTTGCAACATCTCGATTACATTCATATCAATCCCGTCAAACATGGGCATGTGAATTCGGTAAAGGATTGGCCATATTCCTCCTTTCATTTTTATGTCAGGAAGGGACGATATTCCATCAATTGGGCCGGAACTGACGATATCCTGAAAATGGACACAGGAGAAAGGTGCAATTGAACCATCAATGACATGTCGGATGGCGGTCCTCCGGACCTTATCCGACCTACACCGTCATCGGGAAACTTGGCTATAATCGCCCCCCGCAAAGAAATAATCACTGAAAGGGGAACCTCATGACTCGATGGCTGAAATCCGGCGGCTTCCTGCTTGCCCTGGCCCTGTCCAACGCGCCTGTTTTCGCGCAAAACGGCATCTCGCCCGCACCGGCTTTTTCCGTGAGTGAGCTGACCACACCCCAGAATGACGGCTGGATCACCAACGGCGGGACGCTCTCGAACCAGCGCTACTCCCCGCTCGACCTGATCAACCGCGACAATGTCGGTGAACTGAAAGGCGTCTGGCGCGCGGGCCTGGATTCCGGCCTCGACTTCCGCCACAACAACCAGGCCCAGCCCATCGTCTATGAAGGTGTGATCTACATCGTCACCGGCCAGGACGACGTCTTTGCCATCAGCGTCGACACCGGTGAGATCCTCTGGGAATACCGCTCCGGCCTCAACGCCGATGACGCCTTCATCTGCTGCGGCTGGGTCAGCCGCGGTCTCGGCCTCGGCGAGGGCAAGGTCTATCTCGGTCGCGTGGACGCCAGGCTCATGGCGCTCGACCAGCGCACCGGCGAGGTGGTGTGGGAGATCCAGGATGCCGAACCCGAAGCCGGTTACAGCCTGACCGCCGCCCCGCTCTACTACGACGGCATGGTCATCATGGGCTACTCCGGCGGCGACCTCGGTACGCGCGGACGCATCAAGGCCTACAACGCCGCCAACGGCGAGGAAATCTGGACCTTCTATACCATTCCCGGGCCGGGTGAGTTCGGCCATGACACCTGGCCGCAGGACTCCGACGTCTGGCAATGGGGCGGTGCGCCAGTCTGGCATACCCCTGCCCTGGACCCGGAACTGCAGATGCTCTACTTCTCCACCGGCAATGCCGGCCCCGTCCTCGGCGGCGGCGCGCGTCCGGGCGACAACCTGTTCACGGCCTCCATCGTGGCCGTGGATGTCTATACCGGCGAATACCGCTGGCACTTCCAGGAAGTGCACCACGACATCTGGGACTACGA
>CAZVSC010000082.1:0-8297 GCA_964629325.1 uncultured Enterobacteriaceae bacterium
CCCGACCTGCCCTCAGGGCAGCGGCGTGGCCGGGCCCAGTTCGAAGGTCAGGGTGATGCCGGGGATCTTGTTCAGGATCAGGCTGACCGGCCCGTTCTCCGATTGCACGCCGGGGATGAGGATCTCCTGGCTCTGGTAGAAGGCATCGCACACCCCTTCCGGCGCGATCGGCTCCAGGGGCTGGTAGGCGGTCACCGTGTACCAGCCGCGGGAGTTGCGGCGGAAGTCGGCCTGGAAGCGCTCGCCGGAATACGCGATGGTGCTCAAGGACAGGCTGCCTTCGCTGTCGCGCCAGACATTGCCGTCCGGTACCTGGTTTTCGCAGATCTCGCCGAGTTTGTATTCCAGGCCGTCGCTCCTGTAGTCACGGGCCTGCCTGAGCAGGCCTTTGCAATCGGCATTGATGGTAAAGCCGTCGGCGAAAGACAGGTCCGCCGCCAGCAGTTCGAAGCCGTCACGGATATTGCCGAACAGCACACCCAGGCCGTTGTAGTCGGGCAGGTCCGGATAAATGCGCCGAATGCCGGCGGCCGGGGTGAGTATAAAGAAGCTGTTGTCGCGGAACTGGAACAGCTCATATTCCAGGTGTGAGAGATTCACCGGGAAGCTCAGGCCCACCTTGCCCTCGGTGCTCACCAGGGTGAACAGGGCATGCGATTCGCCGATCCGTTCCATGGACATCGGCCGGCCGCGCTGGGTCAGGTTCACTTCCTTGCCGGCGATGCGCAGCTGCGAATCCTGCACGTGGCTGTAGAGCGGGTTCGCTTCGCACAGCGGCGTTTCGATCTGCGACAGCAGGTTGGTGTTGATGTAGCGGATGGCGGCGAAACGCTCGGAGAATTCGCGTTCGGTGAAATTGAACTTGCCGCCCGGCTCCAGCAGCGTGCTGCCCGCGAGGAAGGCCTGCTGGTGGCTGACGCCCATCAGGGTCAGCAGGGTCGGCGCCAGGTCCATGTGCGTGCCCTGCTTGTCGATCTTGCCGGTGACACCCGCGTTGAGGATGTTGACGAAGATCTTGCGCTCGTAATTTTCCGGGTAGTACTCCTGCCCGATATTGCGCATGTGCAGGTGGTCGCTCATGAGGAAGATAACGGTATCGTCCCATGCCGGACTCTGCTTCAGGTGATTGACGAATTTTTCCACCATCTGGTCGGTGCAGTGCACGGCGTGGAAGATCATGTTGTCGATGCGGTCGTAGGGTTTGCACACTTCCGACGGGGTGCCGTCGGGCGGATGCGCGTCCACGGTGAGCACGGTGAAGTTGAATGGCTTCTGCGTGTTGGCGGCGAGCTCGTCGAACTTGTCCTCGGCGAGATCCAGCAGCGTTTCGTCGTACAGGCCCCAGCGATTGAGGTAGTCGGGGTCGTCCATGAGGGGGCGCAGCTCTTCCAGGCCCAGCACTTCCTGGTAGCCGTGCGCGGCGAGGAACATGCCCTTGCCGGCAAAACGCGTGGAGGCGCCGCCCATGAACACCTGACGGTAACCGGCGCGGGACAGGATGTCGCCGAAGCACACCGCTTCCTGCAGGAAGCCGTTGCGCAGGATGTCGTTGCCGCCGGGGCCCGGCGGAATCAGCAGCGGCGTGCCGCACTGCGAAGAGACGATGCCGGCGACGGTGAAGTTGGTGCCCTGCGTCTGGTAGATGTTCTCGAAAGACAGCGCCTCGTCGGCCAGGGAATTGAGGAAAGGCGTGAGGCCGGGATATACCGATTCGTCGGTGTACATCTTCTCCATGCTTTCCATGTAGATCATGACCACGTTCTTGCCGGCGGTGATGTCCTCGGCGATGCGGTACAGGGATGCCTCGTTGAGTCCGGTGGCCTCCCAGTCGATGTCGGCGAGCGCCATATCGTTCTGGATGTTGGCGTTGCGCATGAGGAAGGACGCCCCGCTGGTGATATCCGGGTCGACGGCCAGCGACAGCAGCAGGCCCGGCACGATGAGCAGGGTCTTGTCCTGCAGTTCCACCTTGTGCGCCTCGGCGGTAAAGAAATAGGCCAGCAAACCGACGACGACCAGGTAGCCGACGGCTAGCGCCACCATGCCGGGAAAGGCATTGAGACCGAACTCGAAGGTCTGCATGTTGGCGTGGAAGAAAAACTCCTCGTTGAAGCTTTCTCCCTGCAGGTAGAACGACATGACGCGCGCGGCGGTGAAGATCACCAGCCCCTCCACGGCGACGAAGGCGACGAGGAAGCGCAGCCAGTGATTCTGGATATGCACGCTCAGGCGCCAGACCAGCGCGAGGGACACCACCAGGAACACCGTTGAGCGCACGAACCACCACCCGCCATGCGACAGATTGTAGTGCCAGCTCGCCACGACCGACGCCAACAGCAGCAGCAGGATACCGGTACCGGCTGCGGCCATGATGCGTGTTGAGCGGAAAAAGTCCTTCAGGTTGGGCATAGTGTGAAAATAACGGTTAACTGTCCCTGGGCAATCGGCGAAGTATAACAGCACCGCCATGTTTTCCTTTAATTCCGGCCGGCGAAACACCCACATCGAGCCCCATTGACCCAGGCCCTACCCTTTGTCGGAAAAAACGGGTAGCGTCATACCGAAGCAGCAACATTCTTGTAGTGAGCATGGCCGATAATCCACACAACGACGCCGAAACCTGGCATGCCATGGCCCCGGAAGCCGTGTTGGCCAGGCTGGATGCAAGCACATCCGGCCTGGACAATACCTCTGCGCAGGAACGCCTGCACCGGTACGGCCCCAATCGCCTCGAGGCGTCTGCCGGTCGTTCAGCGACGGCGCGGTTTTTCCTGCAATTCCACAATATCCTGATCTACGTGCTGCTCGGTTCGGCGGCTGCCACCGCCCTGCTGGATCACCCGGTGGACACCGGCGTCATTCTGGCCGTCGTGCTGGCCAATGTGATCATCGGTTTCGTGCAGGAAGGCAAGGCGGAAAAAGCCATGGACGCCATTCGCCACATGCTGGCCCCGCAGGCGACCGTACTGCGCAACGGCGAACGCCGCAGTATCGACGGCGACCAGCTGGTGCCGGGGGACATCGTACTGCTCGAGGCGGGCGACAAGGTGCCGGCGGACCTGCGCCTGCTGCAGGCGCGCGGCATGGCAGCCCAGGAAGCCATCCTCACCGGCGAATCGGTGCCGGTGGACAAGAACATCACCGCCGTCCCGGACCAGGCGGCGCTGGGTGACCGTGCCTGCATGGCCTTCTCCGGTACGCTGGTCACCAGCGGCCAGGGCCAGGGTGTGGTGGTGGCCACCGGCATCACGACGGAGATCGGCCGCATCAGCGGCATGCTGTCCCGGGTGGAAACACTGACGACCCCGCTGGTGACCCAGATGGGCGTGTTCGCGCGCTGGCTGACCCTGGTGATCCTGGTGATTTCCGCGCTGCTGCTGGCCTTCGGTTACTTCGTGGGCGGCTATCCGTTCGCCGATATGTTCATGGTGGTGGTCGGCCTGGCGGTGGCCGCCATCCCGGAAGGCCTGCCTGCCGTGCTCACCATCACGCTGGCGATCGGCGTGCAGGCCATGGCCCGGCGCAATGCCATCGTGCGGCGCCTGCCGGCGATCGAAACCCTGGGCTCGGTGTCGGTCATCTGCACCGACAAGACCGGCACCCTCACGCGCAATGAAATGATGGTGGCCTCGGTGCTCACCGACCGTCACCTGTTCACCCTGGAAGGCACCGGTTATGCACCCACCGGCGCGCTGAAACTCGAAACCACCGAAGTGGATCCTGACGAACATGGCGTGCTCGAGGACATCGGCCGCGCCGCGGTGCTCTGCAATGACGCCGCCCTGCATGAAACGGCGGGCGACTGGTCGGTGGCGGGCGATCCCATGGAAGGCGCCCTTCTCGCACTGGCCGGCAAGGTGGACCTCGATGTGCGCACCGAACGCTCGCACTGGACGCGCACCGATGCCATCCCCTTCGATGCCCAGCACCGCTTCATGGCCACCCTCAATCACGATCATGAGCGCCATGCCTGCATCTTCATTAAGGGTGCACCGGAGCAGGTCCTGACCATGTGTTCCGGCCAGCTCGACGCCGAGGGCCGGGAACTGCCGCTCGATCCCGGCTACTGGCAGGAGCGCTCCGAAGCCATCGCCAACAGCGGTGAACGCGTGCTGGCCTTCGCCATGAAAACGGTAACGCCGGAACACACCGTACTGGAATTCGACGATGTCGAAAGCGGACTGACCCTGCTCGGCATGGTGGGCATGATCGATCCGCCGCGGGCGGAAGCCATCAGTGCAGTGAGGCAATGCCGCGACGCGGGAATCCGCGTGAAGATGATCACCGGTGACCATGCCGGCACCGCGAAAGCGATTGGCGCACAGATCGGGCTGCAGAACCCGGACATGGTGCTGACCGGCACCGAGCTCGACAACATGAGCGATGCCGAACTCGGCGAGGCGGTGCCGGAATGCGACATCTTCGCCCGCACCAGTCCCGAGCACAAACTGCGCCTGGTCATGGCATTGCAGGCCCATGGCAGCACTGTCGCCATGACCGGCGACGGGGTCAACGATGCGCCGGCCCTGAAACGGGCGGATGCGGGTATCGCCATGGGCAGGAAAGGCTCCGAGGCGGCGAAGGAAGCCAGCGAACTGGTACTGGTCGATGACAACTTCGCCTCGATCGTGGCGGCGGTTCGGGAAGGTCGTACCGTTTACGACAACATCAAGAAAGTGATCAGCTGGACCCTGCCCACCAATGCGGGTGAATCCATGACCATCATCGTGGCGCTGCTGCTCGGCATGTCACTACCGGTAACCGCCATCCAGATTCTCTGGCTCAACCTCATTACCGCGTCGACGCTCGGCCTGGCCCTGGCCTTCGAGCCTACCGAGGAGAACACCATGCGCCGCCCGCCGCGCAACCGGGACGAGCCGCTGCTGGACGGCGCGCTGGTATGGCACATGGTGCTGGTATCCATCCTGTTCCTGATCGGCATCTTCGGGCTCTACCAGTTTGCCATCCAACGCGGCTACCCGATCGAACTCGCCCGCACCATCGCCCTCAACGCCCTGGTGGTGATGGAAATCTTCCACCTGTTCTTCATTCGTAACATCTACGGCACGTCGCTGACATGGAAGGCGGTGCGCGGCACGCGCGTGGTATGGGCGGTAGTCGTTATCATCACCATCGCCCAGTTCGCCATCACCTACCTGCCGCCGATGCAGGCGATATTCGAAACACGCCCCGTACCGTTCTTTGACGGCGTACTCATCGTGCTGGCCGGCGTGGCACTGTTTGCGATCATCGAAATCGAGAAACAGGTTCGGTTGCGTTGGCGCAATTCCCCTACTCGCTGACGACGATGCTGATTGCCTTGGCGGTGTAGATCATCGGGCTACCGCTGGCCATGTACCCCACCGACAGGCGGTAAGTACCGGCTTTCCAAGAAAATGTAGCCCACCGTAAGATCAAGGGTTTTGTTGGGATCTGTTGCGCGCGCTGCGTATTTGGCGTTTGCAGCGCTCACTACAATATTTAACTTCATCCCAACATCGCCACCATTTTTTTCGCCAACTGAATGGCCGTTGGCAATACTGGCAAATCTTTGCAGGAAGGTTGGTCTTGGCGTAAGCCATTATCAGAGCAACGATTCGATTGCAGTAAGCAATTCTTTGCTGTCCGGCTTCACCCCACTTCGGAACAGGTCGATAACATTTCCATCCCTGTCAACCAGGTATTTATTGAAGTTCCAACTTGGACGTTTGGTTGCATTTGCCAGGTGAGAAAACACGGGGTGCGCATTATCACCCTTTACATGAACGATATCCGTCATTGGGAAGGTTACGCCATAGTTGATGTAGCAAATTTCAGCTGTTTTGGCAGCATCATCATCTTCCTGGTTGAAATCATCGGAGGGAAAACCTACCAACACAAGGCCCTCGTCCTTGTAGCGCTGATAGAGCGCTTCCAGACCTCTAAACTGATAGGTGTAACCACAATAGCTAGCCGTGTTAACCAACAGCACAACCTTCCCAGCTGTCTCAGCACAAAGATCCACAATCTTGTTGGTGTGCAGCTGACCAATCTCGTGATCCAGCCATTCCACACAGCCATCCAGCTTATGCACAGGTTCTTCCTGGGCTTGAGCGCTGGAAAAAAGAAGGCTGGATAGGAGGATGGCAAAGAGGCCTGACCTGTACATAGGCATTCCTTTGTAAGTTTTTCGACAACTATTATTACGCCAGGAAAACCTGCCTGGATTACTAGAAGATCGACCCGCCATTGTGATCTGAACGTGTTTAATTACAGTATATAAAGTATGGTGATGCTTAAGATCATGAAACAATGACAAAACTAACCAAAATTGAAAACGCCCTGGCTCATGTACTGATTTTTGCCGGCGGGCTTCCCTTTATTGCAGGAGCACTACTCTTACTGCTGGGTGTAAAAACTTTACCACTTCTCTGCAATGTCACTGAAACCATGGCAGCCTATGGCCTGGTGATCGTAATTTTTCTAACTGGCATTCATTGGGGGCAGCAACTGTCCTTTGGGAAATCAGCCCCGGGGCTCTTTGTCAGCAGCAACATCATCGCCGTAATGGTCTGGCTGAGCTGGCTAGTCCTGGCACCCAGACTTTTCATACTGGTGCTTGTCGTACCCTTAGTTATACTTTTATACATTGATTTCATACTTAACCGAAACAGGGTAATTGGCCAGGGATATTTTCGTTCGCGAGTTATTATTACCCCGATCGTAATTTGCTGCCTGTTAGCGGCATATGCCTCGTCATGAAAAATGTTGCCATCATCGGCGTATCAGGCACGATCGGCAATGCGCTGCTAAAACATTATTTGGCTAATGAAGACATCTTTAAGATTTTTTCTTTTTCTCGAACACCCATGGCCAATCCAGATTATAGGGTCTATATGGCCAGCCTTGATCTGACAGATCAATACAGCATTGAAAAAGCCTCCGCGGTTATCGGACCGCAAAGCCTCGATCTAATCATCGCGGCAACGGGCATCCTTCATGACAAAAAAGAAGGACAACTTCAGCCAGAAAAAAATCTCAAGAAGCTTAGTGCTGAAAACATGGCCAACGTGTTTGCAGTTAACACTATCGGCCCGGCCTTGCTTCTGAAATATTTTCTCCTGCTGTTAAAGCGGGAAAGTAAATCAGTCTTTGCCGCCTTAAGCGCGCGCGTGGGCAGCATCAGTGATAATCGACTGGGTGGCTGGTACAGTTACCGTTCATCGAAGGCTGCCCTGAACATGCTAATTAAAACGGCCGCCATAGAATATGCCCGGCTCAATAAACAAGCCGTGATCGCCGGCTTGCATCCGGGCACTGTAGACAGCGGCCTTTCCAAACCTTTCCAGGTCAGAGTACAGGAAGGTAAGTTGTTCAGCCCGGAAAAATCTGCGGCCCATCTGGCCTCTGTACTTGAGAAACTCGAGCCAAAAGACAGCGGTAAATGTTTTGCCTGGGACGGGCAGGAGATACCGGCCTAACCGCGAGGCTTACGCGTAACCAGTTGATGCCAGACAACAGACCAACATACTGCTGCCTGTGCCAGCGCCAGACTCCACTGACCTTTCATCACCTGGTCCCTAGAAAAGTGCATCGGCGTACCTTCTTTCGCAAGCATTTCAGTCGTCAGGAATTATCCATCGGCATTTATATTTGCCGAAAATGCCACAGCGGCATCCACAAACTGTTCGACGAAATGAAATTGGCTAAGGAGCTGAATTCCTTAGACAAGCTGCGAGAAAATCCTGATGTAGCCAGGCATGTCGCCTGGGTGGCAAGGCAAAAGAGTTGAAAAAGCTATCAGAGTGAGGTTTTAATTAGTGACCTTTCCCCGGTAATTCGTACCACAACTACCGAGAGTTTTTCTTTGAAACTGACGCAGGTGCGCCTGCGCTAGAGCAATCCCCCTGCTCGCTGACCACGATGCTGATCGCCTTGGCGGTATAGATCATCGGGCGACCGCTGGCCATGTAACCGACCGCGACACGATGGGCTCCGGCATGTAACGTGCCTTCGAAGATAGTTACCGAGTGCAGGGTATCCAGTGGCTGGACGATCTGCACCGGATCACCAAAGAGCTGGTACTCAATGCCTTATTAATGGCTGTTTGGCGCAGAAATCCCAAATCCAAGGTAATGGTGAACTCTGATCAGGGCAGCCAATACACCAGCCATGACTGGCAGTCCTTCCTAAAAGACAACAACCTGGAGAGCAGTATGAGTAGAATGGGTAACTGTCATGACAACGCGGTGGCCGAGAGCTTCTTCCAACTACTGAAGCGGGAAAGGATAAAGCGGAAAACCTACACAACCAGGGAA
>CAZVSC010000083.1:0-7445 GCA_964629325.1 uncultured Enterobacteriaceae bacterium
TGCAGCCGGGCTGTGCTGAAAACGCTATCGTCAACGGCCTGCTCGACCTGATGGACAGCGTGGATTGAGCGATAGCGTTGCAAGTCTGCAAACCCACAAGGCATTGTCTTGCCGGCGGGTGACATGGCCTGCCGGCCTTGCTGCTGTTGCTCAACACCATCACGATGACCCAAAACAACAGCCGGGACAATGTCCAGGCATGGGCATGTTCAACTGGATTCACGGCACCGGTGAAGCGATCCTGACCGCAAAGAAACGCTCGTCTGACACAACATGAAATGCAATGGTATTAGGGCGTATCCTCAAGGGAAACGAGTGTAGAACTCGGACGGGTCATTTTCGCTCTGCCATGTTAACGTTACAGCCCAGTGCAGGAAGGATTCTGGAAATTGCTAGAAAAGCGGGTGTCCCAATACGAAGCACAATAAGAAGCAAGAAAAGTGGGTGTCCCAATAAGAAAAAGGACAACAACGACATCAGGCCGCAGAGCGCTTTGGGCTACCCGCCGCCAACAGTCTTTGCGAGGAAAATTGCTTGAAAAACTCTCCCTAAAAGCGGTACAAACCCGGGGGAAAGGTCAAAGGCAATCAGGATTTTTTCGCATGTATTTACCGTGTAATCCCTTGAGACTCAGACGTCATGGCCGGACGCTGGCCGCCAGCCTGTTACCGATGGCGGTAATGGCGTCTTCCGTGCTCCAGGCCCAGACTACCGTCGACTGGGACGTGATCGACGAATACTGCACCGAGTGCCACAACCTGGACGATTTCGCCGGCAGCACCGCCTTCGACCTGATGTCCCGTGATTCGCTGCTGATGGATGCCGACACCTGGGAGTTGACGATCCGGAAGGTGAACACGGGTATGATGCCCCCGGCAGGAAAACCCCGCCCGCCGCATGCAGTGCTGAATGCCTTCACCCGCGGCCTGGGTATGGCGCTTGATGCGGAATACGCCCGCTCGCCAAATCCCGGTGGCGAAGGCCTGTCCCGGCTGAATCGCGAGGAATACCGCAATGCCATCCGCGACCTGCTGCAATTTGACGCCTCCCACGTCGTAGCAGCCATACCCGCCGAGTCTGCCGGTGAGGGCTTTGACAACAACATCGAGCTGCTCAGTGTTTCACCGACCCTGATCGATGCCTATGCCAGCGCAGCCATGCGTATCGCCCGGGAAGCGGTGGGCGATCTCTCCCTGATTCCATCCGAAGTGACATTCGACAGGTCCAGCGCCAGTACCGAAGGTTTGCCGCTGGGATCCCGTGGCGGTCTCGCCGTTACTTACAACTTCCCGCTGGATGCCCGCTACCAGTTCACAGTCAACAAGGGGCTCCCCGGAATATTCGCCGGGAATGCCTTCTGCAACGGCAATTACCAGCTGGTGGTCAGCATCGACGGTGAACTCCTTGAACTTGACGACCCCGCCAGTTTCCAGATACCCATCGCCGCCGGTGAGCACACCATCGCCGTGGCGAAGCAGGACCTGCGGCGTTGTGAAGGGGTTAATGACTATTACGACAGTTACAATCCTGATGGCGGCATCACCAGCATCAAGATCAACGGGCCTTTCGAGATCAGCGGTCCCGGCGACACCCCCAGCCGTCGCGCCATCTTCTCCTGTTATCCGCAGGCCGAGAGTCAGGCGCAGGCCTGCGCGCGCGAGATCCTGACCCGGCTGGCAACCCGCGCCTGGCGCCACCCGGTGGCAGCGTCCTCCAATGAGGTGGCCGAGCTGCTGGCGTTTTATACCCGGGGCCAGGCACTGGACGGCTTCGAAATGGGCATACAGTACGCCATCACGCGGTTGTTGATGGACCCGCGCTTCCTGTACCAGGTGGAGGACGAACCCGAGGGCCTGGCGCCCGGCGCTGTTTATGCTGTCTCCGATCTGGAACTGGCGTCGAGACTTTCCTTTTTCCTGTGGAGCAGTATTCCCGACGAAGAACTGCTCAACCTGGCAGCCACCGGCCGCCTGCATGAGTCCGATGTGCTACAGGCGCAGGTCCGCCGCATGCTGGGCGACGTCAAGGCGCAGGCGCTGGTACGCAACTTCGCCGGACAGTGGCTCAAACTGCGCGAACTCGATGCCGCGCAGCCCGAGGACCGGGCCTTCACACCACAACTGCTGAATGCTTTCCGCCAGGAAACCGAACTGTTGTTTGGCGATCTCGTGCGTGAAGACCGTGGTGTCCTGGGCCTGCTCGACAGCGATTACACCTGGCTCAATGCCACTCTGGCGCGCCACTACGGTATCGAAGGGGTTCGTGGTGACTACATGCGCCGCGTGCCACTGCCGCCTGACAGTCCCCGTCGCGGACTCCTCGGTCATGGCAGTATTCTCACCGCCACTTCCGTGGCCAATCGCACTTCGCCGGTAGTGCGTGGGGCCTGGATCGTGGAAGATATTCTGGGCGCACCGGTACCCACACCCCCGCCCGGCGTGGAAACTGATCTCAGCAACGAGACAGTGCCCGAAGGCGTCGTGATCAACACCTTGCGCGAGCGCATGGAACTGCATCGCGCCAACCCGACCTGTGCCGCCTGTCACCAGATCATGGACCCCCTCGGGCTGGCGCTGGAGAATTTCGATCTCATCGGCCGTTGGCGCACGCAGGAAAACGGTTTTCCGCTGAATACCCGCACCCAGCTGATCGATGGTACGGCCATTGATGGCCCCGTGGCGCTGCGGCAAGCCCTGCTCGGGCGTGGCGATGCCGTGGCATCAAATATTATTGAAAAACTGCTGAGTTATGCGCTGGGTCGCCACCTGCATTCGCCCGATATGGCGGCCGTGCGCCAGATCGCTGACAGCGCACAGAACAATGATTACCGGTTTTCGGATATCATTCTGGGCATCGTGGAAAGCGACCCGTTCCGGATGAAAATTGTCGAGTCCCCCGCCGCGATGGTGGCTGAACACTGATCGAGACAGGAGAACGCCCATGAATTTTCTCACCAAAAAACACCTGTCACGCCGCCATTTCCTGCGCGGCGGCAGCAGTGTCATTGCCTTGCCCCTGCTGGACGCCATGATCCCGGCCGGTGTCAACGCCCAGAACCTGGCAACCCCGCGTTCGCGCCTGGCCTGTATCTACATTGCCCACGGCGCCGTGATGAAATACTGGACGCCGGCCACGGACGGGGTGGGATTCGAGTTTCCGAAGACGCTCAAATTCCTCGAGCCTTTCCGCGACCGCCTCAACGTCATCAGTGACCTGCGCCTGCACGCCGCCTACGGCGACGATGCCTCCGCCGGTGCCAACCATATACGCTCGTCACAGACCTGGCTGACCAACGTGGAACCGGGGACCGGGCCATCTCCCACGTCCTTTGACCAGTACGTGGCGCAGCTGATCGGCCAGGACACCCCGATCCCCTCGCTGGAACTGTCCCTGGATGACGGCACGTCCATTTCTTTCCAGACACCGGACACACCGCTGCCCATGGAGCAGAATCCCCAGATTGTTTTCGAGCGCCTGTTCGGTGACGGCAGCACGGCCGAGGAACGGGCGGCACGTGCGGCGCTCAAGCAAAGTCTGCTCGATGCCGTGGTCGATGATGTGGCCAAGCTGCAACGCACACTGCCGGCTGCCGACCGGACCCGTATCGAACGGTACCTGGAAGACGTGCGCGAGATCGAGCGCCGTCTGCAGCTGGCCAGTTCATCAGGCGTCAGCGACCTCGACGTGCCGGGTAAACCCGTGGGCATACCCCCCAGTTTCGTGGCCCATTCCAGGTTGATGTTCGATCTGCTGACGCTGGCCTGGCAGGCGGAAATCACCCGCATCTCCACGTTTATGGTGGCCCGTGAGGTGAGCAACCGTGTGTTCACGGAAAGCGGCGTCAACGAGCCCTTCCACAATCTTTCACACCATTCGGAAGTGCCGGCCAACATCGAACGCCTGGCCCAGCTCAACGCCTTCCATACCAATTCCACCATCGCCTACTTCCTGAAGCGGCTCAGTGAAACCCCCGATGGTGACGGCACCTTGCTGGATCACTCGATGGTGCTGTACGGCAGCGGCATGAGTAATTCCAACCAGCATGATCACGACCCACTGCCCCTGTTGCTGGCCGGTGGGGCATCCGGTCGTCTGCAGGGCGGGCGCCACATTCGCGCTGGTCGGGGCACCTCCATGGCCAATCTGCTGGCGGGTATGTTCGACAAGCTCGACATTCCGGCCGACAGCTTCGGCGACAGCAATGCGGCACTGACAATCTGAGGGCAGGGCGATGACAGTATTGATGCGACATTGTTTACTGACCGGTGTACTGATGGCAGCGCTCTTGCCCTTGGGCGCGCAGGCTGACGACCGCCTGGCCGTGGCGGCCATGCAGCGCGACCTGGACAGTGTCCGTGCCATGCTGGCCGAACGCGGCGCCGACGTGAACACTCCCGGACCCAATGCCACACCTGCACTGCACTGGCTCGTGTACTACGAGGAACTGGACCTGGCCAGGCGCCTGCTGGATGCCGGCGCCGAGGTGAACCGGAAAAATGGTCTGGGGCTCTCAGCCCTGAGCCTGGCCATCGAGAACCGTGATGCCGCGATGGTGCAATTGCTGCTTGATCACGGTGCCGATGCCAACACCCCTGATGTGGCCGGGGAAACTCCCCTCATGCAGGCCGCACGCAGCGGCTCACCCGCCATTGTGCAGGCCATCCTGGATTCGGGAGTTGACGTTAATGTCCGCGAGCCCCACTACCAGCAAAACGCCCTGATGATCGGCGTGCGTTCCCGTTCACCGGACGTGGTGGCCTTGTTGCTGGCTGCCGGTGCTGACGTCAATGCACAAAGTCTGCCCGGTGAGGCACCCGACTGGCGCCTGCCGGAAAATGTCCGGGCTTCCCATGGTGTGGGGGTCAATTGGGGCGGTTATCCCGAACGTGGCCAGCGTGAAGCCATCGGCGGCGCCAAGACGCCCTTGCTATACGCGGCGCGCCAGGGCGACCTGGAGACTGCCAAACTGCTGGTGGCCGCCGGCGCCGACCTTGAACAACGCGATGCCAATGGCGACACGCCATTGTTGACCGCCATCATCAATGCCACGGTGGCCGCCAAACCCGGCCTGTCGACCCGGCACCTGGACGTCGCCTGGCACCTGATTGAGCAGGGGGCTGACATCAATGCCACCGACTGGTTCGGCCAGAGTCCGCTGTATGCCGCCGTGGATCTGCGCAATGTCGAGGTGCCCGGTCCCATCACCAACAACGGCATCGATCGGGCCGCGGTCCTTGACCTGATCAGGGGGCTGCTGGCCCATGGCGCCGATCCCAATGCCCGTATTCAGGAAGTGCTGCCGGTACGGCGTTGGCTGACCCGCCTGGGTAACCTGCAGTGGGTGGACGTGACCGGCCAGACTGCTTTCCACCGCGCGGCCCTGTCCGGGGATGTCACCACCATGAAACTGCTGGTCGAACACGGTGCCGATGCCAATATCACTTCTGCCAACGGCACCACGCCCTTGATGGCGGCCGCCGGGATCAACTGGACGGTCGCCCAGACCTTTGATGAAGGGCCTGAGGCCCTGCTGGAAGCCGTTAAACTGGCCCATGCACTGGGCAACGATGTTAACGCCCAGAACACTCTGGGCCTGGCTGCCGTGCATGGCGCTGCCAATCGCGGCCTGAATGACATCATCCGCTGGCTGGCGGCAAACGAGGCCCAGCTTGATATTGCCGACAATGTGGGTCGCACACCGGTGACCTGGGCCCATGGTGTCTTTCTTGCCACCCATCCGCCGGTGGATCGACCGGACACTGTTGCGCTCATCGAAAGCCTGCTCGCGCAGCAAGCCGACAATCGTGTCGGCGCCATTCCATAAACATTACCGGGAGAAGAGCCATGGAATTCAATCGACGCCAACTGTTGCTGGGCATGGCCGCGCTGGCCGCCCCCTTGTCCACCTTCACCCAGGCACAGGGCAACCTGCTGCCGGTGCGCACGCCGGGCCTTGACCACCTGGACGTGATTGTCCCGGACGTGGAAGCCACCACGAAGTTCTACATGGGTCTGCTCAGGACGGAGCTGCATGCCCAGCCTTTCCGGGGCGGGCAGCGGTATTTCGTGCTGCTTGATCCCCTTAACGAGCGCCGCGAAGTGGGCTACCTGGCGGTGGGGGATTCCAATGGCCGCGGCAGCTACATCGGCCATTTCTGTACCTCGGTGTACGGCTGGGGGGAAAACATGAAAGAAATCTCGGCTGCCATGCAAGAGCAGTTCGCTGCCGGCGGTTTTGGCGAATTCGAGGGCATCACCGGTTTCGGCGGCCTGTTCAGCGATCCTGACGGCATCGGCATCCAGTTCCTGCCGGCCCCCGACAAGCTGGTGACCGTGGCCGACCCCTCGCAGCTGGTGCCCTGGCATCAGGGACTGGTGACACCCCACGGTGTCCAGACCGTGCTGCTGCGGGTGAGCAACCTGGAACGGGCGCTGGCCTGGTACGGGGTGCTGTACGGCAATCATGCGTGGACCCCCGACAGGAGCCGTGCCTATTTTGAATTTTCCGAATCGCAAACGCGGCTGTATCTTGAGCAGGCCAGCTACGAGTACGGGCAGACGCCCGGCATAGCCTTGTACGGCATCAGGGTAGAGCCTTTCGACAAGGCTGAGGTCAGTGCAGCGGTCGCGGATCTCGGTGGTACAGTCCTGCCCATGCCAGGCAACAACACTATCCTGCGCATCCGCGATCCCGACGGCAACATCGTGCAGCTGCATCCGATGTAATCTAGAAACTAATAGTAGAAACTAATACGAACTAAAAGTACGAACTAATAGGACACCCACGCTTCGTATACGGTATATCCGCTTGTCATGTGGGTGTCTGTGTGAACCATTAGAATCAATCCCACCATGCCGTCCAATAACATAAGGAAATGCCTGCAATGCGGAATGGAAACACCGGTTGTGTTTTCAGAATTCCGCGATCGTCAAATGCGTTGCCTGTGCCTGAAATGTGATGATGATCTGCTCAGCCAGAGTGATGGCTCGATCATGACCCGTGATATTGCGCATCATCAGGAAACCCTGCATCAGGCAAGTGTGAAAATGATTGAGGTGTTGCAGCAGGTTTGGGAAGGTTATGCCCGCGGTGTACGTTTGATCGTAGGCGGTGGGCGTATACGTGAAGAGATACTAAGCCAGTGCGAGTACTTTCTAAACCAGGGCTATATCAAGTCCTATTCAGTGGAGAGCTCGAATTACGGTGCCATTGTGGTGTATCTGCGTTAAATCCAAAGGGGTAAACAGAATCGATCAAATGGCTCTGGCCCCTTTGATTCATTTGATCCCACGTAGACGACTACACATTATCCGTCTATTCTATCCTTCATAGTTGAATCAGGCGAAGCACAGCACACATGGGGTCAGACAGCCCAACTCAACCGGAAGCGTCAGTGTGGTCGCAGCGCCTGGACGGCAGCGAGCACTTTTCGTGCAGTACGGAA
>CAZVSC010000084.1:0-7207 GCA_964629325.1 uncultured Enterobacteriaceae bacterium
AGCGACCAAGCGCATCCAGAACGGGCAGCGGCTGAGGGTTGATGGGGATCGGGGAGTTGTAACCATACTCGAATAAGAACCGATAAAGGGATGAAACGATAAAGGGATAAAACAAATACCTTGAATAGCAGTTAGCAATGAATTCCGATAAAAACATTCTCTGGTTCAAAGACATCAGCCTTTCTGACCGCCTGCGTGTCGGCGGCAAGGGCGGCAGTCTCGGTGAACTCACACGTGCCCGCATCCCGGTGCCTGACGGTTTCGTGATCACCACCAATGCATTCCAGGCATTCCTGGATTTGCTCGACGCCGAACACGGTATTCGCGGCAGGATCGCCGCCCTTGATCCCGCGGACATGCCCACCCTGAATTCCGTCACGGCCGGCATGCGTTCCCTGGTGGAGCAGTCTCCCCTGCCGGATGGCCTGGTCGCGGAAATCAGATCTGCCTGCACGACACTGGGCCATGACATGCCGGTAGCGGTGCGTTCGAGCGCCACCAGCGAGGACAGTGAAGAAGCCAGTTTCGCCGGGCTTCAGGACACCTACCTGTGGCAGAAGGGTGAAGCGCAGGTGCTCGACTCCGTACGCAAATGCTGGGCGAGCCTGTACAACCCGGAATCAGTCGCATACAGGCTGCGCCTGGGCCTGCCGGAGGCACAGCTCGCCATGGCGGTGGTGGTACAGACCATGGCCAATTCGCGCTGCTCCGGCGTCATGTTCACACGCAGCCCGACCACCGGCGACCGCTCCGTCATTACCATCGAGGGCAGCTGGGGACTGGGCTCCAGCATCGTGAGCGGTGAAGTAACGCCGGACAAATTCGTGGTGAACAAGGTCACCGGTGAAATCTGCGGCCGCGATATCGCCAGCAAGCACATTGCCCACCTGCCTGACGAGCACGGCGGCATAATGGAAATGCCGGTCGCCGCAGACCAGCAGGATGTGACCTGCCTGTCGGACCAGGACATCCGTGAGCTGGCCGGCATCGCACGCCGGGTGGAAAAACATTACGGCATTCCGCAGGACATCGAATGGGCCATCGACCAGGAAGGCAGCATTCTCCTTCTGCAAAGCCGGCCTGAAACTGTCTGGGCGGCTAAGGACAAGACCCCGGTGGCCAAGCCCACCGAAAAAGCCTTCGGGCATATCTTCAACGTGCTTGGGGGGCAGCGAAAATGAGCCTTTCCCACCAGGACGTGCAGGACATCCTGAGGATTCTCGAGGATACACAGTACAACGAACTGACACTCGAAACCGATAATTTCACCCTTACTCTGAAAAGGGGTGAAGGCGGGTGGACGCAGGAAACCAAAACAGTCCCAAGTCCCAGGTCCCAAGTCGCAAGTGTTGCTTCGACAGAAACAAAAGCTGCAATTGAGGAACCTGCTCCGAGTGAAGAAGGGTTGCTGGATATTCGCGCGCCAATGGTCGGTACGTTTTATCGTTCGCCCAAACCCGGCGCCGACCCGTTCGTCGACACAGGTGCGAAAGTCAGCGAGAACAGCGTCATCGGCATCATCGAGGTGATGAAGCTCATGAATTCGATTCCGGCCGGAACCAGCGGCGAGATCGTCGAGATCCATGTTGCCGACGCGCAGTTTGTCGAAAAAGGCCAGTTGCTGATGCGGGCCAGGCCGCACTGAATTGATGACCATCCATCGACTGCTGATCGCCAATCGAGGCGAAATCGCCGCCCGCATCATCCGCACCTGTGAAGCGCTGGGCATCGAAACCGTGCTGGCAGCCTCCGAAGCAGATCTCGACAGCATACCGGCACGCCTGGCGACAACCGTCATCTGCATTGGCCCGCCCCCCTCGCCGCGCAGCTACCTTTCTGTGGATGCCGTCATCCAGGCAGCCATCCAGACCCGGGCTGACGCCATACACCCCGGCTATGGATTCCTGTCCGAAAACGCCGCCCTGGCCAGCGCCTGCGAGAAAAACCAGATCATCTTCATCGGGCCCACCATCGGGCAACTGCAGGCCATCGGCGACAAGCTCAAGGCCCGGGACAATGCCGTGGCGGCAAAGCTTCCGGTAGTGCCGGGCGGTCCGGTAGAGTCCGTTGCCGAAGCGCAGGCCCAGGCAAAAGCCATTGGTTATCCCGTGCTGATCAAGGCGGTCAGCGGCGGCGGCGGCCGCGGCATGAAAATCGTGGAAAGCGATACAGCACTCGCCCAGGCCATGACGCTGGCACAGGCTGAAGCCGAAAATGCTTTTGGCGACAGCCGCGTCTATCTGGAATGCTACGTAGCCTCCGGGCGGCATGTGGAAGTCCAGGTGCTCGGCGACGGCAAAGATGTCATACACCTCGGCACCCGCGATTGCTCCATCCAGCGGCGATACCAGAAACTGGTGGAAGAAGCACCTGCTCCCGCGCTTTCTCCCGGACTGAGAAGTGCCATGGAAGCCGCTGCCGTGACTTTCGGCAAGCACCTGGCTTACCGTGGCGCCGGTACGGTCGAATTCCTGGTCGACGCTGCCCGCGGCAGTTTCTATTTCCTGGAAATGAATGCCCGCATCCAGGTTGAGCACCCCGTGACCGAAGCCATTACCGGCATCGACCTGGTGGCACAACAGATTCGTGTTGCCGAAGGCCGGCCACTGGGGCTGAGCCAGGACGATATCCGTTTTCATGGCCATGCCATCGAATGCCGCCTCAATGCCGAGGATTGCGCCAACGATTTCCAGCCCAGCCCGGGCATGGTGACGCGGGCAGTCTTTCCCGCCGGGGCAGGCATTCGCATGGACAGTCATATCGAAACCGGCATAACCATCCCGCCCTTCTACGATTCCCTGCTTGGCAAACTGATCGTGTGGGGGAAGGACAGGCGCGAAGCAGTGGAACGCCTGCAACACGCCTTGTCGCATTGCCGGATCAACGGGGTAGCCAGCAATATCGTATTGCATCGACACATCCTCGATGACCCGGCGTTTCAAACGGGTGGCGTGGACACGCGTTTTTTACCCGAACGGCTGACTGCTGGCGGCTGGAACCTGGAGGCCGCCGATGCCTGAACTGAAACTCGTCGATGTCAGCATCCGTGACGGCAACCAGAGCCTGTGGAGCATGACCGGTCTCGGCACAAACCAGATCATGCAGGTGGCGCCGATCATGGAGCGGGTCGGCTTTCGCGCCATCGACTTCACGTCGAGTACGCACATGTCCATGGCAATCCGCTCGCACAGCGACGATCCCTGGGAGCGCATCCGCCTGATGAGCCGCGCCCTGCCCGGCGTGCCGCTGCAGTTCATATCCACCGGGTTCCGCTTCATCTCCTGGGAAACCGCCGATCACGATTTCATGCGCCTGGCCTACCGCACGCTGATGAAAAACGGCATCGGCCGCTTCGTCCTGCTCGATCCCATGCACGATATGGACGCCCTCATGCAGGTGGCGCGCATCGTAAAAGAGGAAGGCGACGCGGAAAACATGGCCGCGCTCACCTATACGCTGAGCGACGTGCATGACGATGCCTTTTACGCCAACTGCGCCCGACAGATAGCCGCCTCGGGCGATTTCGACCTGCTTTACATCAAGGACCCTTCCGGGCTGCTGACGCCGGAACGGGCGCGCACGCTCATTCCCGCGGTGAAAAAGGAGATTGGCAACCTGCCGCTTGAACTGCACTCTCACTGCACCATCGGACTGTCCCAGTTCAATTACATGGTCGGTGCCGAACTCGGCATATCCGCACTGCATGTGGCGGTAGGCCCGTTGGCGCACGGTTCCTCCCTGCCCTGCGCCTCCCAGACCATTGCCAACCTGAAGACGCACGGGTATGACGTGGATGTGGATGAAAACGCCCTCAAGGAAATGGAGAATTTCTATTTCGCCCTCGCCCGCGCGGAAGGCTTGCCATCCGGCAAACCCCAGGCCTACGATGCCTCCTACCTGCGCCACCAGATCGCCGGGGGCGTGCTGACCACCACGCGTCGGCAGTTGGCCGAACTGAAACTGGAACACAAGTTCGAAGAAGTGATGGCGGAAGTGGAGCGCGTGCGCACCGAACTGGGCTCCCCCATCATGGTCACGCCCTTTCCCCAGATCGTGACCACCCAGGCCATGTTCAACGTCATGGGTGATGAGCGCTATGCCCAGATCCCGGACCAGGCCATCCGCTATGTGCTCGGCCGCTTCGGCCGGCCGACGGCGCCGGTGGATGCCAACGTGCTCGACCGCATCATGTCGCTGCCGCGCACGCAGGAGATAGAGCAGGAGCCGATCATGATGACGCTGAAGGAGCGGCGCGGCCGCTTCCCGAAATCGATGAGTGACGAGGAATTCCTGCTGCGCGCCGTGATGCCGCCCGACCTGATCGACGGCATGCGGTCACGTGCACCCCACCAGTTGCATTACAATCCTGAAGTGGCGTCGGTAATCAAACTGCTGAAAGGCATGAAGGCAAAGTCATCCCCGGCGTATTTTGACGTCAGCCAGCCGGGTTTCAGGCTGTCATTGTCAGGCAAAACACCCTGAGAACGACCCACTGACCAGAAAGGAGAACTCTCATGAAACGGACGCTGGCGACATTATTCATTTCCCTCGTACTATCCGCTCCCGCCTACACCCAGGACGGTGCCGATGAAGCGGCGGCCGTCTTCGAACGCTTCCTGGTAGCCATGACCAATGCCGACATCGACACCGTCACGAGCCTTTTCGCCGAAGACGCCCTGTTCTGGGGAACCGGTTCGCAGTCACTGGTCACCACGCCGGCCGGCGTGCTTGCCTACTTCACGCCCGTGGGCCGCAACGAGCCCGGCGCCACCCTCGCCCGCGCGCGTAATTACGAAACCCGCGTGTTGTCAGACAACCTGGTGATGATTTCCGGGATGTGGGAAGTGGTGCCCCGGGGGCAGGATAGCGGCACACCCTTGCGGGTGAGCATGCTGCTGGAAAATCGTGATGACCAGTGGCTGGTCATCCAGTTCCATAACTCGCGGGTGCCCGAATAAATACTACGGTTACTGCACTCCGTTTTCAGTTAGTATCTGGCGAAATCCTGCTGCCTGCGGAATCTCAGAATCCAGTGTTAGCGCACGTTGCATGTGCACGAATGCTTCCTGTAAACGGTCATTATTCATCAGAAATACTGCATGATTGGCCTCAATTCCAGCCATTAGTCCAAAATGTTGCACGTACAGATTGTAAAATCGCTCCGTGCTACCTGTGTCGTTAAGTGCAATAGAGTTGAAATGCAGCGCATTCACCGTGTTTGCATAAGATGAAACTTTATCATCTGGTAGAAGCTTTAGGCTGTCATAGATTGCCGTTACCTTTTCTATATCTCCCAATTCGCTATAAATATCCAACAAGTACAATTCTCCCACGAAAGTCCCGTCTGGCTGTACCTCTACAGTTTTTTGCGCCCATTTTTCGGCTTCCTGAAGATTGCCCATAGAAGTGCTAATGCGAACCATAGACATAGTGTGAGCCAAAGTTTCTGGCCAGTAATCCAAGATGGGTCTAAGTATGCTCATAGCAGTTGGATAGAGACCAATACTCATAAGCGCTTCAATTGCGCTACGGCCACCAGTAATATGAGCCTGACTCATCACTAGACTGTTTGGTTTCCAGGCTAGATTAGCCGAGGGGTCTTCCAGAACCTTGTTCATTTGCCAAAAATCCCTGAGCCATTGAATATTGATAACAGTAACGATAAGGAGCATTGTAATACAAGCGCCAATTGAGCCATGGTTGAACCAGCGTCCTATGCGTACCGTCCTGACAATAGAAGGTTGCACCTGTTCTCCGCCGCGGATAACCAAGGCCATAAATAATGGCATCATCACCAAGGGCACCGGCATTTCATAGGGGAATGCCAACTGGGCATCCAGCATGCTGCCAGTAACAGCAATGGTTAGTAGCGCATAGATCAGCCTATGCTTGCCTGTGGAATGCAACAACAACAGATATAATGTTCGACAGAAGGTTACGATGATCGCAATAAGGCATAGAAGACCAATAGCACCGAGATCCACCGCCAATTCCAGCACGTCGTTATGTACGCGCTGGACCCCAAGGACATTGAGGTTGTTATATCCACCATTGTTCGTGACTTCAAAAAAGCTGCCTACGCCAGTTCCTATCACCGGACTATCCTTAATCATTTCCAGCGTACTGCGCCATATCAGATAACGTGCGCTGGCACTCTCTCCCTGACTATTCTCTATTTCCGGTACGATCGATGTGAATTCAAAGGCAGCAACACGCCAGAAAGGTGCAAAGTTACCATCTCTGCCAATGTTGATCATTCCAAGGAATACGATTAAAAGCGCCAGTGATGCAAAGGTTTTTGTTCTGTTCCAATGCAGCCAACTAGCTCGACGTGGATCGAAAACTATGAAGAGGCCTATCAAACCTATCTCCAGAATGATAGCTATCCAAACTGCCCGTGTTCGAGTATAAAACGCGTAAATTGCAATCAGGCAAATCGCGGTGGAAGTCAGCCACGCCCCTCGACTTGAGAGATCATCCCTAAACATAAAATAGAGACCCAGTGGTAAAGTAAAGATCATGACTTCTCCGGCTACGTTGCCGTTGCCGAATGTCGAAGCCGGAAAAGCTGTTTGCGGTATTAAACTGAAACCAAAAACCTGTTGAGCGATACCGACAACAGCTGTAATAACACCTGCGGCGAGACAGGCCATAATTAAACGATTTAGATTCATCGAATTCTGGCGCAGCTGCATGCCGAACAGGAACATTACGAATCCTGCATACCATCGACTCCACTTGTAAAACCAAAAATCCGGATTAGCCGACCACATCACTGAAAGTGAGCCAACAATGAACAGTGCGGCAAAGGCATATGTCGTGGCAGAAAAACGCAGCTCGATAAGCGACACTTCTCGACGGTGCAACAGCCAGACCAGTAACAGGAGGGTCAGAAGTATCTGGCTAGCAGCGGCTTTCAATTCATCGGGGGTGGCAAGTGGGGGAGTCGTCCAGGCACCGATCAGACATATAAACGGAAGGATCAAAAAGATCGGCCACACCAGAAAATCAGGTAAAGAACCACTCTGAATTACGGGCATTTTGTCAGCTACTACAGCTTTAGCTTTGGCTTTTGCTTTGCCTCGTGACATAAATTGCCAGTAACACAGTACAAATGGGAGTGTTGCGTATTATATAGCCGTTGACAGGGGCTGAATATACCCGCCCGGATGCCGCAAGGACAGCCGGGCGGCGGCTTTCAGTTACT
>CAZVSC010000085.1:0-4475 GCA_964629325.1 uncultured Enterobacteriaceae bacterium
TGTCCCCCTCCAGCCCTTTCGGATTGGTTATTCTTATAATTTTAGCCGTACAGAATGCGGGGTTTTTACCAAAAATTCAAGGAGTTAAGGATGATTTCAGCCCTGAATTTCCAGAGTGTGAGTCCCTTTCTGGCCATGGCAGGAAGCTTCGCGAATGAAATCAGGGTGATGGCATGGCTTGTGAGGCAGCCGGCATTCAAGCGACAATGCCTGAAACCGGAAAAAAAGCATTACCAGGGGGGTTATTCATGCGCCGTTTTATTCGTTTTCCGCTGATTATCTGCAGCCTTTTATTCAGCCAGTTTTCTCTTGCCCAGCCACCGGGCGTCACACCCGACATGATCGCGCGCCAGCTGCCGCTGGCAGGTGCGCCGCTCGCTATACCCGGCCCCTATGCCGTCACCCAGGAAGCCGCGTTCGATGATCCCGGCTTTATCGTCTACCGTCCCATCGACCTGGGCAGGTTTCCGGCCAGTGACAACCTGCCCGTGCTGGTGTGGGGCAACGGCGGCTGCGCCATCGACGGACGCCGCTATGGCGGATTCCTGCGTACCATCGCTTCACACGGTTTCCTGGTGATCACCACCATTCCGGTTGAACCGGAAGAAGGCGAGGAAGCGCGCCGCAATGCCGACGCCGATGACATGATCCGCGCCATCGACTGGGCCTTCGCCGAAAGCATCCGCCCTGCCTCGCACCTGCGCGGCAAGATCGATATCGCCAACATCGCCCTGATGGGCCAGTCCTGCGGCGGCTTCATGTCTGCGACCGCCGGCCTCGACGCCCGCGTCGGCACGGTCGGCCTGTTCAACTCCGGCCTCGCAGCACCGGGCGCCCCCGGCCCGGGCGGGCGCGCCACCATGGACCAGCTCGACGACCTGCACGGCCCGATCCTGCTGATCAACGGCGGTGCCGTGGATTTCATGTATGAGCCGGCCCAGGAAAACTTCCGCGCCATTCGCCGCAACCCCGTGTTTTATGGTGCCCGCGACAATGCCGGTCACACCGCCACCGTGTTCCATCCGGGCGGCGGCGAGTACGCCAACGTTGCCTCCAACTGGCTGAAATTTCACTTCAAGGGTGATCAGGAAGCCGGCAAGATGTTCGTTGGCCGTGATTGCAGCCTGTGCACCAATGCGAACTGGGAAACCAATTCAAAAAGACTCTGACCCACCCATCAAATACACAATGGTGTACCTATGAAGAACGGACTGAAACTGACCAGCGCCATCCTGGTTGCCGCCCTGGCGGGCATCACCACCGGCTGTACGGCAACGGGCGACGAGGTGGCCAGCGACCGCGAATGCCGGGCGCTGAATACCAACCGGGGTACACGCATGCGGGAATCCATTTGCATGTCGAAGGAAGAATGGGCGGTTGTGGACGCGCGCGAAGCGAGCCAGCAGGAGGAAAACAATACCAACGCCTTCCTCCGCGAACAGCTGGAACGCGGCGCGACCGGTACGACATCGCCGACGTTCAACATGCCGAACTAGATCACCATCTGGTCCTTGCCAACGATCACTTCGCCGCCGTAATGGCGGCGAATGCCTTCCAGGTACAAATCATCACCCACATCGCGTAATGCCCCGGGCAGCAGGTGATGCAGCACCAGCGTGCTGACACCGGCGGCCTCGGCTATGCGTCCCGCATCTTCCGTGGTCAGGTGGGTTTCCTGGATATGCGTCCAGATGTTTTCCGGGTTGTCCCGGTAATTTCCCCCCAGCACCACTTCCTCGAACCACTGTCGGGTACTGACCGGTTCGATCACTTCCGTCACCAGGATGTCGGCGCCGGTGGCCAGGGTGACCAGGTTATCCGAGTAGGTGGTGTCACCCGAGAACACCACGCTGCGGTCGTCGGTGTCAAAGCGGTAAGACAGCGACCAGTAAGGCATCTGCGCCTTGGCCCAGTCAGGAAAGTGGCTGTTCTCGATGCTGCTGACCCGTATGCGATCATCCTCGAAAAACGCATGCACCGAATCCGTGGCCGGCACCACGTTCGCCTGGATCAGGGTTTCGGGCCTTATGCTGCGGCCCTCGTCAATGAAGCGGATGTCGGCATTGCCCGACGCGAATTGCAGTGCACCGGAAACCAGGGTATCCGTCCCGAACGGACCATGCACCCGGGTGACATCCACCCTGCCCTGCGTCCACTGGTGACTCAGGAGCGTCGCAAGATCCGCGGCATGGTCGTCATGCAGGTGGGTCAGAAAAATTTCGGGTATGGTCAGATAGTTGATGCCAGCTTCCTGCAATGCGGTCATCGTGCCGTAGCCGCAGTCCACCAGGTAGGGCCTGTCGCCCACCAACAGAAGCGACGCGGTTTCCCCGCGGGACAGGTTGAAGTTGGGCCCGCCCTGGGTACCCAGCAGAATGATACTGGTATCGCCCGACGCTGCGGCCAGGAGTGCACTGGAATACATGGGGGGTACGGTTGCCGCCCCTGCCAGGGTGCCAAGGAGGGTCCTGCGCGACAGGTTCAAATGCTTGTTCATGGGTCTGTTCATACAACTCCCGGGGTGGTGATTGTGCCGATATTCAAGACCGGCAAGAATACTGTGAACACACTCACAAATCTGCACAAAATCGGGCTGAACGGGAATTTTTCCTGTTTTTTCTTTGCGGCCATCTTAATATTATCCATATCACTCTGATCTCATTCATTTTTACAGGGATTTCAGTGACTTATGCGCAAAATACCACAGTTACTCATTGTTTTTGCTAGTGTTTTTCCAGCCCATTCCTGGGCCCAGGTATCGACCACTTTTTCCGGTACGATCGATTCCGGCCTGTTCGAGGCATTCACGCCAAATCCGCCGGCTCCCCCGTACCAGGGCACACCCACCCTGTCCGTCGACCTGGCCGGCGCACCCTATGTCATTGAGCTCACCTACTCCGGTGATACCGTCCCTGCGAGCACCGACAACGAATCCTTTGCCAACTGGTCCGGCCCCCTGTCCGCCAGTTACTTCATTTATTCTCCGTCCAGCACCAGCGACCTCATCGTATCAGGCTCACTGAGCCCTGCTACTGGCGCCATTGGCGCCACCAATGCCGTCGTCACCATTTCACAGGAAACTATCACCTCGGGTTCACCCTCTATCACTACCACCATCGACGTGGAAACCGTGACCGGTACGGATGCCATCTCCTGGGTGCTGAACGCCCTGGAAGGCGGGCTCAACATCAGCTTCGTGGACGAAAACAATGACATGGTCGATGATGTGACCAGATTCCCGTCTGCACCGGCTTCATTCACCAGTTCATCCATTGGCCTGACCGTCGACAACGCCCAGGCGGGCGGTGAAGACATTCGCCTGTCCATGTCGGCTTCCGAGCAAGGCGTGATCATCAACGGCGACCTGGATGGCGACGGTATTCCCGATTCAGAAGACGCCTTCCCCGGTAACGCCAGCGAAAGTGTGGACACCGACGGCGACGGCGTGGGCGACAATGCCGACCAGTTCGACACCGATCCGCTGCGCTGGGATGACGCCGACCGCGACGGCAAGAGCGAGCAGATCATAGCGCCGGCCGAATTCCCGGAAGACGGCTTCCCCGAAGACGACACCCGCTGGCTCGATGAAGACGGCGACGGTGTCAGCGAACACGACTTTACCGACGACGGCATCGACAACCCGGAAGACGCTTTCCCGGGCGATCCCCTGCGCTGGTCCGACCTGGACGGCGATGGCTACAGCGACCAGATCATTCCGCCGTCTGAATATCCGGAAGACATGTTCCCGAACAACCCGAACGAGTGGCTGGATTCCGACTTTGACGGCGTTGGCGACGGTTCCGACAAGTGCGTGAACTCCAATACCGATCCGAATGCTGTAGTCACTATCGACCTCGACGGCCTCGACATCGACATGACCAACCGCTACCTGGCCAAGGGTTGCTGGCTGGCCGATGCGGTGGACATGCTGATCAACCGTGCCGAAAAGGGTAACAGCGGTGTCGCGATAGCCACCAGTTACCTGGTCAAAGCCGGCGAAATCACCGGCCAGCAGAAGGGTGAAATCACCAGCCGTGCCGCGAAGAAGATCGAAGAGCGTGAAAACGGCAACGGCAAAGGTAATTCCGGCAACAATGCAAACGGCAATGCCGGCAGCAACGGCAACGGCAATGCCGGCGGAAATAGTAATGCCGGTGGTAATGGCGGCGGCAGTTCCAACAGCAATGCCGTTAGTCAGGGTAACAGCGGCAATAATGGCGGTGGCCAGGGTAATGGCGGCAACTCCGGCGGCACTCCCCCTTAAGATCCCCCGGTCCAGGATCCGCCCCCGGCTGATCCGCCGGCAGAAGATCCACCTGAAGATCCTCCCGCAGACACGCCTGCGTGTGAAATGCCCGCAGAAGAACCCACTGGGGATGAAGCGACCACCAACAACGGCAGCACTGGTAACGGCGGCAATGGTGGTAACGGCGGTAACGGTGGCAATGGCGGTAACGGCGGTGGCAACAATACCG
>CAZVSC010000085.1:4575-7203 GCA_964629325.1 uncultured Enterobacteriaceae bacterium
ATACCGGCACAACCGATGCCGGCGGCACCGATGAAGAAACACCGCCAGAGTGCATGGACACCGGCGAAACGACTGGTGAAGAAGGTACTCCCGCCTGATCCGGTAAGACACCATGACCAACACGAAAGCCCGGCTCACCAGCCGGGTTTTTTTTGTCACCTGCCCCTATTGACCTTACCTGTGCTTTGGGGGGTAATGTTGCTTGCCGTATTACCCCGGCTTCCCGAACGACCGATCGAGGAGAACCGTTCATGAAAACCCTGCTCATGGCCACCGTGTGTGCAACCTGTTTGCTGATGGCCTCCCCTGCCGCCCCCCATCACGCCTTTGCCTCCGAATTCGACATCAACAAGCCGGTCTCACTGAGCGGCCCGGTAACGCGCATGGAGTGGACCAACCCCCATGCCTGGCTGTTCATCGAATCCGCCGGGGAAGACGGTACGGCCGAGGAATGGGCGGTCGAACTCGTCGGCATCAACGACTTGCTTCGCCTCGGCTGGGGCCGCAGCCGGGTCCAGGTGGGGGATGTTTTAAGCATCCAGGGTTATGGCGCCAGGAACGGCACCAATACCGCCAACGCGGCCTCGGTCACGATCACGGAAACCGGCGAGCTGCTCTGGGAGAGCGTGGCCAACAGCGGCCGGGAAGGCAGGGACCGGCGCAGGACACCGCTGTAAGCAAAACCACACAATAAACATTTTCGAGGGGAAAACCATGAAACAGACTTTGATGGCGTTTGCACTCCTGGCATTCACCATGCCCGTGGCCGCCCAGTGGCTGGGCGTACCGACCCCGGGCATTCCCCGTACGGCGGATGGTGCACCGGACCTGTCGGCGCCCGCCCCGCGCACGGCTGACGGCCACCCCGACCTGACCGGTCTCTGGCGCGCCAGTGAGGTCTCCGGCGACCTCAATGACGATTCCAAGGTTCAGCCCTGGGCGCGTGAGACCATGGCCACACACGAACGCAACTATTACCGCGACGGGCCCATGATGCAGTGCATGCCCGGAGGCCCGGCCTACATCGCCGGCGGCCCTGCCGGCGGCGGCAGCCTGCGGCAGATCGTACAGAGCCCGCAGGTAACCGCCATGCTTTTTGGCGATCTCACTTATCGCCAGGTATTCACCGACGGGCGTGAGCTGGAAGACGATCCCCTGCCTAACTGGACCGGGTATTCGGTCGGTCACTGGGAGGGCGACACGCTGGTGGTCCAAAGCAACGGTTTCAACGACAAGACCTGGCTGCATGCCTGGGGCCTGGAACACACCGAGCAGCTGCGCGTGACCGAGCGTTACCGCCGCCTCGATTTCGGGCACATGGAAGTCGACGTGATCTTCGAGGACCCCGGCACGTTCGACCAGCCACTGCGTACCACTGTGGAGATGGTGTACGCCGCAGACGACGTGATCCTGGAAATCGTCTGCAACGAGGCCACTGAAGGCGGCACCAAGCACTGGGTGGGCGACAAGCTGGCCGATGCCAGGGCCTCCGCGGTGGAACTGGATACGCAAACGTTGTCCCGGTACGTGGGCTCCTATGAAGGCATCTGGCTGGAATACCTGACCACCGTCGTCGTCACCCTGGATGACGGTGCACTGTACCTGAGCCGTAACGGCGAACCCAAAGAGGAGCTCATCCCGCAGTCTGAAACCACCTTCATCTGCGCCACCTGCACGTGGAGCCAGCCGTATGAATTCCAGCGTAACGATAACGGCATGGCTTCTTCTGTAACGGAAGTGCAGGTGTCGGGGCGCTGGGTGTTCGACCGGATCGAATAACGGTAACGTCTGGTCATGAAACTATTCCATAACGCATCACGCGGCCTGGTCCTGCTCAGCCTTGCGCTGGCACTGCCGATCACCGCAGCGGAGCCGGCAAGCGTAAGGCTGTACGTGCTCGATTGCGGCACCATCGATGCCATGGACCCGACCCTGTTCGGCCTGCAGGCCGATGAGATCGCCGGCGACGGCAGCTTCGTTTCTCCCTGCTACCTGGTAGTGCATCCTGAAGGCACGCTGGTGTGGGATGTCGGCCAGGTCCCCGATGCGCTGATTGCCGATGACGGCACCGAGGCCAGCGCCGGCGGCATTCTCAAGGCCACACGGAAACTGGAAAGCCAGCTCGATACCCTCGGCTATGCTATCGAGGACATCGATTACATGGCCATGTCCCACTACCACGCCGACCATACCGCCAACGCCAATGCCTTCGCCAACACATCCACCTGGATCGTGCAGCAGCCGGAATATGACGTCATGTTCGGCGATGCCGAAGTCGGCATTCTTACGCCGGACTCCTACATCAATCTGGAATTCGCAAAACGGTTGATGCTGCCTTCCACCGATCACGATGTGTTCGGCGACGGCACCGTCATCATCAAGTTCGCTCCCGGGCACACGCCAGGCCACCAGATGCTGTACCTGGAACTGGCAAACTTCGGGCCGCTGCTGCTGTCCGGCGACCTCTGGCACCTGCCGGAAGAAAGAAGCCTCGACCGCGTGCCGACTTTCGATGCGGATAGGGAACTGACACGCAGGACGCGCGTAGGTGTTGAACAGTTTATTCGAGATACGGGCGCGACGATGTGGATACAACACGATCCGCCGACATATGCGGGGCTGAAAAAA
>CAZVSC010000086.1:0-7071 GCA_964629325.1 uncultured Enterobacteriaceae bacterium
TTTATCCCTTTATCGGTTTATCCCTTTATCGGTTTATCCCTTTATCGAATCACTTGGCCAAAAAATCCATCGCCGCCTGTACTCCACCCTTCTTGAAAGGAACCTGCGCAATTTCCAATCCCATTTCCACCCCGCCCAGCGTCCCGATGAGCGACAGGTCGTTGAAGTCGCCGATGTGGCCGATACGAAACACCTTGCCCTTCACCTTGCCGAGGCCGGTGCCGAGGGACATGTTGAACTTGTCCAGGATGATGCCGCGCAGCGCGTCGGCGTCATGGTCGCCCGGCATCAGCACCGCGGTGGTGGAATTCGAATACGCCTTGTCATCGAGACACAGGTTCTCGAGCTGCCAGGCGTCGAGCGCCGCCCGCGTCGCTTTCGCGAAACGCCTGTGGCGGGCGAAGACGTTGTCGAGGCCTTCTTCGGCCAGCATGTCCAGGGCCTCGTCCAGGCCGTACAGCAAATTGGTGGCTGGCGTGTACGGGAAGTAGCCGCGCGCGTTGTTGGCCAGCATCTCGTCCCAGCGCCAGTAGGAATGATGGGCGATGGATTCTTTCGAAGCGGCCAGCGCCTTCTCGCTCACCGCGTTGAAACACAATCCCGGCGGCAGCATCAGGCCCTTCTGCGAGGCGCTGACGCACACGTCCACGCCCCACTCGTCGAAACGGAAATCGGAACAGGCCAGCGACGATACCGCGTCCACCATGTACAGCGCCGGGTGACCGGCGGCGTCGATGGCCTTGCGTATGCCTTTTATATCGCTGTTGATGCCGGTGGAGGTTTCCGTGTGCACGGCGCACACTGCCTTGATGGCCTTACCGGAATCGGCTTTGAGCTTTTCCTCAACGGCATCCAGGTCGACCCCGTGGCGCCAGTCACCTGGCACGAAGTCCACAGCCAGGCCCAGCTTCACCGCCACGTTCTTCCACAGGGTAGCGAAGTGGCCGGTCTCGAAGGCAAGCACCTTGTCGCCGGGCGACAGGGTGTTGAGCAGGGACGATTCCCAACCGCCGGTGCCGGACGCCGGGTAGATGATCACGGGCTGTTTGGTCTTGAAGACCTGGCGCAGCTTTTCCTGCACACGGTTGGCGAGCAGCGGAAACTCCGGGCCGCGGTGATCGATTACGGGCTGCGCCATGGCGCGCAGCACACGGTCCGGCACGTTGGACGGACCGGGGATCTGCAGGAAATGCCTGCCGGGTTGGTATGTACTATTTGGCATAAATGGTTTTGTCGGATGGCGGCCCTTCGGACCCTATCCGACCTACATCCTTCGTTACTTCAGGTCGGAATAATCGGTGGCGCTCATGTAAAACACCTCCGGACGCATCAGCGGCACATTGTACTTGGTGCGCAGGGCTTCCCAGGCCGGGTCGGCGGCGAAATCACGCCACACCTGGTCGCGATGGGCCAGGTCGCGGTACGCCAGCATCCAGATCAGGGTGTTGGGGCGCGCATTGTCCTGCCAGACCCCGATCACGTCGGCGCCGTGCTTCTCGAAGATGGCCACTTCCTCTTCACGGAAGCGCTGGTGCAGTTCATCGATGCCGCCTTCGAAATCGCCCTGGCCGGCGCGCTCCGGGTCGGCGGTGTACATGCGCAGTTCGAAACAGCGGGCATTGGCGTCGACGTTGGCGGAAAACCCGGCGGACAACTGCCCGGCCGGACCGCAGGGCGGTATCGCCGGCGCCTGCGCGCTGGCGGAAAGGCTGGTCAGGGCGGCAGCAGCCAGGATGGCGACGCCGGTAATGCTTTTAATGATGTTGGTTTTCATTGTTGTTCCCTTCATGGTTATCGTGTCGGCAGACCGCCTGCCTTATTCGTTGATCCTTTCTCGTCAGCAATGTCGGATGCGGGCTTCGCCCTTATCCGACCTACTCATACCTCTACATAGATGTTCGCGTTTCCGCGACCTCGACCAGCCGGCAATAATGCCAGGATTCGTCCGCGGGGGTCCACGCGCCGCTGGCGTAGGCCGCGCAGCTCTGCGGTATGGCCAGCGGGTATTCTTCCAGCGGATCCATGGTGAGGTCGTAGAACTCGCAGGCCTCCGTGTTCACGCCGCCGATGCAGACGATCTTGTGCGTGGCGTTGCGCGCACCGAAGTGCAGCGTGCCGCCGGTCATCAGGTTGGACGTTTCGGTGAGCAGGTAGCCGGCATCGGGATCGCGCACGTGTTCCGCCTCGCTGTGCAGGATCGGTGTCAGCGACACCGCATCCAGCGCCAGCATGCCGGTGCCGTCTCCGTTGGACACTTCGCCGGGGGTGGCCACGCCGGCCAGCGACAGCGAGGTCGGGAACAGGTCGGCCGCGCTGGCAAATTCCTCGCTGCGCCCGGCGGCGATGCCCGGACCGCGCACGATCATCGGCACGCGCACGCCGCTTTCATAGGCGGTGCCCTTGCCGCGGCCGTCGCGGGTGATGTACATGTTGTCGATGAAGTCCAGATTGGGACGCTGGTACATGGGGGTGCCGTTGTCACCGATGTAAATGACGACGGTGTTGTCATCGACCGCATCGACGGCCTCTAAAAGCTTGCCGACCACGGTGTCGAGCGCGTTGGTCATGGCGCGCATCTGCGTTTCGCCGGAACAGGTGCCGTAGTCCTGGGTGCCGTAGTTGGCGCCGCAGGCCTCGATCTGCGCCCGGGTTTCCGTGTTCAGGGTATCGGGGTTCGGCACCGCCATCTGCGTGGGCGCCGAAGCACGCGTGGCATGGGACAGATTGAAGGCCACCCAGGCGAACCAGGGTTTGTCGGGATCGGCTGCTTCGTTGGCTTCTATCCACTCGATGGCGTCGGCGATTTTGACGACGGGCGCGAAGGTGGTCGGCGCGATGCCGGGCAACGATTTCGTTGGCGGTATTTCGGTGCGCCACTCGCCGGCCGGCGTGCTGTCGTCCTGGATCTCGTAATCGTAGTCCCAGAACGTGTTCAGCGCGGCGTGCATGTTGCCCTTGAACAGGTCGAAGCCGGCTTCCTTGGGTTTCATGCCCGGATAGCTGACGTCCTGCCCGGGCAGGCCGGCCATGTGCCACTTGCCGAACACGGCGGTGGCGTACCCGCCCTGCTCTTTCAGCATCTTCACGAAGGACGTATGGTTCTGCGACAGGGCGTCGGCATACGTGAACACGTGCGTGGCGGAATACAGGCCGGTAAGGATGGAGGCGCGGGTGGGCGAACAGAACGGGTGCGCCCACACGTTGGTGAAGACCATGCCCTCCTGCGCGAAGGTGTCGAGCACCGGTGTCGAGGCGGGGCTGCCGGCGATGGCGGAATAATTCGGGTGGTTCCAGCCGTTGGGACCGTACTGTCCGACAAGATCGTCGATCATGCCCGGCGCCATGCCGGTGGTGACGTCGAGGCCGACGTCGTCGGAAATGATGAGCAGGATATTCGGTGGCGGCGCCTGCACGACCTCGACGGACTCCATGGCGGCCTCATCCTGCCCTGAGCAGGCGGCCAGCAGCAGCATGGCAGGCGTCAGCAAGGTGAACGGTCGCGGCATGGGGGAGCCCCTCTTATTATCAGGCACAGCAGGAGGGGCAGTATATGAAGCCCGCTGTCCGGTGTACAGGCCGGACCCTGCCGCCTATACTCCGGCCATCAACTTCCCGCCAGAGGAATCCACCATGACCCGACTGCTGCTCTGTTTCACCCTTTTCCTGGGTGTTGCCGCCACCGCCCAGCCCGAAGGCGCGCCCAACCAGAATCCCGAGCAAAACTACACGCGAGATGCCAACTGGGCCCATAACGACGGCAACTGGAACGGCAACACGTCCTGGGTCACCACGGACGGCAAGGGGCATGTCTATGTGCTCACCCGCGCCAAACCCTACGTACGCATCTACACCACCGGCGGCGACTTCGTGCAGTCCTGGAGCGGCCAGGAGGAGATCGGCAGCGCCCACAGCATCACCATCGATGCCCAAGGCAATGCCTGGATCAGCGACTCGGCGCGCCATGTCATCCGCAAGTACGATGGCGACGGCAACCTGCTCATGACCCTGGGCACGCCAGATGCACCCGGCGACAACGACACGCGTGATCATTTCAACCAGCCCAACCACGTTTTCATACATGCAGACGGCGACATCTATGTCTCGGACGGCTACGTGAATTCCCGTATCGTGCATTTCGCGCCAGACGGCACCTTCAAACGCATCATCGGCGGCAAGGGCGGCCCGCGCGACGGCGAGTTCCAGGCCGTGCATGGCGTGGCGGTGGCGGACGATGGCCGCATCATCACCAACGACAGCGAGAACTTCCGCATGAACGTATTCGACAGGGACGGCAACTTCCTCGAAGCCTGGCCTTACGTGTCGCGGGGCGGCATCGAGATCGTCAACGACCGGATCTATGTCAGTGACGTGAACGAAGGCGAGGTAAACATCCTGACGCTGGATGGCGAGCTGATCGATACCGCGTACGCACCGCGGGCACACGGACTGGGCGTCGACACCGACGGGACCATCTATACGTCGGGGGCATCGAGGATGACGGTTTGGAAGTTAACGCCGAAGGAATAGATCCAGGATTAAGGGGTAAAGCGTAAATAAACACGTTGACTGGAAAATTTACGCTTTATCCCTTTATCGGTTTATCGTCATTTCATAAGAGCCAGCAGCTCTTCGGTCTTCTGCTCCATCAAACGTTTATCCCCCCTCGACTCCACATTCAGACGGATGACCGGCTCGGTGTTGGACATGCGCAGGTTGAAGCGCCAGTCGGGGAAACTGACGCTGACGCCGTCGGTGTGGTCCACATCCACGGCATCTTTCTTGTACTTATCCAGCACCTTGGCGATAACCGCCTTGGCATCCCCGACCTCGCGATTGATCTCGCCGCTGGCGGGATACCGCGCGATGCATTCCTCGACGAGCGCCGACAACGGCTTGCCGGTTTCGCACATGATCTCCAGCACCAGCAACCAGGGCACCATGCCGCTGTCGCAGTAGTAGAAATCACGGAAGTAATGATGCGCGCTCATCTCGCCGCCGTAGACGGCATCCACTTCACGCATCTTTTCCTTGATGAAGGCGTGGCCGGACTTGGACTGCACCGCCTCACCACCGTTGGCCGCGACCACGGCCTGCGTATTCCAGACCAGGCGGGGGTCATGGATGATCCTGCTGCCCGGATGTTTTTTCAGGAAGCTCTCGGCCAGCAGGCCGACGATGTAGTAACCCTCGACAAAACCGCCCTTCTCGTCGAAGAAGAAGCAGCGGTCGAAATCGCCGTCCCAGGCGATAGCCACATCGGCGCCCGCTTCCAGCAACCTGTCCCTGGTTGGCTGGCGGTTCTCCGGCAGCAGCGGATTGGGAATGCCGTTGGGGAAATTGCCGTCAGGCTCGTGGAACATCTTGATGAACTCGAACGGCAGGTGCGCCTGCAGCAAATCGATCACCGGTCCTGCGCCGCCGTTGCCGGCATTGCACACTACCTTGAGCGGCTTGAGTTTGTTCACGTCGATATAGGACAACAGGTGCTTGATGTAGTCCTTCTTCACATCCACCAGGGTGTTGCTGCCCCTGTGCGCGGCCATATCGAATTCGTTTTGTTCCGCCAGCTTGCGGATATCCTCCAGACCGGTATCAGCGCTGACGGGTTTGGAGTTTTCACGGACGAACTTGATGCCGTTGTAATCCTTCGGGTTGTGGCTGGCCGTGACACAGATGCCGCCGCCAACGCCGAGGAAGCTGGTGGCGAAATAGATTTCCTCGGTGCCGCACTGGCCGATGTTCTGCACATCGACGCCGGAATCGGTGAGACCGCGGGACAGCGCTGCGCACAGCGACTTGCTGCTCAGGCGGATGTCGTAACCTACGACGACTTCTTTCGGCTGGATGAAGGCAGCGTAGGCCTGGCCGATACGATAGGCGATGTCCTCGTTGAGCTGGTCGGGGATGCGACCGCGCACGTCATAGGCTTTGAAACAGGTGATTTCCTGCAATTCAGCACTCCTTGTAGTTACTTCTTTGACATTTTCCATGTCGGATGGCGGCCCTTCTGGCCTTACCCGACCTACAGCAGGTTCAATAAAGGCTGTTTTCGAAATAGAACTGCGTGGCTTCCATGAAGCCGGGCACCGACCCGCAATCGAAGCGGCGCCCCTTGAATTTGTAGCCCAGCACACCCTTGCCTTTCGTCGCCTGGGTCAGGAGAGCATCGGTGATCTGCACTTCGTTGTTGCGACCGGGAGGCGTCTCGCGAATGATGTCGAAGATGTCCGGCGTGAGAAGGTAGCGGCCGATGATGGCGAGATTGGAAGGCGCATCCTTCGGCTCGGGTTTTTCCACCATATCGGATATCCTTATCAGGCCCGGCTCGATTTCATCGCCGGCGATGACGCCATACCTGTTGGTTTCATCCTTCGGCACCTCCTCGATGGCGACGATGCTGCACCGGTGCTTCTTGTACAGTTCCACCATCTGCGACAGTACGCCCTGCTCCGGCGAGTAGCAGAGATCGTCGGCGAGCACGACGGCGAAGGGCTGGTCACCGATCAGGGTCTCGCCGGTGAGGATGGCATGGCCAAGCCCCCTCATTTCGATCTGGCGCGTGTAGGAGAAGGCGCAGGCATCGATAATGCGGCGGATGCCGTCCAGGTGCGCTTCCTTGTCACTGCCGGCGATCTGGTGTTCCAGCTCGTAGTTCTTGTCGAAATGGTCCTCCAGCGCGCGCTTGCCGCGGCCGGTGATGATGGCCATGTCGGTCATGCCCGCCTCCATGGCCTCCTCGACGCCGAACTGGATCAGCGGCTTGTTGACGATGGGCAGCATTTCCTTGGGCATCGACTTGGTGGTCGGCAGGAACCGGGTGCCGTAGCCGGCGGCGGGGAACAAGCACTTTTTTATAGGCGAATCAGGCATAATTTTTCGGTTTTCTTGTTGTGTATTCAGTTTCCGCTACTTTTTTGAGATTTCGATGAAGGGATAAACCGATAAAGGGATAAAGCGTAAATTTTCAGGTTAACGTGTTTGGTTACGCTTTATCGTTTTATCCCTTTATCGCTTTCTCGAATTCATTTATCTACGTTTGAACTCTTCCATAGATGTCATCAAATCGCACAA
>CAZVSC010000087.1:0-6916 GCA_964629325.1 uncultured Enterobacteriaceae bacterium
TTTATCCCTTTATCGGTTTATCCCGTTATCGTCCCTGTGGTCACCCGCTCCAACCCCGCCAGATCCCTGTGCGTGGCGACTTCGGTAAATCCGGCCGCGGCGAAAATCTCCCTCACAGCCGCCCCCTGGTCATAACCATGCTCGAGCATCAGATAACCTCCCGGCACCAGGTGGGCCGGACTGTCCTCTACGATCCGGCGGATATCTGCCAGGCCGGCGTCGGCTGAGACTAGCGCATGTACAGGCTCAAAGCGAACATCGCCCTCGGCCAGGTGTGGATCGCCTTCAGCGATATATGGCGGATTGCTGACGATGGCATCGAGTGTCATGCCTGCCAGCGGTGCCAGCCATTCCCCGGAGCTGAATATTACGTTGGTGATGTCGAGACGGCTGGCATTGTCGCGGGCGAGCTCAAGCGCCTCCCCGGAAATGTCCGTCGCGATGACCTGCCACTGTGGCTGTTCCGACGCCAGGGCAAGTGCGATGGCACCGGAACCGGTGCCAAGATCCGCCACCCGGGCGGCTGCGTTGCCGGCGAGGGCATCCAGCGCCGTCTGCACCAGCAATTCGGTTTCAGGGCGCGGGATGAGGACATGATGATCGATCTTCAGGTCGAGCCCCCAGAACTCCCTGCGATGCACCAGATAGGCCACCGGCTCGCCGGCCTTGCGCCTGCGCAGCAGGTCCAGGTACATGTGCTGTTGCGGCAGGTTCGGCACGTGATCAGGCCAGGTATACAGCCAGGTACGGGTATTGTTCAGAGACAAGGCGAGGAGTATCTCGGCATCCAGGCGCGCCGAATCGCTGCAGGCCAGTGCTGCCTCACCGTCTGCAATCAGCTGTTTGATGGTGGCCATGGGGTTATACCGGCCGCTCAACTCGCCATATCGGCCAACTGGTCGGCCTGGTGCTCGGTGATCAGCGCCTGGATGATCTCGCCGATGTTGCCGGCCATGACGTCGGCCAGCTTGTTCAGCTTCAGGTTGATGCGATGGTCGGTGATGCGTCCATCGGGATAGTTGTAGGTGCGGATCTTCTCGGAACGGTCGCCGCTGCCGACAAGGTCACGGCGGGTGTCGGACTGCTCCTTGTTGCGCTCGGCTTCCGCCGCCGCCTGCAGCTTGGCCTGCAGCAGCGACATGGCGCGCGCCCTGTTCTTGTGTTGTGAACGCTCATCCTGGCATTCCACCACGATGCCGGTCGGAATGTGCGTCAGGCGGATGGCGGAATCGGTCTTGTTGACGTGCTGGCCGCCGGCGCCGCTGGCGCGGAAGGTGTCTACGCGCAGGTCGTTCTTGTTGATTTCGATCTGCTCGAGATCATCGACTTCGGGCATGATGGCCACTGTGCAGGCCGAGGTGTGCACCCTGCCCTGCGTTTCTGTTTCCGGTACGCGCTGTACGCGATGGGCGCCGGACTCGAACTTGAGCTGGCCATAGACATTCCTGCCCGCAACCCTGGCAATGATTTCCTTGTAGCCGCCATGCTCGCCCTGCCGTTCACTCATCACCTCGACATGCCAGCCCTGGGTTTCCGCGTAACGCGAATACATGCGAAAGAGGTCGCCGGAGAAAATCGCGGCTTCATCGCCGCCGGTGCCAGCACGGATTTCCAGGAATACGTTGCATTCATCCTTGGGATCCTTCGGCAGCAGCAGCTTCTGCAGCTCCGTATCGAGCGCCTCCAGCTGGGACTGGGCGGCATAGACCTCGTCTTCCGCCATCTGCCTGACATCAGGATCACTGTCCTTCTGCAGGACCCTGGCTTCCTCAAGCTCCGTCTGCTTCTGCGTGAATCGACTGAAACACTGCACCACCGGCTCCAGTTCCGCGTATTCCTTGGAATAGCTGCGGAACTTATCCTGGTCAGCGATGACGCCGGCATCACTGAGCAGCGCTTCGAGCTCCTCGTAGCGGTCCTTCAGGTGTTCCAGCTTGCTGATAACGGATGGGTTCATGGTGTGTACTGCTTTCCTGCGTTGGCGGGGTACCTGCCTGGTTAAGGCTGGTTGTGTGTTTCGTCTTCGGGATCGTAGGTGCTGACCTCTTCATTGCTCGCTTCCAGTTCGAACAGTTCTTCGGCGAGCTGGATCAGTTCGCTGCGGCCGTCGGCACTGGCTTTTTTCATCTGCACGCTGGGTGCGTGTATCAGCTTGTTGGTCAACAGGCGCGCCAGACTGGCCAACACATTCTCCGGTGCCTCGCCTTTCTCGAGCAGCTTTAGGGCTTTTTCCAGTTCCGTGTCGCGGATGTGCTCCGCTTTCTGGCGGAAATTCTTCAGCGTGGAAACGATGCCGAGCGTGCGCAGCTTTTCTTCATAGCTGGCCACGCCCTGGGCAATGATCTTCTCCGCCTCCTGGGCCGCATGCTGGCGGCTTTGCAGGTTGGCGTCGATGACCTGGGCCAGATCATCGACACTGTACAGGTAGATGTCGTCCAGTTCGGCCACTTCCGGTTCGATGTCCCGCGGCACTGCCAGGTCCACCATGAAGATGGGCTTGTGCTTGCGCGCCTTGAGTGCGCTTTCAACGGCCCCCTTGCCAAGGATCGGCACCTGGCTGGCGGTGGAGCTGACCACGATGTCCGCCTTCTCCAGCTGCTCGGGCAAATCGGCAAACAGCACTTCGCTGACGCCGTACTTCTCTTTCAGTTCGAGCGCGCGCTCCAGGGTGCGGTTGGCCACCGCCACGTGCGCTACGCCGGCACGGCGCAAGTGCTGGATCACCAGCTCGATAGTGCGGCCGGCACCGATCATGAGTGCGTTGGTATCACGCAGGTCACTGAAGATATGCTCGGCCAGGGTGACGGCGGCGAAAGCCACCGACACGGGATTCTCGCCGATGGCGGTATCAGTGCGTACCTGCTTGGCCACGGCGAAGGTTTCCTCGAACAGGCGGCTGAGGCTGTTGCCGACCGTGCCGGCTTCCCGGGCAACGGCATAGGCGGATTTGAGCTGGCCGAGAATCTGCGGTTCACCGAGCACCATGGAATCGAGGCCGCTGGCGACTTTCATGGCATGGGTGACGGCGTCAGTTCCTTCGAAACTGTAGAGGCAATTTATCAGCTGCTCGTCCTGCAACTGGTGGTAGCTGGCGAGCCATTGCTGGACTTTCGCCTGCACCTGGTCGCAGCTGTGTGCGGCCGCCGGACCTTCGCCGGGCTCACAGTACAACTCGGTCCGGTTGCAGGTGGAAACGATGACGATTTCATCCAGGCCGACATCCGCACAGGCCTGCTGCAGGGCGTCATGCATTTTTTCCGGGGCGAAAGCCACCTTCTCACGTACATCGACGCTGGCAGTGGTGTGATTTACGCCCAGGAGGAAGGTCGCCATAAGAAGGTCTGCAAGTCTCCGACTGCCGCACGTAGTGGCCGGCCGGAGCGGGTTGTTGTGTTTCCCTGTGGTAAACGGGCTATTTTACTCAATAGTCCCTGTTGTGCCTATTTATTGCGCAGCCGGGGCCCGGCCGGCGCGGCCCTGTGGAACGAAATCCCGGATTCACGGGTCTGATAGGTCAGCGCCAGGGCATTGCCCGCAACGCCCGGCATCATTGGGATATTCCCGACGTTCTGGCTATACTAGGCCGTATTAAAAAGCCCGAAAGCATTATGATCAGGTTCGCCTCACTAATACGCATGTCTGCATCCAGCAAGCGCAGCCGGCATGCCTCCTCGCTGCTCGCACTGTTGTTCACCAGCTTGCTGGCAGCATGTGCCAGCGTTGAAGACCGCACTTCCGGCGAAGAACCCACGGAGAGCATCACTGCAGCCCCGCCGCGCGCGGAGACCACCCCCGAGGCCCTGCCTCCCCCCGAGGATATCGAGTACGGCAGTTTCTCCGAGGATATCCTGACGCGCGTCATCATCGCCGAAATGGCCGGCCAGCGCGGTTTCAACCAGAAGGCCCTTGAGGACTACCTGCAACTGGCCCGTGAAACCAACGACATCAACATCATCAAGCGCGCCTCGCGCATCGCTTCCTTCATGCGCGATGTCCAGGCCGCCATCGAGATGGGCAACATGTGGCTGTCCAGGGAACCCGATTCCCAGGAAGCACTGCGCACCCTGGCATTCCAGATGGTTACCCTGGGCCGCTATCAGGAAGCACTCGACCACATGGAAAGGTTGCTCAGCCTTGGCGCCAGCATCGATTTCCGCCTGATCACCAACCGCACCGCGTTGGACGACAATGCCGCCCTCTTCCTTGACGCCCTGATCGCGGATTTCGACGACTTGCGCACCAGGTATCCGCAGGACCAGTCCATTCGCCTTGCCCTGGCGCACCTTTACCGGCAGAACGACCAGGTGGCTGAATCCTATGCACTGGTTAGCGAACTCGCCGTCGAGCTGGATGACGCCCCGGAAGTCGTCATCCTCGAGGTGGAACTGCTCGAGCAGATGGGCGAGACCGAACAGGCCCGGCGCCGGCTGCAGCAGGCCCTGCGCAGCAACGAGAACAACAAGCAGCTGCGCTTCCAGTATGCACGCAAGCTGGTCGATGAAGAGCGTTACCGCGAAGCCCGCGACCAGTTCAAGATTATCGTGGAGCAGAATCCCGACGACTTCGACATGCTGTACTCGCTGGCCCTGATTAGCATGGAAATCAACGTGCTCAAGGATGCCAGGTCCTACTTCGAGCGCATGGTGGAAAACGCCCAGCGCCTTGATGACGCCCATTACTACCTGGGTTACATCAGCATGCAGGAGAACCGGAATGCCGAGGCCATCCAGCACTTCTTCAACGTCAACGGCGGCAGCAACTTCCTGCAGTCACAACGCAGCCTGACCGAACTGATGGTGCGGGCCGGACGCTACGATGAAATGAAGTCACGGCTGCAGAACATCCGGTTCCGCAATCCCGACTACAACATTGCCCTGTTGTCGATGGAAGCCAACGTGCTGATGGACGAAGGTTACCTGGATGCGGCCGGAATCGTGCTGAACAATGCCGTCGGCGCCTTCCCCAACAATATCCAGCTGCTATTCCTGCGTTCGGTGTACAGCCAGGAAATCAACGACCTCGACCTGATGGAAATCGATCTGCGCAAGATCATCCAGATCAACCCCAACAACCCGGTGGCCTATAACAGCCTCGGCTACACGCTGGCCGACCGCACCGACCGTTATCAGGAGGCCTATGAGCTCATCCTCAGGGCGTTCGAAATGGCCCCCAACGACCCGGCGATCATCGACAGCCTGGGCTGGGTGCAGTACAGGCTCGGCATGTACGAGGAAGCCCGCGACAATCTCGACAAGGCCTACGAACTCTTTCCGGACCATGAAGTGGCCGCCCATCTCGGCGAGGTACTCTGGGTAATGGGTGAAAAGTCCCAGGCCCGCAGCGTCTGGCGCAAGGCCCTGGAGAGCCAGCCCGACAGTGAACATATCCGCAGCACCATGGAGCGGCTCACCTCTGCTCCCGCCATCTGATTTCCGCCCGGCCAGAACCTTCCTGCCATTCATACTGGCACTCTGCCTGACCGCCTGTGCCACGTCGCCTGGTTCCGGCCTCGTGGTCGATGCCGCCTACCAGAGACAGTTGCTGCAAATGGACAACTGGTCACTGCGCGGCCGGCTCAATATAAGAAGCAATAACAACTCAGACACCATCAACATCAACTGGCTGCAGGATAGCGGCGCCTTCGAGATCAATCTGAGCGGCACCCTCGGCCTTGGCGCCGTGCGCCTGAGCGGGGCTGCCGGCGGTGTTCTCGTCGAGAAGGCCGGGGAAGAACCGTTCACGGCACCGAGCCTGGAAGCCATCGGTACCGACATCCTCGGCTACGCCTTTCCGGCCGGTGAACTGCTCTACTGGATTCGCGGGCTGCCCGCCCCGGGTCGAAATGCCGAAGTGAATTACAACGAGGCCGGCCTGGTGGCGACAATTTCCCAGCCCGACACTGCCGGCAGGCGCTGGGAGCTGCAGTATGACCGATTCGAGGACATCGCCGGCCATATCCTGCCCGGGCGCATTCGCCTGGAACAGGCGCCATACCGCCTGACCTTCCTGGTCAGCGACTGGGAACTGGACGCCGGGGATGCCGGATGAACACCCTCACCCTGCCGGCCCCGGCCAAACTGAACCTGTTTCTGCACATTACCGGCCGGCGTCCGGACGGTTACCACGATTTGCAGACCGTGTTCCAGTTGCTCGATTACGGGGATGAGCTGACCTTCACCCTGGCGGACGACGACCTCGCCTTCAGCTGCAGCCGGCCCGACCTGGAGAGCCCGGACAACCTGGTCATGCGCGCCGCCCGGCTGCTGTGGCAGGAAACCGGCAGCGGCAGGGGCACCCGCATCCACCTCGACAAGCGCCTGCCGGCAGGAGGTGGTGTGGGCGGCGGCAGTTCCGATGCCGCCACCACCCTGGTGGCTCTGAACAGGCTGTGGGAATGCGGCCTGGATACCCGGGCGCTGGCCTCGCTCGGGCTCTCCCTGGGCGCCGATGTCCCGGTCTTCGTCCATGGTCATTCAGCCTGGGCCGAAGGCCTTGGTGAAAACCTGCAACCCATTGATTTACCTGACCGTTGGTATCTCGTCCTGACTCCCGATTGCCATGTCTCCACGGGGGTGATTTTTACCCATCCGCAATTGACAAGGGACACTCGCCCCCTCAAAATAGCCGGCTTTCCGTTTTCGGGCAGTAAAAATGACTGCGAATCGCTGGTCAGCGGCCTGTATCCTCCGATAAAAAAGGCGCTCGACTGGCTAGCCGGTTATGGTGAATCACGCCTGACCGGGACCGGTGCCAGTGTTTTCGCCGCCTTTGCAACGGAAGCCGAAGCACGGCAGGTGATGGCCCGCGTTCCCGAACAGGCGCCCGGGAAGTCATCGGCTTTTGTCGCCAGGGGAGTGAATGTATCCCCGTTACAAAAGGCGCTGGGCGAAGCATAGATTTACTTGGGGTGTCGCCA
>CAZVSC010000088.1:0-6890 GCA_964629325.1 uncultured Enterobacteriaceae bacterium
CCCCAGTTCAGCGGCCTGCCCCGGGTAATACCCAATGCCGAGCGCAAAGGCGCCTTCAGGTTCACTGGTGCAGGCGGACCCCCTTCCCAATAACCACCACCGAATCGGCTGGCAAAGTTTCCATAGTTTTCGTCGCTGAGGTTGTTGCCAAACAACGCCACTTCCCAGGTGTTGGCCGGGTTTGTATAGGTCACGCGTGCATTGAGCAGTCCATAGCCCGGCAACTCGTAGCGGGAATCCAGGAACCATTCCGCCACGGGTACACCGAAAGGCCCCGTACCACAACCCGAAGAACCGGCACCGCTAGGTGCTTCCACACCACCCGGATGCGTCTGTTGCGGACCTGTGTAGGCATAGTTCAATGAGAAATCCACGCGCCCGCTGTTGGCCAGGTTGAAATTCCACAAGCCGCCTATCTGGTAACTTCTTTCTGCCGGAGAGGGGAACAGGAAAATGCCGTTGTTCACGCACACATCATTGACCTTGGTATCCACCCAGCCTGCACTGGCTGTTAGCGAGAAGTTATCCGTGACAAGCAGTTGGGAATCCAGTTCCAGGCCATCGATGTCGATATCCCCCTGGTTGGTAAGCTGGATCGTAAAGCCCACAGGCGAATTGGCATCAGCAACCGCGGATGGGTTTTGCCGGTCACTGTATTCCATATCGAAATACGTCAGGTTGAGACGTAGGCGACTGTCAAACATCTCGGAACGGAACCCCACTTCCCGGTTGACGACCTTTTCCGGCGGAATGGGCTGGATAAAATCGCCGCTCTGGTCCGGTCCGGGTACGTTATCAAGGATGGCATAAGCATAGGAGCCTGCCCGGTAAGCTTTTGACAGTGTGCCATAGACCATGAAGTCATCCGTGAAGTGATAGTCCGCCGTGAACCGCCAGTCCACTTCCGACCAGTCGTCATTGGCATTCACGGTAGTGGAATTGGTTCCAGGGGCCGGCACGAAATTGCCCGATGCGAATTCCGTCTGCTCGTAGTCCTTTTCATCGAAAGCGAAGCGCAACCCCGCAGTGATATTAAGCTGTTCACTGGCATGCCAGGTGCCATTTACAAACAACCCCCAGGAATCCGATTTCTGGGTCGTGGCTGAATCGCCGGTAACGAGGCCACCAGTCCAGGCATTGCCATTCGGATTCTGGTTGGTCGGCGTGAAGAACGGCAAACCGGGCGCACCGAAAATACTCGTACCGGTTGCTTGCAACAAGTAGTTCCTGGGTTCATCCGCGGTTTCATGGAAGTAACTCACCCCGGTCACAAGGTCCACGGCGCCGTCATACAACTGGGAATTCAGTTGCACTTCCTGATAAAAGGTCCATGACTCGGCTTCACTGGGGCGGCGCTCCATCCCCAGCAGTTGCCAGTCGGTAATGCCGCTGCTTTCAAAATCCGAATAACCGGTAACGGATGTCAGTGACATGGTGTCCGACAGCCGCCAGTTCACGGTCATGTCATATTGCGTATAGACATTTTCATTGACCTGCAAACAGAGATCGTCCCAATCGGGATCAGCATCATCGAGAAAACAGAAGTCCGGCATGCTGTAATCATCCAGTAACAGCCTGGCGTCATTGTTTCGCAATCTTTCCTGGCCGGACGCTTCGAGGAAATCCGACATCCAGTCCGCATAGCCGCCTTCGAAACTGATGAATTCACTGACGCCGTTGATGGGGTCCACTGGGGCCATATCAAATGTTTCGAGATCCTGGGGATTGCCGTCTGATTCGGAATCAAGATGCATGACACCGAACTTGACGCTGACATCGGGTGATGCCTCCCAGGCAGCTCGCAGACGCAGGATCAGGTTCTCAGAACTGCCGAGTTCCTGTGGTCCGCGCGATACATAACCGTCCTGGTCCAGCCAGGCGGCCTGCCCGCGCACGGCGAAAGTATCACTCAGCGGCGTATTGAACATCAGGCTGACATCCCGGCGGTCGTAGTTGCCCGCCCTCACCTGTACATAACCGTCCTTCTCCTGGGTTGGCTGCTGGCTGAACACGCGAATAGCGCCGCCCAGGCTGTTGCGGCCAAACAACGTTCCTTGCGGGCCGCGCAGAATTTCCACACGCTCCAGGTCCAGTACCTGCATATACGGTCCGGTCTGGCGGGGCACGAACACGCCGTCCAAGTAGAAACCTACTCCGCGTTCCCCGGTGGCACCGCCACCGCCTGAAATGCCCCTGATCTGGTATGTTGGTGAAACATTGCCCGTACCCCTGGAGCCCTTGATATCCAGGTTGGGCGAGTTGGTTGCCAGGTCTTCAAAGGTTTCAACCCCCCTGGCTACCAGCACTTCGTTGGAAAACGACAGTACCGAGATGGGTGTGTCCTGCAGGGAGGTTTCCCTGCGTTCCGCCGTCACGACGATTTCTTCCAGTACCTGGGCATTCAGTCCTGGTGCCAGTATTGCGGCGAGACAGGAACAACCAAGCAACAGCTTTCCCTTTTTCTTCCTGAATTTGACCGTAGGTCTCATATCTTCCCCCTTGTGTGTTGTCCTTCTGATTCTTCCTGAGCCAACCCCCCCCTGAATGGCCGGAAGGTAGTATTCCTGCGCAGGAATACAGTGTTTATACCACCGGGAAAATAATTTAGGAACCTGAATGGGGCTGATTGAAAATCAAAGGAGTCAAATCAAAGGGGTTAGTAAATAAACTACTCCGACCCCTTTGATTTCTTTGGGGTTAAAGCTCAATTTCCAATACTGCGCAACTGGTTGCGCAATTCATTTTCCACTTCTTCCTTGGCCTGGTCTTCCAGCTCATCAACGGCTTCTTCAGCCATGGCCTGGGCGTCTTCCACCGCAGTCTCAATCCTGGTCTCGGCCTCTGCCATGACCTGCTGGACCTGCTCTTCGACCTGCTCGATGATTTCCGCACCTTCTGTCATAACGGATTGGGTCATGGCTTCCCGCTGTGTGGTGGAAGAGGTCGTGGGTGCAGGTGCAGACGTGTCTTCCCCGCCACAGGCGGTTAACAGAACCAGCGCAGAGAGAACGGATACGGCAGGCAACAGGGATTTATGGCAAATCAAACGCATAAAAATTCTCCGAAGTTTTAATGATCAAAGGGGTCAGAGTAACTTGATTTGGCTGTTTCCCAAAGAATCAAGTTACTCTGGCCCCTTTGATCCTTTGATTTAGGCCAGTTTCGGCCTAGCGGCTGAGCGTGATACTGGCCTGCGTGTTCGACGGCTTGATCGGCGTAAGCAGCGGCTCGGCTACGACCAGTTTGACCCAGAGGGCATCCTCACCCCTGTACCAGGACGTCTCGTTCGCCTGGCGCAAGGCGTTTATGCTGCCCTGCTGCGTGCCGGAGGTTGCGCTGGCGAAACCCGGCACTTCAAAGATGATCCATGAACCCTGGTCCATTTCACTCACGCTGAGCGACACTTCATCCCGCTCGGTCAGCACCTGGATCTCGGTGCCGGCCCGCACGGTGGTCTGGTTGGCGGTGATCTTGTGTTGCTTGCCGTTGCGGACAGCCACGATGGGTGCCGGCGGTGCGGGTGGAACAGCCGGCGCGGGCCGGGCAGCCCCGGCGGGACGTGGGGTCGGACGGACAAACCCGAACCCGAATCCGCCGCGTAATTCCCCGGGCGCGGGCGGGCTGGCGATTTGACCCGCCCGGAAATTCAGGCGGCCGACATCACCCGGGCACACCGAGGCATTCCAGTCGGGATGAATAGCGCAGGCAACTGCATCCGTGGCGACGCTGTCGTTCTCGCCATCATGGACCAGGATGTAGGCATCCGGCACGCCACCCACCGAGCCGTCCAGGTCGTGGATGGCGGCAGACCGGTAGGCCACAGCACCCCGATTGTCACTGTCGAAGCGGTCATCGATATTCGGGAAATACACCGGCTTGGCATTGACGAACTGCGCACCCCTGACGGTGTTTTCGGTGGTCACCCCTGCACCCGTGAACAGCAGCCAGGACAGTGCGCCGGTTTTGCGCCGGTCGTTATCCTGGTAATTCATAAAGGTTGTGTTCACCACCTCGTGACGGTAATCGTAGTATTCGTAGCCGCGGATCGGGAAATCCGGTATCAGCGGCTTCGGCAGGCTGCGGCCGTAGGCGATTTCCTCCGGCGTTGCGGGATTGCCGATATTGTCTGTCTCACCCACGACCAGCGCATCGATCAACCGCGAGGTAAAGCGTTCACTGCCGAACGTGCCGGTGGAATGCGTCATGCCGATGGCGTTGTCGGCGAGTTTCGCGTTGCTGAACACGTGCAGCTCACCCCGGCCCCAGAATCCGCCATGGCGGTTCTTGTACGCGGTCAGATCCTCGAAGTGTGATTCCACCATCTCGCTGTACGGGTCGGCGGGATCTTCCAGCGGCGTGTAGGCGGTGAAGGATAAATCGAAGGTGTTGTCTTCATTGATGTTGCGGTCGAACATGAAACCGTCGTAATTGGAATGGGACACGTTGCCCCGGAAAGCACGGAGCGGCGTGCGGCGCGGCCAGGTGTCGGCGCTGTCATCCGAGCCCAGGAACGCGCCATTCGGGTGCTCCGGCAGGGAAAACCAGAAGCCGGTCGCCTCACTACCGGCGGCCACGTTATCCACATAGGTATTGTCAGGGTTCGTGATCCAGAATGCCGCTACCGTATTGTCGGAAGGCAGCAGCGTATGCTCGCCGGCCATGCTGATGCGCCTGATAGCCTGACGGTTTTCGCCAGCGATCTCGCCGTTTGGCCCGAGGTTGTACGGCACACAATCCAGGGTGGGATGACAGGTGACCTGGATCGCCAGGTTCTTGATGAACGCGTTGCCGGTCTCTATGCCGTCTTCCATGAAGAAGCAGTGGCCCACGCTGTTGTAGGTGACGTTGTTCTCCACGCGCAGGTCGTTGGTGCCGTGCACGGTGACACAGCGGTTGAACGTGTCGTGGATGGCCGAGTTCCTGATGTACTGGCCCTGCCCGCCCTCACCCACTAAATGCCAGTGAATCGGGTAGCGGGCCAGTTCCATATTCTGGCCCATGCGGTTGAGTTCGACGCCCTCGACATACATCCTGCTGGTGACCATCGCCATGATGTGGCCGCCGAAGTACGACTCCAGCGAATCTTCCGAGGACTGGATGGTGATGTTGCGAGTCAACAGGCCCACTTCGCCGCGCTCGTCCACCCCAAAAGTGATCTCGCCGAAGTGCATGTATGCCAGCGGCTCGGTCAGCGTGATGATGTTGCCGTTGACCGAAGCGATGGTGCGGCGCTCGGCCTGGCGCGGGTTGTAATCGGTCGACGCCAGGACGATCTCGTCACCGGCCAGCCACTGGCTGGCATCCAGTACATAAATAGTAGTAGCGCCTGCCTCGGCGGTAGCCGAAAGTTTGGTCCAGGCGTTGGTGCGGTTGCCGTGCAGGTTCAGGGTGCCGCCGGACAACATGATGCCGCGGTCACCCATGCCCATCAGCTGTTCGCCTTCATTATGGTCGGTGAGCATGATGGTGGCCTTGTGGGTAAAGGGGTTGGCTTCGGTACCGATCTGCAGTTCGCCAAGCACCAGAATCCATTCTGTAGTCAGGGACAAATCGGATTCGTCCGCAAACACGAGTTTGCCGTTGATGGTGATCCCGTCCAGGGCCGGCGGACTGACGTCCAGCAGCACTTCCTGGCCGCTGGCAATTGTCACCTTGTCGCCGGCGGCCGGGACCTGGTTGTTGGGCCAGGTGGCCGGGTCGGACCAGCGCAGGGACTGGGCCTGAGCGGTGAAGCCCACTAAAACGAGAAATGCCAGCAAAAACAAGCGAATGGATGCGCGCATGGAATCAGCTTCCCCTCTGATAATCCGTGGATTAACCCCCAAAACGGGTCAGTGAGGATAGCATGATTTTTCGGTAAAAAACCTCGGAATCAAGGGGTCAGGTTACTAGATTCACCGAGAAGAAAAGAGGCAGAGTGCTTGATCGGAATCTGTGTCAAGGAAATCAAGTAACCTGACCCCTTGATTTGGCATTACCGGAGACGCTTTACCTGGATGTAACCTTTGTGGGACAGGGAGGCAAGGCGGTACGAACTCCCCCAGCGCGTGGCATAGATCCGGACCTCGTCGCCTTCCGCCAGAGCGAAGCGTTTGCTATTGATTTGCTCCCAGACCTGGCCGTTTTCCAGGGTAATAAGGAAACGGTTGCGATCGAACTCCTTGATTTCGGCCACCCTGGCGATCAACTCATTGGCCTGCGCCTTCTCTTGCCGATCATTGCGCTGCTCCTCGGGCAAACCGAAATTGGCTTCGGAGCTGTCATTCGTGTTCACGCTGGCGCTTTCCGCTGGTCGCGGTGCTTCGGTTGCCGGCTGGGGTTGAACCTGCGGGGGAGATTGTGCCTCCTGCTGCCTTGCATTGCGGGGAATCGACACGACCGGCAGGTTCTGCTCCGGCATGGATACCGCAGGACGTTGTTGCGCCGCACGCGCCTGTTCCTCGAAACAGGTCAGGCGCTCGATCGGCCTGACCAGATCAATGCAGGGGCCGCCATCCATAATGAGCTCGGGGGTATCGTCCGCCGCGAACGCTGCGACTGAAATCAGCATGCACAGGGAGCAAGGCAAGGTTTTATTGATTGTCATCTCCGAAACTTCCCCTAGTAAATGAGTCGCCATTCTATCAAACCAGAATGATTTTTCAGGCATTTATTCAATCCCGTGGGTTCAACCAAAGGGGCAAGGCTCCAAAAAAAACGGCGGGCCAGAGGCCCGCCGTTGTTGGTCTTACAAGGTTACTGTTGCTTTACGTTAGAAGCGGGCCTTCATACCGATGAAAAAGCGGCGTCCCAACACGTCATAGTAACCCGGGCTGGTTATCCCGGCACCGGTGGTGGCCAGCTGGGGAGCGGTCGGGTTGACACAACCCGGTGCGCCACCACAGACCGCC
>CAZVSC010000089.1:0-6820 GCA_964629325.1 uncultured Enterobacteriaceae bacterium
TGAATATACCCGCCCGGATGCCGCAAGGACAGCCGGGCGGCGGCTTTCAGTTACTGATGGGCGTGCTGAAGAAATCGAAGAACAGGAACATGACCACCGAGCAGATGACCAGGGTAAGCAGCATGACCGGGGTGCCTTTCTTGAACCACACGGACGGAGTGATAGCGTATTCAGGATGCCCCGTATCCTTGGCCAGCTTCTCACTGATGGTCACGATGAAGACGTTGGCCGTGGAGCCCAGGTGCGTACCATTGCCGCCCATGCCAACACCGGCAGACAAGGCCCACCACAACGGTGTCACATTGACGCCCTGTGCCTCCATGCCGAGGATGATGGGGATCATGGCGGCGGTAAACGGAATGTTGTCGATGGCCGCGGACAGGAACGCGGCTACCCACATCAGCAGGATAGTGGCGGTAAGCAGGTCTTCCTGCACGAAAGGAATGATGAACTGGCCGATATAGCGCAGGAAACCGCTGTGTTCAACCCCGCCGACGAGAATGAACAGGGCCATGAAGAACACCAGCAGGGTGATCTCCACTTCCGCAAAATGCTCATCCATATCGGTGTTTTTGCCAAAAAACAGCAAGGCGCAAAGACCGAGGGCGGAAACGAACCAGGGCTCCCAGTGCAGGTCATTGTGCAGGATGAAGCCTATGACCATCGCGCCCAGTATCCACAGGGACATTTTCCAGGTCTTCGGGTCGGCGATGGCTTCACGATCCTGGAAGGAAGGCGCTTCCGGAGTAACCGACAATTCCTTCCTGAACAGCACTTTCAGGAACAACACTGTACCTACCCAGGCCAGGAAGACGATGAAACCCATGTGCGCGAAGAAGGTATTGAAATCGATGTCTGCGGCGGAGCCGATCATCAGGTTGGGGGGGTCACCCACCAGAGTGGCGACACCGCCGGTATCCGACAACAGCGCAGCGGCGAGCAGGAAAGGAATCGGGCTGACGCGCAGCGCCTGGCAAATGAGAATGATCAGCGGACCGAAAATCACCACGGTGGTGACATTGTCCAGCAGCAGTGACAACACGGTAACGAGTGTGCCCATCATGATCAGCAGCAGGTACAACCTGCCCTGGCTCAGGTCAGCGATGGTATACGCAAGAGCCTGGAATCCGCCGGTGGGAATCATGATGGAAACGATGGTCATCATGGCGCCAAGCAGGAACACCACGTTCCAGTCGATGGCCTCGATGGCCAGTTCCGGATCGTAGAAGCCGAAGAATTGCCCGGCGATGACCATGGAGCCTGCGCCTGCCAGGGCGAACTTGGCGCGATGGAAACCATGCAGGCCTTCGGTAAAGATACCGATAAAGGTGAAAACAAGGATAATGCCGGAAACCAGCATTGCGTTATTCCAGACCAACGTTTCCATGGTGACCTCCTGCGGCCACAGTGCCAAAAAGCGGCCGGATTATAGGGCTATATTCCGGTACTTGAATAGCACTATTTTTAAACCAGCCAGCACGGGCCCGTGAAGGCTGAATTGGTCGGGAAGTTTTAATAGAATGGTATTCCCGGGGGGCGATTATCCTTCCCGAACCTTACAGAATCCTTACGGAATTCCCTTTTCCCGGCACGGCTGACCTGCCCCATCGGGGTGATTCTTTCGTCAACTGCAACCGACAGGACTGGCATGACTACAGCAATACACGATCTACTGAAAGCAGCAAAAGGCTTTGTCTTCGACATGGACGGCACCCTGATCCTGGGTGACAAGAAGAACAACAACATGAAAACACTGCCCGGGGCGGCAGACTTCATCAACCTGTTGATCGAGAACCGGATTCCCTACGTGGTGATGACCAACGGCACGGCGCGGTCACCATCCGCCTACGTGAACGTGCTCAGCGACGCCGGCATTCCCATGAACAGCAACACCATGATGACGCCCAGCAGCGTCGCCGCGGATTACTTCGTCCGTGCCGGCTGCAAAAAAGTCATGGTGCTCGGCTGCCCCGGCGTATGGGAACCCCTGGCAGACAAGGGTATCGAGGTGGTGCTGTCCAGCCTCGAACAGCCTGGTCCCGTGGATGCCGTCTACATCGGCTGGTACCGCGAATTCGGCTTCCGGGATATCGAGAATGCCTGGATCGCCTGCCGGGATGGGGCGGAGCTGTACACCGCATCCGACGTTCCTTTCTTTGCTTCGGCCAACGGCCCGGCGATCGGCACGTCCTGTGCGCTCGCGGCAGCGCTCAAGCCGCTGACCGGGAAGGACGCCATGGTACTGGGCAAACCCTCGCGCCACGCCATCGAGGCGGCGGCGCGGCACCTCGGTCTGGCCGTGACAGACATTGCCGTGGTCGGCGACGATGCCAACCTCGAAGTGCCCATGGCGAAAAACAATGGCGCCCTGGCGATATACGTGCATACCGGCACCGGCGGCCCCCATGCCTTTGACGACCGCCCTGAAGACACATGGCCGGATATTTCGGTGGCCAATGTCGGAGAACTCGTGAAACACTACTTGTGAACTACTATCGGGATGATCAATAAGGCAATACCAAACGTCCCGCGCCGTGTACTGCTGGTCAACCCGACCAAGTACCTCGGCAACCTGCTGCTGGCCGGCGGTCTCATGCAGGCCTGGGTGCGGTACTGCGGGGACAACCGGATCGAGCCAAAGATCGTGCTCGACGACAGCTTCCGCGGCCTGTGTGAACACAGCTTTCCCGAAGGCACACTGCTGTTCTTTCCGCGCCAGCAGATAAACAGAGCCGGCATCCTGGAAAAAGTCTCCCTGTATGGCGGCTTCGTGAAACAACTGCGGCAATTTCACGCGGACATCGCCTTCAACATCGAGGAGGATTCCGCCACCTCGCATCTCACCCGCCTGAGCAGCGCCGCTTTCAGGATCGGCTGCAGCCCCCGGCGTCACAAACGCGGTTATGACAACGTCGTACCGGTGCAGTTCGAAAACAGGCCCGCCGGCAGGCAGCACCGCTGGTACAGCTACTATGAGCTGTTTGCCGCCCTGGGCATGGCCGAGCCGCAAGAAAAAGCCTATATGAAGCTGGATCTCGACCACTGTCCCGATTCGCTGACAAGGAAATTGATACAGTCAGGGGTGAACGAAGACACTCCCATCATCGCCATCCATGCCGGCGCCACCAAGGATTACAAGAAATGGCCGCTGGAGCACTTCGCGGCTCTGGTGAAAATGATTCAGGATAACGGCATGCAGCCTGTACTGATTGGCGCGGGCAAGCGTGACAGGGATGCCAACGATGCCATCCGCGAAATTCTTGCTTCACTTCACTGCCCCGCCCCGCCGGACCTGTGCAACCTGCTGTCTCTGGAGGAACTGGCGTATTTTTTAAAAACCTGCCGCGCCATGGTCGGCAACGACAGCGGACCCTTCCACCTCGGGTCGGCAGTAGGCATACCGGGATTCGTCATGTGGGGCCCCACCAACAGGGATATCTGGGGACCTCTGGGGGAGCAAAGCGAGATCGTCCAGGGCGCATATCCATGCGACCCTGCCTGCAACAAGGGCTATTGCCTGCATGATCATCGCTGCCTGAAGGCACTGCAACCGGTTGCCGTGTTATCCCGATTGACAGCCCGGCTGGCCTGACAACCGCTTATTGCAACGTGCTGTTTTGGAAAGAGTAGTAATAGCGCATGTTCACATCTTCGCGTGAGACGGTCTCGCCATTATCGATGCGGGGGCGGAACGGGGAATTTTTCAGGTAACGCCGCAGGCGTATCGCGGTATCAAAGGTGGTGTTCGCCGACTGATTGACTTGCTGGATATTTCTTGCTGTTCCGTTGCTGTTGATGGTGAACCGCATGTCTATCCAGCCGTCGTAGTCCAGGTCGGTTTCCCGTTTTATGCCGAATTTTTCCCGGCTGTTGGGCTTGGGCGTGAAAAGCGGCAGTTGCATCGGGTAGTCGGGCCTGAACAGATCCGCGATCTCGGCCTCGTCCAGTGCCAGTGACTGCGCCACTTCCCAGGCCCGGGCATACTGGCTCATGGCGGCATCGTTCCAGTCGAACATCAGGTGCCAGTCGGCATACTCCAGGTGCGCCCGCACTTTCTCCACCGCCGGCGTGGCCGGATCATTTTCCATGTACAGCAGAATGCGCTCGAAAATGTCGATGCCGGCCTCGTAGCCGTCACGATTGCGCCGAAGGTGGTTCCACCGGTTGGGCATGTTGGCGGTGCTGCGTGCTGATGTCATGTAGTAATGTGGGTTGCCGATCATCTCGCTGCTGTAGCCGGTCAGGAACAGGGTCTCCAGCAGCTTGTACTCCAGCTCCAGCAGGCGCGGGTTGCGGAAATTCTCTTCCTCGATCAGCCTGGTGATGGCCTGAGAGTAATGCTCCTTGGCACGGTACAGGCTGTTGACGGCATGAATACGGGAAATCTCTGACGCCGTGGGCACATCACCACCACCGAAGAAGAGCCTGCCCGGCCCGTTCGGGTCATCGCGTTCCACCAGTGCCAGGCTGAAAGTGTACATGTTCTGGTCACCCAGGCCTGCCAGCGACTGCAGCCGGACCTGGTTGCGTTCCAGTTTCCCGCTCAGGTATTCCAGGTAATGCTGCCTGTCATTGACCTCGGCAAAATCCCCGAGCGCCAGGTGGCTTTCCACCAGGCTTTCGACGATGGCAAACAACTGGACATTATGAAGGCCGTTATTGACCCGACTGATATGCTCGGCACGCTCGAACCGGGCTATCGCCTCTTCATGCCGTGCCTGCTGCTGCAGCAGCCTGCCGAGTGACAGCAGTTGTTCCACCAGGTCAGGTGCGAACGGACCTTCGAGGCGTTCAAGCTCGTTGACGACCTGCTGGTAGGCAGCGATGTTCGCGTCACCTGCGGCATCCTCCCCGATGAAAACGCCTTCACCCCTGCCGGTTACCGTATCCAGCAACCTGTCCACCCTGGCGCCTGACAGATTGCCTGAAGCAAGTAGCGGGGATTCAGGAACTATCATGACGGGGTCGAAGATCAGGGTATCCAGCACCTCATCACTCTGGGCTGCGGCACCAATAGCGATCACGCACAACAGCATGGCAACCAGGACAGGTTGCCTGCGGGGGAGCGTGTGACGTGCTGTTTTCAGCATGACTGGATTGCCTTACTAACAGGTCTTGTGATCAGGATTTCCATGGAAGAGACTGGAAGAATACCGCTACCCTTTCAGGGGGTTCCAGCCTCCCCGGGCTTCCAACCCCTACTTTTACGGCCGAAAAACGCTGGCGGATGACAACAGGCCAGGTGACATGTGGGGGAAATTGAGGTATATCGGAACCGTTACTTTCATATCTCATGCATTCAGGGGGAAAGAATCATGGGCAATTCCTACAAAACAACAGGCACTTTGTTGCGCGCCCTACTGGCTTGTACCGGCTTTTTGCTTGCTACCCAGGGCGTCCTTGCCCACCATTCCGTCGAGGGGGAGTTCGACACCAGCATCGAATTCGAGCTGCGCGGCACCCTGACCAAAATCGACTGGGCCAATCCGCATATCTGGTACTACCTGGACGTGGCCAACGCCGAGGGCGTCGTCGAGCCATGGCAATGCAGCACCGGCGCCAACCCCAACCGCCTCGTCAGGGCGGGCTGGCAGAAAGAAGACCTGCCCATCGGATCACAGGTTTGGATCGCCCGTGCCAGCCCTTCCTGGGAAGACCCGCACACCTGCATACTCAGGGGCAACATGGCCTTTGACGACGGCACGCCCGTGTTTGCCGGACAAAAACCTGAATAACACGCAAATCCCGGGGCATAGAACCAGGGCCTATGGAATATAATGGGCCCTGGTAAACGCCTGTCCCCAATTTCCCCCATCCTCCTGCCATCAATAACATCATCGTAATTTCCCCTCGCATGCCTTTGGGATCACCATGGAACTACTGATCATTATTGTCTTTATCATCGGTTATTGCGGCATCGCGTTCGAACATGCCATCGGCATCAACAAGACCGCGACAGCGCTGATCACCGGTGTCCTCTGCTGGACACTTCTGATCCTTTCCCAACCGTCCGACTACCTGCTCAACAGCGAGGCGTGGGCCCATTTCCTCCGGATACATGAATTGATGGAGCCTCCTGCAGGCGTGACCAGCACACATGAAAATTACGCACTCTACTCGCTCTTCGAATACCTGGCGGAAATCTCGCAAATCCTGTTTTTCCTGCTGGGCGCCATGACCATCGTGGAGCTGCTGGATTCGCACCAGTCGTTCCGTTACGTCACCGATCACATTCGCACCCGTAAACCCCTGCTATTGTTGTGGGTTGTCAGCTGGGCCACGTTTTTCCTTTCCGCCATACTCGACAACCTGACCACGTCGATCGTCATGATTTCCCTGGCGCGCAAACTGGTTCATGACCGTGAAACGCGCCTGCTGTTCGCCGGCATGGTGGTCATCGCGGCCAACGCTGGCGGCGCCTGGACCCCTATCGGCGACATCACCACCACGATGCTGTGGATCGGCGGCCAGATCACCACGCTCAATATCATCGGCTCCCTGATCCTGCCCAGCATCGCGTGCCTGCTTGCGCCGCTGTGCCTGTTGTCCTGGCGCTTCAAGGGTACGCTGGGACTGCCGGACAGCGAACGACCGTTGCACAGCAGCGGCGCCGTCAAGGGTGCGCTGCACATGCTCCTTGCTGGTGTTGGCGTACTGGTTTCCGTGCCGCTTTTCAAGACGCTGACCGGCCTGCCGCCATTCACCGGCATCCTGCTGGGCCTGGGCTTGCTCTGGGTCTATTCGGACCTCCTGCATGCCGACCTGCTGGAACATGAACGCCGGCATCTCACCGTTGCCGGCGCGCTGTCCCGCATCGATG
>CAZVSC010000090.1:0-6674 GCA_964629325.1 uncultured Enterobacteriaceae bacterium
TGGTGCCGGCACCAAGAGTCGAACTCGGGACCCCCTGATTACAAGTCAGGTGCTCTACCAACTGAGCTATACCGGCAAAACTGGTTCGGGCAATCCGCTGTAGACATTCACGATTACCCTAATCTTGATTAGGTGAACAAGTCAGCCTGTTGGCCTTCTTTTCAGGCCGCGCAGTCTACCAATCTCCACCCTTTTGATCAATATTTGCGTTACACTTTAGCTCGTCCAAACACCGCACAGGAGCAGCCGTGCCCGCGCCTTCCGACAGCCCCGGATCCTTCAACAACAACCCTGAGCCAATTGATAAATGCCCCGAATGGCAGGCCCTGGCCGCCCACCAGGAAGCGCTGGCTGGCCATTCCATCATGGCCCTGTTCGACGATGATCCCGACCGTTTCAACCGCTTCAGTATCGAGGCCGCGGGCATCCTGCTGGATTACTCCAAGAATCACGTCACCGCCGATACGCTGGCACTGCTGGCCAAACTGGCGGATAAAGCCGGTGTGTCGGCCGCCATCGCGGCCATGTTCGCCGGTGAGACTATAAACAATACCGAGCAGCGCCCTGCACTGCATGTCGCCCTGCGCGCCCCGGCTGCGGATGATGACTATACCAGCGCCGTGCACGCAACGCTCGACCGGATGGCGCAATTCGTCAATGCCGTGACCACCTGGGAATGGAAGGGTTACCGGGGCGACCCGATCACTGACGTGGTCAATATCGGTATCGGCGGCTCCGACCTCGGGCCGGCGATGGTGTATGCGGCCCTGGACAGCTGCCACCTTGACGGTATCCGCAGCCACTTCGTGTCCAACGTGGACCCGGTGCATCTGGAGCAAACGCTGGAAACGCTTGATCCGGCCACCACCCTGTTCGTCATTGCGTCAAAAACGTTCACCACGCTGGAAACCACGCTCAATGCGCAATCGGCCAGGCGCTGGTTCCTGGAAGCCAATCCGAAAGAAAGTGACCTGCCGAAACATTTCGTTGCCGTCAGCGCCAACGTGGAAAAGGCCAGTGCATTCGGCATCGATGCCAGCAACATTTTCCCGATGTGGGACTGGGTCGGCGGCCGCTATTCCCTCTGGTCCGCCATCGGCCTGCCCGTCGCCCTGGGCATCGGCATGGACAGCTTCCGCGCCCTGCTTGCAGGCGCCCATGCCATGGACGAACATTTCAGGACGTCGCCCGTGACTGAAAACCTGCCTGTCATCCTGGCACTGCTGGAGTGCTGGCACCTGAACTTTCAGGGCGCCGAATCCCACGCCGTGCTGCCTTACGCACAGTCGCTCCACCTGTTGCCGGCCTTCCTCCAGCAGCTGGACATGGAAAGCCTGGGCAAGTCGGTGACGCGAGGAGGAGAAGCACTGGACATTGCCACCGGCGGCATCATCTGGGGCAGTACGGGCACCAACGGACAGCATTCCTTTCACCAGCTGTTGCACCAGGGCACGCACTTCATCCCCGTTGATTTCATCGCAGTGGCAAAAAGCGACAGCCCCAACGACGAACAGCACCGGCAGCTCCTGGCCAACTGTTTTGCCCAGAGCCAGGCGCTGATGGACGGGAGCTTCCTGGACGAGGTGATGGAGGAATTGCTGGCACAGGGCATGTCGACAAAGGCCGCGGCGGCCCTCGCCCCGCACAAGGTGATCCCGGGCAACCGGCCCAGCAACACGCTGCTGCTGGAATCGCTCACCCCGGCCTCACTGGGCAGCCTCATCGCCGCCTACGAACACAAGGTCTTTGCCCAGAGTGTCATCCTGGGCATCAATGCCTTCGACCAGTGGGGAGTCGAACTGGGGAAAGTACTGAGCCGGGATATCTATGACGCCCTGTCAGGCGATGGCGAGACATCGGCATTCGATGCCTCGACCAATGCCCTGATCAACCGGTGTAAGCCGCGTTAAACCGCGATCCAGTCAGCAATGTCGGATGTCGGCACTGCATGCCTCATCCGACCTACTCGTACCCTTTTTCCCTTTTTCCCTTTTTCCTTAAAAATTGTAGACCAGGCTGACCGACGTCAGCGTGTCGGTCTTCTTGCGCCCAACCGGTACGTCCGAGTTGTTCCTGGCCTGGAAGGCGATCTTGGTGGTGATATCGCCGATGATGTTGGTCTCCAGACCCAGTTCCAGCACGGAGACGGTTCGGTCATTACCGATTTCCGTGGTGAAACTCTGAACGAATTCCGCGTTGGCGCTGATGGCCCATTTGAAATCCTCGCCCAGTGTGACGATCACTTCCCCTTCCGTCCCTGCACCGATAATGTCGTTTTCACGGTAACCGAGACCACCGAAGCCCTGCAGCTCGAAGCGGTCATTCATGATCAGGTGACGACCATAACCACCTGAAACGGTGGCCTGGTAATCGAAACCGCTGAAGCGGTCGTCCGTGTAACTGCCCTTGATGAACAGGTACTGGTCTTCGTCGAGGTGGTAGTCGGACTTGTCCTGCAGGAAATAGCGCTCCGCCTTCGCCTGGGAATTTTCCTGGGAGCCCAGCGCCTGGAATTTGACGTTGTGCTCCCAGCGCTCGGTGTTCAGGGTGTACAGCACCTCGGTGTTGTAGGTGTCGGTATCGGTGTTGCCGGACGTGCCGACATAACCGAAGGCGATGCTGGCCTCGTAGCCGAGTTCATCCTGGGCGGCAGCGGGCATCACCAGGAGGGGTTGCGCCAGCACGGCAATGGCCAAAAGTGTCTTGTTGAATGTCATGAATTACTCCCGTGTTTGGATTTTCAGATACAAAACTGCACTCGGCACACAAAGTGTGCCGGTTACATAAAAAGGATTGACTTACTGCCTGGTGAAATAACCGATACGGTCGCCGTTGTACGTGCCTACCCAGATTTCGTCGTTCACCTGGAGTGCGGAACTGACGCCCTGCATGGCGACGTCACCACCGAAGCTGCCGAGAATGACTGCCTCGAGAGTGTCCGCATCCACCTCGACTACCGACCAGCCGCCGCCTTCGGCATTGCCGCCGGCGGTAATCAGTTTGCCGGGGGCACCCCAGCGCACGTTGTCGAGCACGATATCCAGTGATACGGCAGTTTGCGCCACCGGATCACTGGCGGTATCCAGGCGCACCAGTTCGCGTGAGCCGAATGCCGCGATATAGATGTAGCGGCCATCGTCGGATACCACGATGCCATTGGGTGCGGCGACTTCGGAACCCGGAATCAGGGCAGGCTCACTGCCCGGGTGCCAGGCTACCACGCCGCCGGTGGGTTCACCTGACATGGCGGAGGCAATACCTTCAGCCCATACCATGAACTGTGTAGTAACAAAGCCGCCATCGTTCAGGATGGCCACGCTGTTGTGCATAATCGACTCGTCCAGTGTCACGCAGCCTTTCCAGGTCAGCTCGGCAATGCCCTCGCTCATGTCGAGATCGAAAACCTCGATGGCTTCGCGGGCACCATGGCTGGTGATATATAGGTCGAACTGGTTGCCAGCGGTTTCACGCAGTGCCAGGCCGTGGGCCGAGAAGTTGGATGTATCCAGCGGGCCGGGACAATTCGGGAACATGGCGCTGTCCTGGTCCTGGGAGAAGTTGGCACCAAACACCAGTTCCTCCCAGGTGTCATCCAGGGGATTGACCAGGTACAGGTGGCCGGTAACATTCTCGCCGCTCATGCCGGAGGTTAGGATCATGCCGGTATCGCCGACGCTGAGCAGGTCCTCGGCATTCATCAGGCCGCAGATGTATGTGATGCCGGGATCGGAAGGACACGACACCACTTCCTGCACCACGCTTTGCCCACCACCGGCTGCCGGGGCCATGGTGGAGCCGCTGCCGGCATCATCGCCGCCGCAGGCGCTCAGCAGCAAGGCAAGTCCTGTTGATGTTACCGCACACTGGATGATCGATTTCATGTGTTTTCCCGTTGTTAACCAGTTGTTTATAGGGCGTCTGCCCGCGTAAAAGCCGGCATTTTACACCATCCGGAAGCGGCAAAATACAATGGCACCGCCATTTGCCCGTTGCGATACGCACGTCGCGATGCCATGCTTGGAACAGGTATATTCGCACTGCCGGTAGCCCGGCAGTACGGGGAAATCATGGAAGCATTCTTTATCTGGCTCGAATCCGGCAGCTTAAGCACCTGGGTGCGCGGCGAAACCGGCTGGCACATGGCCTTTCCCGTCATCATCGTCTTCCATGCGCTGGGCATGGGATTTCTGGTCGGCGTCGCCCTGGCCATCAACGCCCGTGTGCTGGGTATCGCACAGGGCATCCCCATCACCATCATGCGCCGCTTCCTGCCGGTCGCCCTGCTGGCACTGGTGGTGAATGCCGTCTCGGGCGTACTGCTGCTGATCGGTTATCCGACCAAGGCGCTCACCAACCCGGTGTTCTACGTCAAGCTCGGCTGCATAGGCCTCGCCCTGTGGAACCTGAAGTGGTTCCATACCCACATCCTGGCCAACAGCGTTTACGACACCGGCGACATGCCGAAGAAGGCAAAGAGACTCGCCATCGCCTCCACCGTCTTGTGGGTGGCGGCGATCATCGCGGGCCGCCTGCTGGCCTACACCTACGTCAAGCTGATGAGCATCTGATGGAACGCAACCCGACACTGCAGGCATTGAGCGACTGGCTGGAAAGCACCTGGCTTGGCAACGCCTTCATCGACCAGGGTTACTGGTCGTGGCCGATGGCCGAGTCATTGCACTTCATGGGCCTGTGCATGCTCGTGGGCTCGGTAGGCCTGGTGGACCTGCGCATGCTCGGCATGGCCAGGGGCATACCGCTGTCGGCCATCCATCGCCTCATTCCCTTCGGCGTGGCAGGCTTTCTGCTCAACATCATGACGGGCTCATTGTTCGTACTCGGTGATGCCGACCAGTACATCTTCAACGATGCCTTCCGGTTCAAGCTGCTGTTCCTGGCTGTCGCGGGGATCAATATGCTGACGTTCTATTCCAGCGCCTTCCGGGATGCGAAGGCGCTGGGGCCGGATGCGGACATGCCGCTGAAGGTGAAACTCATGGCCGGGATTTCACTGGCCTGCTGGATCGGGGTGATCACAGCCGGACGCCTGATCACGTTTTACCGACCCTGAAATCCAGCTTACAGATTCACGCCGCCTGCAATTCCCGTAACCAGCACACGGTTTCGTCCCCGCCCTCTATGGCAGTATACTCAACACCCTGTTTGCTGTGAGAGCACCCAGCGTCGTCTGACTAACCATCATCGGGGGGAACCATGATGTTGCAACGGATTTCCATGCGAAGCCTCAGGGCCGGCATTGCCTTTTTCATCCTCCTGGCATTGCTGTCGGCGTCACTGCATGCCCAGGACTTTTCACGGACACGGCCTGACCGTCTGGGCTTTGACCCCGACCGCCTGCAGCAGATGGATGCAGTGCTGCAGTCCTACATCGACAACCAGCAGATCGCCGGCAGTGTCACGCTGATCCTGAAGGACGGCCGCATCGCCTATTCCTCGGCAAAAGGCATGCAAACGATCGCCGGCAGCGTGCCCATGCGGGAAGACAGTATTTTCCGTATCGCTTCCCAGACCAAGGCCATCGTCAGCACCGGCATCATGATCCTGCATGAACGCGGTGTGCTGAATATCGCCGATCCGTTAGCCAGGTTTTTCCCGGAATGGGCCAACGCGCGTGTCGGTGTCGCCAACCCCGATGGCGGCTACACCCTGCAGCGGCTCGTCCGGCCGATCAACCTGCGCGACCTGCTCACGCATACTTCGGGCATCGGTTACGGCGGCTTTGCCGGCAGTGGCGTTGCTACCGGCGCGTGGGAGCAGGAAGGCATCACCGGCTGGTACCTGGCGAGCAGGCCGGAAGGCATCCAGGCCACCGTGCGCAAGATGGCCAGCCTGCCCCAGCGCAACCAGCCGGGCGTGGAATGGATTTACGGCTACAACGTCGACATTCTCGGCGCCGTCATCGAGGTCGCCAGCGGCAAATCCCTGGATGAGTTCCTGAAGGAAGAAATCTTCACGCCGCTCGGCATGAACGACACCCATTTCTTCCTGCCGCCGGAAAAAGCCTCACGCCTGACGACCGTGTATCACGGCATGCAGGGCGGCGGCATCGAAGCCGCACCGCCAGGCCCGGGCATGGGCGCCCAGGGCGAATACGTGAACGGCCCGCGCGCCACCTTCTCCGGCGGCGCCGGCCTGTTGTCCACCGCCAGTGACTACGCCAGGTTTCTGCAGATGACGCTCAACGGCGGTGAATTCAACGGCGCCCGTATCCTCGGACCGAAGACCATCGAACTGATGACGACCGACCACCTGCGCGGCATACCCTTCCAGCCCGGCAACGGCTTCGGCCTGGGATTTTCCGTGCTCAAGGACGTGGGTGCACGGGGCACCATGGGCTCGGTGGGTGAATATGGCTGGGGGGGCGCCTACCACAGCACATACTGGGTCGATAAGGAGAACAACATGGTGGTGGTTTACCTGACACAGATCCTGAACCCGAATCCCGGGCTGGATGACTTCCAGAAGCTCAGGGCCAGGTTGTATTCATCGATCGTTGAATAATCAGGTTTCCATTGCCGGATGACGGTGCTTCGCACCTCTTCCGGCCTACAAAAAATTACCTCACACGTCGGATGCGGCCCTTCAGGGCCTTATCCGACCTACCTTCCGATTCTTTTGGAAGCGGGACGCTTTATCCTTTTATCCTTTTATCC
>CAZVSC010000091.1:0-3876 GCA_964629325.1 uncultured Enterobacteriaceae bacterium
GGCGGTCCCGGCCTGCGGCCTTCAAAGCCTCCCGGGCCCGGGCGACGGCCTTCGAAGCCGGGACCCGGTCCGCGCGGGCGGCCCTCACCGTTTTCAAAACGCTCACGCATCTCTCCGCGACGTTCTTCCATGCGGGCGGCAGCCTCGGGATTGTTGGCGAGGAACTCTTCGCGTTCACGACGTCTTGCTTCCAGGCGCTCGGCTTCTTCCGGGTGGGATTCCAGGTATTCGGCACGACGCTGCTCCATCTCGGCGCGGCGTTCTTCCATGCGCGCGCGTTGCTCTTCGCCATCACTTTCCTGGCCGAGAGCAGCCAAGGACAGCAGACCCGTTGTCAGCAGAATGCCTGCAGCCGCCAGGCCGGTTTTGACCAAAAAGGTTTTCATGTTGTTCTCCAGGTTTGCTACATTGCTTTGGTTTGTATAACGCAGCAGAAGCAACGCGGTTGACAGGCGGGACCCTGCGAGCAGCAGTATAAATGCAGTCAAAGAAGGAGCGGTAAGATGGATACCCTGGTCAGTGTCGATGAGTTGGCTTCCAACCTGGATAACCCGGACTGGCTGGTCGTGGATTGCCGGTTTTCCCTGGCCGATCCCGCGGCCGGTCGCAAGGCTTACAACACCGGTCACATTCCCGGCGCCCGCTATATCAGCCTGGATGATCATCTCAGCACACCTCATGTTCCCGGCAAGACGGGGCGCCATCCGATGCCCGACATTGCCGACTGGCGCCGGGTTGCGGGTACGTTCGGTATCCAACCCGGCAGGCAGGTCGTGATGTACGACGATGCCGGCGGCGCCATGGCGGCGCGGATGTGGTGGATGCTGCGCTGGATCGGGCACGAACAAGCCGCCGTGCTCGACGGCGGCTGGCAAGCCTGGCAGGGTGCCGGCCAGCCTGAAAGTACCGCTTTGCCGGACGCCGCCAGCGAGCCAGCCTATCCGGTCAGGCCTGCCCTGGTGGCTACGCTCAGTGCCGGGGAACTCGATGCCGCCACCCAGCAGCTGGTGGATGCCCGCGACCTGCCCAGGTACAGGGGCGATACCGAACCGCTGGATCCGGTGGCCGGGCATATTCCCGGTGCCGCCTGCTCACCGTTTTCCGCCAACCTGGACGGTAATAAAAAGTTTCTGTCTCCGGCCGCGCTGAAAGAGAAATTCGCGCCCGTGCTGGCATCCGGCAAACCGGTGGTGTGTTATTGCGGCTCCGGCGTCACCGCCGCCCACAACATACTCGCGATGAAAATCGCCGGCCTGGATACGCCGCCGTTGTATCCCGGTTCCTGGAGCGAATGGATCACCGATCCCTCCCGTCCGGTGGCCACGGGTGACGAGCAGTAAACCGACAACATGAGCATACTTTCCGGCGGTGAAGTCGTCGCCCAGTCCCTCGTTGCCAACGGCATTTCCACGTTGTTCGGCATACCCGGCGTCCAGCTCGACCCGGTGTTCGCCGGTTTGCACGATGTCAGCAACCAGCTGCGCGTCATTCATCCGCGTCATGAGCAGGGCGCCGCGCTCATGGCCTTCGGATATGCCCATGCTTGCGGACGTCCCGGCACGCTCCTCGTTGTACCCGGGCCCGGCTTCCTCAACGCCACCACCGGCATGCTGGTGGCCCATGCCTGCAACACACCGATGCTGTGCCTGGCCGGGCAGTCCGAGCGCATGTTCATCGGCTCGGGCGTCGGCGTCCTGCACGAACTCGACAACCAGATCGGTATTGCCCGCAGCCTGACGAAGTGGGCCAGCCGGGTGGAAGACCCGCACCATATCGCGCCGAAGATCGCCATGGCGCTTGCCGAGGCGCAGGCGGGGCGGCCGCGACCGGTCTACCTGGAGCTGCCGTCGGATATCGTGCGCATGGAGATCGAGTACAACGACAGCATATTTGCGGATACCGACAGGCGTCTGCCCGAACTTGACATGGATCAGATTGACGGCGTGGCCCGGCAACTGGCGCAGGCGACCTTCCCGTTAATCATCGCCGGCGGCGGTACGGCCGCGTTCGGCAAAACCATCCAGGTCCTGGCGGAGTTGCTGGGTGCGCCGCTGGGCATGTCGGAAAACGGCATGGGTACGATGGACTGCCGTCACCCGCTCGCCTTCAACCAGTTGGGCTCCAACAAGTTATGGGCACAGGCCGACGTGGTGCTGGCCCTGGGCACACGCCTGTATGCGCCGGTATACAACTGGGGCTGGGACGACGACCTGCACATCATCAAGGTGGATATCGATCCCGCCGAACTGACACGGCTGCCCGCGCCCATCGAAGGCGTCCTCGGCGACATCGGGCAAGTCGTGGAAGCGCTCCTGGAACGGGTGCCGAAATACCTCAATAAAAAGCAGGATCTGGCGGTCCCATGCGAGGCGGTGCGCAAGGAAGTGCAGCAAGCCATGGCGCCGCAGCAGCAGGCTGCCGACATTCTCGGTGCGATCAGGCAGGAAATCGGCGAAGACGGCATCGTCGTCGTGGACGTCACCCAGATCAACCATGCCTGCCTGGAATTGCTGCCGGTGCACCAGCCGCATACCTATGTCTCTTCCGGTTACCAGGGCGCACTGGGGTTCGGCCCGTGCACGGCCATGGGCATGAAAGTCGGCAGGCCGGACGTGCCGGTCGTGTGCCTGACCGGCGACGGCGGCTTCATGTATGCCGCGCAGGAACTGGCGACGGCGGTGCAGTTCAACATCCCGGTGATCATGCTGATCATCAACAACAACTCCTACAAAAACGTCGAAGGTATCCTCAACAATGCCTACGGCGGCAGGGCCATCGCGACATCGCTGCAAAATCCCGATTTCGTCGCTTTTGCCGAAAGCTTCGGCGTCGAGGCCAGGCGAGTGACCACGACCCGGGAGATGCAGGCGGCGCTGAAGGACTTCGTCGCCCGCAATATCCCGGCGGTGATCGACTACCGGCTCGACCATCTCGAGTCGCCGTTCTGGCTGCGCTTCCTGCCGCAGGTGCGCAAGCATGTGCCCGAGAACCCTCACGGCCTGGTGAAGTAAGCGTTTTGCGCACGCTCGTCATCCAGTCCTTTCGCACGACGCAGGTTCCGCCATGGATCAGCGCCTGCATGGATTCAGTACGGGCCTGGAGTGAAGCGAGAGGCTTTGATTACCGCTTTATTGGCGACGAGATATTTGACTGCGTGCCGGACTGGTACGTGGCCAAGAGCGGCCGCGGGCCCGTCGCCACGGATTACGGACGCCTCGTCCTGCTGCAGGCTGCCCTGGCTGTACAGGGATACGAGCAGGCCATCTGGCTGGATGCCGATGTCTTCGTCATGGACCGGGAGATGAACCTGACATGTGAGGGCAGCTGCGCCTTCGGCCAGGAGACCTGGATCCAGGAGGAGGATGGCGCACTGAAGGCACGCAGGAATGTGCATAACGCCGTGTGCCTGTTTCGCCGCGGCTGTGTCGTGCTGCCGTTTCTCGCGGAAACCGTGTTATCGATTATCCGCCGCGTTGATGCAGATCATATTGCGCCGCAGATGGTTGGTCCAAAGTTGCTGTCGGCGCTGCATTCCCTGTATGCCTTCGACCTGCTGCCCCAGGTTGGCGCGATAAGTCCCGCAGTGGCGGCAGACCTGATGGCTGGCAGGGGAGAGGCACTGGAACTTCTCAGGCGCAAGTCTGCAGTACCGTTGCAGGCAGTCAATCTGTGCGCGTCGCTGATCGCTGCGAAGGATGCCGAAACGGTGATCGGCAACCTGCGGCTGCTGGCCTGAAGGCTTGCTGTCCGGGTGTTCCCGGGTGCTGGAATAATTCCCGCGAAGCGGTATCATGCCTGTTCCGTTCTTTGTTGAACCAGCAATCGCCAATAACTATTAATAACGACCAACAACGACCAATAACGACCAATAACGAC
>CAZVSC010000091.1:3976-6548 GCA_964629325.1 uncultured Enterobacteriaceae bacterium
ACCAATAACTATCGATAATAGTAATTACCATCCTAGGGGAACCATCACATGACAGCCATTACCCTGAAAAATATCACCAAGGCCGTTATCAACCATGGTGACGGGGGCAAGCGAAATCCTCGCCTGCATGAAATCTATTCCAGCCTGATCAAGCACCTGCACGCGTTCCAGAAAGAGGTCAACCTGACTACCGAGGAGCTGGAGATCGGCCGCCAGTTCCTGTTCAAGCTGGCGCAGCCCAACCAGGACTTCCCGATGGGGGAGATCCACCTGATGAGCGACTGCCTGGGCATATCCGAGATCGCCGTGCTGCTCGAGGACGCGGCCAACAAGAAAACCACCGAGATGAACGTGGAAGGCCCGCTGTACATTCCCGGCCTGCCCAGGCGCAAGTCCGGTGAACTGATCGGCGAGATCGGTAAAAAGGACAATCCGCTGTTCATCCACCACAAGGTCGTGGACAAGAATGGCAAACCGGTGGTCGGCGCCAAGGTCGACATCTGGCAGCCCAACGGCGAGGGCTACTACTTCGTGCAGCGCGAGCACCTGCCCGAATGGAATTTCTACGGTCGCTTCACCACCAACAAGACCGGCGAGTTCGACGTGGCCACGGTCATTCCGGGCGACTACCCCGTGCCGCTGTCCGGTCCCACCGGCTCCATGCTGCACCAGCTTGGCCGCCATGGTTACCGCGCCGCCCACATCCATTACAAGATCCACGCCAAGGGTCACGACGAATTCACCACCATGATGTACTTCAATCGTTCACCCTACGTGGACTCCGACACCATCTTCTCGGTGAAGGATTTCCGCGTCGACGTGGTCGAGCATACCGACAAGGCCGAGATCAAGGCGAGGGGGCTCAAGAAACCCTTCTTCACCCTGGACTACACCTTCGTCCTGCCGTAACACCATCCCAAAGCCAGCCGCCGGCACTGATGCCGGCGGCTGTTCCTTATCATGACCCAGGCGCTGTTTTACCAACCATCCTTTGAACGCCTCCGGGAGCGCATCGAGCAGGCCGCACCCGGGCTGGATATCGTCCTCATCAACGAACAGGGGCAGATGACCCGTGCCGGCAAACCGGTTGAGGCAAAGGACATCCAGCCCGAGTATTTCTGGATTCATTCCGAGCTGTTCAAGTCGGCGCTGTTCCGCGACTACCTCGGCATGATCGGCAACTTCCCGTCCGCACGCTGGCTGCACACCATCAACACCGGACTGGACAAAGGCCCGTACCTCGAGCTGCTGCGCGGCGGACTCACCATCACCAACAACCATTCCCAGGCCATCGCCATCGCCGAGTACGTCATGGCACATGTGTTGACGTTATTCCAGGACCTGCCCGGTTATGCCGCGCGGCAACGCGAGAAAGCCTGGGTCTACCGGCCGTTCCGGGAGATCGGCAACACCCGCTGGCTCGTCATCGGTTTCGGCCACATCGGGCAGGAAATCGCGCGCCGCGCCCAGGCGTTCGGTGTGCACATCACTGCCGCCAGGCGCAACCAGGATGACGAAGGCCTGGCCGATGCCGTTTGCACGCTCGACGACATGCAGCCCGCGCTGCACCGGGCCGACGTGGTCGTGCTCGCCTGTGCGTCAAACGCGCGCACGCGGGATGTTGTCGATGCCGGATTCCTGGCGGCCATGAAAGACGATGCGCTGCTGGTGAATATCGCCCGCGGCGACCTGGTGGTCGAGGACGACCTGCGCGCCGCCCTGGATGCGGGGAAACCGGCTCACGCCATCCTCGATGTGTTCCGGGACGAGCCGTTGCCTGTAGACAGCTGGTTCTGGGAGCACCCGCGTGTCACGCTCACACCGCATTGCTCCAACGGTGGCAGCGGCATGCGCGGCCGCAGCGATGATCTGTTCATCGACAACCTGCACCGTATCAGCCAGGGCCACGCTTTGCTTCACCAGGTCAGTGAAAAGGATATCGTCTGATGAGCGCATTCCATTACACCGTGGCAACCGTCGACGTCCTGGATTCGACCATGGAGGTGTTCCTGTTCCGGCCGGCAGGTGAAGGACCGTTCCCTGGCATCGTGTTGGCACAGCATATCCCCGTTGGGCACACCGGCATCGAGAACGACACCTTCACGCTGACCACCGCGCAGCGCCTGGCGGATAATGGTTACGCCGTGGCGGTACCGTTCATTTTCCACTGGTGGCCGAAGAACGTTTCCATGGACACCAAGAAAACCGAGAGCCGCGACGACTGGACACTGGAGGACATCAGCGCCGCCTTCAACGTATTGGCAGATCAGGACTATGCCGACGGCGAGCACATCGCCATGGTTGGCCACTGCTGGGGCGGCCGCGTGGCCTGGCTGGCCGCGTGCCACATTCGCCAGTTCCGCGCGCTCGCCGTGTTCTACGGCGGCAATATCAAGAAAGGGTTAGGCGAGGGGGCGATACCGCCCATCGACCTGGCCGCCAACATTCCGTGCCCGGTGATCGGCTTCTTCGGCAACGAGGACACCAACCCCTCACCGGCAGACGTGGACGATTACAGTGAGGCGCTGTCGGTTGCCGGCATCAGTCACGAATTCCACCAGTACGACGGGGC
>CAZVSC010000092.1:0-5335 GCA_964629325.1 uncultured Enterobacteriaceae bacterium
ACGTTCTGTTCCTTCATCACGTTGATCACCCGTTCGATGCATTCTTCCACATCGAGTTCATGGGTGGGCAGGATCAGGTCTGGGCTTTCCGGCTCCGGATAATCGAACGACACGCCAGGCACGGTGCCGGTCGGCACATTCTCTTCCGCGGCATACAGACCGCTCGGGTCACGCTGCTTGCACACTTCCAGCGGCGGATTCAGGTAGATCAGTATGCAGTTTTCCTCGCCGATCACGCTGATCAGGTGCTCGCGTGAATCCAGGTTGGGCGCCACGAAGGCGGCACAGCAGATCAGGCCCGATTCGTTCAGGTACCTGGCGATGTATGCACTGCGCCTGAGGTTTTCCGCACGGCCTTCGGCGTCATGCGGGAGATCCTTGCTGATACCCAGGCGCATCTGCTTGCCGTCGAGAACCGTACTGACACGACCCATGTCGAACAGCCGCCTTTCCAGGGCGTGGGCGAGTGTGGACTTGCCGGAACCCGAAAGGCCCATGAACATCACGGTGACGGGTTTCTGTCCATAACGTGCTGCACGCTCCTCTGTGGTGACGTGGGCGGAAACGGTGCTGATGTGGCGGCCTGTCTTGTGGTCGTCCGAGATCATGCCGGCCCCGACGGTTACATTGGTCAGCCTGTCGATGATGATGAAGCTGCCGGTGCCCGGGTTTTTCTTGTAATCGTCGAACTGGATGGCCTCGCCCAGGCTGACTTCACAGACACCGATTTCGTTGAGTTCCAGCGTTGGCGTCGGGCTGGCCTCCAGCGTATTCACATCCACCTTGTGCTGTATCAGGTTGATAACGCCGCTGGTGTTCTTGGTCGTATGCTTGAAGTCGTATTGCTTGCCGGGCAGCAGCGCTTTCTCATTCATCCACACGATGGTGGCGGTGAAATCGGTTTTCGAAGCCGGCAGGTTGTCGGAGTGCACGATCATGTCGCCGCGGCTGATGTCGATTTCGTCTTCAAGAGTGAGCGTGATGGCCATCGGAGTAAAGGCCATCTCGAGTTCCTCGTCGTAAGTGACGATAGACTTCACGGTGCTGGTCTTGCCGGAGGGCAGGGCGGTAATGTGGTCACCCTTGCGGATGATGCCCGAGGCGACCGTGCCGCAGTAGCCGCGAAAATCCAGGTTCGGGCGATTCACATACTGTACCGGGAACCGGAAATCGCCGAAATTGCGGTCGGCGCTTATCTTGACGTTTTCCAGCATCCACATCAGGGTCTCGCCTTGATACCAGGGCATGTGCTCGCTGGGATGGACCACGTTGTCGCCCTTGAGGGCTGACATCGGGATGAAGGTGAGGTCGCCGGTGTCGAGATCATCCGCAAACGCCAGATAGTCGTCGCGGATGCTGTTGAAGACGTCTTCGCTGTAATCCATCAGGTCCATCTTGTTGACGGCAACGATGAGATGGCGAATGCCCAGCAGAGAGGCGATAAAGGTATGGCGCCGGGTCTGCGTAAGCACGCCGTGGCGCGCATCGATCAGGATGATGGCAAGCTCACAGTTGGAGGCGCCGGTGGCCATGTTGCGGGTGTACTGTTCGTGCCCCGGGGTGTCGGCGATGATGAACTTGCGTTTCGCAGTGGAGAAATAACGGTAGGCCACGTCGATGGTGATGCCCTGTTCACGCTCCGCCTGCAGGCCGTCGGTGATCCTGGAGAGGTCTAGCTCGGCATCGGTGGCGCCGGATTTCTTGTCCTTGCTGATGGCATCGAGCTGGTCCTGGTAGACCATTTTGGTGTCGTAGAGCAGGCGGCCGATCAGGGTGCTCTTGCCGTCGTCGACACTGCCGCAGGTCAGCAGGCGCAGCAGCTCCTTGCGCTCATGCTGCGCCAGGTAGGCATTGATATCGGTGGCGATGAGATCCGACTGGTGGGACATCAGAAATACCCTTCCCGCTTCTTCTTTTCCATGGAGCCGGCCTCGTCCTTGTCGATGGTGCGGCCCTGGCGTTCGGACGTCGTGGCCAGCAGCATTTCCTGGATGATTTCAGGCAGTGTGGCGGCCTCGGATTCGATGGCGCCGGTAAGCGGGTAGCAGCCAAGTGTGCGGAAACGCACTTTTTTGATGACTGCCTTGTCGCGCAGCTCTTTCGGCATACGCTCGTCATTGACGCAGATCTCGGTCCCCTCGTATTCGACGACAGGGCGTTCCTTTGCGAAATACAGGTCGGGGATATCGATATTGTTCAGGTGGATGTACTGCCAGACATCCAGCTCGGTCCAGTTGGACAGCGGGAATACCCGGATGCTTTCTCCCTTGCTGCGGTTGATCTTGCCGTTATAGAGGTTCCACAACTCGGGACGCTGGTTCTTCGGGTCCCAGCGATGATTCATGTCGCGGAAGGAGTAAACACGCTCCTTGGCACGGGATTTCTCTTCGTCCCTGCGGGCACCGCCGAAGGCGGCATCGAACTTGTACTTGTTCAGGGCCTGTTTCAGCGCCTGGGTCTTCATGATGTCGGTGTGCTTGGAACTGCCGTGGGTGAACGGACCCACACCTTCTTCGACGCCTTCCTGGTTGATATGCACGATGAGATCGAGGCCGAGTTTTTCCGCCAGGCTGTCACGGAACTCGATCATTTCCCTGAACTTCCAGGTGGTGTCCACATGCAGGAGACGGAACGGCAGCTTGCCAGGATAGAAGGCTTTCAGCGCCAGGTGCAGCATCACGGCGGAATCCTTACCCACGGAGAAGAGCATCACCGGATTTTCAAATTCGGCGGCTACTTCGCGAATAATATGGATGCTTTCCGCCTCAAGTTGCTTGAGGTGGGTGAGCTTGTAATCTGTAGTCATTATCAGTGGCTAACCCGTTGTGAAGACCGCCCGGGGTCAATCGGGGCGCAGATTATACATGGGGGAGCCCCAAGTCCCAAGTCGGAAGTCCCGGGCAATAACCCCGGAATCTGTGGGTTTTCTGGTGGATGCCAGGACCGGGCAGGATGTCTTACTCCCGGATCTTTTCGAGACCGTAGTCCTCGGAGAGATGGCCTTTCTGGTCGGGGCCGGATTTGTCCGCGTAATCCCGCGGCGGCAGTATGGCGTCACCGGCTTCCTCCGTGAATGTGTCCCGTGTCAGGGACTCCTGGGCCTTGGCACTGTGTGAAAGCTGCTCTGAAATATACTCCGGGCACAATGCCTGGGCGCCCGCGGCCATGTGGCGGTACACTTCGCGATAGCTGTCCGTGAGGTTGTTCAGCAATGTGGCGGTGTTGTTGAAGTGCGAGTGGACGTTGTCCTTGTAGCTTTCGAAATCGCGCTCGACATTTTCCAGCTGCTCTTCAAGCATCCGCACCTTGGCTTCGTCGGACTTGAGCTGTTTGTAAAGCACGGCACCGACCAGCAGGCCAACGGCAAAACTGATTAGACCAATGAGCCAGGTCATGATGAAACACCTGTGTGGAAGCCCGCACTGAAATTAAACAGAGTGGGGGCGATAATCCTTGGAAACATGGCAGTGATTATACCTATAATCACTGCCTTGTTCTGCCTTATTAATGTCTGCCGACAAATCACCCTTGCCTGATTCCCTGACCCCCGCCGAGCACTATTCCCGCGATCTCACGGAAGGAAAGATCCTGCCCGACAGCGCCCAGGAAGAAGCCATCGACGCACTCGACCTTCTTTATCACCAACTGGTGGGCTACTGGCAAAGGCCCGCGGGGTTCCTGCAGTCACTTTTCAGCGGCGGCAGGCAGGACAAGAGGCCGCTGAAAGCATTGAAGGGACTCTATCTCTGGGGAGGCGTTGGCCGTGGCAAGACCTACCTGATGGATATTTTCTTCCATTGCCTGCCGGGCGAGCGCAAGTTGCGCATGCACTTTCACCGCTTCATGCAGACAGTGCATCGCGGGCTGTATACCCACCGCGGGCAGAAGAATCCGCTGGCACTGGTGGCGGATGAAATCTGCGCCCGGGCCGATGTGCTGTGTTTCGACGAGTTTTTCGTCACCGATATAGGTGACGCCATGATCCTGGGCAACCTGCTCGAGGCCCTGTTCGACAACGGCATGGTGCTGGTGACTACGTCCAACATCGTACCGGCGAAACTCTACGAGCGCGGGCTGCAAAGACAGAAATTCCTGCCAGCCATCGCCCTGCTGGAGCGGCATACCCGGGTGATGAACATGGACGGCGGCACCGATTACCGCCTGCGTACGCTGGAAAATGCCGGCATTTACCATTGCCCCCTGGATGCCGAAAGCGCCAATGCCATGCAGGCCTGTTTTGACAACCTGAGCCGGGGTATGGTGACCGAAGCGGGGCTTGTCCTGGAGATTCTCGGCCGCGACATCCCCACCCGGTGCTGGGCGGAGGGGATCGCCTGGTTCGAATTTGCCGACATCTGTGACGGCCCCCGCAGCGCCGCCGACTATATCGAGATATCCCAGCTATTCCATACGGTGCTGGTCTCGGGTGTGCCGGTGTTCGACGCGTTCATGGAGAACCAGGCCAGGCGCTTTATTATCATGGTGGATGAATTCTACGACCAGAACGTGAAGCTGGTGCTGTCTGCCGCGGCCCCCCTGGAGGCGCTCTACCAGGGCGAAGACCTGGCATTTCCCTTTACCCGGACCCGTTCCCGGCTCCTGGAAATGCAATCCAAGGCCTACCTGGCCCGGGAGCACCAGCCGGACGCCTGAGGCGCGCCCCGAAGCGGGGCATACCGGAGGCTCCGGGAGGGGGCCGGGCAGTGCATGCACAGGCCAAAAAAAGCCACGGAATACTTGAATCGGGCAGTCCTCATCGGTAGAATTCGCGCTCCCTCTTTCCGGGACCATCGGAACCCCCGGGGAAAGCAAAGAACAAGGCACAGAATCAGGCATTTTTGGAAAACGCGATGAAGACGATTTCAGCAAACAAGGAAACTGCACAGAACAACTGGTATGTTGTTGATGCAGAAGGAAAAACTCTGGGCCGACTGGCCGCGGAGATAGCCCATCGTCTGCGTGGCAAGCACAAGCCCGAGTACACCCCGCACGTGGACACCGGCGATTACATCGTCGTGGTCAATGCGGAAAAGGTTCACGTCACCGGTAACAAGGCGACCGACAAGATGTACCACCACCACACCCAGTTCCCGGGCGGCCTGAAATCCTTCACTTTCAATGAAATGATACAGCGTGCTCCCGAAGAGGTGATCAAGCTGGCCGTCAAGGGCATGATGCCGCGCACGCCGTTGAGCCGCGACATGCAGAGGAAGCTGAAGGTATACGCCGGTGCCCAGCATCCCCACGGGGCCCAGAACCCGGCGCAGTTGAACCTGGCCTGATCTGGTTTAGACACCGAATTCACAGCACATAGCTTATAGACAGCACATAGATA
>CAZVSC010000093.1:0-5098 GCA_964629325.1 uncultured Enterobacteriaceae bacterium
TCAGGCTCGGGGTCACCGAATTCGACCGCTATATCAACGTGCACTCCAGCGCCGAACCGCAGACGAAGGACCAGCTCTGGGCGGCAGCCGGCAGGTAAAAAATAAAGGGGTCATAAATCAAGGGGGTCAGAGTAACTTGATTTTCAAGTTACTCTGACCCCCTTGATTCGATCAGTCTTCCTTCTTTCTATTATCCGGCAGCAGTTTCTTGCCCGGGTCCTCCAGGCCGCCGAAGGCGGTGAACAGGGATTTTAGGAAATCGCTGAGCTGCAATGTCATCAGGGCGAACTCCTGGTCGAACTTTTCGGCCGGCGTTTCGTTCTCGTAACCCTCGGATTCCTCGCGGATATTCTCGAACCGCAGCCGCTTGATGCTGAGATCCTCCATGATGTTGCAGCCGACCTGGCTGTTCCAGACCACGCCCAGGTGGCGCGCCTGCTTGCCCGCCTCCAGGTGAACTTTTACTTCTTCCCCGTCCAGGTCCTGGCCCTTCAGGCGCACCACGTTGCTGGCATCCTTGGGGCTGACCAGTTCACAGTCGTCGTTGATGACGAAACCGTCGGTGGCCTTGCCGTTGTTCAGCCAGCGCGTCATGACCGCGGACGGCGCGACCTTGCTGTCGGGCAGCGACACGGGGAACGAGCCCAGCGTGTCGCGCAGCAGATTGAGGAATTCCTCGGCTTTCGGGGCGCTGGCGCTATCCACCACCAGCAGGTTGTCGCGGCGTGATATATAGGCATGAATGCGGGATGAGCGGGTAAAGGCGCGCGGCAATAAAGCGGCGTAGACATCATCCTGGATCTCACGCTTTTCCTTGCGATAGACCTTGCGCGCCTGGCGCTCCTCGATTTCCGCAACTTTTTCCGCCGTGGCTTCCCGCACGACCGTGGCCGGCAGCAGGCGATCCTGGCGCTGGGCGCAGATCATGATGTAGTCGCCGACGACGTGGGTGAGCATGGGTGCCGCAGCGCCTGCTTGCGCCTCATCGCCTTCGGGCGCAGTGTCGCCCAGTGGCGCGGTCCAGCCGATGCGCTCCTTTTCATAACTCGAGCAGGGCACGAAACCATTCTCGGCCAGGGCGGCCTCGAAATCTTCTACAGTTAATTCAAAGGGTTGGGCGAGGCAATACAGGCGAAGATTCTTGAACCACATACAACAGGGATTACCCAGGATAGCTAATTGACGAAGGGGCAGGATTATCCAGCAATTGCCCGGCATGTAAACAGGCTTGCCGCAAAGTCATGCAGCCCGGCAAGTCATGAATTACAGAAAATGCAACTGAACTATTTACAGTTGTTTGTCTTCTCATCGTTGTTTGCCCAACACCGATAACATAGAATTTTTCTATTCACTCCTAATACGGAAATAACCCATGAATTTTCTGTTCGTTTCCTACGATGGCCTGATCGGGGACCTTGCCTGGACCATCGTCAAGGAAGGCCACAACGTCAAGTATTCCATTTCCAACCCGGCCGACCGCGAGGTCGGCGCCGGCTTCGTTCCCATGGTGGACGACTGGAAAGCCGAGGTTGACTGGGCAGATGTCATCATTTTTGACGATGTGCTGGGCATGGGTACGGAAGCAAAGAAACTGCGTGACGCCGGCAAACTGGTGGTGGGCGGCACTCCCTACACGGACATGCTCGAGGACGATCGCTCCTTCGGCCAGGAGGAGCTGAAAAAACACGGCATTTCCATCATTCCCTACAAGCACTTCGAAAGCTTCGACGACGCCATCAATTTCGTCCGCGAAAACAAGGGCCGCTACGTCATCAAGCCCTCCGGCGAGGCGCAGAACCTGAAGGGACTGCTGTTCATCGGCGAGGAAGAAGACGGCTCCGACGTCATTCAGGTGCTGGAAGATTACCAGCAGGCCTGGTCTGACAAGATCCCGACCTTCCAGCTGCAGCGCCGCGTGGAGGGTGTGGAAGTGGCCGTGGGCGCCTTCTTCAACGGCAAGCAGTTCGCCTATCCCATCAACGTCAACTTCGAGCACAAGAAATTGTTCCCCGGCGACCTCGGTCCGTCCACCGGCGAGATGGGCACCGCCATGTTCTGGTCCGGCCCCAACCGCATCTTCAACCAGACTCTGAAAAAACTCGAAGGCAAGCTGGCCGAGGAAGGCTACGTCGGCTACCTCGACCTCAACTGCATCGTCAGCGGCCAGAGCATCTATCCGCTGGAGTTCACCGCGCGCTTCGGCTACCCGACCATTTTCATCCAATCGGAAGGCATCACCACGCCAATGGCCGAATTGCTCCATGGTTTGGCCGCAGGCACTCGAAATACCTTCAAGACCCGCTCCGGATTCCAGATCGGCGTGCGCATCGTGGTACCGCCGTTTCCCTTCACCGACCCGGAGACCTTCAACGTCAAATCCAAGGACACCATCATCCACTTCCGCAAAAGCCAGGAAGGTGTGCACTTCGAGGACGTCAAGCTGGTCAACAACGAATGGCTGATCACCGGCGAGTCGGGCGTCATCCTGGTGGTGGTGGGCATGGGCCAGACCATGAAACAGGCGCAAAAGCAGGCCTACTCCCGTATCAAGAACCTGATCATTCCGCACATGTATTACCGCGTGGATATTGGCAACCGCTGGTTCGAAGACAGCGACAAGCTCCACAACTGGGGTTACCTGAGGGAAGTGTGATCAGATTCGTCACCGAACAGGCTGAATGCGAGGCCCTGTGGGATCAGTTCAGTCCCCGTGAACGCGCCTGGGATGAATGGGAGCTGATGTATGCCTTCCATGACGAGGCCCGCTACCGTTTCAATTTCATGGTGCATGAAACCGATAACGCCGCGGATGGCCTCATTCCCCTGGTGGAAGACACCAAGGACGGCAGCTTCGAGCTGTTCGGCGGCTGCTATGCCGACAGCCGTATTTTGTGGATCGCTATCGACGATTTCCGCGAATGTTTCGACGCCCTGCCCGACAATACCGCTTTTTTTGACCTGCGCGGCACCTGGGTCGACCAGGTCCTGGCCATGTACCCCGAGTACGAACCCAATTTCATCGAAAGGGACAACCAGTACTTCCTGGTGCCCGCCGATTTCGACTACGACTTCACCAACCACATGATCGCCACCTTTTCCAAGGACAAGCGCAAGAATATCCAGCGCGACCTGCGCAAGCTGGTGGAAACGTTGAAACCGGAACTGATCTGGGATGACGCTGACGAAACGGAGGCGTTCATCGAACTGAACGTGAAGAATTTCGGCGAGGAATCCGATTACGCCATCGAGGAAGGCAAGGAAGAATGCAGGCGCGTGGTCAGGGAATTGAAAAACCTGGGCTACCTGCGCACCCTGACGCTACGCATCGATGGCGTCATCCAGGGGGTCTCGTTGTCGGCTCTGTACAAGAACAACTGGGTGGCCCTGTATTCTTCCAGCAACAACGACATCAACAACATCGGCAAGTACCTCACCATCGAAACCATCCAGGAGGGCTGCCGGCTGCAGGTGGATGAAATCAATTACATGACCGGCATGGCCTGGAAGAAGGCGTGGCACATGAAGGAAAACGTGTGCCGCACCATGCGCAAACCGGCCAAGCCGCCAGCTGAAGCGTCAACCGAAAGTCCTGCCTGATACGCGTCTAATGCCGCTTCCTGTGCAGTGACCGGCCGATCCAGCCGATAAAGAAACCGATCAGGAAGAGCGCCAGGTAAATGATTATCCGCGACGCCTGGATGCGCCAGACAAGAAACTCCACGCTGACAACCTCCATATTCTGCAGTACGAAAATCAGCATGAGCAGCAGCGCAATGCTGCCGGTGATCAGTTTGGTATTGGATACTTTCTGGCTCATGACCCTCTCCTTTGGCTGACTTGGAAGAAGATAGGCAAACCGGGACGTTTATGCAATTCCCTGCCGGGTCAGAAAGGTGACGGCAATCACCCGGATTCTCTCTTTGACTTGGGCAGGATACGGGTGCCTAATAGGAAGGCTGCAGCCTCCACCTGCCAACCCAATACCGGAGAAAACCATGAACCCAGTCCAAAGGTTCGTCAACAAACCCGCCTTGTGCATGGCTGCCTGCCTCGCTGCCCCCGGCCTGAACGCCAGCCCGGAATGGGTGCCGGTGGCAGAACTGCTGCTCGGCAGCATGGGCAATTCCGATGCCCACCAGATGGCCGAAGTCATGAACCGCTGCACCGCGCTGAACATGACCCTGTCCGCGCTGGTCGCCAATGACTCTCCAGAAGTATCAGAGGGTTACGAGAACCAGGCCCTGCAGCTTATCCAGAACGGCATCATAATCGAGATGAACACGGAAAAACTGCGTACGGGCATCGAACCCGACCTGGAGCTGCTGTCGGGCAACGCGGTGGATGCCGTCAAGCTGATGCTGGGCGTCTACAACGAATGGCTCGAGGAAAATTTCACCGCAGGCGGATCGTATTTCACCAATGATTTCGAAATCGAAATGAAGGGATGCGAGCTGGCGACCAAGTTCGTCATGCAAATGTCCTCCCGCTGACCACACGATTCACCCGCGTTTCAGCTGGCCTTTTTCATCACTTCAACACCCTTGAGAAACCATTTAGGCGGCTGGCGCTTCTTCCAGGTGGCGAACTCTGCCTTGTCGCCCAGATAGAATGCACGGTAGGCGCTCACCGGGTCACCCGGTACGCGATACTGCTCCGGCATGGCCTGGGCGAACGGGGTCAGGCCCTTACCCGGCAGCTTCATGTACTCGATTTCCCGCAGCACGTTGATCGAGGCATGGTCGCGGCTGCGATCATAGCGATAACAGAATTCGTCGTTCAGCGCATAGGCAAGCTGCACCAGCCAGCGAAAATTGTCGGCAGATTCCTCCGCCCAGAGCACGCAGGGGTGATTAATGTGTGTCGAACGGTAGGGAGTTTCAAAGCCCTTCTTGTTCAGGGCGGTGCAAAGAATCTGTGTGCTTTCCAGGACCATCTTGCCCACGTGCCGGTCGCAGTGATAGCGGGCACAGGTTTCGATGTCTTCGTCGAGGATAAAAATGTTCATGATGTCTGTACGACATTATATAGAGGTTGGATCAATGATCTGACTTGTATGAAAAGGATTCGTGAAGCGAATCACAATAAGAAAGGGGCGATA
>CAZVSC010000094.1:0-4916 GCA_964629325.1 uncultured Enterobacteriaceae bacterium
CCTTTTTTCCCCTTTTTCCTCAGAGCTTCCTCGCCCGCGTATACGCTTCTTCCGACACATCCTGGTACTCGGACATGCTGGCCTCGAAGTCACGGTAGGACTGGTGGATCCTGGCGCCCATCGGGCTCAATTCCGCCAGCTTGTCTATTTCTTCCTGGGCGATGGTGTTCAGTTCGTGCAACAGGTCCTCGGGAAACTGGCGCGGGACGACACCATGGTTTTCCTCGAGCTCCTGCAGGGACAGGGCGTTGCGCGCCAGGAATTCATTGGTCATGCCCAGTGCTACTGCTTCCACGGCCGTGCGCAGGATTTCCTGCAGGTCTGCCGGCAGGGCCTCGAACTTTTGCTTGTTGAAGGTGAACTCGATAATCGCGCCGGGTTCATGCCAGCCGGGATAATAGTAATAGTCGGCGATCTCATAGAGACCGAAGGCCAGGTCGTTGTAGGGACCGACCCATTCAGTGGCATCGAGGACGCCGGTCTGCAGTGCGGTGAACAATTCGCTGCCAGGCATGTTGACCGGGACGCCGCCAAGGCGCGACAGGATATCCTGGGCGAGGCCGGGTATGCGCATCTTCAGTCCGCGGAAATCTTCCTTGGAATTGATTTCCTTGTTGAACCAACCGCCCATCTGCACGCCGGTTGACCCGCTGGACATGGGGATCAGGTTGAACGGTACATACAGTTCCTCCCACAATGCCATGCCGCCACCGTACTGGATCCAGGCCTGCATTTCCTGGCCGTTCATGCCGAAGGGCAGCACCGAGAAAAACTGCGCCTCGGGCACCTTGCCCTTCCAGTAGTAGGCCGCGCCGTGCCCGATCTCCGCCGTGCCCGCACTGACGGCGTCGAATACTTCCAGGGCCGGCACCAGTTCGCCGTCACCATAGACACGGATCTTCATGCGGCCGTTGGACATGGCCTCCACCTTTTCCGCCAGCAGCTCCGGCGCACGGCCAAGGGCCGGGAAATTCTTCGGCCAGGTGGTGACCAGTTTCCATTCGTAGGTCTGTTGCGGGTCCGCGGAGCCGCTGCTAGCGGTTTGCTCATTGCCGCCCCCGCAGGCCTGGAGCAGCAATGCAATGAAGGCAACTGTCGTTACGGTGACTACTTTATCTCTGACCATGCAGGTTATTCCCCTTTGTACTTTGTACTTTGTACCTTGTATCTCAGCCCTTTGCCGGATAACGGCGCTGACGCGCCTTTTCCGGCCTACGCCTTGTTTCAGAGGGCTTCCAGTTTGGCGTAGGACATGACGAGCCACTTGCCGCCGACGTCGTCGAAATTGATCTGCACCCGCGCATTGGCGCCGCTGCCTTCATAATTGAGAACAACGCCCTCGCCAAACTTGGGATGCCTGACCCGTTGCCCGAGGCTGATGTCCGTACCGGTGACTTTGTCCGAGCTGTGAAGAGCGCCGATAATATCATGATTTTCCGCGGAAATTCCCCGGTATTCCCGGGCCCGCCGGACCTCGCCTTTCATGCGGATTTCCTCAACCACGTCGGCCGGTATCTCCCGCAGGAACCGGGAAGGACGCGTCAGCTGCTCCTCGCCATGCAGGCGCCGGGATTCGGCATGGGTGAGGTAGAGTTTCTGGCGCGCGCGGGTGATGCCGACGTAACAGAGCCGCCGCTCCTCCTCGAGGCCGGCCAGGTCATCCATGGACATCTTGTGCGGGAACAGCCCTTCCTCCATGCCGGTGATGAAAACCAGGGGAAATTCCAGGCCCTTGGCGGAGTGGAGGGTCATCATCTGCACCGCGTCCTCGAAATCAGCGGCCTGGTTGTCGCCCGCATCAAGCGCCGCCTTGTCCAGGAAGGCCGTCAGGATATCCATTTCGGTCAGCTCCTTGTCACCGGGTGCTTCCTCAGCGTCGTTATTAAAGTCACCCTGCAGGAATTCCTCTTCCTGCGGCAGGTCGTCCACTTCAAAGGCCTTGGCCGCGTTCACCAGTTCCTCCAGGTTCTCGATGCGGGTGCGGGCCTTTTCGCCACCCTCCTTTTCATGATGCTGGATCAGCCCGCTCTGCCTGACCACGTACTCGGTAAATTCATACAGCTCCCTGCCGTAGACCTGGTCCTCCATGGCGTTGACCAGGGCCATGAAGCCGGAGACGTTGAGTACGGCGCGTGCCGGTATCAACGACTTCTCGACGGCTTTCACCGCAGCCTGCCACATGGAGCAACCCTCCGCCCGGGCTATCTGGCGCATGCTGTCGACGGTCTTGGTGCCGATGCCCCGAACCGGCGTATTGATCACACGCTCGAATGCGGCATCGTCATCCCTGCTCGCCACCAGGCGCATGTAGGCCAGCGCGTTGCGAATCTCCAGGCGCTCATAAAAACGGAAGCCGCCGTAGATCCGGTAAGGCATGGATACCCGCAGCAGGGCTTCCTCGATCTCGCGGGACTGGGCGTTGGAGCGGTAAAGAATGGCGGCCTCGGTGTGGCGGTTGCCGGAATTCACCCATTTCTCGATCTGGCCGACGATGAAGCGCGCCTCGTCCTGTTCATTGAAGGCGCCGTAGGTGGAGATTTTTTCCCCCTCCTTGTCATCGGTCCATAATTCCTTGCCGAGCCGGCCGGAGTTTTTCTCGATCAGCTTGTTGGCGGCGTTGAGGATGTTGGCGGTGGAGCGGTAGTTCTGTTCCAGCCTGACCAGGTCGGCATCCGGGAAATCCTTGTCGAAATTCTGGATGTTCTCGATGCGCGCACCGCGCCAGCCGTAGATGGACTGGTCGTCATCGCCGACCACGGTGATGAAGCCGTCACGCCCCACCAGCATGCGCAGCCAGGCATACTGGATGGCGTTCGTATCCTGGAATTCATCCACCAGCACGTGGCGGAAGCGGTGCTGGTAATGCTGCAGAAGTGCCGGGTGTTTCAGCCACAATTCATGGGATCTGAGCAGCAGCTCACCGAAGTCCACCATGCCGCCGCGCTCGCAGGCTTCCTCGTAGGCCGCGTAGACGCGGATCATCACCTTCATGAATTCCTCGCCGAAATCCTCGAGATTGGCGGCCCTGAGGCCCTCGTCCTTCTGCTTGTTGATGAACCACTGGCACTGCTTGGCCGGCCACTTGCCTTCGTCCAGCTCCAGGGCCTTGACGATGCGCTTGACCAGCCGCAGCTGGTCGTCGGAGTCCAGTATCTGGAACTTGTCCGGCAGCCCGGCCTCCTGGTGATGGGCCCTGAGCAGGCGGTGGGCCAGGCCGTGGAAGGTGCCGACCCACATGCCGCCGGCGGGGCGCTGGAGCAGCTCCTCGATGCGCACCCGCATTTCGTTGGCGGCCTTGTTGGTGAAGGTCACCGCCAGGATGCCGTGCGGGGAGACCCCCTCCATCTGGATGAGCCAGGCGATACGGTGGACAAGCACACGGGTCTTGCCGCTGCCGGCGCCAGCCAGGACCAGCAGGTTGCCTGGGTCGGATGTCACTGCCTTGCGCTGGTTATCGTTGAGGGGGTTGAGAATGTGGGATATATCCATGGCGGGGAATTTTACACCATCGGCCGGCAAATACTTTGTAAAGCTCCGGTGAATTTGACCCCGGGAGTATCCAACCCCCGGGTATCTTGCTACCATCGAAAGGAGTGGCGCGTTGCCACTATTTTTTGTCCGGGCAAGCCCATGTCCGGGATTTTAGAAAGAGTGAGATATGTCAGAGAAAGTTGAAGGAACCGTTAAATGGTTCAATGATGAAAAAGGATTTGGATTCATCGAACAAGCTGGCGGCAGGGACGTTTTCGTCCACTACAGCGCCATCGTCGGTGATGGTCGCCGCAGCCTGGTTGAAGGGCAAAAGGTAATGATGGAAATTACCCAGACTGAGAAAGGTCCTCAGGCTGAAAACGTAAGCCCGATCAATCCAGACTAACCACCCTGCATCAATTCTTCGGCCCGCAGCATGACGCCGCGGGACCGAAAGCAAGTACGCTTTATCGTGATCTATCGATGAACTGCGGTCCCTTTTGTTCCTGAATTTCCAAAACTTCGCGATTCCTGCCCTGTTTGCCTTTATGTGTCCCGGGTAACCCGATTCAAGGGTCTTCCTTTATACTGCAGCCTGCAACGGTGGAGGATCCCCGCGTGGACAGCACCAACCTGATCAAGGCCATCAGCGAATCGCTTGGCCACATGCGCAAATCCGAGCGCAAGGTGGCGGACTTTGTCCTCGCCAATCCGTCCTCGGTGCTCGACATGCGCATCATCGACCTGGCCAACCGCGCGCAGGTCAGTGAGCCGACCGTGGTGCGCTTCTGCCGGGCCCTGGGTTACGACGGCTTCCAGACCTTCAAGCTCCAACTGGCCAGGTACCTCGGCTCGAGCGGCATCTACAGCCAGTTTTCGGTGAGTGATGCGGATTCCATTGCCGACGTCAGCCGCAAGGTGTTCGATTCCACCATCGGGTCGCTGGTGGCGGTCAGGGAAGAGCTGGACATGGCCGCGCTGGAGGCGGCCATCGAGGCCCTGTCAGATGCATCCCGTGTCGAGTTCTATGGCTTCGGTGCGTCCGGCTCGGTGGCCATCGATGCCCAGCACAAGTTTTTCCGCCTGCAGGTGACCGCGGCGGCCTATACCGATCCCCATATTCAGCACATGTCCGCCATATCACTGAAGCCGGGTGACGTCGTCGTCGCCATTTCACAATCGGGTCGATCCACAGCGCTGATCCAGAGCGTGAAGCTGGCGCGCGAGGCCGGCGCCACCGTGATCGGACTCGTCCCTGACAACACCCCGGTAGCCCAGTTGTGCGCCATCCCCATTCACATCAATGTGGAAGACAACCAGCACATGTTCACGCCGGTGTCCTCGCGCATCGCCCACCTGGTGGTCATCGACGTGCTGGCGATGGGCGTCGCGCAGTTGCGCGGCAGCATGCTGCAGGATCACCTGAAGCGATTGAACAAGAGCCT
>CAZVSC010000095.1:0-4478 GCA_964629325.1 uncultured Enterobacteriaceae bacterium
CAATAAAAAACCCCGGAACCAGGGGGGGTTGATTCCGGGGTTCACTCCGTGGGGGGACGGAGGTTGTGAAACACTAGTTTAGAGACCGGTCTTCAGCAGTCTTGTTCTGCAAGGAATTACTTAGACGGCTTTCATTGCTTCAGTGGCAGCGGTGACAGAAGTCTTCATGCCGCTTTCGTACAGTGAGCGTACGTCGTTGAAGAACTTGATGCCCATGTCGGAGAAGGACTTGGCATCGGACATCATCATGTCGCTGGCTTTCTGGGCCATCGCATGCTGGGCTTCGAAGTAGGAAACCATGTCTTCCGGGCTGCGTACTTTCAGGCCAGACTGCATGGAGTCGATGCCCAGCTTGGCGTAGCTCTGGAAGCTGTCCATCATCATGTTGTAGGTGGATTCCATGGAACCAGCAATCATCTTGTTGTATTCCATAACGGGTTCGAAGCTGGTTTCCAGTTTCTTGAAGGCTGAAGATTTAGTCGGCATGTTGGTTGCTCCTGATGCTTTACTCTTGGTACTGCTTACATTGGTTTTCGCCTGGACCTTTGCTGCTGACTTGGGCTTCGGCGTGCTTTTTACTGCTACTTTGGTTTCAGACTTTACTGCCGTTGACGACATCGGTTCTGCTCCTTGGTGCTAGCCGGTATTTATTGGTTAACACTCATTTTGTGCTGTGCACAATAGCAAGGATTTTTGCGCAGTGCAACAATTTTTTGCGGTGCAACAAATAAAATTATAATCCTTTTAATTCAATGGGTTATGTAATGATAAGGGCCTTTTTTGGGGTTTTCGATAAAGGGATAAACCGATAAAGGGATAAAGCGTATGGTGAATAGAGCGCCTAAAAGGGCAAATTTGGCCATTTGGTCTAGACTTGGAAAGAACAGACAGGAGGTATGTTATGCACCGATTTGAAGAACTGGATGTCTGGAAGGTATCCACCGGGTTGAGTACCGACATCTACCGCACACTGTCTTCACTGAAGGATTTCAGTTTCCGGGATCAGATCTCCCGATCCGGGCTTTCAATTCCCTCCAATATTGCTGAAGGCTATGAACGGGAATCCATCAAAGAAATCGTACGATTCTTGAGGTATGCCAAGGGCTCGGCAGGGGAACTCAGGACCCAGATCTATATCGGCATGAATGCAGGCTATATTGAGAAAGCCAAGGGAAGTAAATGGCTGGATGACGCTCTCAGGATATCCGCAATGATCAGTGCCATGATCAGAAAGTTCAAGGCTACCCAGGAATCCAGATAAAGGACGCTTTATCGCTTTATCCCTTTATCGGTTTATCCCTTTATCGATTTATCCCTTCATCGCCCTTAGTGCGAATCCAACCACTTAACAATCGGATCAATCTGCTCCGGCGCATTCAGCGTTGGCGTATGCCCGGCATGGTCGAACTCCAGCAGGTCGGCCTGCGGCAGCTTGCGCATCATGCGCTCGCACAGGTGCTCGGTGAGGAAGTCGGACTCCTTGCCGCGTATCACCAGCACGGGGCACTTGATGCGCACCCAGTACTTCCACAGGTTGAAATACATCAGGTACCAGTAGCGGCGCCCGTAGGTGTTGGAGATGTCCGGGTCGAAGGCCAGGCGATAGCCTTTGTCGGCCTCGTAGGCGCTGTGCAGCGCGTAATGCACCCAGTCCTCGTCCGTCATGGGGTAGAACGGTGCCAGGGTCTTGCGCAGGTGTTTCTCCACCTCCCCCAGGTTGGGAAACCAGGGATCCAGGTGCAGGTAGCCGCCGAGCCTGGCCATGGCGGTGTGCGGCACCTCGGGGGCGATGTCGTTGATGATCAGGCGCTTGACCGGTGAATTCGGCATGGCCGCCAGGATCATGCCCATCATGCCGCCCAGCGACGTGCCGAGAATGGTGTATTCCTCGCAGCCGATGTGGGACACCACCGTGTTGAAGTCGGTGTTGTACTGCGGGATCTGGTAATCCTCGTGGTCAGGCAGCCAGTCGCTGTGTCCCCTGCCCGCGGTGTCCGGGCACACCACGCGATGTTTCTTGCCCAACTGGTTGGCGATGGCATCGAAGTCGTGGGAGTTGCGGGTCAGCCCGTGGATGCAGAAAACGGTTTCCTTGCTCTCGGGTTTGCCCCAATCCTGGTAATGAATCGTGTGGAATGATTTGGAATTGATACAACGCACCGTACCGGTGCGGGGGGCGGGAACGTACTTGGCTTTGGGATCGAATTTGCCTTCGACGACTACTGCTTCGGATTCAGACATCAGAAATTCCGGATAAAAGATAAAGGATAAAAGATAAAAGGGGGGCCAGCATCAGATCTGATCGAAGGGCCATTTATCTTTTATCCTTTATCTTTTATCGATTGAAAAAAAACACTGCATGTCGTGTTTCGTCTTAACAAAAAGAATCACTGAATGTGACGCTTTCTTAATTCTGCCCCGAATTTGAGGCGAATGAAAGGGTCGCGTGTGTAGTGCACGAGACTCTTGTAAAAACGCTTGTCGATGGATGAAATCATGTCCGTATATTCGTCCTGCAGGCTCTCCTTGATTTCGAAGCCGTCGTAGAAGGCCATCATTTCCACCGGCGTATCGAGGGATTCGCATACTTCCTCGATGCGCTGTTTGATCTGCATGATCTCGACCCGCGAGGTGATCTTCATGGAGCGCAGGTTGATGATGAGCTTGCCCTGTTCGCGGTCCAGCACGATGCGCCGCTCGATCGGCATGAGTTCCTGTTCCTGCTTGATGCCCATGGGCGCCTCCTGGAAGATGCGGCTGTCCATGGGGCGCACGTTGCGTATGTAGGGCGTGAAATCCATGTGGTCGAGAATATCGTTTTCGACATCGATACCCGGCGCCACCTCGATCAGCTCCATGCCGTTCGGGCCCATGCTGAACACGCAGCGCTCGGTGACGTACAGCACCGGCTGGCCGGTTTCGCGGGCATACTCGCCCGAGAAGGTGATGTGCTCCACCTGGTCGATGAATTTCTTCACCTTGCCTTCCTTGACGATGCGCAGCCGGCCGTCCTCCACGGCGATCTCGAGACCGCCGGCGGTGAAGGCGCCGGTCAACACCAGGCGAGAGGCATTCTGGCTGATGTTGATGAAGCCCCCTGCCCCGGCCAGGCGTTTGCCGAATTTGGACACGTTGACGTTGCCATACTTGTCCGCCTGCGCCATGCCGAGACAGGCCATGTCGATACCGCCGCCGTCGTAGAAGTCGAACTGGGAGTTGGTGGAGACGATGGCGTCCGGGTTCAGCGAGGCACCGAAATCGAGACCGCCCTGTGGCATGCCGCCGATGGTGCCAGCCTCGGCCGACAGGGTAACCTGGTCGAGCATGCCTTCCTCGGCCGCCACCCTGGCGACGCCTTCAGGAATACCGATACCGAGATTCACGACGCCGCCGATGGGCAATTCCATCACGGCGCGGCGCGCCATGATCTTGCGTTCATCGAGCGGCATCACCGGCATGTCTTCCAGGGGCACGCGCATCTCGCCGCTGAAGCCGTGTTCGTAGGGCGTGGCGAAGGTCTGGTGGTGGTTTTCGGGTTTCGACTTCACCACACAGTCCACCAGGGCGCCGGGAATCAGTACGCGTTTCGGCGCCAGGGAATTGGCCTGGGCGATGCGTTCCACCTGCACGATGACGACGCCGTCGGAGTTGTGCGCGGCCATGGCCGTCGAGGTCACATCCAGGGTCAGCACCTCGCGTTCGGCGGACGTGTTGCCATGGGCATCGGCGGTCGTGCCACGCAACAGGCAGACGTCGATGGGGAAGGCCTTGTAGAACAGCCATTCCTCGCCCTTGATGACGTCCAGTTCCACCAGGGGCTCTACGGCCTTCTCGCTGATCCTGCCGCCGCCGTTGCGCGGGTCGACGAAGGTGCGCAGGCCCACCTTGGTGCGCAGGCCCGGCTTGCCGCCGGCGATCACGCGGTACAGCTGGGAGATGCAGCCCAGCGGCAGGTTGTAGGCCTCGATCTTGTTTTCCACGGCCATCTGCGCCAGTTTCGGCACCAGCGCCCAGTGGCCGCCCACGGCCCGTTTCACCAAGCCCTCATGGGCCAGGCGGTTGACGCCGCGGTTGGCGCCGTCACCGGGCGCGGCGGCAAACACCAGGGTGAGATCGCGCGGGTGGCCGGTTTCCAGGAAGCGTTTTTCCAGGGCAATGATCAGTTCTTCAGGCGTACCGATGCCGACGAAGCCGGATACGGCGACGGTGTCGTTGTCGCGGATGAGCGATACGGCGTCTTCGGGGCTGATTATTTTTTGGACCATGGAGACTCTGTTCAGTTTTTCGATACAGGGATACAAGGATACAAGGATGCAGGGGGGTAAGCTTTCAAGTTCATCGAAGGGGTCTGCCCTGTATCCCTTTTTCCCTGTTTCCCTGTATCGGTATTCATTGCCTTTCTATCAACCACTCTGCTATCCGATCGCCCACCATCCCCTGCAACTTGGAGCTGACATAGATTCCCACATGCCCGGCCG
>CAZVSC010000096.1:0-3964 GCA_964629325.1 uncultured Enterobacteriaceae bacterium
CAGCAATGTCGGATGACGGCACTACGTGCCTTATCCGACCTACTCGAACCATTTTTCCCTTTTTCCCTTTTTCCGTTACTGCAAGTATACCCAAGTCAGGAATTCATTCAGCAGTTCCGCGCCGGGCCCCCGGTCGGCCAGTTCATGATTGACCATGCCCACCACCGTGTACATGGTATTGCTCTGGGCATAGACAAAACCGGCGACGGCGGCCACCTCATCCAGCGAACCCGTCTTTACATGCATACGGCCCGACATGGTGGTGCCGCGCACGCGGTTGCGCATGGTGCCGTCCAGGCCGTTGATCGGCAGCGATGCGAGGAATTCCGGCATGTAGGGACTGCGCCACGCGCCCTGCAGCATCGCATTCAGCATGGCCGCGGTAATCCGCGTATCACGTGACAATCCGGCGCCATTGTCGAGAGAAAGCTGGGTGGAATCCAGGCTCTTCAGCTCGAGATAATTCTTCATGGCTTCCACACCCTTCTCCACCGTGGCCGGCGGCCCCAGCACCTCGGCGCCCAGCGTCAGCAATAGATGGCGGGTCATCAGGTTGTTGGAAAACTTGTTGATGGACTTGATGATGTCGGACAGGGGTAGTGAGTTCCATTCCACGATGGCTTCCAGATCGTCCGGCACGGCCCCAACACGCATGCCGCCGTCCAGCTGCCCGCCGAGTTCTTCCCACAACGACTTGAACAGGCCGAAAGTATAGTCGGGCGCATTGAGCACCTCGCGCACCATCTGGTAGCGGGAGCAGCGCGACGGGAAGCTGCCCTCGAATATCACTTCCGTGGGATCGTTCGGATTCAGGTTGAAGCTGATGCCGCGCTGGTAGCCGCCGCAGGAGCGGTTTTCCAGCCGCAGGCGATTGGTGATGGTGACATTGGGCAGGTGCGGGTCGGTGTGGATGATGACCTCGCGCCCGTTGGGGTGCGGATAAAAATAGAAGGTCATGGCCTGGAAATTGGCGATGACGGCATTCGGCAAGGTGTTGTAGGCGCGCCCGGCCTGGTTGTCGATCAGGTCGCCGCCTGCGACGGATGCATCGAAGTAGGAACCGTCCAGCACCAGGTCGCCGGTGATATGTTCGACGCCGGCCCGCTGCAAAGACTTGAGCATGCCGCGCAGCTGGTCTTCCACGAGGAAGGGATCACCGCCGCCCTTCATCAGGAGGTCGCCCCTGAGTACGCCGTCCTCGATCGGGCCCAGGGCGTACAGTTGTGTTTGCCAGGTAAAGGACGGCCCGAGCGATTCCAGGGCCGCCAGGGTGGTCACCGTTTTCACGGCGGAGGCGGGATTCATCGGCTTGCCGGCGTTGAACACGAATCGTGGCGCGCTCGAATCCACTGCCTGGACATAGAAGCTGAAACTGGAGTCCGGGAGATTATGACCATTGATGATGCGCTGGATGCGATCGGGGATCGGGCCGTTGGGGGGGAAATCCTGGGCTGCCGCATATGTACCGGCCAGGCACAGCAGGCAGAGGGCAATTAATCGGGAGGAGCGCATAAGCATGGTTGCCTATTCTGGCAATTCCTTTAGCGGGTTACCACTCCCATCCGGGATCAGTCAGGCAGGGCGAAAGTGAACAGTGCCGACCCGGCCGCGATGGCGATGTACTGCCTGCCGCCGGCCGCATAGGTCATCGGCGCCGCGTTGACCTGGCCGCCCAGGTTGGTCTTCCACTTCAGCGCGCCCGTGTTGGCATCCAGCGCCACGAAGTAACCGTCCTTGCCGCCGGCGAACACGAGGTCGCCGTCGGTGGACAGCACGCCACCCCAGGTGATGTTGCCGAGATCGAACTCCCACACCGGATCCAGGGTGTCGGGATCGTAGGCGCGCACCACGCCCCACGCTTCCTCGTTGTTGTTGAGGAAGGGCTCGAGTGCGACATCGCCCATGGTGGTCTGGCGCCGGTTGACGCCAAGCGCCTGCGGGAACTGGCCCTCGATGGCCATGATGCCGGAGTCCTCCCAGTGCGCGACGTAATAGAGATCCTGTTTCGGGCTGTAGGACGTCGGCGCCCAGTTGATGGCACCGTGCACGTGCGGGCGAATGACCGTGCCTTCCGGTGACGGCAGCATGCCCTCGGCGCGGATCGGCCGGCCGTTGTCATCGAAACCGGTCATCCAGTTCACCGCGACGAAGGGCTTGCCATGCAGGAACTCGCCGGTGACGCGGTCGAGCACATACATCAGGCCGTTGCGGTTGGCCCAGTACATGAGTTTCCTTTCACGGCCGTTCCACTCGCGGTCGACCAGCACCGGCACCTGCGTGGAGTCGTAATCCATTTCGTCATGCGGGGTGAACTGGTAATGCCACTTTATTTCGCCGGTGTCGGCATCGAAGGCCAGCACGCTGTCGCTGTAGAGATTGTCGCCGAGACGGTCGCGGCCGTCCCAGTCCGGCTGCGGATTGCCGGTGCCGAAGTAGACGAGGTTGGCTTCGGGATCGTAGGCGCCGGCGTTCCAGATGGCGGCGCCGCCGGTCATCCAGGAATTGCCGGACCAGGTGTCATGGCCGGGTTCACCGGGACCGGGAATGGTGTGCGTTTTCCAGATGAGCGCACCATCGTTGACGTTGTATGCAGCGACAAAACCGCGGGTGGGCATGTCGCCGCCGGCGACACCGATGTAGACCTTGTCCTCCACCACCATGGGCGGCATGGTGATCGAGTACAGTTCGTCCGGGTTGGCGACGGACGTATTCCAGATCAGGTTGCCGGCACGGGCGTCGATGGCTAAAAGGCGCGCGTCTACCGTGCCCATGAACAGCGTATTGCCGAGAATGGCGAGGCCGCGGTTGACGCGTCCGCAGCAGGTGCGCGACGGCGCCGGTTCATGATGGTAGGTCCAGAAAATACGGCCGGTGGCGGCATCCAGCGCCACGATATCGTTCGGTGCCTGCACGGTGTACAGCACGCCATCGACCACCAGCGGCGTGGTCTCGAATTTTTCCAGGGAGCGCGCCTGCCACACCCACTGCAGTTCCAGGCCGTCGACATTGCCCGCATCGATCTGCGTGAGCGCGCTGTGGCGCTGGTTCTGCAGCGACTGCGAATAACTCAGCCAGTTATCAGGATTGTCGGCGTTGAGAATGTCATCGAAGGACACCTGGGCCAGCGCACTCGCCGACAGGGTAAGAAAGGCAGCAGCAAACAGTGTTTTCATTGGGCGGCTCCTCGGCGCAGCGATGCCAGGTAGGCAACCAGGTCGGCGACATCCTGCTCGCTGAAGTCGGCGCCCAGGGCCGGCATGCCGGGATCGCTGAAACCGAATTCGGCCAGGTTGGTCTTGTCGAAGTAACGCAGGCGCTCGTTGGCATCGAGCAGCTGCACGCTGAAGGCGTCGTGGTTGAGCAGGCGGCCGGTAATCTCCTCGCCTGACGTGGTTACCACGGTATAAAAGCGGCTGTTTGGCTGCACGACGGCCGCGGGCGCCAGCAGCGAATCGCGCAATTCAGCGCTTGAGCGCACCAGGGCGATGCTGCTGAGATCAGGACCCAGGACCGAGCCTTCCCCGTTGACCATGTGGCAGTCCTGGCACTCACCGCGTCCGGTGAACAATACCTGTCCACGCTCAACATTGCCTGCCAGGCCTTCTTCCCTTTCACCCAGGCTGCGCAGCCAGGCCACGAGCATGCTCGCCTGCTCCGGCGTGACCCGCGGCGTGGCGGGCATGGGCGTACCCGGAATGCCGTTCAGGATGATGCCGACGAGCTGTGCATCGGTATAAGGCTGGCGGAAGTTGTTGTGGCCGAGATCGACCTGGGCAATGAGGTCGCCGTCGGGGCCGTGGCAGTTGGCGCAGTACTGGCGGAAGGCGTTTTCGCCGCTGACCAGGTCGCTGGCGGTTTCGTGCTGGGCAACGGCGGGCTGCAGGCCCGTCAACGCTATCCCCCCAAGGACAAGACAAAGCAGTTTTAGTGTTTTCATCGTGCGCCCGATTCTACGCCATTTGCG
>CAZVSC010000097.1:0-3952 GCA_964629325.1 uncultured Enterobacteriaceae bacterium
TCCTGACCTCGATTCCCTGCTTTGCCATATATTCCTTGGCCTCAGGAATCGAATACTCACCAAAGTGAAAGATGCTGGCCGCGAGTACGGCATCGGCGCCGCCCTGCGTGATGCCATCCACCAGGTGCTGCAGGTTGCCGACCCCGCCCGAGGCGATTACCGGCACCGTCACCGCATCACTGATGGCCCGGTTCAGGGCCAGGTCGAATCCGTTCTTGGTGCCGTCACGATCCATGCTGGTCAGCAGGATTTCACCGGCGCCGAGATCGACCATCTTTTTTGCCCAGGCCACGGCATCCAGCCCGGTCGGGTTGCGCCCACCGTGAGTGAATATCTCCCACCGCTCAGGCTCTCCTTCGCCTGACACCTTCTTGGCGTCGATGGCGACCACGATACACTGGGAACCGAACCGCTCCGAGGCCTCGCGCACGAAGTCGGGGTTTTTCACCGCGCTGGTATTGATGGCCACCTTGTCTGCACCGGCATTGAGCATATCGCGGATATTCTGCAGGGTGCGGATGCCCCCACCAACCGTTAAAGGGATGAAGACCTGGCCGGCAATGGCATGCACGGTGTCGATGGTGGTCTGCCGGTCTTCGTGGCTGGCGGTGATATCGAGGAAGGTGATCTCATCGGCACCCTGGTCACAGTAACGCTTGGACACCTCCACCGGGTCGCCGGCATCGCGAATGTCGACGAACTTCACGCCTTTCACGACGCGGCCGTTCTCGCAATCGAGGCACGGAATGATGCGTTTAGCCAACGCCATGGACACACCTCTGCAGGGCGGAAGAGCGAAGCGTTATCCACCGATATTCCGATGCAGGATACAGGATATAGGATACAGGGCGTTCTACTGCGCCTGACACCCTGTATCCTGTATCTTGTATCGTGGTCATCATTCAGCTTTGCCCATCCCAGGACAGGAAGTTCTTGTACAACTGCAACCCGGCAGTCTGGCTCTTCTCCGGGTGAAACTGCACGGCAAACACGTTCTGCTTTGCCAGCGCACAGGCAAACGACGCCGGGTAGCTGCTTTTGCCCACGACCTCATCCGGGTTTGCAGGCGTAACGAAGTAGGAATGCACGAAATAGAAACGACTGTTGTCGGCGATGCCCTGCCACATCGGGTGACCCTTTGTCTGGCGCACTTCGTTCCAGCCCATGTGCGGCACTTTCAACCTGTCGCCATGGGCATCGCGCATGTCATCGGCGAATCGCTTCACGTTGCCGGCGAACAACCCGATGCAGTCGATGCCGTTGTTTTCCATGCTGTGCTGCATCAGCGCCTGCATGCCCACGCAGATGCCGAGGATTGGTTTGTCCTCCACCAGTCGGCGCAGCATGTCGTCGATGCCCAGTCGCCTGATCTCGCCCATGCAGTCGCGCATGGCGCCGACCCCGGGAAAGATGATGCGGTCGGCCGCCATGATGGTCTTCTCATCGGCGGTAACCGATAGCTGCAGGCCATCCCCCACATGCTCCAAGGCTTTCGCCACGGAATGCAGGTTGCCCATGCCATAGTCGATGACAGCAACGCGATTCATGATGCGCCTTCAGTTGAGAAGAATTACTTGGACAAAGTACCCTTGGTGGAAGGTATGACACCTTCCATCCTGGGATCGAGTTCCACCGCCATGCGCACAGCGCGGCCGAATGCCTTGAACACCGTTTCAATCTGGTGGTGCGCATTGTTCCCGCGCAGGTTGTCGATGTGCAGGGTCACCTTCGCGTGGTTGACGAAGCCCTGGAAGAACTCGAAAAACAAATCGACATCGAAATCCCCAACGGTGCCGCGCTTGAAGGGAATGTTGTATTCCAGTCCCGGGCGGCCGGAGAAGTCGATCACCACTCTGGACAGGGCCTCATCGAGGGGCACGTAGGCGTGGCCGTAACGACGGATGCCGGTCTTGTCCAGTGCCTTGTCGAAGGCCTGGCCGATGGTGATGCCGAGATCCTCCACCGTGTGGTGGGCATCGATTTCCAGGTCGCCCTCGGCCTTGATGTCGAGGTCGATCAACCCGTGGCGCGCCACCTGCTCCAGCATATGCTCCAGGAAGGGCAGGCCGGAGGAAATCTTGAAGGCGCCGGTACCGTCCAGGTTCAGGTTGACGGTAATCTGGGTTTCCTTGGTGTTGCGTTCCACTGACGCCGTACGGGCAGTCATAACATCCTCGGGGCCGACGGGCGGCTGTTTCGGAAAAACGCGATTATACGCTCATTCCATCCCATGTGAAAAACCGGATACTCGAAAAATCATGATAAATCATCAGACTACAACGCCCCTCATAGCGCCATGGGCAAGCTCCCCGCAGGCAGGTACACTGGCCCGCCATGACTTCCCCCCTCGCCGACAAGCTTCTGCCATGGTTCCATGAACACGGCCGCCATGACCTGCCCTGGCAGCAGGATAAAACGCCCTACCGGGTGTGGGTCTCCGAAATCATGCTGCAGCAGACCCAGGTAGCGACGGTCATTCCCTACTACACACGTTTCATGCAACGCTTTCCGGATGTCGAAGCGCTGGCAAAAGCGGACGAGGATGCCGTACTGCATCTGTGGACCGGACTTGGCTACTATGCCCGCGCCCGCAACCTGCACAAGGCAGCCGGGATCATCCATCGACAGTACAAAGGAAATTTCCCGGACACAGTGGAGGCGCTTGCGGAACTGCCCGGCATTGGCCGCTCCACCGCCGGCGGCATCATTGCCGCGGCATTGAACAAGCGCGCGGTGATCCTCGATGGCAACGTCAAGCGCGTACTCTGCCGGTATCACTGTATAGAAGGATCGCCGGAGCAAACCGCAACCGGAAAAAAGCTCTGGGCCCTGGCCGACCAGCACACCCCCGAGGAAAATTGTGCCGACTACAACCAGGCCATCATGGACCTCGGCGCCAGCCTGTGCTCGCGTAGCAAACCCGCCTGTGCTCTTTGCCCCCTGGAAAAGGAGTGCGAAGCAAACCGGCGCAATCTCGCCAGCGAATTTCCACAGAAGAAAAAGAAGAAGGCCATGCCGGTAAAAAGCACCACCATGCTCGTCCTGCAGTCGCCGGACAGCAGCAAGGTGCTGCTGGAAAAAAGACCGCCCTCGGGAATCTGGGGTGGCCTCTGGAGCCTGCCGGAAATCCCGGCCGGTGATACCCCGCTGTCATTCCTCATGGTCCATGGCATGCATCAGACCGGAACCCCGGAGAAGTGGCAGCCGATCCGTCATACCTTCAGCCATTTTCATCTGGATATCACGCCGATGCTGATCACACTGGAAGTCCCCAGAGATGCTGTCATGGAGAAAGGCCGCTGGCATTGGTATGATCTGGCCAATCCAGGTCAGCTTGGTCTGGCAGCACCCGTGAAGAAGTTGCTGGACGCCCTCAGCGACAGGATAGAGAGCAGCTTATGAGTAATGCCGAATGAGGAAAGTTTTTTGCCGCAAGTACCAGCAGGAGCTGGAAGGTCTGCCCACCCCGCCCTACCCCGGTCCCCAGGGCCAGGACATCTACGAGAACGTCTCGAAACAGGCCTGGCAGGAATGGCAGGCCCGGCAGGTGCGCCTGATCAATGAAAAGGCGCTGTCCATGATCAACCCGGACGACCGCAAGTACCTGACGGAGCAAATGCTTAAGTTTTTCAATAACGAAGATGCAGACGAAGCCGAGGGCTTTGTGCCCCCTGAAGCCTGAATTTCCGCTGGTTCTTGACTCCCGCACCGGCCTTGGGTTTAATACGCGCCTCGTACATTTCAGCCCCTGGTTTATAGCGTTACGAGCGAAGCCAGATCAAGGCGCAGGAAATTTTTGATGAAGGAGCGACCATCTAGGTCGTGACTGAAGAAAAACATTTTCTGCAACGCAGAAATGGCGAGCGTAGTAGCAATAAAAGCCCAGGTAGCTCAGTTGGTAGAGCAGGGGATTGAAAATCCCCGTGTCGGTGGTTCGATTCCGCCCCTGGGC
>CAZVSC010000098.1:0-3841 GCA_964629325.1 uncultured Enterobacteriaceae bacterium
AAGATCTGGACGGCAGAAGACCCGGTGGAAATCACCCAGCCCGGTCTGCAGCAGGTTCAGGTCCAGCCCAAGATCGGCTTCACCTTCGCCGATGCCATGCGCGCCTTCCTGCGCGCCGATCCCGACGTCATCCTCATCGGGGAAATGCGCGACCGTGAAACCGCCTCGATCGGTGTCGAGGCGTCACTGACCGGTCACCTGGTGTTGTCCACGTTGCATACAAACTCTGCGCCGGAAACCATCACGCGCCTTCTCGATCTCGGCCTGGACCCGGTCAACTTCTCCGATGCCCTGCTGGCGATCCTGGCCCAGCGTCTGATGCGTACCCTGTGTCCCAATTGCAAGGAGCCATACCAGCCGGACCAGAAGGAAATCGACCACCTGATCAAGCAGTACGGCGAGGAAGTATTTCCGGAGCTAGGCATCGACACCAACGGCGTTGAGCTGATGAAGGCCGTGGGCTGCGACACCTGCGGCGGCACTGGCTACAAGGGTCGTGTCGGCGTCCACGAAGTCCTGATTGGCACGCCGAAGCTGCAAGCCATGATCTACCGCCACGCGGAAATGGAAGAGATCAAGGCGCAGGCGATCGCCGACGGCATGCGGACGCTGAAACAGGACGGCATTGCCAAGATATTCGCCGGCATGAGCGATTACACGCAGTTGCTCAATATCACGGCGGACTAAAGGGCCTGGAGTAGCGGGCCGAAACAGGCTCCGTGATCAGGCAGGCTTGTCGCCGGTAACCAGGGAATAGTAGCCATAAGAGCGCTGGGCGCGGACATTGGTGAATCCTGCCTTTGTCAGCATGTCCTTCAACTGGTTGAACGTGAACTGCTGCCCCTTGGTACCCCAGGTCATGAGGAAGGAAAATGCCACGGCGGGATAGGGCGCATCGCCCGACTCGTCCAGCAGCATTTCCTGCAGGCAGATGCGTCCGCCGGGAGCAAGGGCGGCAAAGCTCTTGTCGGTGAGTTCCTGGCAGGTCTCGAGGCTCCAGTCATGGAAGACGTTGGCGAAGAAATGGGCGTCGTAGCCGGTGGGCCATGCCTGGCGGAACATGTCCACGGTCTTCGTGCCCACGCGATCGGAAACTCCCGCCTTGGCGATGTAATCCTCGGCCACCTTGCACACGGGGCCCAGTTCCATGATCGTGCAACGCATCTTCGGGTTCTGGTTGGCCAGTGCCGAGGCATAGCAGCCGGAACCGCCGCCGATATCCATCAGTTTCTTCACCCCGGAAAAATCACAGTTGTGCGACAGGCCCACCGCGGAGGCGATGGAGTGGCAGTGCATGTAGTCGGTGATGGTGCGGGCAAAGGCCGGGTCCATTTCGCCGGATTCCCAGCTGTCGGCCGCCTCGCGCTCCTCCACGGTCTGCCCGTCGCGGATATTCTCCAGGAAGATTTTGTAGTTGGGCAGGAACTGTGAAGTCCAGCTGAAGAAAGGGCCCCAGTAAAAGGCGCTGTCCTTGACGAGATAGGTGCTGGATACCGGGTTGAGCTGGTAGCGGCCTTCGTGACGATCCAGCAGCCCCAGGGATTTCAGCATGGCGAGCAGGGCCTTGAGGCCGCGCAGATTGTAGCCGGTCTTTTTCGCCAGGGATTCGGCGTCCGCCGGGGTGGCCAGTGCATCAAAAATCGCCAGTTCCAGGCCAAGCGCGATAGCCGGGCTGTTGTACAGAGACAGCATCGCGTCCCAGATCGGGGTGTCGTCGGTTGTGGGCAGGGCAGGGTTCATCGGGTAATCCTCGTTATTATTTTGAGGCACAAGATACCCGAAAAAGGTCGACATGGGTACGAGTAGGTCGGATAAGGCACGTAGTGCCGTCATCCGACATTGCAGGCTAGAAAAAGCAAATAGGGTTTGAGTTGGCCCGACCAGACATAATATGCTGGGGACACCTGCCAGAGATGGAATTGCCATGAAAGCCACAAAACCGGAATACGAAGATCTGCCGGGTACCTGGGTGTTTGACGCCCAGCGTGCACGCAAGGGCTACCACCTGAACAACTTTTTCATGTCGTTGATGAAGGCCGAAAACAGCAAGGCTTTCCTGGACGACGAGGCCGGCTACCTGAAGCAATTTCCCATGACGGGGGCGCAGCGCCAGGCCGTTATGCAACGGGACTGGAACACCATGCTCGAACTCGGCGGTGTCGTGTACTGCCTGGCCAAGCTCGCCTTCACCGACCAGCATTCCTACCAGTACATGGCCGCGGAAATGACCGGCATGAGCGAGCAGGAATATGTCGACATGATGCTGGCTGGCGGACGCTCGCCCAACGGCTGGCGCGCCCGCGCCGAACGACCAGGGGAGGAAAACTGATGGCGAGGATCAGCGCCGGTATCGGCACCTCCCACACGCCGGCCATCGGCGCCGCCGTGGACCTGGGCAAGACGGAAACGGATTACTGGAAGCCGCTGTTCGCGGGCTACCGCCCGGCACAGGACTGGATGGCGAAGAAAGCACCGGATGTCGCCATCATCGTCTACAACGACCATAACAACGCGTTCGATTTCAGCATGATTCCGACATTCGCCGTGGGTTGTGGTGATGAATTCATCATCGCGGATGAAGGCTGGGGCGCACGTCCTGTACCCGTGGTGAAAGGCTATCCCGACATGGCCGCCCACCTGGTGCAATCGCTGGTGCTGGATGAGTTCGACATCACCATCGTCAACGAGATGCAGGTGGACCATGGCCTCACCGTGCCCATGAGCCTGTTGTGGGGCCAGCCGGATGCCTGGCCGGTGCGTGTCATACCCATCGCCGTCAACGTGGTGCAATACCCGCCGCCCACCGGCAATCGCTGCTACAACCTGGGGAAGGCGATCAGGAAGGCGGTCGAGGCCTGGGACGAGGATCTCGACGTGGTGATCTTCGGCACCGGCGGCATGTCTCACCAGATCCAGGGACCGCGTGCGGGGCTGATCAACCAGGATTTCGATCGCATGTTCCTTGACGGCCTGTCACAGGATCCCGAAAGGCTGGCGCAAATTTCGCACCTGGAATACATGCGCGAGGCCGGGGCGGAGGCTGTGGAACTGGTGATGTGGCTGGTGATGCGCGGGGCGCTGGGTGATAGCGTGGAGGAAGTCTACCGGTTCATGCACGTGCCGGCGTCGAGTACCGGGGTCGGGCATATCATCCTGGAAAGTTGCTGAATAGTTCGGTCAATTTCCCCAGTAAAACACTCGCGCCAGGGTATTTGATGGACAGATTCATGGATTTTAATAAAGGTCCGCTCCTGGCCGGTAGCAGACATGAAAAAGGGCAACGGTATCGTTGCCCTTTTTCTTTGCCTGGTCCGTTGGCAATTGCAGCGCCTTTTGCCAGCAAGTCATTTCCAGCGGTTGCATCACCAGCCGCATTGGCGAAAACGGTTTTGCTCGTCCAGCCATTCCTTCAATGGCGCGAAGTAATCGATGATCGCCGAGGCGTCCAGTTCGCGCTGCCCGGTCATGGCTTCCATGGCGTCCTGCCACGGACGACTTGAACCCATTTCCAGCATGGCGTTGAGCCTGGCGCCGGCTTCCTTGCTGCCATAGATGCTGCACCGATGCAGCGGACCCTGGTAGCCAGCAACCTCGCACAGCGCCCGGTGGAACTGGAACTGCTGGATGTAGGCCAGGAAGTAGCGCATGTAGGGCGTATTGCCTGGTATGTGATACTTGGCGCCCGGATCGAAATAATCCTCGCTGCGATTCATCGGGGCCATCACGCCCTGGTACTGCTGGCGCATTGCCCACCAGGCCTTGTTGTACTCGTCGGGGCTGATCTCGCCGTTGAACACCTGCCAGCGCCACTTGTCGATCATCAGGCCCCAGGGCAGGAAGG
>CAZVSC010000099.1:0-3566 GCA_964629325.1 uncultured Enterobacteriaceae bacterium
CCGGCCAGGTAGAACTTGTCCGGGGCATCACTGAGCACCAGGTCGGCCATCGCATCCAGCGAGTCGGTCTTCCGGAAGTCCGGAATCCGGATATCCACGAGGTCAGCAAGGTTTGCCTGCTGGTGGGCCCAGACACGGGCGTCACACAAGAGGCCAGGCAGGAGATACAGGGTGGGTCGCATGGTCGGGGATTCCTGGTTCAGCGTGAAAAACGATAGGTGATTCTAACAGGATTGTTGCCAACAACCGCCTTATCCGCCTGGGTTGGCCACGTGCCTTCTGTCCGGAAATAAATCCCGGAAAAACAAGTCATGGCAAAAAATGCAGATCACTGCGCCAGGCGAGCCAGTTGGGGATTCATGCAGGTACTTGCACCGGGGTGGTGCCTTGAAACCAGGTGCTGGCAGCGGGTTTCCGGCAGGCAAAAAAAACCGGCGTATGCGGGCAAGCGTACGCCGGGTTTTGTGTCCGGAATGGGTTCCGCGTTACTGCTGGAACTCCGGTGTCATATCGACGCATTCCTGGGCTTCGAAGGGAACGTCGGAAATATACATAACATCATAGCTGGCATAGGGTGCAGCCAGGTAAACCGGATCCGTGACGGTGTATTCGCGTTTCAGTGCCGTCTTTTCACGATCCAGCGTGAAGCGTTCCACGATATGCATCTGCTCACTGGAGCGGGTCGGTGGGGACAGTACGCCGGCCTCGAAGCCGATGGTGTCGACCACCAGGGTGTCGCCCTCCCAGTTGCCGATGGAGTGGCCGGCATAGCTGGGAGTCAGGTTTTCGGGATGCTTCGTCATGCCGATATGGATGCGGCGGTTGAAGTTGTAGAGGCCGTAGGTGATATCGATAACCTTTTCGCCATCCGGCAGGGTCTTCTGCTCGAACTTGTTGATTGGCCAATCGGCGGTCCAGTCGCGGATGAAGCTGGTTGGTTTGCAGGCGAACCAGGGATTGTCGATGGGCGAACGACGATCGAAGGCGTCGGCGGCTGCCTGGCCCTCTGCAGTGTAGACCGTCTGCGCCCGCGGCGGCTGTGTAGCCTGCACTTCTTCCAGGGAGATATCGCCTGCGGCAAACGCCGGGGACAGGCTCTTGGGAATCATGGAGCCGTTGCCGCCGCTCGGGGGGACGGTCAACACCAGTTGCTCGACAGCCCAGTCACCGGACAGGTTGACCTGGCCATCGGCCAGCCGGTAGGGACGGCCGGTGGTATCAACGGGTTGGGCGGACAGCAGCTGGTCGTTGCGGTTCATGGTAATTTCATTGTTGATGGTGAAGTTCTCGACGTAGCAGGCTTCCGGATCGTCACGATGCGGGTTGCCCTCGATCTTGATGTGGGCGCCGATCTTGAACATATCCGTGGACCAGCCGGAGCGGCGGATCAGCGTAGCGGCGCGCATTTCGCAGCGCATGTGCAGGACGTTGCCGTCTTCCTCGACCACGTCCAGTTCCATGTAGGAATGCGGGTTGACCAGGTTCATCTTGGTCAGCGTGCCTTCCCACTCGCGCTTGATGTCGAGCTGGAACAGGCCGAAGCCGTGGTGCGCCTGCACCGGCAATGCCATGATGCCCAGGGTGGCAGTGGCGATGGCGGTACGCAGCAGGTGTTTGGACATGTTCATGGTGACCTCTTGAAATAAAATGCGTAATACAAAAAACACGTAAAAATTTCAGCGTAGTATAAGGACACAGGCCCCTGATTCCAGCATCCGGTCCCAGAGTTCTTCGTTTTTCCATTATCTGGCCAATTATGCAGGGGCGACAGCTTGCTTTGCCTCGGAACGCCTTTAGAATAGCCGCTTTTCGCCAGTCGGCGACGCCTTCGCCCAGACCAGAAATGATTTCACTCCAGGAAATATCCTTGCGCCGGGGCACCCAGCTCCTGCTCGATCATGCCGATCTCACCATTTTTGGCGGGCAGAAGGTGGGGATCATTGGGCGCAACGGCACCGGCAAGACCAGCCTGTTCCGGCTGCTGATGGGGGAGCTGCACGCGGATACCGGCGAGCTCGACATGCCGAAGGATCTGCGCAAGGCACAGATGCTCCAGGAAACGGCCGGCACATCGCGAATGGCCCTGGATTATGTCATCGACGGCGACAGCCGTTTTCGTAGCCTGGAAAAACAGCTGGCCGACGCCGAAGCAGCCCACGATGATCACCGGGTTGCGAAACTGCACGGTGAACTGGACGGCATGGAAGCCTGGTCGATCCGCAACCGTGCTGAACAGTTGCTCTCGGGCCTGGGCTTTGGCACCGGTGAATTTGAAAAACCCGTCAATGCATTTTCCGGCGGCTGGCGGATTCGCCTGAACCTGGCCCAGGCCCTGATGACGCCCTCGGACCTGCTGCTGCTGGATGAGCCCACTAACCACCTCGATCTCGAAGCGACCCTCTGGCTGCAGCAATGGCTGCGCCGGTATCCCGGTACGCTGCTGCTCGTGTCCCATGACCGCAGTTTTCTCGACAGGGTGGTGACGCATATCGCCAGCTTCGAAAACAGGAAGCTGTTCCTGTATCGCGGCAACTACAGCGATTACGAAAAGCAGAAGGCGGAACGCCTGGCGCAGCAACAGGCCGCCTATGAAAAGCAGCAGGCGCGCAGGAAGGATATCGAGAATTTCGTGCGCCGCTTCAGGGCCAAGGCCACCAAGGCCCGTCAGGCCCAGAGCCGCCTTAAAGAGCTGGCCCGGATGGAGGAGATCGCACCGGCGCACGTGGATTCGCCGTTCCAGTTCAGCTTCCGTGAACCGGACAAACTGCCGCCGAGCCTGCTGGCCTGTGACAGCATCAGCTTCGGTTACGACAAGCCGCTCATCACCGGCTTTTCCCTGAATATACGCGCCGAGTCGCGCATCGGCCTGCTGGGCGCCAACGGGCAGGGCAAGTCGACCCTGCTGAAGGTGCTTGCCGGCAAATTACCGCTGATGGCAGGGGAAGTAACCCGCAACGACTACCTGCGTATCGGCTACAGCGCCCAGCACCAGGTCGATGAACTGGATGGTGCGGCAACGCCCATGCAGCTCATCCAGCGACTGGAGCCCGGCGTACGGGAACAGGAAGTGCGCAATTTCCTCGGTGGTTTCGATTTTCGCGGCGACCGCGTCACCGAAACCGTCGGGCATTTTTCCGGCGGCGAGAAAACCCGTCTCGCCCTGGCGCTGGTCGTGTGGCAAAAACCCAACCTGCTGCTGATGGACGAGCCCACCAACCATCTCGACCTGGAAATGTGCCACAGCCTGGAAATGGCCTTGCAGGGTTTTCCGGGCGCCATGATCCTGGTGTCCCATGACCGCCACCTGCTCGGCAACACGGTGGATTCCTTCCTGCTGGTGAAGAACGGCAAGCTGGAAGTGTTCGAGGGCGACCTCGACGATTACGAGCAGTCGCTGCTGGGCCAGGATAAAAATGATGCTGCCAAAAGCGCGGCGCCAGCCAGCAGGGACACCTCCAAACAGGCGCCCGCGGCTGGCCTTAACAAGGCGCCTGCTGCGCCAAATAAGGCACCTGCTGCTCTCAATAAGAAGGAGCAGCGACAGCAATCTGCGGAGAGACGCAAGG
>CAZVSC010000100.1:0-3493 GCA_964629325.1 uncultured Enterobacteriaceae bacterium
GACCTGGTCATTCACGGGCAGTCAATCACTGCCGAAGCAGTCGGCCCCTGATCCGGTTCAGGCCCTGCCGCGCCTGATGCGCATGGTGAAGTCCTGCCACTCCCTGATCAGGCCGCCCTCGACCAGGAACAATCCCACGCCTTCCCATTCCAGGTGACGCTCGTCGTTGTCCGAGTGGTAGATGTCGATGCGGTGGTTGATGACCACCGGGCCGCGTGCGAAGGTTTCCAGCACTTCATAGGTGATGGCGTTGGAGCTTTCTATCCAGGGCTGCATCATGTCGTAAATGGCCTGGTGTCCGGTCACCGGCGGCGTGTCCTGCGACTGGCGGTAAACGGCTTGCGGAGTCATGGTGGCCGTGACCTGCGCCAGGTCCATGGCCTCCCAGGCCTTGCAGAAGCGATCGACGAGGGCGATGTTCGCCTTTTCATCCGCGGTGAGGCTGTTATCTATGCTGTTGTCCTGGGCGCTGGCGGTCGATGCCAGCAGGGTGGCAATCATGCCGGTGGCGGAAGCGGCGAGAAGTTCCCTGCGCTGGGTCATGGCTGGCTCCTGAAAGGAAGTTGTCGATCCTGATTTGCTTTTACAATGAAGCCCGATTATTTTTCCAGAGTAAAGCCGTAAAGGCCAATAACAACACATCATCGAGGGAAACTCATGAACAGCCGTTTTATTACCGCGTCATTCATCCTGGCAGCCCTGCTGTCGAACACCGTTGCAGCACAACCGGCTATCACCACGCAGGACACGCTGCTCGACCGCATCCAGCTCGAGGACATGCTGCTGGCCTACTACTACGGCTTCGAGGTGGACGAAGGCCATGACTGGACCGCCATGTACACGGACGATGCCGTCCTCGATATCAACGGCATGGTGTACACGGGAAAAGCCGAGATACAGGGTCTTTACACCAACTACGACGAAATTTCACCGGAAGAAAACGTGCCCGGCAAGGTGCACGTGCTGATGACCAATCCCCGCATCATCGTCAACGGCGACACGGCGACGGCGCACATGATCTATACGGAAGTGATGAACGACACGGTCTATCTCGCGCCACGCCTGATCGAGCAGGGGCGGGAGGACACGAAGTTCAGGAAGATCGACGGCCGCTGGTACATCACCGAACGCCTGATCACCCAGGATGGCGGCCTGCCGCCGGCGTACTACAGCACGTACAAGCCGCGCTGAACGGGACTCAGAACCGGAACTGCACCAGGTTCCGGTAGGCAGCCTCGATGGTTTTCGGGCGCAGGCGGTCGTAGTAGGCCCAGTCCGCATACTCCTCCAGCAGGATCTGCTCCTGCATCTGTTGCAGGGACATGCCCCGGGCCAGGCCGTCGCTGACGGCCGCCTGCAAGTCCTTCAGGTATGCCGCGGGCAACGCCACTTCATCCTTCGTGAAAAAGCCGCCGTGCCCGCCGGCGAAAATATCGAAATCCAGCGCCAGCACCGCTTCATAGGAGCGGATCCATTCGGCAATGGGTGTGCCGTCCAGCGGGCCGCAGGCGCTGGGTACCGAGCGGATATCCTCACGCACCAGGGCGTCGGCGATCATGTCGGTGGCAAAGACGACGCGTTCGTCAGGAAACAGCACCACGGTCATGTCGTCGCCATGGTTCTTGCCGGGATGCATCAGCTCGATGGTCCTGCCTCCCAAGGAGAGGGTCATGCGCTCGGAGAAGGTGAGATCCGGGGGCAGGATATCCACCTGTAATTCAGCGGGCGGCACGATGCCGTCATGGTTGAGGTCGATCTGGTCGAACCAGCCGGGGAACATGCCGCAGATGCCGGGATCCGCATTGGTGGGGATCTCGATCTCTTCACGGTCCACCATGCCGTTGGCGTTGCGGTCGATCATGTCGCCAGGCATGTGCGGGTAGCGGCCGTCCATGTTCAACAGGACGCGCTCGTGGGCGACGATGGTGGCCGTGTCGGCAAAGGCGGCGGCACCGGCAGCGTGGTCGAAATGGCTATGGCTGTAAATGACGTAGCGCACGGGTACGTCGAAGCGGGTATCGAGTTCACCCTTGAGCCATTCGGCAAAATCGGTGTTCAGCGGGTCGGCCAGGATGATGCCTTCATCGGTCACCAGGAAGATGCTGTGCCAGGCGCCGTTGCTGGCGCGGTAGAGATCACCGCTGATGTTCACGATGCTGTTGCGGAATACGAATACCGGTTCGTCATCCTGCGCCTGCAATGCCGGCGTAATAAAGGAAGCAAACAGGCAGGACAGCAGCAGGTTGCGGGGAAAAAGCATAGGAAATTCACTTCTTGTTCTGGTTTAGGGCAATGTATTCACTTCACCGGACAAGTGCAAGAACCGGGTCAGGAAGCAGGGTGCACTTGCCCTGGCATCTGGCATATCATGGCGTCAAAAGCAGTCTGAATGACACAACGAGGGGGGAACATGAAACTCATCACTGTATGGCGCATCGCCATTTCCGGCCTGGCCATGGCATTGCTGCCGTGGTCCACGGTCTTTGCCGCCGATAACGCGCCGCAGCGTGCGGACGGCCTGCATATCGACCCGGTGGGACAGGGACCTTTTTACTACGATACCGCCGAGGGCATGGATATTCGCGTTCGCGTGGTGGCCCGAGGTCTCGATCATCCCTGGAGCATCGCCTGGCTGCCCGACGGCAGTGCGCTGGTGACCGAGAAGAATTCCGGCACCATCCGCCGCATTGTCGACGACGTGCTGCTGGACGACCCGGTACTGGGCGCTCCGCCGGAAACCATGGTCAGCCGCTACACGGGCTTGCTCGACATCGCCCCGCATCCCGACTTTGCGAATGAGCCTTATATCTACATGAGCTACAACAAGTTCCTGCCGGGTGGTGGCGGCGCCATCGCGGTCGCCCGCGGCCGCTGGGACGGCACCAATATCCAGGGCACCGAGGATATCTTTGTCGGTGAAGAGGGCACCACCAATGGCGTGCGCCTGTTATTCGGCGCGGATGACATGCTTTACATCGGCGTGTACGTGACCACGGACCAGCCTGAACCCAATTTCCATACCGATATCCAGAAGGGCAAGATCCTGCGCCTGACCCCCGAAGGTGAAATTCCCCGTGACAATCCCTTTGTCGGCCGGGACGGTTTCCTGCCCGAGATTTACAGCTATGGTCATCGCACGCCCACCGGCCTGACCATGCATCCCGAGACCGGGGAAATCTGGGAAACGGAAATGGGACCCAACGGCGGCGATGAAGTGAACCGCATCCAGCGCGGCGGCAATTACGGCTGGCCGCTGGTAAGCCTGGGCCGCTCCTATGGCGGCGCCTGGCAAAGCGAGCGCTTCCAGATGGAAGGCACCATCAATCCCTACGCGTTCTGGATGCCGGGCGTGTCACCGTCCAGCCTGGCGTTCTATATCGGTGATGAATTCCCCGAATGGCAGGGCGACCTGTTCGTCAGTGCGATGCAGATGGGCCAGATTCCGGGTACCGGAACGCTGCAACGCATCAAGTTCAATGCCGACGGCGACGAG
>CAZVSC010000101.1:0-3226 GCA_964629325.1 uncultured Enterobacteriaceae bacterium
GTGACCGTTTTGTTGCCGGATGCCTCCCTGGACAAACCCTGGTCCCTGCAACACGAGGGCAATCTCGAGATCCTGCGGCTTCGCGCCATGGAAACCAAGGACGTCAGCTATTCCCGACGTGCGCTGGCCGAGCACCTGTTGTCCTCATTCATGTACCGCAACCTGCGCAAGTCACCCCTGAAAGACAGGCAGTACGACGGTATCGTCTGGTACTCGCCCTCGATCTTCTTCGGCGGGCTGGTGGCGAAACTTAAGCAGGCATCGGGCTGCCGGTCCTATCTCATCCTGCGCGACATCTTTCCGGAGTGGGCGGTTGACATGGGCCTGATCGGCCGCGGCATGATCTACCGCTATTTCAAGGGCAAGGAGAAATTCCAGTATCGCCAGGCGGACGTCATCGGTGTGCAGACGCCATCCAACCTGGACTATTTCCGCCAAGAGCATGACGACCTGCCCGGCAGGGTGGAAGTACTGAACAATTGGCTGGCGCCGCAGCCTGGGGGACACTGCAGCATCGATATTGCCCGCACGTCGCTGGCTGGTCGCCGGATATTCGTTTACACCGGCAACATCGGTATTGCCCAGGGCATGGACATCCTGATACGCCTCGCGGAATCGTATACAAACGACACTTCGGTGGGGTTCCTGTTCGTGGGGCGGGGCACCGCGGTTGCCAGGCTGCGAAAGGAGGTTGCCGATCTGAAACTCAGCAATGTCCTGTTCCAGGACGAGATTCCCCCCGAGGAGATCGCGCCGCTGTTGCACCAGTGCCATGTTGGCCTGATCGCCCTGGATCCCCGTCACCGTAACGACAATATTCCGGGCAAGTTCCTCGCCTATATGCAGGCAGGGTTGCCCGTGCTGGCAACGATCAATCCCGGCAACGATCTGGAGAAGATGATTGTCGAACATCAGGTAGGCGAGGTGATTTCCGACAATTCCGTCGATTCCCTCCGGCAAAAAGCCGACATCCTGCTGGCCCTTTCGCTGCCCGATACCGCTCTCAGCCAGCGTTGCAAAGACCTGGCAAGCAATACCTTCTCGCCGTCTGCTGCGGTCTCGCAGATTGCAGACGCACTGCGCGCTTCATCCTGACGCGTTTAATGCCTCCTTTTACCCGCTAACCTCACGCCCGCGCTGTAGAGCGCGAACAAACCCAGGAATACGTACAGTGATACGGGTTCCATCGCCGGTACAGCAAAGATAGCCAGTCCGGCCATTCCCAGCACGATTCCAGCGAGATACATCACCAGCACCACTTTCGTCCTCGACCAGCCCAGCCCGGCCAATAGGTGATGCAGGTGGTCGGTGCCCGGCGCAAACGGGGATTTCCCGCTCAGCGGGCGGGCAATGAACAGGTACACGGTGTCCATCAGGGGGATGGCCAGGAACCACAGGGCCACGGTGGCGGGAAACACCTGTTCACCGGTGACGGTAGTTTGGGAACTCTCGATCAGCAGCCACGCGAGGATGAAGCCCAGGGTGGTGCTGCCGGAATCACCCAGGTAAATGAGTGCCGGTTTCTTTTGCCAGAAGCGGAAATTGAGCACCAGGAAGGCGGCCACCGACGCCATCAGGAGCAGGGTGAAAGCGAGCAAGGCGGGATTGGCGCCGGTAGCACTTGCGGTAATGGCGAGGAACGCCAGGCAGATCATCAGCATGCCGCCGGAGAGTCCGTCCATGCCGTCGATCATGTTGAGCGCGTTGATGACGCCAACGGTGGCAAAGATGGTCATGACGAGGGCCCAGCGCCCGAGCAACAATTCCCAGTCTCCCACCAGCCTGCCCAGAGTCACCAGCTGGTTGCCGCCATAATGCACCATCAGCCAGGCAGCCAGAATCTGGATGCCGAGCCGAACTACTGCCGGCAAAGGGAAATAATCGTCCACGAGTCCCGTCAGCACGAGCAGCAGCGCGATCATCATGAGCAAGTGGTAGCGGTCATACTCCTCTGGCATCATGAGGACGGCGACGAGCAGTCCGAGCGTAATACCGAGACCGCCGATCAGCGGTGTTTCGTGAGCATGCGTCTTGCGGCCGCCGGGTGCATCCATGAGACCGAGCTTGCGGGCGAGCGGACGCAGGATCAGGATGGCGGCCAGCGTGACGAAAAAGGTGATGGGCAGTATCAGGATATTCATCGAGACAGGCTGGGAAGGCTGCGGCTAACGGCCAAAAACAGCTTGAAATTCAGGTTGTTATAATCGGTAAAAAGTCAGGGCGCGAATTCTAACATCGATTACCTGACCGTCCTAAGTATTCTTCCCGCCACGCCCGTATGGCTGCCCTGCGGATTTCGGCTGACAGGCGCAATCCCGCGGCCTGTGGATAACTTCTTGATGTGTTTGGCGGGTGAATCGGATACACTTATCCAGATATTTTGTTAGACCTAAACGCTGTCAGGGTATTCGCAATCAATGCGATTAAAAAGCATTAAACTCGCAGGATTCAAGTCGTTTGTAGACCCGACCACAGTCAACCTCCCCAGTAATCTCTGCGCCGTCGTCGGCCCCAATGGTTGCGGCAAATCCAATATTATCGATGCCGTACGCTGGGTCATGGGTGAAAGCTCGGCGAGCAAGTTGCGTGGTGAAAATCTCACGGACGTCATCTTCAACGGCTCCAGCAACCGCAAGCCGGTTGGGCAGGCCTCCGTCGAGCTCATCTTCGACAACTCCGACCACACGGTAAAGGGCGAATACGCCGCCTTCAACGAAATTTCGGTCAAGCGCATCGTCAACAGCGAGGCGCAGTCCACTTACATGCTCAACGGCACCAAGTGCCGCCGTCGCGATATCCAGGATATCTTCCTGGGTACCGGCCTTGGCCCGCGCAGCTACTCGATTATCGAGCAGGGCATGGTATCGAACCTGATTGAGTCCAAGCCGGAAGAGCTGCGTGTCTTCATCGAGGAAGCCGCCGGGATTTCCAAGTACAAGGAGCGGCGCCGCGAGACGGAAAACCGTATCAAACGCACCCGGGAAAACCTGGAGCGCCTGACCGATATCCGGGAAGAGCTCGAACGTCAGCTGCAGCACTTGCAACGCCAGGCCCGCGCCGCCGAGAAATACAAGGAATACAAGCAGCAGGAGCGTGACACGACCGCCAACCTGCAGGCCCTGCGCTGGCAGCGCCTGAACGAAACCGTCAGCAGTGCGCAGCAGAAAATCAGTGAGCTGGAAATTGCCCTGGAAGCCAACGTGGCCAAGACCCGCTCGCTCGAAGC
>CAZVSC010000102.1:0-3204 GCA_964629325.1 uncultured Enterobacteriaceae bacterium
AAACGCGTTCTTCTCCCGATCCGGTTTGGCTTCCAGCAACAGCGGCTCGTCACCCTGCACCAGTTTCGCCAGCGCCGCGGCGACATTCACCGCGGGCACATTGGTCTCCTGCTGGTACTGCTCGATCAGCGCGGTAAACAGCGCCAGGTCCTGCGTGGCCAGGGTATCGGTAATGGCCTGCTTGAACTGCGCCAGGCGCTTGTCGTTGATCAACGCCGTGGACGGCATCTCCATCAACGCGATCGGCGTGCGCGTCGCTTTCTCGATGGCGCCCAGCAAACGCTTTTCCCGGTTGGTGACGAACAGGATGGCGTCGCCGCTGCGCCCCGCCCGGCCGGTGCGGCCGATGCGGTGGATATAGGCTTCGGTGTCGTAGGGAATGTCGTAATTGATGACATGGCTGATGCGCTCCACATCCAGCCCGCGCGCCGCCACGTCGGTGGCCACCAGGATATCCAGCTTGCCGGTTTTCAGCTTGTTGACCGTCAGCTCGCGCTGCTTCTGGGCGATATCGCCATTGAGCGCCGCCGCCGCATAGCCGCGGGCGGCAAGTTTGTCCGCCAGTTCCACCGTGGCGAGCTTGGTGCGCACGAACACCAGCATGGCGTCGAAGGGTTCGGCTTCGAGGATGCGCGTGAGGGCATCGAGCTTGTTCTGCATGCCCGTCACCGGCCAGTAGCGCTGGCGAATGGCGTCCGCCGTCGCCGTTTTCATGGCAACGGTAATTTGTTCCGGATTATTCAGGTGCGCCGTGGCGATGCGCCGCACTTCCTTCGGCATGGTGGCGGAGAACAGCGCAATCTGCCGTGTCGGCGGGGTCTGCTCCAGGATCCATTCCACGTCGTCGATAAAGCCCATGCGCAGCATTTCGTCGGCTTCATCCAGCACCAGGGTTTTCAGGCCGCCCAGTTTCAGTGTGCCGCGGCGCATGTGATCCATCACCCGGCCGGGCGTGCCCACCACCACGTGCACACCGCGCTTGAGCGCACGGATCTGGCCGCTGTAATCCTGGCCGCCATACACCGGCAACACGTGGAAGCCCTTGATGTGATGCGCATAGGTCTGGAAGGCCTCGGCCACCTGGATCGCCAGCTCCCGCGTCGGCGCCAGCACCAGCGCCTGCGGCTCTTTTTGCTGCAGGTCGAGGTTGGTGAGGATCGGCAGCGCAAACGCCGCCGTCTTGCCGGTGCCCGTCTGCGCCTGCCCCAGCACGTCGCGTCCCTGCAGCAGCAGGGGAATGGTCTGGGTCTGGATCGGAGACGGGGTTTCGTAACCCACGTCCTCCAGGGCTTTCAACACCGGCGCGCTCAGCGCCAGCTGGTCAAACGGGATTACCGGGTCGGTCGTCATGCGGGTCTCATTGGGTGGAGAATGGGCGGATCGGGCCAGCCTTAACAGCCAGCCCGATTTGAGGGAGGCGGATACTAGCACAAAACCGACGGAGCCGTGGGGTTATCCCGGTTTCAAGCCACGTACTGACAGGACCATGAATAGAACCTGGCTCTGGATTCTGTAGGTCGGATAAGGCCTGCAAGGACGCCATCCGACATCAGGGTTACCAGCACATCCAGCTTTCACCTTCGGGTATTGCGATCACTCGCGATGTGCTTCCTTGTCCCAAGCTTGATAGTTCCTAAAATGAGAACTATAGTACCCATTTTGGGAACTATTGGGACAGGCCCCATGAGCCAATTGGCAGACGCCCTATTCACCGAAACCCAGCAGCGGGTACTCGGCTTGCTGTACGGCCAACCCGGCCGGAGTTTCTACACCAAAGAGATCCTGCGTACGACCGGCATGGGCGTTGGCACCGTCAAACGCGAACTCGACCGCATGAAAAACGCCGGCATCCTGACGCTGACCAAAACCGGCAACCAGCACCATTACCAGGCGAATCCGGCTTGTCCCATCTACAATGAGTTGGCAGGTATCGTGAAAAAGACCGTCGGGCTGGTGGAGCCCATCACCACCGCCCTGCTGCCGCTGACAGCCAACATCGAGCTGGCATTTATTTTCGGTTCTCTGGCCAGTGGCAACGAATCACCAGGTAGCGACATCGACCTGATGGTGATTGGTGATGTCGCATTTTCAGCCGTGGTAAACGCCTTGCACCCGTTGCAGGAAACACTTGGCAGGGAAATCAACCCGAAACTCTATACCAGCAAGGAGTGGAAGCGGAAACAGCGGAGTGGCGATGCTTTTATTCGAGATATCAGCAATAAGCCCCGTCTGAATGTCATGGGCGATACCGCTGAACTGATCACATAAGGAACCAACCAATCGCAAGGAGTGCGATATGAGCCTGGACAATCTTGTCGGCAAGACGCTCGAAGCCATCAAGCCTGACACCGCTTCGATACAACGACTGCGGGTCGCGGCAGCACGAAACCTTCAGGATGCCGCTATCGAAAATATCAGCGCTGAAAACCGTTTCGACATGGCATACAAAGCCATCATGCAATGTGCGAATGCGGCACTGCAGGCCAAGGGATTCAGGACGCTGACAAGCATACCTGGTCATCATATGACCATGATCCAGACGTTATCGCTTACGATAGGACTTGAACAAAAAACCGTGATCGTGATCGATGGATTGCGCAAACAACGCAACGTGGTGGATTATTCGGGGGATCTGGTCTCTGAAACCATGACAGCTGAATGTGTGGTGCTGGCCGAGATGCTGTTTAACCTGGTCAATGATTGGCTCCGGGACAACAGATCTGAATGACTGGTTTGAAGGGGATGGTAGGTCGGATAAGGCCCCAAAGCGTTAGCGTAGTAAAAAGGGGCCGTCATCCGACGTTTTCAAACTCTTATTAATCTCCTGTCTCATGGCATAATCCCCCAAAAAGGGAGAACACACATGCAACGCCGCCAACTCTGCCAGTCCATCTTCGCCAGCCTCGCCACCGCCTCCATCCTCAACACCGGCCTCGCCCAATACGCCAAAGGCGCGCTCAGCGACACCCGAATCACCCGCATCAACGTCTACAACCCCACCGGCACCAACGGCCTGTCCGACTGGATAAACCTGAGTGAAATCCTCGTCACCATCGAAACCGACTCGGGCCTCACCGGCACCGGCCAGGGCGGCACCAAAGACCTGCTGGAAGACATCGCGGGCCTGCTCATCGGCGAGGACCCCTTCCGCATCGAATACCTGTGGGGCAAGCTCTACCGCAACAAGTTCTATCCCCCCGGCCG
>CAZVSC010000103.1:0-2829 GCA_964629325.1 uncultured Enterobacteriaceae bacterium
TCAGCAGTATGGCTGACAGCGAAAGAGTGAACGTTTCCTTGATTCCCGTCATGGTACCCCCGGTTGTTGTTTTATGAAGCTTTCATGCAGGGCCAATAGTACCCGGACTGTCGTGAACCTGTCTCGCCTGTCGTACTGTGTGAGCATGGGTATTACAGGAAAAACTCCCGTTGTTGGCCCAGGGGCATATTCCTACAATCTATCCTAGTTTCTAGGATCAGGAATAATCCATCCCTAACTCGTGCAACCATTTTTAAAGGGTAGAAAGCTCATGAAAATCAAAGTGTTATTCTCATTGCTCGTGACAGCTTTTATCATGGCAAGCGGCTTTGCTGTTGCGGGTCCGGAGGAGAAAGGCAAAGACAAAGAAAAAGTCACGATCACACACGCCAACAGTTCTGAATCAGGTGCTGTTCTGGTCGAGGTTTCAGTCTCTGGTGCAACCGCGCATTTGTTAAATCATGAGTTTGACTGCGTTGAATCTGCTTCAAATGAAGAGTTAGAAGAAGCAATGAAATCCCTGGAGCAGTCAGACTGCGGGGGAGTAGTTGAATAATTTCGTCATTCAAAAAATGCCGGTCCCAGAACCGGCTTTTATATCGGCTGACCAAATCTTCAGGTTACCTGCCATGGGGAAGAAAATCAGTGACGCCCACCTCGGGCAACTCCTCGACGACGATGTCACCATACGCAGGCGCACCTATGCGACCGGCGGCGGCATCAACCAGTGCGAGATACTGGAACTGGATGACGGTCGCCGGCTGTTCGTAAAGACCCATGCCGGCGGCACCCTCCAGGGCATGTATGCCGCCGAGGCGAACGCCCTGGAATTGCTGGCGGCACCGGGTGTCATCCAAACCCCCAAAGCGCTGGCGTTCGATGACAACTACCTGGTCCTGGAAACCTTCACCGAGGGCAGGCCGGCAGATGACTGGCAGGAGCAGATGGGGCGCGGCCTGGCCCTGCTGCACAGGGCAACACGACAGGATCGTTTCGGCTTCGACAGCAACAATTTCCTGGGTACCACCCTGCAGGAGAACACCTGGCAATCGAACTGGCTGGAGTTCTTCCGCGACCAGCGCCTGGGATACCAACTGCGCCTGTTAAGGGCCACTACCTCTCACGAGGATCCACTCATCACCGCCTGTGAAACCCTGCTCGACAGGCTGATCGACATACTGTGCTATGACGGCGAACCGGCCGTGCTGCTGCACGGGGATCTCTGGTCCGGCAATGCTGCGGCCAACGAAAACGGTGAGCCGGTGATCTTTGATCCCGCCAGTTATTACGGCAACAGGGAAGCGGAGTTCGGCATGATGCGCCTGTTCGGCGGTTTCAACAAACGCTGCGAGGATGCTTACCAGGAAGTCTGGCCGCTCAGGGACGGCTATGAACGCCGCTTTCAGGTCTACAAGCTCTACCACCAGCTCAATCATCTCAACCTGTTCGGGCGCAGCTACTACGGCGGCTGCCTGGACACCATTTGGAGCCTGATCTAGGGCTCAATCCCGGTTTGGCCTACGGTGGCGGGCCACCGCCGCTTTTCCGGAAGGACGTATTCGGCGTACCGCTGAAGCAGTTCAGCAACCAGGGAAATTCGTTGATGATGTAGTACCCGTAGACACCATCCACGGTCATGCCGTTGCATTCATCCAGGTCACCGGCACCCTCCACGTATTCATAATCATCGCGATATGTGCCGTCGTACTGGCCGCCCGGGTTGCCACTTCCGGAAGGGCGACCGCCGACTTTCAGCCGGTAACTGCTTTCCGCCTGCCTGACCACGCCGTTGTCATCGAAATAGGAACCAAAGATGGGAAAACCGTCGGCGGCAAAACCCACTACCGGGGACTCCACGGCCGTATCGAAATCGAACAGCGCCCTTGGGTTGCCATGGTAATGATAGGCGCCGTTGGGCTGGGTATGCGCGTTGTGGGTGTCGGTGCCGAAGTTGTTTTTCGGTGACATGGGGTCGAAGCGCCAGGGCTGGTTGATATCGTTGCAGCCGATCTTCTCATCGGCAACACCGAAGCAGGCCGCGGCGAAGATATCAACCTTTACGCCATTGAGCAGCACGGCGTTGTCCCATTCGAGGGTGAGCTGGCTGGGTGTTGCGGCAAACTGCGGGTTGGCCGGTACCTGGTAATTGTTGCTGACTGCGCTGACCGGTGTGGCGAAACTGCCGCCTTCGCCCATGTCGTGGTTGGGAATGTTGTTGGAGCTGAAGGTACAGAGGCCGTTGTCGACACTGATGGTGAGGTTGCCGTCGAAACTCAGGCTACGGCTGACATCGCTGACGGACGCAATATAGTCCCCGGCATAATCAGCGCAGTTGCCGCTGCGATCGGTGAGGATCAGGTCGGTCAGATCGATGATGCCGCCGTTTGCCGGCGCGTCATCCTCGGGACTGATGAAATTAAAGATATCGCCCACGTACATGATGCCTTCGCCCAACGCCTTGCTGTAGACGTAGACACCACCTGCCAGCACGCCCAGGTAGGTGTTGGTACCCGGGTAATAACGTACCAGGTAATTCTTGTAGGGCACGGTTTCCTGCCCGGCCGGGGAAAAGTATTTCGCATAGGCCGATTCGGCATAATCGAAGAAGCGATTGGCATCACTCAGTTCGTCGGCGGCTGCCAGGTTGCCGTAAATCGACATGGCGAGACCGATACAGGCCTGCAGCAGTGTTTTCATATCATGATTCTGCTAAACGGTTTTCACTACTTAAACGTGTCTGGCTGCAATCCGTTGACAATCATGCCAGTGCGGCAAGCACCCGTTCCCGGGTAAAGGGATACATGGTCATGCGTCGTCCCGTCGCATCGA
>CAZVSC010000104.1:0-2777 GCA_964629325.1 uncultured Enterobacteriaceae bacterium
TTTATCCCTTTATCCCTTTATCCCTTTATCCCTTTATCGTTTCATTCATTTTCTTCACCTTCACTTTCAACCTTTCTTTGTACGCCGAAAGTTTCGCCGAAATAGCCGGATCGAAAGCCCCGATCATTTCCGTCGCCAGGATGCCCGCATTCTTGGCGCCATTGAGCGCCACCGTGGCCACGGGCACGCCGCCCGGCATCTGCAGGATGGACAGTACCGAATCCCAGCCGTCGATGGAATTGGATGACAGGATCGGCACGCCGATCACCGGCAGCGTGGTCAGGGAGGCGACCATGCCCGGCAGGTGGGCGGCGCCGCCGGCGCCGGCAATGATGCAGCGCAGGCCGCGATCGGCGGCGGTCTTGCCGTATTCCACCATGGCTTCGGGCGTGCGGTGGGCGGAGACCACGGCGATTTCCGTGTCGATGCCGAATTCGGCCAGCATGTCGGCGGCCTGCTGCATGACATCCAGGTCCGAACTGCTGCCCATGATGATGCCTACCTTGTGCGCTTGTTTACTCATGCGATTACCCTGATTGATTTCTTCACCTGCTCCACCTTGGCACGCAGGCTGGTCATGTCGTTGTCGACGATGGTGATGTGACCCATTTTCCGGTGCGGACGGGTTTGCTGCTTGCCGTAAAGGAAGATGCTGGCGCCATCGATGCGCAGCAGCGTATCCAGGCCCTCGTACACGGCAGGTCCAGTATAGCCCGCTTCTCCCAGCAGGTTCACCATGGCGGACGGCATCATGATGGCCGTCGAGCCGAGCGGCAGGCCGAAGATGGCGCGCAGGTGCTGTTCATACTGGGAGGTGACATTGGCATTGATGGTCTGGTGGCCGCTGTTGTGCGGACGCGGTGCCACTTCATTCACCAGCACTTCACCATCCTTCGTGACGAACATCTCCACCGCCAGCAGGCCAACGATGCCGAACGCTTCGACGACCTGGCGGGCAATATGCTCGGCTTTCTCCTCGATCTCGGGCGCGACATGGCTGGGGGCGATGAGGTAGTCCACCAGGTTGTGCTCGGGATGGAATACGCATTCCACCGCCGGGAATACGCTCACCTCGCCCTGGCTGTTGCGGGCGGCGATGACGGAGACCTCGCAGTCGAAATCCACCAGCTTTTCCAGCAGCCCGGGCGCATCGAACGCCTTGTCGAGGTCCCCTGCCCCGTTCAGGCGCTGCACGCCGCCGCCGTCGTAGCCGCCGGTGCCGAGCTTGTTGAAGGCCGGCAGGAAATCCAGGTGCTTGCTGATGGCAGCGCGATCGTCCACCAGCACGAAATCGGCGGTGGGAATGCCGTGGTCGCGGTAGAACTGCTTCTGGGTGCGCTTGTCCTTGATGATGGCGACGATGCCGGGCTGGGGATAGACGACCACGCCCTCGGATTCGAGCTTGCGCAGGGCGTCAACGTTGACGTTCTCGATCTCGATGGTGAGCATGTCCATCGACTTGCCGAACTGGTAGACGGTATCGAAATCGGTGATGTCGCCCACGCGGAAGGCGCTGGCAACTTCGGCGCAGGGCGCGCCGGCGTCCCGGTCCATGACCGTGGTATGGATATTGAAGTTGGTGCAGGCCTGTATCAGCATGCGGCCGAGTTGTCCGCCGCCGAGAATGCCGAGTTTCAGGTCCTGGTGGAATGCTTTCATGAAGCCCTTGCCGGACGCGGAATGCGCGTCTTTTCGTCAGGAAAGCGGCGCATCATACCACCAGAGAGAGTGGAAGGAAACAGCTAAAAGCCATTGATTTAATTGGGGTTTATTGCACCTTTAAGGTGCAGGTTCGCCGATTTCGGCCAGGTCGATGCGAAACAGGTCGCGTTGCTCGTTGGACAGGATCAACGTGGCATCATCGTCCCAGATAACGCTCTCCACCTGCCTCAGTACCCGGGTATCCAGCGGATAGCGGCGGGCCGTGGAGGACAGCCAGGCATCCCCGCTTGCGGGCCGGTCGAAAATCCACAGGTCCTCATAGGAGATCACCGCCAGGCGCTGCCCGTCAGGGGACAGCTCCGCTCCGGTGGCGGTCAGGATGTCCGGGTTGTTGTCGATGAGCACGAGATCATTGGGTTTGTCGGTGAATTCGGTGTCCAGCCGGTAGAGGTTGGCGCCGGCCTGGTAGCGACCGAAGCCGCCGCGGTGTTTGGTGATCAGGTACAGCTTGCCGTCGGCACTGAACAGCGCCTCGCTGTCATAGTAAAGCTCGCCGCCAACGGGGGAAAACGACACCTGCTCGGGATAGCGCACCGGCATGGCCTTGATGGCGGCGGACTGGGTGGAGGCCGTCGGGTCGATTTCGCTGAGGGCGTAGATGACCAGGTCGCGGCGATTGTTGGCGTTGTTGCCCGTGTCGGCCACGTACAGGTAGTTGTCGTCCACGGTCATGTCTTCCCAGTCGACATTGGTCGTGTACAACACCTTGAACCCCGGCCAGGGATCCTTGCCCCGCTCACGCTCTTCCCCGTAGTAGGAGAATTTCGAGAAGGTCGGGATCAGTGTCTGGCCGTCGCGATCGATGGCGAACAGTCGGGCGTCGTTGCCGGAATCGTTCACCAGCCAGTAGGTGTTTGGGTAGGAACGGCTCTTGACCATGCCGCTGACCTCGCGGATGGCATCGGCTGTCATGCGCGCGGCAACGGCGGGCGCCAGTCGCCCCGCGGGCTGGCTGTGCGCCTGCAGGAAGGCGATGGCGGCGATGATGCCGGCCACGGACAGGGCTGTGTAGGCGAGCTTGGTCATGAGTGCATCCGGAAAGCGGGCAGACTAGG
>CAZVSC010000105.1:0-2655 GCA_964629325.1 uncultured Enterobacteriaceae bacterium
GATAAAGGGATAAAGGGATAAAGGGATAAAGCGTCCGGCGGCACTGCCGCTGAATAGTTCGGAAGGCAGGTCGGATAAGGCCTGAAAGGCCGTATCCGACATAGCTGAATCGAAAATGAAAACAGGAGCCTCACCCGTTTCCTCTCGATTTACGGACTTGAACTACAAGCCATTTTTCGATGCGTGTACAATGGGTGTCCGTTTTTTCCTTTGTTCCCTTTTTCCTTTTTTTGATGAATGCATCCCGATTGCTGTTGATCTTGATTCTGCTTGGTTTCCAATCGGAGTCATTTGGTCATGGCAGCGTAACCCCCGAAGGCGATCTCTGCATCATCAAGATCGGTTTTTACAGCGCCCACTTCAAGATCTACCTGCCGCGCTCGAGGGAACACCAGGATTACTGTGAAGACCTGCCGGATACCGGTGAAACAGTATTTGTCATGGAATATACCTATGGGGATCTTGGCCAGGTGCCGGTGGATTTCCGCATCATCAGGGACGTCACCGGGCTCGGCCGCTTCGCCAAACTCGAGGACGTGGAAGCGTTGAGTGAGCCGGACATCGAGGCAGCGACGATCCTGTACCGGCCGCCCGTCAAGCAGCCTGACATCTACACCATCAACCATGAATTTCGTGAGTCCGGCAATTACCTCGGAATCGTCACGGCCCGGCACCCCGAAACCAACCAGCTCTATACCGCGGTGTTTCCCTTTGAGGTTGGCTACATCGGGTACGGCTACCTGCCGTTGTTCGTTCTCCTGCTGGTATTGGTACAGGTGGGGTACTGGTGGATGAACCGGCGGAAAAAGAGTTAAAAGTTGAAAGTTAAAAGTTAAAAGTTAAAAGTTAAAAGGTAGAAAGCATGCTGAAGAAATATCTTGTCATGGCGATGGTGATCCTGTCGCTTCAGGCCCATGGCCAGGCCGAAGGCAATAGTTATTCATCCGAGAGGGGATTGTTTCGTGTCAGCTATGAAAGCCAGCTCCAACCAATCGCCATCAACCGGATGCACAGCTGGACATTGTCGGTCACCGATGGCAATGGACGCCCTGTCACCGGTGCGGACATCGCCATCAAGGGCGGCATGCCGCAGCATAACCATGGCCTGGCCACGCAGCCCACGATCGAACCCGCCGCTGAAGGCAAATACCTGCTGCAGGGATTGCGCTTCCACATGATGGGTTACTGGGAACTGGAGCTGACCATCGACGACGGCAACGCCAAAGACACGGTGATGATTGCGCTGGCGTTATGACGGTCAGGGTTTCACACCGGCGCCAACGTGGTTTTACCCGCACGGTGATCATCGCGGGCCTGGTCCTGCTTGCAGGCCTGGGTGTCTGGTTGTATCTCGCGTTGCGGCCACCGTCACCCTGGACGGACGCCGAAAAGGTCCTGATCCGTTCGCTGTGGCTGGGCAGCCTGCCGCCGGCGCCGGCGGATCCCACCAACGCCGTATCAAAGGATCCCCGTGCTGCAGCCATGGGCCATGCGCTGTTTTTTGACACCCGCCTGAGCGCCAACAACCAGGTTTCCTGTGCCTTCTGCCACCGGCCTGATATGCGCTTCACCGACGGCATGGACAAGGCGAGGGCGCTGGGCCAGTCGCGGCGCAATACGCCCAGCATCGTCGGGTTGGCCTACAGTCCGTGGCTGTACTGGGACGGGCGTCGCGACAGCCTCTGGTCCCAGGCGCTGTCGCCGCTGGAAGATCCGCAGGAGCAGGGCAGCAACCGCATGCGCATCGCCCGCCTGGTCACCACAGATGCAGAGTATGCAGAAACCTATACATCCCTGTTCGGGGCGCTGCCGGATTTTTCCGACACGGCGCGCTTCCCAACCGACGCCGGCCCGGCCCTGAAGCCGGCATGGGATTCTGCTTGGCAGGGCATGACAGAGCCTGATCGTGAACTGGTGAACCGCACATTCGCCAACGCGGGCAAGGCCATCGCCGCCTATGAAGCACTCATGCTGCCGGGGCCTGCTCGCTTCGATGACTATGCCGCAGCCGTGCTCGGGGAAAGCGTGGCTGATGCGGATTCCCTGCTGACCAACGACGAGGAAAAAGGCCTGCGCCTGTTTATCGGCAAGGCGCGTTGCACCGAATGCCATAACGGCCCGCAGTTCACCAACTTCGAGTTTCACAATACCGGCATACTTTCCTATCCAGGCGACCTGCCGGATCGGGGCCGGATCGACGGCGTGCGCGAGGTGCGCAGCAATCCCTTCAATTGCCTTGGTCCCTACAGCGATGCCGAGGCGAGCCAGTGCCTGGAACTCACCCATGCCCGTGACGGCGTGGAGCTGATCGGTGCCCTGAAGACGCCGTCATTGCGTAACCTGACAGGCACCGCGCCCTATATGCACAAGGGGCAGATAAAAACGCTCGCGGAAACCATCGAGCACTACAACGATGCCCCGTTCGCCATGATCGGCCACAACGAGGCCGAGAATCCCCTGCGCCTGCTGCCCTTCGAGCGGCGCCAGCTCGAGGCCTTCCTGGAAACCCTGGCCGCTCCCATTGCCGTCGATGAACGCTGGCTGCAGCCGCCGCGTTAAACGCACCAAAAGTTTCTTTCCGAACCCGGGAATATTTCTTACCCTGCCACGTTATAGATGTAACAGGGCTTGTCAGGACCATTCCATGGAACATAT
>CAZVSC010000106.1:0-2560 GCA_964629325.1 uncultured Enterobacteriaceae bacterium
TGCTGCTGGTGGAAAAGAACTACCGCTACCGTGCCGCCAGTGACAATGTCCTGGAACGCGAAGCTGTTGAGGACGCCTTTGCCCCTTCCGTGATCTGGGGTTTTGATATTGTCGCGGAAAGCGATGACAGCATACTGGTGGATGCGACCGACTTTTTCCTGCGTGACGAGCGCGATGTCATCGGCCAGATCCGGGCCCGTGACCAGGGCACGTTTCGGCTCGACAAGACCCGTAGTGCGTTTTACCTGGATCGGACCAAAGCCTTTCCGGAAAACACCGAAGTCGAGGTCATGCTGACCTTCACCAGCGACAACCCCGGCCGGCTGGTCCAGGGCGTGGCCGCCTCCGGCAATGCCATTACATTGCGTCAGCACCATTCCCTGGTGAAATTGCCGGATGACAATTTCAAACCCCGTTTTGCCGACCCCCGTATCGGTACCAACGGTCCTACCATCCAGGACTACAGCACTGACATTGATGATGATCTGCGGGTCCGCCTGGTTGCCCGTCACCGGTTAGAGAAAAAAGACCCGGATGCCGCCATGTCGGAAGCGGTTGAGCCGATTATTTACTACGTCGATTCAGGCACGCCCGAACCGATCAAGAGTGCCCTGATCGAGGGAGCCAGCTGGTGGAACCAGGCCTATGAAGCCGCCGGTTTCATCAATGCCTTCCAGGTCATGGAGCTGCCCGAAGGGGCCGATGCCCAGGATATCCGCTACAACATGATCCACTGGACCCATCGCCGTACCCGCGGTTATTCCTACGGCTATGCCGTGACCGATCCGCGGACCGGCGAAATCATCAAGGGCAACGTCAATCTCGGCAGCCTGCGCCTGCGCCAGGATTACCTGATGGGGCAGGGCATGGTGCCCGGATTCGATTACCTGGATGCCATGGCCAGCAGTGACAATTCCGTCAACCTGGCGCTGGACCGGGTCAGGCAGCTGTCAGCCCACGAAGTCGGCCATACGCTGGGGTTCCCGCATAACTACCTGGGCAGTACGTTTGATCGGGAAACCGTCATGGATTACCCGGCACCGCTGATTGAAATAGATGAAAACGGTGAGCTGGATTTCTCCAACGCCTATGTGCAGCGCATCGGGGCATACGACAAACTGGCCGTGCGTTATTCCTATACCCAGTTCCCCGCAGGCGTGGATGAAAAAGCCGAGCTCGACAAGATCGTGCAGGAGAGCCTGGACAGTGGCTACCTCTACATGGCCCACACCAACAACAATTTCATCGGCGCCGGTCACCAGTACGCCAGTGTCTGGGATAACGGCGCCAACCTGGTCGACCATCTCAAGCATGAAATCGAGGTGCGCCGCATCGGCCTGGCAAGCTTTGGCCTGAACAACATCCGCGAAGGCGAGCCGGTATCCAACCTGGAAGTCGTGTTACTGCCGTTGTACATGCATCACCGTTTCCAGCTGAACTCGGCAGCACAAACCCTGGGCGGCGCAGACTACCGCAATGCCGTCCGCGGTGATGGCCAGGTGCCTTTCACTATCGTTGACGGGGAAGAGCAGCGTGATGCCCTGGAAACCCTGCTCTCCACACTAAACATCGATTTCCTGGCCCTGCCGCCGGAGCTGCTGGCGCTGTTGCCACCCCCGGCGGACCGGCACAACCAGGGTGAGATGTTCCCCGGTCGCACAGAGTTATTGTTTGACCCACTGGGCGCCGCCGAAGCATCAGCCTATTTCACCCTCAGCAATATCCTGCACCCGGCCCGTATGGCACGCCTGGTCGCCTACGGCAGCCTGGGGGATTATCCGGACCTGGAAGAAGTCATCGACCGTTTGCTCGAGGTGACCTTCGCCAGCGACACAACGGATGATGCCTATCACGGGCAGATCGCCAATGTCGTGCAGCGGGTGACAGTTCATGAAATGCTGCGTCAGGCCAGCAGCACAGCCAGTTCAGCAGAGGTCAAAGCGGTACTGGCCAGCCGGGTCGACAGCCTGGCGCAGCGACTGGAACGCCAGCGCAATGCCGGGCCCTACAAGGCTGCCCTGGCAGCCGATATCCGGCTCTGGCAGGCCAATCCTGCCATGCTGCCGGCACCGGCACTGCAAATGCCGGCAGGCGATCCCATTTGATGCAGACCGTACCGTACATGAAAAAGCCTGCCGCCGGTGCGACAGGCTTTTGGAGAAGTACAAACGGCTAGCAGTCCGGGTTTTACAGATCTGCCGGGCAGTCAAAACCAATTGGCCCGTTGAGTATGGTCGCGGGCTATTCTGTCAGTTGGCCCGCAAATGCCGCCGTATCATCATACTGAATGGCATTAAAACCGTTGCCGCTGATTTCCTTTTCCGGCTCCAGCCGGAATGCTGCCGAGGCATTGTCTGAAAACAGCAGACCATCACAGCCGTTATCGAGTACTTTCAATTTGGCTCCGTCAGTCACCAAATCGCCTGCCTTATAGTAATAAGGGCATAAAATGCCTGAATATTTTCAGAAGAAGGAATGAAAGGGGTAGTACATGACTGGATCACGGCCCCCTTCATTTTACTGACCAAGTTCTTTATCTTTAACAGCCAGCAACGGACTA
>CAZVSC010000107.1:0-2398 GCA_964629325.1 uncultured Enterobacteriaceae bacterium
GCCCCCTGAGCCAGCCGAGTGAAGGGCTTTTTCCAGGGAGAAAAATCCATCAAGGATTTTTCAGGCGACCTCGCAGCACAGCTGCGTGAGCCGGTCCCGTAGGGAAAAGTCCGGAGCGAGGGCAGCCGCAGGCCTGGCGTTCGGGGGCGGGTTTCTTTGGTGACTTTCTTTTAAAAGAAAGTCACATCATCCTTCCGGCAGGAAAAATTTTCCTTAATAAAAATTATGAATTGCTGAACGTCTCGGCAACCTTGTCGCCAAAGTCTGACGTCGAAATCATCTTCACCCCCGAACCTTCTTTCGATAGATCCGGCGTACTGAAGCCGGCCGCAAACACGCTCTGCATCGCGTGCCACAATTTATCCGCTTCTTCCTTCATGCCGAAGGACATGTCGATCATCATCGCGACGCTGCCGATCATGGAGTAGGGGTTGGCGATGTTCTTGCCGGCGATGTCCGGTGCGGAGCCGTGCGACGGTTCGTAATAGGCCTTTTCCGGCCCCACGCACGCCGACGGCATCAGGCCCAGCGAGCCGAGAATGCCGCCGCCCTGGTCGGACAGGATGTCGCCGAACATGTTCTCCATGACCATGGTGTCGAACATGGTGGGCTTGAGGCACAGGTAGGTCGCGGCCGCATCCACCAGGATGTTGATCACTTCCACGTCGGGATAATCGGCGTGTACTTCCTCCATCACCTCATTCCACAGCACGCTGGATTTGAGCACGTTGGACTTGTGGATGTTGTGCAGCACCTTCTTGCGTTTCATGGCGGTCTCGAAGGCCACCTTCATGATGCGCTTGATCTGGTCTTCGTCGTATTCCAGCGATTCCTTGACGTAGCGGCGGCCGTCCTCGTTGATGCCGGTTTCCTTCTTGCCGAAGTAGAGACCGCCCACCAGTTCGCGGATCATCATGATGTCGATGCCGTCGCCGATGATTTCCGGCTTCAGGGGCGAAAAATGGGCCAGGCCCTTCGGCAGGTAGACCGGGCGGAAGTTGGCGTAGGTGTTGTAACGGCGGCGCATGGGCAGCAGGGCGCCGCGTTCGGGCTGCTCGTCCACCGGAATCTTCTTGGATTCCTCATGGGAGAGGCCGATCGGGCCTTTCAGTATGGCGTCCGCGGCATCGGTGACTGCCTTGCTTTCCTCGGGGTAGGAGGAGCCGGTGTCGAACCACGCGCTGGCGCCAAAGGGGGTGTGGACCAGGTCGAAGGCAACGTCGTTGCGCGACTCGACCAGTTTCAGGATTTTTACGGCTTCCGCCATGATTTCGGGGCCGATACCGTCGCCATCGAGCAGGGCAATTTTGTATGTTGTCATTGAAGAATCCAGCGAATTCAGAGGGTTGAAAAAGCGCGCTAATGTACCACTTTACCCCTCGCCGTTCAAAACCGGTGCGCCAGTGTGGGGACAAGCTGTGAATAACTGCCTTTTTACCTTCAAATTTGCATTTGCAGGTACTCAAACTGTGCAAGAACGACTAAAATGCACCGCTTCGAAAAAACGTGGTTATCCGCCACGGGATATTTGCGGAGCTTTACCCTATATGACCTCTACCCAGGCCACCACCAACACGAAACTCCTCACCTGGATCGACCAAATCAAAGACCTTTGCCAACCCAGTGATATCCACTGGTGTGACGGCAGCCAGACAGAATATGACAGGCTTTGCGAGGAGCTCGTCGCCGCCGGTACCTTTATCCGCCTGAATCCCGAGAAGCGCCCCAACAGCTTCCTGTCCCGCTCCGATCCCCGCGACGTTGCCCGTGTCGAGAGCCGCACCTATATCTGCAGCGAAAAGAAAGAGGATGCCGGCGCCACCAACAACTGGATGGCACCCGATAAAATGCGCGGCAAACTGGACGGCCTCTTCAAGGGCTGCATGGCCGGGCGCACCATGTACATCATTCCGTTCAGCATGGGTCCGCTGGGCTCTGACATCGCCCAGATCGGCGTGCAGATCACCGACAGCCCCTATGTGGTTGTGAGCATGCGCATCATGGCCCGCATCGGCAGCAAGGTGCTGGATGTCCTGGGCGACAGGAATTTCATCAAGTGCCTGCACTCCATCGGCTATCCGCTGACCGACGGCAAACAGGACGTGTCCTGGCCCTGCGATCCCGACAACCGGTATATCGTGCACTATCCGGAAACCCGCGAAGTGGTTTCCTACGGTTCCGGCTACGGCGGCAACGCCCTGCTGGGCAAGAAGTGCGTGGCCCTGCGCATCGCCTCTGTCATGGCGCGTGATGAAGGCTGGCTGGCCGAGCACATGATGATCGTCGGTGTTGAAAACCCGGAAGGGGAAAAGACCTATATTGCCGGCGCCTTCCCGAGCGCCTGCGGCAAGACCAACCTGGCCATGCTGATTCCGCCGGAAGGCTTCGAAGGCTGGAA
>CAZVSC010000108.1:0-2169 GCA_964629325.1 uncultured Enterobacteriaceae bacterium
GACAAATCCATCGCCGTGCTGCCGTTTACCGACCTCAGCGAGAACGCCGACCAGGAGTATTTCTCCGACGGACTCAGCCAGGATCTGATCAACCGCCTGGCCATGATGCCGGACCTGCAGGTGGCCGGTCGCGAATCCTCCTTCTACTATAAGGGCCGCGACGAAGTGCTGAGCACTGTCGGCGACGCCCTGCAGGTGGAGAACATCCTGCTGGGCAGCGTGCGCAAGTCCGGTGACAACCTGCGCGTGACGGCGCAACTGGTCAATGCCGACGACGGCTTCAACATCTGGTCGCGCACCTACGACCGGGAACTGGCGGACGTGTTCGCCATCCAGAACGAGATCGTCGACGAGGTGGTGTCCGCGTTGAGCGTCACACTCGGCGCCGGCGATTTCGCCATTCCCGGCATGACCCGCAACATCGAGGCCTACGACAAGACCCTGCAGGCACAGGCGTTGTACAACCAGTTCACACCGGACAACATCTTTCGCGCCATCAACTTGCTGGAAGAGGCCGTGCGCCTCGATCCGGAATATGGCCGGGGCTGGTTGATCCTGGGCGATATCTACGACCAGGGCCAGCTCATCCTGTCGCAGGACCAGGCGATCGATTTCCCGGTGCAGGCGGCGCGCGCCTTTGCCAAGGCGGCGGAGATCGCGCCCGACATGCCGGAGCTGATGCTGGTGGAAGCCGGCAGCCTGCGCAACCAGGGCCGCTTCCTGGAAGCCGAAAACATTTACCAGCGCTACTTCGAAAGCTATGGTTATTCCGTGGCCCGTGCCATGGACGAGTACGCACAGATGCTCGGACGCACCGGGCAGTTCAACGAGGCTCTGGCGATGTTGCGCCGGGCGGGGCGTACCGAGCCCTTCGCACCGCGGTTCACGTACCGTCTGGCACTGCTCGAACTGTATCGGGGCAACGAGGAATTGGTCACCCAACTGGCCAGCTATGGCGAAGGACTGGAGGGCGGTGATTATCTGTTCAAGGCCTTGGCATGGGAAATTGCATTGCGCGATGGCGACCTGGCCCGCGCGGCGGAGCTGATCAAGGCGTATTTCGACGAATCCACGGCGCCGTCCTATGACACCACCGTGTCGCGGCACTTCATGGAGAAATTTGCGGCTGTGCTGGAAGTGAACGATTTCGAGGCATCCACGGAAGACATCGTTGGCATGATCAACGATCCCTCCATCACGCCGCTGGAGCTGCAATACATGGCGCGCCTGGTGGCGGTCATGGGCCAGCCGGAGATTGCCCTGGATTACTGGTTCGGGCGGATGGCCAACCCGGCGATTTGGGACGACATCTATGCGGACATGCGGCGCCTGCCGGATTTCAACCAGCTGCTACTGGAAAAGGGCCTGGTGGATTACTGGCGTGCGACGGGCAAATGGGGCGAATTCTGCGTGGCGGCGGCCGGGCAGGATTTTGTGTGTAAATGAAAAGGTACAAGGTACAAGGTACAAATAGGCGGATGCCGGCCTACCAGATACCTTTTCCAAAATTAGTGTTTTGATTGATATCGGGCGGACGTTGTCCGCCATGCCGGATGGCGCCCTGCGGGCTTATACCGGCCTACGGTTGAACGCCGAATCTTTCTTCGGCAATGAATCCCGTTATACCTGTTCTTCCTCGCGGTCTGCCCACACGAAGCCGATGGGGTTTCTCTCTTCCTGTTCGGTCACTTCCATGGCAAAGCACATCATCTGCACGGTGGACTGGTGCGCGAACGTGGTCACCGGGTTGCCCTGCAAAAGACCTTCGATGCGGATGCCGTCGAAGGACACCTGCGCCAGCTTCATGACGTGGATCTGGATGCCGCCGTGCAGGATGGCCATCACGGCCGGCTGGTAGTGCTCAGGCAACTGCTCGCGCCAGGCTTTCACTTCGTGGGCCAGCGAGGCGAGGAACACCGCGGCGCTGCGGTATTCGTTCTGCTCCTGCATGCTGCAGTTGGGGGGCAGTGGGCAGTACAGCAGTTCCTTGTCCACGGACGGCGGCTTGAACCCGGGTACCGGCGCCATCTGCCGGTTCAGGTTTTCCATGATGCTGTCCAGGGTTTTGGGTGTCTCGAGTTCCTCGATGACGTCATCAGCCATGGTGATTCCCCTTTGCTGTTTTTGTTTTCAGCGCTGAGTGTACTGCATGCGGGTGCGCGGCTAAAG
>CAZVSC010000109.1:0-1678 GCA_964629325.1 uncultured Enterobacteriaceae bacterium
GACCTGCGGGTGGAAAACAACGTGACTTACAACACCGTGGGTCACTGCTTCTTCATGGAAGACGGCATCGAGTCCGGCAACGAGTACATCCGCAACCTGGCCATCCAGACCAAGTGCCACACGAGCCTGCCCTGCGATCCGACCAACCTGGGGCCGTTCGGGGCATCCCCGGACGGTTTGAATTTCAAAACCACCGGGCAGGATTCGCCGGAAATCCTGATTCCTTCTGACAACACGGCCTCGTCTTTCTGGATCACAAATCCGGAGAACACCTACCGTGACAACGTGGCCGCAGGGTCAGATTCGACAGGTTTCTGGTTTGCCTTCCCAGTACATCCAACTGGTGCGTTCGAAGGCTCGGAGGACAGCCTGAACACCTGGCCGCGCCGGACGAAATTCCGCGAGTTCAAGGGCAATGTCGCCCATTCCAATTTTGATGCTTTCATGGGTGACCGCGCCCCACGGGCCGATGGTCATTTTGCCGTAGGCGGGTATATAGCCCTTGCCGATCCTGCTGACCCGGACAGCCCCCAAGTGGAGTCCGTGGTTGAGGATTTCACCGCCTATAAGAACCGCAACAGCGGTATCTGGGCAAGGGGACAGTTGCACCTTTACAAGAACCTGAAGATGGCAGACAACGGCATTGGCTTCACCCATGCCACTGGCGGTGGCTCATCCCTTTATACGTCACGGGTGGTTGACTCGTTGTTCGTGGGCGAATCCGGGAATATCGGCAACCCCAGCGCGCCAGCCGAACTGGCCTACGGGCGCAGCCTGCCGCAACCCGCTGTCGCGGATTTTCCGATCCGCGGCTACGAGTTCTACGACTCCCACCATGAACTGGACAATAACACCTTCGTGAATTACCTGGATAACGACACCCGCAAGACAGGGGCGATTTCCTATCTGCTGTTTACCAGCTTCGGCATGAGTTCCAACAATACGGTGCAGCGCTCCACATTCATCGATGCCAAGCCGGTGTATTACCCGCCGATCAACAACCGCTGGAGCAACGATGATTATGGCAATGCGGTTTACCTGACCTCGGTGTTCAACGACAAGGACGGCACCATCACCGGTATCCCCAGTTCCTACATCATCAATGAAACAGGCATCGACCCCGATGAGGCCTGTGAGGCCAGGCCCACCTGGCACGCTTATGTGTGTACGGGCGATATCGGGCGTATGAATGTCGGCGGCGGCGGGGGTCCTTTGGGCTTCGGGCGCGGTGCTGATGCTGCCTTTGAAATTGCGCCAGGGGGTGGTCGCATCAGGGGGATCCGTCCACCTGCAATCCCAGTTGTGCTCAGCCGCAATGGTAATGAATTTACCGCCAATGGCGCTACCAATGTGCGCGCCGGTACGCAGTACAAGGTAAGCACCGAAAGAGAATCCGTGAGCATCAGTCTGACTGAGATGGATGCCGGTTCGTGGGTGATGTTTGAACTGCCGGGATTCACCACTGCAGACTCGGGCACGCAACAAAGCAGCCTGGAAGCGCTACGCATGGCCGAGTCCACCTCGTACTACAAAGGCAACGACGCGCTGTGGGTCAAGCTGGTCTCCACTGGTGACATCCGCGGTAGCGGTGGCCCCCCTGGCAGCGCTGGCGGCCCTGTGCCCGGGCAGAGCCTCGTAGCCAGCCGATGAGCTGCGATTTACGGGGACAGTGACTTTT
>CAZVSC010000110.1:0-1609 GCA_964629325.1 uncultured Enterobacteriaceae bacterium
CAAACGGTAGTTATTGACCTGCCGGAGATGGCCCTTTGGGCCATTTCCGGCCTACGGTGAAGGATGGAGGTCCGGCATTGCGCGTCAATTCCAGTATACGTGAGGCATAGTGTAGGCCGGAAATTGCGAAGCAATCTCCGGCAATTGCGGATTATGAGGATTTGTCATGCAGGAGATACTTTCAGGGTGTGGCTTGCGGTCGTGAAATCCACGAGCAGCTCGGCGAAATCTGACCCGTTGTCCCAGCGCAGAATCAACTGGTCATCACCACAGGCCGGCAGGCTGAAGGTGCCGTGGAAAGCGGCGTGGTTGTTGCGCAGGCGGATCAGGTCGCACAGCTGTTTCACGACCGGTTTGTCCAGTGCCACGGTGACTTCGCTCTCACTATAATAGTGGCGGTTGATATCGCGGCCCACGCTGGTGCTCGCCAGCAATGCCATGTCATTTTCCCCGGCCAGCAGGCCCACGTAGTAGACCTGGGGAATGCCCGGGGTGAAAAACTGGATGGCCCGGGCCAGCAAGTATTTGTCATCATCCCGGCCCAGGGCGTCATAGTAGGTGCAGTTGACCTGGTACAGGTCCAGGTTGGCGGCGGCCGCGCCGGTGGCCTGGCGGCTCTGGCCGCCGCTGTTGTCATGCATCCATTCCACCAGGGCATCGAGTTCCTCGGCAGGCACCAGGCCGGGTTTGTCGCCACTGGGGCCGATATCGATGACACCAATGCCGTCGTGGGTATCCAGGACCGTAATGGCATTGGTCGGGCGCACATCCAGCCAGTGTTTCAACGGCGCTGCCGTGTTGAAGGCAATGGCATGCAGTACCAGCGGGGGCAGGGCGAAGTCGTAGACCCAGTCCACCTTTTCGGCGATGGCAATCTGTTGTTTATAGTAGGAATGGATTTCCACCAGCACTTCCATGCCCAGGCTGCGCACCTGTGCCGACAGGGCATCGATATAGTCAAAGGTTTCCGGCAGCATGAAGCAGGTCGTGCCCGGTTTCTTGATGGTGTAGCCCACCGCATCCAGGCGCACCATGCCGACACCGTTGTCAGCAAAGGTTTGCAGGATGCCATCCAGGTAGGCCTTGCCCAGCGGGTGTGTGACATCAATATCCACCTGGTCCGGGGTGAAGGTCGTCCACAACTGGACGGTCTCGCCGCTGCCCAGCGTGGTTTCGGTAAAGGGTAATCCGGGTCTTGGCCGGTAGATGGCGGCCAGGGCCTCGTCACTGACGTCATCCGGAAACACCGCATCGCGGGTCAGCAGCAGGCCGTTCCAGTTTGATGCGCTACCGTTGGCCAGGTAGTCCTGTGCCTGCGGCGACTGGCGGGAAATATGGTTGGCGATGAGGTCGGCCATCACTTCAATATCGCCGGACAGGGCCTTGATGTCGGACCAGTCGCCAAGCCGGGGATCCACGATAGTGTGATCCACCGGGTCAAAGCCGGCATCGGCCCCGTCAATGGGATCAAAGAACGGCAGCAGATGGACGCCGCCAAACAGGCCGTTGAGCGGGCCGGTCAGCAGCCCTTGCAGCGTGTGCAGGTTACCGCCGCCCAGGCGATCGACATAGGTAATGAGCTGGACGGCATTTTTCATACGACTGCTTT